>DWZQ01000007.1 GCA_019117485.1 Candidatus Agathobaculum intestinipullorum | reverse complement strand
TTATGCGCCTGCTGCTATCCGTGTATGACGGTTTGGAAAAAACGATGATTGGTGCGGGAGATGCCCTGCTGGCTTATATTTCTGACTCTATGGCAAATGGTGAATTTCTGAAATGCGCCAGAGAAGGAGATGCGAAAACATGAAAACCATCAGTATCGTCAACCTCAAAGGCGGTGTCGGCAAGACGGTGACGGCAGTCAACCTTGCGGCGATCCTCGCCACTGAGTACAATGCGCGCGTGCTGCTGATCGACGCCGACCATCAGGGCAACGCCTCGCGGTTTTACCGCATCCCGACCGAGCCGGGCACGCTGGCAGACCTGTTTGAGGGCATGTGCCTGTGCTACGCCGACCTTGTCCAGCACACGATCTACCGAGGGTTGGATGTGATCCCGGCGGACATGTCGCTTGCGGCGCTCGACCTCGACGGCAGCCTGCCGGACGATGTGCAGGGCGGCACGCCGCGCGACCGTGCGCTGCGCGTGCTCACCGACCTGCGCGACGCGGTCATCGAGGACGATGCATATGATTATCTCGTGATCGACTGCCCGCCCGCGTTTTCGGTCGCGTCGATCAGCGCGGTGGCGGCGTCGAGCGATATTGTCATCCCGGTCAAGCCCGGCGCGTTCGAGATCGACGGCATGGCCGAGCTGCTGCGCCAGATCGACGGCATTCGGCGCGTCAACGGTGCGGTGCAGGTGGGCGTGCTGCTGACCATGTGGCACAATGCGGACGTTGTCCGGCAGGGTGAGGACTGGCTGCGGGAGCATTGCCCCGTGCCGGTGTTCCAGACCCGCATCCGTCGCACGGACAAGGTGGACGAAAGCACCTTTGCGCGCGAGCCTGTCTGCCAGTGGTCACCGACCTCGGCTGCCGCTCGCGATTACCGCGCGTGGGTGCGTGAATATCTGGGAGGTGGCGCAGATGGCGCGCAAAGTTAACGTCGGCGCAATGGTTGCGCACGATGTGTTCAAATTGGACACGCCCGATATGCAGGTTGTCCAGATTCCGCTTTCCCAGCTGATTGTGAACGAACACAACTTTTTCACGGTCGAGGATGTGCAGGAACTTGCAGACCATATTGCGCTGCATGGGTTGTTCAATCCGCTGACCGTGTGCGCAGCAGGGGAGGGCAAGTATCGCATTGTTGCCGGGCACCGCCGCCGCAAGGCGCTCGAGCTGCTGGGGCGCAAGGACGCGCCCTGCATCGTCAAGAATTACGACGGCGAGGACAGTGAAATGGTCGCGCTGATCCAGTCCAACCTGACCAGCCGCGAACTGACCTACTACGAAAAGATGGAGGCCGTGATCCGCCTCGAGAAGGCGCTGCGCAGCATGAAGGAGCGCGGCGTGGAGCTGCCCGGCCGCCTGCGTGACCACCTCGCGGAGCAGACGAATGAGAGCGCGTCTGCCATCCACCGCATGCAGTACATTCACAAAAACCTGTCGCCCGCGCTGCTGGAAGCCTTGCGGCGTGAGCAGATCGGTGAGTCGGTCGCGGACGAGCTGGCGCACAGCCCCGAGAAGGTGCAAGCGGAGTTCGAGCAGCGGCTCGCACGCGGCGAGACCTTCCGCGCGCAGGACGTCAAGGCCGCGCGCGACAAGCCGACTGTGTCGGACGGTGTGGTTGATGCATTCCTGCTGCGGCATATCGCGGCACCGTATCAGGCCGCGCTGTACCGCGTTCTGCATGACAGCCAGAGCATGGCGGCGAGCCGGTTGATCGAGGAAGTCAAGGATGCGCTGGTTTTTCGCGGATACATGGGCCGCGAGTCGGAAGGCGTGCGGTATGTCCTCACAATCAGCGGGTTGGAGGTGGAAAAGCCGTTTCATGGCAAGCTGTCGTGGTCGCAGATCGTGCAGCGGCTGCGCGGCATGGTGGAGAGCGGCAAGATCGCGCCACCAGCGGACGAACCAGCGCCCGAGGCGCAGGCGCTGAGCCAGCTGAACGAGCAGATGCAGCAGGCGGTGCAGGAGCTACCGCAGGTGGATGGGAATGGCTATGTGTGCGTGACCGGGATGAACCCATACGGCGTATGCGGCTCGGCGCAGTGTTGTGATCAGCCGTATGCGTGCTGCATCGCCTGCCCGAAGCCGTGCAACGGTCGATGTGGATATCTGCCGGAAGCCCCGCAGTCCGCGCCGGTCTGGCATCCGTATCCGGACGAGCGCCCGGAGGATGGGCAGACGGTGCTGACATTAAGCCATAGTAAATATAACCGGGGCAATTATGCCGCCTATGTCTACCGCGCGGGCGGCTGGTATCTGCCGGAGTTCCCGGATGATGGCCTGATGACGGTGGATGTGCGCTGGTGGTCGGCCGAGCTGCCGCCGGAGGTAGTCAAATGAACCTATCCGACTGTACAAAGGCCGATTTGCTATGGATCATCAAGACAATGTGCAAATATGACTTATCTGCCCTCAGTCTGCAACGGGCCTTAAATGATCTAGAATGGGAGAAGGAGCGGGATCGGCTTGCCCGTGCGGATCAGGCGCTGCAAGCCTCGTCTGCCGCATACCAGCGGTATATTGAATTGATAAAACCGTATGAGGGTATGCCGCTCACGGATGTACCAATGGATGTTTTGAAACAGGCCGATGCTGCGATGGCTGAGTCTCGCGCCGCAAATAAGCAGTGGGCGAAGTTGATGGGAGTGAAAATGAAATGAGACTAAAGCCAATCCTGTTTGACACCGAAATGGTGCGCGCGCTGCTGGAAGGTCGAAAAACGGTCACCCGGCGGGTGGTGAAGCCGCAGCCGGTGCTGGACGGCCATCTTTGGAAGCTGGGTGGCGCAGCGTGGAGAGACAGCGTGCTGTCCGTTCCTGTGATGCTTGGGCACAGCCTGTATGATCGCGCGCCATATCAGCCCGATGATGTGCTGTGGGTGCGGGAGACATTTCGAGTTGACTACTTGTCCAATATTGTCGGGAGCGGTCGTGTCCGGTATAAGGCCGATGGTTCGTATGCAGACATTCATTTTTCGGCCGACCGATACGATATGATGCGTCGGGCACAACGCAAGCCGGGATGGAGGCCGAACGAAAACATGCCGCGCGAGGTCGCCCGTATCTTTCTGCGGGTGACGGATATAAGAGCAGAGCGGTTGCGTGAAATAACTAAAATTGAAGCGCAACAAGAAGGACAACAGGAATGCACAGGCGGTATTATGGCGTGTGGAGGTTCGGATAGTTGTCTCGATTGCGAAGCAAGCTACCAAAACGCACTACGCTGGTTTTCCAGTGTGTGGGATAGTACAATCAAATCGGCTGACCGCGCCACCTGTGGCTGGGAAGCTAATCCGTGGGTGTGGGTGATTGCGTTCGAGCGGGTTGAGAAACCGGCAAAAAATAACCTTGACGGCGAAAATCCTTGACAAATCCGAAATCTGCGGATATTCTGAAAAATCATCAAAACGGGCATGGGAGGCTGCGGCCTCCCTGCACCCGTTTCGGTTTGTGTCCAATTTGAACACGGAGGGACAATGAAACGACGAAAAACCATTCGCGCGGGGCGCTTGGTGTGGGATGTGATCTATACCGTACCACGGCCGAACGCAACGCAGCAGGAGCGCAAACGCATCCGCGAGGTGACCGCCGAGCAGGTCGCGCAGACCAATTGCAATACCGCGCAGCGCAAGCTGGAGATGCTGATGGCTGCGAATTTCGAGCCAGACGATTTGGTGTTCTCGCTAACCTACCGGGACGAAGATCTTCCAGCCAGTCCGGAAGTCACCCGGCGGCGGCTCGGCAAGGTGTTCGCCCAGCTGCGCGCCTACCGAAAAGCGCGCGGCTTGCCGGAACTCAAGTACATCTATGTCCTCGAAGGGCGACACGGCGACCACCGGCCGCATGTGCATCTGATTCTCAACGCTGTCGGCGGTGACCTTGAACTGATCAAGTCCTTGTGGGTCTGGGGCGATGACATCCAGCTCAACTATATTGAGGATCGTGGTTATGATGTTTGGGCCGGGTATTTTACCAAGGAGCGGCGGGAGGCCAGTCTCAACGGCAAAAAGCAGTTTGTCGGCAGCCGCAACCTTGCGCGCCCAACCGTCACCTATCAATGGGTGGACGATGCGGCAATGATTGACCCGCCGCCCGGCGTGCAGGTGATTGATGACAGCGGCATCAAACGAAATGATTATGCGTCCTGCCGCTATCTCAAATACATGATGCCGAAACGGAAACCAAAGCGAGAAAGCAATGAAAATCTACGCGCACGCACGCGCGTAGTTGCTGACTTGGAATGGTCTGTAACAAATAACAGGGGCATAGAGAAAAAGCCAAAACCCACTCGACAAAACCGAAAAAACGCGTATACTAAGAGATAAGGAGCTGCCAATGATTAAGAACGGTTGGTATTGCTGCCCGTATTGTGGCAAGAAGCTGTTCCCGGTTGAGCCGGACACGACGGCGCACAATTTGCCGCAACGCTGCAAAGCCTGTAAGCGTCAGCTTTATGTGAATATTCCACCAGTGCCAAGTGCCAAAGTGCCAAGTGCCGATTGACCAAACCCAAGTGTGGGTGTGGTCGGTCGGCTTTTTCTTTTGCCCGAAAGGAGGGCGTGCCATGAAACCCATTGCCGAGATCGCGGACGAGTACGAGCGCAATCTCGTCCCGCTGCGTCAGCGGCGCGACGCTCTCCGGGAACAGGCCAAGGCCGAACCGAGCGCCGAGCGGCGCATCCGGCTGTGGCACCGCGTCGGCATGCTGGACGGCATGATCGCCGACGGCGTTTCGGCGATCCGCGCCATGCGAGGTGACCGTCGTGGCAAGTAAACCCCTGCGGCCGTGCCTGCATCCGGGCTGCACGGTGCTGGTGCGCAGCGGTTACTGCGACGCACACCGCCCGCCGGAGTCGGCGCGGCGCAGCGAAAAGAGCCAGTCGTACCGCCACTGGTACAGCTTGCGCATCTGGACGGACGAATTGCGGCCGCAGCAGCTGGCACGCGAGCCGTTCTGCCGGGACTGTGCCCGGCGTGGCCTGCGAGTCTATGCCACCGACGTTGACCACGTTGTGCCGCATGACGGCGACTGGTCAAAGTTTGTAGACCCTACCAACCTGCAAAGCCTGTGTCACAGCTGCCACGGGCGCAAAACCATCGCGGAAAGCCGGGCAAAAGCACGGCGTCGAAAGCGCTGACCGGCTGGACGCTCGGACAGGCGCGGCGTGCGCCGGATGCGCGCGAACCCCGGCGGGAAATCCGTGGATTTCCCGCGTATCCCCCCACCCAAAGAAAATTTCGGGGTGGTCGACAGATGACCCCAAGGCGACAACCGCGTGGGATTTTTTCCCCACGGCGCGAAAACTTTAGTCAAATAAAGTCGCATATCGAAGTTGAGTCGAGGTGAAACCCATGCAAACGATAACCAAACTGGAGCTGCTCGACCCGGCGACGCTCATCCCAACAGCGGGCAATCCAAGGGTACATACCCAGCGGCAGATCCGTGAGCTGCGCGCCAGCCTGCGCGCCTACGGCGTGGTGTCGCCGGTGCTGATCGACCGCGACCGCAACATCATCGCGGGGCATGCGGTGGTCGAGGCCGCACTGGCCGAGTGCGTTCCGCAGGTGCCATGCGTCTACGTTGAGCATCTGACAGCTGCGCAGCGCAAGGCGTACATGATCGCGGACAACCGTTTGGCGGAAAAGTCCCGCTGGGACGATGCCCTGCTGGATGCCTGCCTGCAGGAGTTATTCGACGCGGGTTTTGACCTGCGTCTGACCGGCTTCGGCGAGTATCGCCTGTCCGATGCGCTGGCGCGTGATGCTGCGCCCGAAGTCCCCGATGGGGGTCAAGAAATTGACCGGTGCAAACCGGGCGACCTGTGGCAGCTGGGCGCGCACCGTCTGCTGTGCGGCGACGCGACCAAGAAGGAGGACGTGCTGCGGCTGATGCAGGGCGAGCGGGCGGCGCTGCTGCTGACCGACCCGCCATACAACGTCGATTATCACGGCGGCACAAGCGAGCATTTGACGATCGAGAACGACAACCTGCCCGCCGAACGGTTTCGGGCGTTCCTGACCGATGCATTCTGCGCAGCGCGCGACGCGCTGCTGCCGGGCGCGGCGTTCTACATCTGGTATGGCGCGGCCAGCACGCAGGCGTTCCTTGCAGCGTGCGAAACGGCCGGTTTGCCCGTCCATTCCTACCTTGTTTGGGTCAAAAATCAGTTCGTGCTGGGCCGTCAGGACTACAACTGGCAGCATGAGCCGTGTCTCGGCGGGGAGATCAAGGCGGACCACTACGAGCCTTGCCTGTACGGTTGGGACGCGCGTGCGTCGCACCGCTGGTACGGCGGCGACGGGCAGGGCACGGTGTTTTTCTGTGACAAACCGCAGGAGAGCGCCGAGCACCCGACCATGAAGCCGGTGGAGCTGTTCGCGCGGCAGATCCGCAACAGCACACGCAAGGGCGAGATCGTGCTCGACCCGTTCTGCGGCTCGGGCACGTCGGTGCTGGCCGCCGAGACCTACGGCCGCAAATGCCGGGCAATGGAGCTGTCGCCGCACAACTGCGACGTCATCCTCGCGCGCTGGGAGCAGATGACCGGCCACGCGGCGGTGCTGCTGGAAGGGGGTGCGGCCGATGGCGGGCACGCGACAGCCGACTGATCTGGTGGTGGTGAACGGTCGCAAGCACCTGACCAAAGCGGAGATAGAAGCGCGGCGCGCGGCTGAGGTCAAAGCGCCCACACCGCAATCAAAGCGGGTCAAGCCACCGGCCTACCTGCCGAAAAGTCTGCACAAAAAGTTCCGATCGCTTGCCAAGCAGCTAATCGAGATCGGCATCCTCGCGGAGATCGACTACGACTGTCTGGCGCGTTACTTGCTGGCCGAGCAGGCGTATCTGGCGGTGACCGATCAGGTGGGCCGCGTGATTGCAAATCAGGCCATTTCACTGCTGGACGACCTGTCTAAAACGCAGACGCGGTACTTCAACCAGTGCAGCCGCGCGGCAGCCGATCTGGGCCTGACGATTTCCAGCCGCTGCCGTCTGGTCGTGCCCAAGCCGCCCGAGGACGAGGCAGCGGGCGATCCGATAAATGCTGTGTTGGGACGGAAAAGGCGGCGCAAGGCATGAAGAAAATCATGTGCAGCCTGTTCTGCCCGATGATCAACAAATTCGGCGTGTGCGAGAGCGCCATGCGCAGTGTCGAACGGGTGCAGGAGTGCCCGCACAAGCGGGTGCGTGTCCAAATTGAACACCAAAAGCCAAAGCAGAGGAGTGGGTAGCGATGTTTGACGCCGAGGCGGCGTCGTTTGTCTGTGAATTTATCGAATGCCTGACCTGCTCGAACGGTGCGCCGTTTCGGCTGATGGACTGGCAGCGCGACGCGGTGACCGAGTTCTACGGCCAGATGATCGAGGCCGAGGGAGACGAGGCCGACCCCGCGGGCAGCTACATCCGGCGGTATCAGTACCTGTACCTCGAGATCGCCAAGAAAAACGGCAAATCCGAGCTTGCCGCCGCGCTCGGCGTGTACCACCTGTATGCGGACGGTGAGGTAAACGGCGAGGTGTACGTCGTCGCCGCCGACCGCGACAACGCGGGCATCGTGTATTCGGCTGCAAAGTGGATGGTCGAGCATTCGCCCGCGCTGATGAAGCGCAGCCGCATCGTGGACAGCACCAAGACCATCTACGACACGGTCAGCGGCTCGAAACTCAAGGTTTTGTCCTCGGAAGCCTACTCCAAGCACGGCTACAAGCCGTCCTGCGTCATCTTCGACGAGCTGCACGCGCAGCCAAACCGCGATTTGTGGGACGTCATGACCTTCGGCGCGGGCGACGCGCGTGAGATGCCGGTCTGGATTGTGCTGACGACGGCGGGCGACGACCCCGACCGCAAATCCATCGGCTGGGAAGTCCATGAAAAGGCGCTTTCAATCCTGCGCTGCCGCGAAGGACGCGCCCGCGAGGGCGACATGGACGACCCACGTTGGCTGCCGATCATCTATGGCCTTGGCCTGATCGAGGACGAGGACGAACTCAAAAGCATCAACATCTACGACGAGGCGCTGTGGAAACGCTGCAACCCGTCCATCGGCAAGACGGTCAAGCTCTCTACCATCCGCGCCGAGGCGCAGGAAGCCAAGCGCAGCGAGGCTGCCGAGCGGCTGTTCCGTTGGCTGCGGCTCAACCAGTGGATTGCCACCCACACGGTTGGCTGGATTCCGGTGACCATTTACGACAAGACCCAGTGGAACCCGGATGGCTGCAAGGACTGGCGCGAGGCGGTAAATCTCTTGCGCGGCAAGAAGTGTTTCGGCGGCGGCGACCTGTCGAAAAGCACCGACCTCACCGCTTTTACGCTGCTGTTCCCGCCGCAGGACGGGCTGGACAAGTGGGTCGCGCTGTTCACCGGCTGGATTCCGCTGGACGACATCGAAGCGCGCGAGCGCGCCGACCACGCGCCCTACCGCGACTGGATTCGCGCGGGCTTCATCCGCGGCTGTCCGGGTGACGTGATCGACTACGAGGATGTGATCGACACCATCATGCAGGCTGTGGAGACCTATAATCTGCGCATCATCGGCTTTGACCCGTGGCTGTCTACCACCATCACCCAGCGTTTGGCGTCGCTGATCTCGGGGGCGGGCAAGTCTACGCAGATCGTAGAAATCCCGCAGAGCATGAAAAGCATCAGCCCGCCCATGAAGGAGATGGAGCACCTGATCCGCACGCATGAGATGCTGCACGTCCACAATACGGCCGCGCGGCAGTGCTTTGCAAACGTCCGGTGCGACACGGACAGCAACGAGAATATCCACCCGAACAAAAAGCGAAGCCGCGGCCGTATCGACATTACGGTCAGCTGGATCATCGCCTTTGCAACGAGCAAGCTCGAACCCAAGCCGACGCTGGCCGATGCGGTCGCGTCCGGCGCATGGAAATTATAAAGGAGGTTTCCCCTATGGCAGAACCCAACACCACCCCGCAGACCACCCAAGAGACGCAGAACAAGCCTCCCGCACCCGCTTACATCGCTTCAATGGAGGACATCCGCGCGATCGCACAGGGCGAGAACGACCAGCACCGCACGATGACGTGGCGTGAGGCGGTCGAAGTCTGGGAGCAGGCACAGGACGCGTCGGACGATAAGGCGCGCGCTGCGTTTTTCGTCCATATCGGCATTGCCACGACCGGTGAGTGCCTGCTGCTGGACGGCGTGGAGGATGACGCATGAAAAGCATTCTGAGATTCCTGCCCGATGCGCTGGCCGCGTGCGGCGCGGTGTGCATCGTGGTGGCGCTGTGGATGGTGTCGCCGGTCATCGGCCTGATTGCCACCGGTGTGGCGCTGATCGGCGCGGGCTGGCTGCTGGCGCGGTATGGAGGTGCGGACGATGATTCTTGACCGCATGGCGCGGCGCGTGACAAATTCGGCGCGTCTGCCGCTGGACAGCCCGCTGGGCTGGGACACGGGAGGCAGCCTGTACGACGGTAAGACGTTGGGCGCGATGAAGCTGCCCGCCGTGAACGCCTGCATCGAGATCATCTCGGACAGCGTCGCCAAAATGCCCATCTACCTGATGGACAGCGCAACGCGCGAGCGGCAGACCGATCACCCGGCGCTGCGGCTGCTGACCGGCCGCCCGACCGAAGCGCTGACGGCGTTCGACTATCACAAGCTGATGGAGAGCCGACGCATTGCGCACGGCAACGCCTACGCGCTGATTTTGCGCGACCGCTGGGGTGCGCCGGCCGAGCTGCTGCCGATCGCGCCCGGCTATATGCAGCCGTTTCTGGATGATAACGGGCGGCTGTGGTACATCGGAACCAACCCCAGAACGGGCGAGTTCCGCAAGTTCTGGCCTGCGGACGTGCTGCATTATAAGGCGTTTTCCGTGGACGGGCTGGAGGGCGTTTCGTACCTGCGGCGCGGCGCGGAGACCATCGAAGCCGCGCTGCAAGCGCAGAAATACGAGGTCGGGTTTTACAAGAACGGCGCAAAACTCGCAGGCGTTCTCAGCGCCGAGACAGACCTCACCAACCAGCAGGACATCACACTGGAGGACGGAACAAAGATTTCGGTCAAGGACGCGATCCGGCGCGAATGGGAGCACATCTATGCGGGCGCGGATAACGCCTACCGCACGGCGGTGCTCGATTTCGGTATGAAGTACACGCCGATCACGGCGTCCAACCGCGACGCACAGTTCATCGAGAACAAGGCCGCCAGCATCGAGGACGTCGGGCGGCTGTTCAACATTCCGCTGTACAAGCTGGGCGTCGGCAAGCAGACCTACGCAAGCAACGTGCAGGCCGCGATCGAGTACATGCAGCGGACGCTCAGCCCGATCGTGGCGGCGCACGAGCAGGAGGACACCTACAAGCTTCTGACCACGAGTGAGCGTGCCGTCGGGCTGCAATTTCGCCGCAATATGATGGGCGAGCTGCGCGGCGACTGGGCGGCGCGCGCGGTGTGGCTTAAGACCATGAATGAAATCGGTGTTTACTCGGTGGACGATATTTGCGCGCTCGAAGATCTTCCGAACGTGCCGGGCGGCGACCGTCGAAAGGCATCGCTCAACTATGTGCCGCTCGACCTCTGGGCCGAGCTTTCGGTCAACCGTAATGCACCAAAGGAGGGTGGTGAAACCACATGAGATACAACCTGAAAGGCGTGATTTCCTCGGACGAGGACGCGCCGATCTACCGTTTTTTCGGCATGGCGGCGGTCAGCCCGGCAGATATCCGGCAGGCGATCGCGGACAACCCCGCAGGCGAGGATTTCGTGCTCGAGATCAACTCGGGCGGCGGCTCGGTCTACGCGGGCTTTGAGATGTACTCCATCCTGCGCGCGGCGAACGTCCCCACCCGCGCCGAGGTGCAGAGCCTTGCCGGTTCGGCGGCGTCGGTCGTGATGGCGGGCGCGGACACCGTGGCGGCAAGTCCGGTCGGGCAGGTGATGATCCATCTGCCGAGCACCTTTACCGAGGGGAATCAGGTCGCGCACCGCGAGAGCGTGCAGATGCTCGAAGCCGTGACCGGTTCAATCCTCGCGGCCTACGAGCGCAAATGCGGCGATAAGACCAGCCGCGACACGCTGCGCCGCATGATGGACAGGGAGACCTTCCTCACCGCCCGCGAAGCGCTGGACGCTGGTCTGGTGGATGAAATCCTCGGTGAGACCGGTAGCGCGAACCCGATGAACGTCTGGAACGCCGCGGGCGGCGCACCGGATATCGAGAAGCTGCGCGCAGCGTACCGCGAAGCGCAGCAGGGCAACCCGCCCATGGATAATGTGTCCAATTTGAACACCAAGCAGGCTCGTGCCCGCGCGATCGCGCTGGCCGAGGCGGAGTTGTATTGACAAGGAGGAAAACGATATGAAGAAGCGACTGCTGGATTTGCAGGCCAAAGCAAAGGCGATCGTAGACCGTATGAAGGCGGCCGACAAGGCGGGCGACCAAGCCGCCTTTGACGCGGCGCAGGCCGAGCTGGCACCGATCAGTGCGGAGATCGCGCGCGTGAAAGCGCTGATGCAGGCCGAGGAAAACGCGACACCCGAACCGCAGAACCCCGCTCCGTCGCAAGGCGCAACCGGCGCGCCGGTCAATTCGAGCGAGTGCATCCACGCCTTTTGCGAGTGCGTGCGCGCGGGCGCGGCAGGTGACCGCACGCGCTACCTGCAGAACGCCGACATCGTGCACCGCGCGGTGAAGAACGAGGGCATGACCGAGGGCACGCCCGCGGACGGCGGTCTGATCGTGCCGTCCGACATCCAGACCATGATCCGCGAACAGATGCGCGCGCTGAGCCCCTTGAGCGAGCTGTTCACCGTCGAGACCGTCAGCACCAATACCGGCTCGCGCGTGCGCGACACCGCGCCGACGAACGGCTTCACCAAGGTTGCCGAGATGGGCACGATCAGCAAGGATGACAAGCCCGCGTTTACTAAGGTGGAGTTCACGGTGGAGGACTACGCACTCATCGTACCGGTGTCCAACGACCTGCTCAGCGACACCGACCAGAACCTGCTCGCGTATCTGTCCCGCTGGCTGGGCAAAAAGGCCGTCATCACCGAGAACAAGCTGCTGCTGACGCTGCTGACCGCGCTGGACGGCTCTGCGGCCTCCATCACCGAGTCGGGCGCGCTCAAGGCAATCAAGAAGCTGGTCAACGTAACGCTCGACCCGATTTTCGGCGTGTCGGCATCGTTCCTGACCAACCAGAGTGGCTTTAACTTCCTCGACAGCCTTGAGGACGGCAACGGCCGTCCGCTGCTGCAGATCAACCCGGCCGACCGCACGCAGTACATGGTCGGCGGCCGCGCGGTGCACGTCGTATCCGACGCAGTGCTGCCGAACAAGACGACCGCGCCGCTGTATGTAGGCGATTTCAAGAGTTTCGGCACGCTGTTCCGCCGTCAGGCGATGGAAATCGCGTCCACCAATGTCGGCGGCAACGCGTGGAACACCAATTCGACCGAAGTGCGCGCGATCACCCGTCTGGCGGTAGCCAAGTTTGACGACAAGGCTGTCGCCGCGGGCAAGATCACGCTGCCGGGTGCGGGTTGATGACCGCCGAGGAGAAGGCCGCACTGGCAAAGGAGCGGCTCGCGGCCTGCAAGAAATACATGCGCGTCGACTACGACGAGGACGATGAGCTGATCGCGGCTTTGATGGACGCAAATGACGGCTATCTTGCGGATGCGGGCGTGCGGCGGGACGTAAGCCCCGCCCGGCACGACCTCATCGTGCACGCGATGACCTTGCAGATGTACGACGCGCGCGGCGCGGACACGCCGCAGCAGGCGCTGGAGACCGTGCCGCCGGTCGTGCGGCAAATGTTCAATCAGCTAAAAATCCGGTGCAATTACGGAGGTGCGGCCGATGGTGCAGGCGGGTGAGCTGCGGGAACGGGTGACAATCCTCAGCCTTGTGGAAAAACCGGACGGCATGGGCTGGGACTGGCAGGAGGGCAAGACGACGTGGGCGAAGGTCGAGCAGACCGGCAAACGCAGCCTGTTCTCCACGGTCGGCATGAGCCGCCCGGAGTGGCGCGTTACCATGCGCCGCCAGCCGCTGACGCTTTTTCAGGCGCTGCGCTGGCGGGGGCATTTCCTGTTCCTTGCGGAGGTGATGCGCCCCGACCGCGGGCATATCGAGCTGTCTACCGTGCAGGCCGAGCCGGTGACCTGCACCGTGCAGCGCACCAAGGTTGAGAAGAATGAACTCAACAATCCGACGCTCTCGACCGAGCGGGTGCTTTCGTTCCCGGCCTGCCTGACCGAGAAATACGAGGGCTTTTCGCAGGGCGCGGTACATGACACACTGACGCATACGCTCGTCGCCATCTGCCCCAAGGCGGTCACGCTGCGGGCGGGCGAGGTCGTGACCATCGGCAACGAACGCTATCGTGTCCAAATTGAACACCAGCTATCCGAGTACGAAAACGAGTACGAGATCACGCGGGAGGTGGATGCCTGATGCAAGAGGCTATTATATGGCTAAAACATTTTGCACGTAAATGCGATGCCGAAGCACAACGCCAGCACATAGACCAGCGTGCTATCCATGAGCGGCTGGGCGCGCGGATGCAGACCGCGGTGCGCGGCCAGATCCGCGGTAAAATCAACGACGCGCACGGGCATATCAGCGGTTGGCAGACCAAGTATATTGGCTCAGGTGGTGGTTATGTGGCGATTCGCGCAACGGATATCAGCAGCGGTTCAAATAGTCCGGGTGCGATTACCAATTATCTGGAGAACGGCCACGCGATTCGCCGACCGGGCGGGCGCAGCCCGCGTTACCGGCCGCGCATTAAGGTGCTGTATGTGTCAGGGCGCGGGTTTTACAATGCCGCGCGCCCCTCGCTGCCGCGCATGCTGCAAAGCGAGGTGGACAGGTGGGGGCGCGAGGTCGCAGGCCGACTGGGGGGACGATAAATGCTAACGGTTCAGCAAATTATGCAGGGGATTAACGCAATTCTCGTGCGGCTCTACCCCGACCGCACGGTGTACATCGACGTGATGCCGGAAAAGTTCGAGCGGCCGAGCTTTTTCTTGCGCCCGGCGGGGCGTAAAATCACCAGCCGCACGGTCGCTGTGGTCGAGGTCGAGCAGATGGTTACCGTGCAGTGTATCGACGAGGTGGGCGACCGGTACGAGACCGAGACTGCCCGTCTGTACGGCGTGACCGACACACTGACCGCTGCCTTTTTGCAGCGTGGCGCGCTTGCCTGCGGCGACCGGCATCTGACTGCCGACCGCGTCGATGTGTCTCGGTCGCTTGACATCGCGGATGTGACAATCACCGTCACCTACGAGGACGACCGCCCGGCCGCGCCGGTCACCCAGCCGCTGGTCACCGATGTGACCCTCGGCGCGCAGCCGAACCAGAAACAGGAGGGATAAGGCATGGGACTGCCTTCGATTGATATTTCATTCCAGACCGCCGCGCGGGTCACGATCGCCATGGGCGACAAGGGCTATGTCGGCGTGATCGTGCGCGACACCGTGCAGGCGGGCGCGCATTACCTGCCCCGTGTGGGCAAGATTCCCGAGGAATTGAGCGAGGAAAACCGTGACTACCTGACGCGCACTTTCCTCGGCTACATCAACCCGCCCAAGGCGGTGTATCTGTACGTCACCGACGCAGAGGACGAAAACCTCGCCAAAGCGCTCGCCTATTTCGAGACGCAGGAGGTCGATTATCTCGTCGGCCCGCCCGACCTGACCGAGGACGAGGCCGAGTATATGGTCATGTGGCTCAAGGAGGTGCGCGCGGCGCACAGCCATATCAAGCTGGTGCTGCCGAACACCGTAGCCGACTATGATCCGGTCGTGAACTTCGCATCCGAGGGCATGACTGATGGCGAGACCGTGTTCACCACGGCGGAATATTGCTCGCGCATGGCGGGGCTGTTTGCCGGTACGCCGTGGAATATGAGCGCGACCTACGCGCCGCTGCCCGAGCTGACCGACATCACCCGTCTGGACAAAGAGACGGCGGACGCCGCGATCGACGCGGGCAAGCTGATCCTGATTCACGACGGGCGGCAGGTCAAAATCGCGCGCGCGGTCAATTCGCTGACCACCACACTGCTTGACCACGGCGCGATTTTTCAGAAGATCAAGGCGCTTGAGGTGGTCGACCGCGTGGACGCAGACTTCCGCGCGACCATTGAGGATACCTTCATCGGTAAGGTGCTCAACACCTACGACAACCGTATGCTGCTTGTCACGGCGGGGCGCAGCTACTTCCACACGCTGGAAACGGCGGGCCTGCTGATCGAGGACAAGTCGTCTCTGGATATCGACACCGAGGCCGTGCGTGACTATCTGGGCGCGGCGGGCGACGAGCTGGGCGACGAAGAGCTGCGCCACGCGGATACCGGTTCGCATGTGTTCCTTGTGGGCAAGTTCACGATTGCGGACGCGATCGAGGACGTCACAATTAAAATCACTGTCTAAAAGGTGGTGTAAGGATGAGTGTAAGCATGGATTCTGCCTCGCGCGTCATTTCGGGCACGCACGGGCAGGCATGGATGGACGACGAGCTGTGCGGCGAGACGCTCGGCTTGCAGGCCAAGATCGTAGCAAACAAAGAGGAAGTGCCGATGTGCTGCCAGTTCATGGTCGATACCAAGCTGATGAGCGCCAAGGGTACGGGTACGATCCGGTTCCACAAGGTCAACTCCCGCATGGCGATCAAAATGAGCGACAACCTCAAGGCGGGCAAGGACACGCGCGTGAAGTTAATTTCGCTGCTGGACGACCCGGACACCTACGGCGCGGAGCGCGTGGTCATCTACGACGCGTCGTTTGACGACCTGACGCTCGCGGACTGGGAACTGGCCGCCAAGGGGCAGATCGAGTGTCCGTTCACATTCACGCGCTGGGATTACCTTGATTTGATCCAGCCGAAATGATTCGCCCGAAACCACGCTTTCGGGCGAGGGAACGCACCGCGCAGGGCGCGGATGCGTCCGAACAGGGAAAAGTTCCGACGAGCGAAACTTTTCCCTGACCGGTATAAAATCCGAGATACATGCTCCCGGATTTTATGAATGAAAAGCGCGCTGCGGCGCGAGGAATGGAAAGGAGCCAATGTGATATGGCTAACGAAAAGAAAACCCCGACCACGGTCGAGCGGCTGCTGGATGCGTGCAAGCGCACCCCCGGCGAGCAGCTTTTGCAGTTTCACAGCTGGACGGATGCGGACGGTAACCCGGTCGTGTTCCGCATTCGCGAGCTGAGTTTCAATCAGGTGCGCGAGATCCAGCAGATGTCGAGCGGCGCGGATTTTCCCGCCGCGATCGTCACGGCGGGCGTGATCGAACCCAACCTGCGCGACGAGCGCTTGCAGCAGGCCTGCGGCGCGGCGACACCCTACGAGGTTGTGCGCAAGATGCTGCGCGCGGGTGAAATCGAGGATTTGCAGGCCGCGATTGAAAAACTTTCCGGTTATCGCGGCTCTACGTTGCAGGTTTTGGCGGATATCGAAAAAAACTGAGAGAGGACGACGAGACGTTTTTGATGTACCTGCTCTTTCGGCAGCATCACGTCTTGCCGTCCGACTATCTGAAACTCCCGCCCGGCGAGAAGCTGGTGCTGCAAGCGTTTGTGCTAAAGGAATGTCTGCCCAAGGCGCTGGAGGGCATCCGCTGGCGGGCGGAGAGCGAAAAACTGCACCGGGAGGAGGCCGCCGCCCATGCCTGACGTATCCATTGCGCTGAGCGCGAAGGACAATTACACCACGACCCTCAAAAAAATCGCAGATGCGACGCGCACCGGCGTAAAAAGTATTGAATCGTTGCAGAAAAGCCTTGATACGCTCAATCAGACGCGCGTTTCCGTGCAGCTGAATATGACAAAGGTCAAAAATGAGCTGCGGGAAGCCAAAAAGCGCTTTGAGGAAACCGGGGATGCAGCGGATGAGCTGGCCATGAAGGATAAGCAGTTTGAGCTGAATAATCTGGCCAGCCAGCTGAAAGCGGTCAACGCGAATGCGACCGAGGCGGAAAAAAGCATGCGCACGCTTGCCGGTACGAACAGCAAAATCGCCAACAAGCAGGCTGCCGACGGCGGCATCGGCGCCAAGGCGGGCAGCTCCGGCTCGATGCTCGGCACGCTCGGCTCGGCGCTGGCGACCGCAGGCTTCGGCAATATGCTGGGCAGCAGCCTGTCCGGGGCGGCGGGCGCGTTCTTCGGTTCGTACTACGGTGAGACCGACGGCGCGGCTATCCAGTCCTTCCTCGGCAGCGCGATCTCGGGCGCGGCCATGGGCGCGGCGGCTGGGTCGATTATTCCCGGTGTGGGCACTGCGATCGGTGCGGCCGCAGGTGGGCTGATCGGTGCGGTGTCCGGCGGCATCGAAGCTGCGACACAGCAGTTTGAAAGCCGCGATGCAGCGTTCAAAAGCTATGTGCAGGATCAGTACAACGCCGTGCAGGAGCGTCAAGCGGCTGATCTGGAAAGCGGCTCGGCGCTCGCCGGGCAGCGCGAGACCGATTTGGTATCGTTCACGACGCTGTTTGGCTCGCAGGATACGGCGCAGCAGTACCTGAGCGAGCTGAAAACCATGGCCAATGTGACACCGTTCCTGTACAGCGACCTGACGGCCATGAGCAAGACGCTCAAGACCTACGGCTACGCCGCCGACGAGATGCTCCCCGCGCTGACCTCGATCGGCGACGCGGGCGCGGCGCTCGGCATGACGGCGGCAGATATGACCAACGTGTCTACTGCGCTTGGCCGCATGCGTTCGAGCAACAAGACCACGCTCGAGGATCTGAATATCTTACAGGATCGCGGCATTGATGCGGTCGGTGCGCTGGCCAGCGCCAAGGGCGTGAGCAAGGGCGACGCCTACTCCATGATTTCGGGCGGCGACATCGCGGGCACCGAGGCCGTACAGATCATCCAGTCCTACATGGAGCAGATGTACTCGGGCGCCATGGAGCAGCAGAGCAAGACCTTTGAGGGCCTGTCCTCGACGCTCGAGGGCTGGAATCAGGAGCTGCAGAACGCGGCAGGCCGAGGTTACAACGAGGAAAAGAAAATCGGCATGGCTGATCAGATTGACTGGCTCGAAGGTGAAGCCGGGCAAAAAATGATGGAAATGAACGAGCAGATAGGTCGAGCAAAAGCTGAGGCAGAAAATCTTCAGCAGCAGATGTATCAGGACGTGTTCGACGGTATGTTCAACGGCGAAATACCCGCAGATATGGATGCCCGGATAGCGGCACAGGTTGAAGACCTGCACCAGCGATACATGAACGCCATGGCTACCATCGAAAGTTCGGCATCATCCAATAAAGAAGTGTTTGCAGCAAGCGAAGAATTAGCCACGCTCAAGGGCGAGGCTGAGTCGCTGGCGTATAGCGCCTATATGACTTCCGATGCTGCTGATATGATGACCGCCGCCAATATCGCTTTGGCAGACGGTATCGCGGCAGGTGCTGGAACTGCATATGAAAATGCGGGCTTTTCGCTTGGGCAGGAGCTGACCAAGGGCATCAGTTCGGCGATCAATGCTTATGTGCCGGACACGATCACCGTGCCGGTGGTGTATAGCACGACAACGGGCAGTAGCGGTGGAGGTAGTGGGAATGATGACCCGACCGACCCCACTCGATCGCAAAAAATCTCTGCCATCGGCGAAAACCGCGTGCCGCGCGACAACACGCTCTATCTGCTCCACGAGGGCGAGCGCGTGCTGACCGCGCGCGAGGCGCGGGCGCAGGATCAGGGCGGTACGGGCGGCGTCAACATCTACATGGGCGGTAACTACACCGTCCGGCAGGACAGCGACATCGCCGCGATCGCCGAGGCAGTCGCGGCGCGTATCCTCGCCGCGCGGCGCATCGTGCGCACATAAAAAGCCGCCCCGAAGGGCGGCTCGTAGACAAAGAACGACAGCGTATGCTATAATCAGGGCGGACGCTGTTACATATAGCGGTCAGGCACTCCCTTTGAAGGGGGTGATGCTTTATGAGACAATTCGCAAGAATTGTAATATGGGCACTTCTGTTGCTACATATTTTGCTTGTAAAAGCGCGTTGACCGCTCGGCTGGCCCCGAACGGTCAACATTTATGATTGACTAAACTCTGGGTCTGACTGCTGTAACAGCGTCCCTTTGTATATTCATTATAGCGCGTGCGCCCCGTCTTTGTCAAGTTGGCAGAGACGGGGTGCTTGGGTTTTCAGGAAAGGGGGACGGCCTATGCCCATCATCAGCGGGGGGATCATCGGCGGCATTGTTGGCGGCATGGTCGGCAATATCGTGTCCCAGCAGGTGCAGGCGCACCGCACCGGCAAGCGACGCATTATCTTTGTAAACCTCGTGACCGGGCAGGAGGTCGTGCTGCCGGTGACGCCCAAAGAGTACACGATCGACCGCGGTGTCAACATCGAGACGGTGAACCTGACCGGTTTCGGCGACGTACACCTTGCAGGCGACCGCACGCTGTTCACCGAGCGGCTGGAGTTCATGCTGCCCGTGCAGGATTACCCGTTCAACGACGCGACCGCCGTGCTTGACCCGTTCCATTATATCGACTTTTTCGAGCTGACGGGCGACAACAAGCAGGTGTGCCGCTTCATCGTGTCGGACAGCCAGACCCAGTGCGAGGTGCTGCTGGAAAACCTGCAATACCGCCAGCAGGAGGGCGTGGGCGACTATTACTGCGTGCTGACCATGCGGCGGCACCGTCAGCCGAACCCGGTGCGGCTGGTGGGCGACGAGGGCACGTCCTCCGGACAGGCGGCGACCGTGTCCACGCCTGCCCGCGCGACCGAAACGCCCGCCCAGACCGCCGTGCAGAACCACACGGTGCAGCCGGGGGACACGCTTTCCGGCATATGCCGCAAGTATTACGGAAACGCAAACCTGTACCCCAAACTCGCGGCCTATAACGGCATCAAAAACCCCGACCTGATCTACGACGGGAGCGTTTTGAAGATCCCGCCCGCGTCGGCGCTGTAAAGGGGGCGGACGAATGGAGCAATACCAATATGTACACCCGTGGGTGCATGTGCGCAACGACGAGGGCGAGTGGGACGTGTCGCACATGTTCCGGCGCATCGCGTGGTCGGGCGACGTGGACACGGTGTGCCGCGCGCTTGAACTGGAGATGATCGTCTCGGCCACCGACCCGCGCCTGCCTTACGTCTATCTTCCGCTTGGGGGCGGCATTTCGATGGGCATTGGGGATGATACGCTGTTCATCGGCGTGGTGGTGAGCAAGGATAAATCGACCGACGCATCGACGATGTCGGTCACCTGCTATGACTTCGGTTTTTACCTGAAGAACAGCCGCGCCAGCCGCAAATACACGGGTGAAACGCCCGAGACCATCACGCGGCAGCTGTGCAGCACCTACGGCGTGCCGGTCGGGTCGCTGGCGCAGACCGGCGTTGCCATCCGGCGCAAGTTCTCGGCCACCGAGATCTACCGCATCATCGACACGGCCTATACGCTCGCGAGCCAGAAAACCGGCAAGCAGTATCTGCTGCGATTTTCCGGCAGGCAGCTCAATGTGATTGAGCGCACGGTGACGCCGCACTCGGTCATTTTGCAGCAAGGCACGAATTTGCAGACCGCGACATACGGCGAGAGCATTGAGGGCATGAAAAACCGCGTTATCATCGTCGACAGCGAGGGCAACTTTGTCCGGTCGGTTTCGGATGACGCAGCGGTGCGCAAGTACGGCTTGCTGGCCGACGTGCTGACGCAGTCCGACGATGGGGACGCGGAAGCGGAGGCGCGGGATATCCTCAAGGAAAACGGTGTGGAGCGCCGCGCCAGCGTGACCTGCCTTGGGCATGTAAAACTCATCACCGGCAACACCATTTACATCGCCGAGCCGTACACCGGCCTTGCCAACACCTGCTGGATCGACGAGGACACGCACGTCTGGCAGAACGGGGTGTACACCTGCCGCCTGACGCTGAATTTCCATAACGAGATGCGCGAGGGCGAGAGCGGAAGCGAGGTGGACGCATGAGCCAGGTTGCCGCATTGGCGCGTGCGCTGGATAATCCGGGCGCAGGCATGAAGTTCCTGTTTGGTCATGTGACAAAGGACATCGTGCATGACGGCGAGGTTGCTGTGCAGGCGGACGACCTGCCGCTTACCGAGGACGATCTGGGCTTTGCCGAAGGGCTGCGGCGGGGCGTGGAGCGCGGCGACCGCGTGCTGCTGCTGCGCTCGGCGGACAGGCAGCACTACGATGTGCTGCTCATCATGGAAGGAGGGTAAACCGTGGCCGAGGAGAGTATTTTTCCGTATTTACAGCCGACGGCGGCAGCGCCGGCAGCGGGGCTGCCTGTGCTGCGCGAATGCGCATGGGATTTCGTAAACGATGTGCCGATCCTGCGGCGGGGCATGCCGGTCGTGGTCGAGCGGGCGGAGGCGGTTGCGGTGTGGGCGTGGAACGCGCTGCACACCGAGCGGTTCCTCTGGCCGTGCTTTTCCACAGACTACGGCAGTGAGATCTACACGCTGATCGGGCAGGGGTATCAACCCGAGACCAAGCGCGCCGAGGTGCAGCGGTATATCGAGGAGTGCCTGCTCGCCTGTCCGTATATCACCGCGGTAACCGGCATGACGGTCACCGGGGCGGGCGACCGGCTGACGGTCAGCTTTACCATCCGTAGCATATACGGTGATTTGGATATGGAGGTGGAAACCGATGCCGGATAAAACCGAGATGCTGCAAACGCAGCTGGACGCGCTCAAAGAAACCCTGCTTGCGCAGGATTTCGACAGCCTGACGCCCGAGGGCATACAGGACATGCTGCGCGCTTTCATCGAGGACGAGCTGGGGCTGTATACGGGCGAGGGCGGCCTGCTGCAAATCATCCTTGCGCCCGGGGCGTATGTGTTCTGGGAGGGCTTGCAGGCGCTGCGCGCGCAGGTGCCGATCTCGTTCGTCGACGAGACGAGCGGCCGCTTCATCGACAAGGACGCGGCGGCCTATGGCATCGTGCGCAAGCCGGGCACGGCGGCAAGTGTGCTGCTCACCTTCACCGGCTCGGCTGGTGCGGTCATCCCGGCGGGCACGCTGTGTGTGACGCAGGACGGGCTGGGCTTTTCGACCGACGAAGCGCTCACGCTGGATGAGGACGGCCGCGGCACGGTCACGGCGACGGCGGATGCGGTCGGCACGGCGTACAACGTCCCCGCGGGCGCGATCGTCAGCATGCAGCAGGCGGTCAGCGGCGTGACCGGCCTTGTAAACGGGGAGGACGCCGCAGGCGGCACCGACCCGGAGACGGACGCTGCGCTCTTTGCCCGTCTGGATGCCTACAAGCGCACACCGCCGACCTCGGGCAACGAGCGGCACTACCACCAGTGGGCGCTCGAGGTCAATGGCGTGGGCGCGGCGTCGGTCATCCGCTGTTGGGACGGGCCGGGCACGGTCAAGGTCATCATCGCGGATATGGCGCTCAAACCGGTCACCGAGGAGCTGCGCGCCGCCGTTGCGGCCTACATCGAAATGCAGCGCCCGGTCACCGCCGAGGTGACGGTCGTCGGCGCGGCGGGCGTGCCGGTTGATGTCAGTGTGACGGTCACAACCGACGGCACGGTGTCCAAATTGAACACCGAGCAAGTGCTTACCGAGCGACTGGCCGAATACCTCGGCGATGTCGCGTTCACCGAGGGAGCGGCGGTGGTGTATCACCGCGTGCTGGCGCTTGTGATGGGCCTTCCGGGCGTGATTGATTGTGCCGACCTCAAGGTCAACGGCGGCGCGGCCAACCTGCCGCTGGCGGCGGATGAGATCCCGCTGCTCGGCACGGTGACGGTACACGGCATTGCAGAGGGGGCGGCGGACAATGGCGCGTAAGCTGGCCGACCTGTTGCCCGATCGCTACTTTAACAGCCCGGAGGTTGCCGCGGCGGCGGGCATGATTTGGGTGCTGGGCGAAGTGTTCCGCGCGCGGGTGCTCGACTGGCTGGAGCAGCTGACCATCGAAACCGCGACATGGGGCATCGTCCACTGGGAGCGCGAATACGGCGTAAGGCCGCTTGTCACCGATTCGCTGGACGACCGGCGCGGCCGGGTCAAAGCCAAAATGCGCGCGCCGCAGACAACCACGCGGGCGATGCTGGCGAACGTAGCTGCGGCCTATGCGGCGGGCGCGGTGTCCTCGGTGGAGGAATTTCCGCGCGAACACCGCGTGCAGTTCCAGTTTGTCTCGTCCGGAGCGTTCCCGACGGCGCTGGATGCCATGACCGAATCGCTCTGCGAGGTTATCCCGGCGCACATCGCGTTCGCGGTGGCGGTCAAGCTGCTGCGCTCCGCGCAGGCAGATATATGTGTGGCCATCGCATCCAGTCGCCGCATGGTCTACCCCGACGCGGAGGTCGACCAATGGAAGCGGGTGGCAGGTTTGGTGCAGTATGCCGCCGCGACCGCCACCAAAAACAGGACTTATACAGAAATCGAGGTGCAATAGATGAGCGACAACCCTGTAAAATGGACAGCCGCGGGTCTTACCCCGGCGGGCAACGCGCTGCAAGCGGCGCTGCTGGGCACGGGCGACGGCCTGACCTTCACTCGCGCAATCGCGGCAGACGCGGAAGGCGTGGAGC
>DWZQ01000048.1 GCA_019117485.1 Candidatus Agathobaculum intestinipullorum | reverse complement strand
GGTCAGTGAGATTGCCCGGATACTAGGTGTCAGCCGGACACAGGCATACCGTCTTGTGCAGGAGGACCTTTTCAAAAGCGTACGAATTGGTAACGCCATACGAATTCCTAAGCGGTCGTTTGACAAGTGGCTGGAGCCGCTTGATCTGTGACATCAGAAAGGAAGGTTCGTTATGGCATCCATTATCAAAAGAAAGAAAAACTATTCTATTGTTTATACCTATGTGGACGAGAATGGCGAGACCAAGCAGAAATGGGAAACCCGCACTTCCTATCAAGAGGCATTGAAGCGCAAGGCGGAGATTGAGAGCCAGAAAAGCTCCAACTCCTTCCTGCCGCCCACCAATCAGAATATTGCGGAGTTCTTGTCCGACTTCGTTTCCCTCTACGGCGAAAAGAGGTGGGGTGTGTCCATGTATGACAGCCAAAACTCTCTAATCGCCAACTACATCAACCCTATCATCGGGGACATGAAGGTGCAGGACATCACCACGCGGGTGGTGGACAAGTACATCCAGACTTTGCAGAAAACCCCTGCGGTGAACACCAGGACACACCACGCCAAAACGGAGTTTGTCACCAACGCCACCATCGAGAAAATCATTAAGCTTCTCCGCTGTGCCTTCAAGCAGGCTGTTCGGTGGGAGCTGGTTGCCAAGAACCCCTTTGACAATGTGGTGTTGCCCAAAGTGGAACACAAGAAGCGGGACATCTGGACCGCCGATATGATCCGCACCGCCCTGGACCAGTGTACGGACAGCAAGCTCTATGTGGCAATGAACCTGGCCTTTGCCTGTTCGCTGCGCATGGGCGAGATTCTGGGGCTGACCTGGAGCAATGTCCATATCTCCGATGAAGAAATCGCTGATGACAACGCCTATGTCTACATCGACAAGGAGCTGGCGCGGGCCTCCAAGCGGGCCATTGAGATGCTGGGGCAAAAGGACATCTACCATGTGTTCACGCCCCTGTTTCCCAACACCAGCACCAGGATCATCCTGAAGAAGCCCAAGACCGATTCCAGCATCCGTAAGGTGTGGCTGCCCAAGACCCTGGCTTACATCCTGCGGGAATGGAAATCCGCGCAAGACGAGCTGCGAGCACTGCTCCGTGACGAGTATCAGGATTACGATCTGGTGGTGGCGCTGGCCAATGGCCGCCCCTGTGAGGACCGTATCATCCTGAAGTCGTTTGAGAAGCTGCGGGAGAAGGCGGGGCTGCCCAAAGTGGTCTTTCACTCTCTCCGTCATTCCAGTACCACATATAAGCTGAAGCTCAACCACGGCGATCTGAAGGCCACCCAGGGAGACACGGGCCACGCCCAAATCGACATGATCACCAGTGTGTATGCCCACATTCTGGACGAGGACCGTAAGATCAACGCCCAGAAGTTTGAGAGCGCCTTCTATGCCAATCCCGACCTGCGTTCGGTTCGTCCCCCGGAAGAACCAAAGGAACCGGCGCCCGCCACATTGGATTTGGAGGCCCTGGTGGAGCAGCTTCGCAAGTCGCCGGAACTGGCCAATACACTGGCCGCATTGCTGGCGTCGGCCCCATCCGAAAAATAGGGCGGGAAAATCGTATTAGCAAATCGGCGTTTTTTATTAGCAAGGCCGGAAAAATAGTTCGAATCCAATTAGCAGTCATACAGCGGAAAGTGTATAAAATCGTTCCGGCGGAGCGGCAAGAATGCTCCGGGAAAACGACAACAAAAAACCGCTGTAAACCATCAAAAAAACGGCTTACAACGGTCATTTTTGGCACCCCCGGCTGGGTTCGAACCAGTGGCCTGTCGCTTAGGAGGCGACCGCTCTATCCAACTGAGCTACGGGGGCTTATACAGAAATTATTCAATTTTACAGGGCTCCAGGATTCGAACGATTCGATTTTTAGGAGGCGGTCGCTCTATCCAGCTGAGCTACAGGGACATCTATAAAATATTAAGTTGTTGACTATTGCCTTTTTCCTAAAGGTGTTTGTTGTAACGCGACCTTAGGAGGCGGACCCTCTATCCCGGTGAGGTACGGGGGCGTGTTGAGGAAATATTCAGTTTTGCGGCATCAGCGGACAGAGGCCTGCCGGATGTTAGGAGGCGGTCGCTCTATACAACTGAGCTACAGGGGCATGTGAAAAAATATAAAGTTTTGCGGCGTCAGCGGGCGAGGACCTGCCAGATGTTAGGAGACGGCCGCTCTATCCTGTTACATTATAAGAGGATACACAGAAAAGTTTATGGTAACATGGCGGCTTCCAGACCGTAGACACAGCGTAAACTTATCGTTGTACGCTGCCGAGCGTTAAGAGACAATAGGGTGTCGACAAAACTCCAACCGATAGCGCATACTATTACAATAATACTGCATTCAGTACCGCTTGTCAATCAAAACCAGCGTAAAGGCGGCGTAAAATTGCGACAGGGAAGTTAGATGTAAAGAAAAGCATTGCAGAGCGGGATGGAAAATGCTATGATAAAGTTATGTAAAATGGGGAAAAAGGTATAGTTTTGCCTGAGCCCGATTTTGCGTCCAAAGGAGGGGCATATTCCGTGAAACAAATGCATATCACCGAAACCGTGCTGCGTGATGCGCAGCAGTCGTTGATCGCGACCCGTATGCCGTTTGAGGACTTTGAAGCCGTGCTGGACGAGATGGATCAAGCCGGCTATCATTCGATCGAATGCTGGGGCGGGGCAACGTTCGACAGCTGTTTGCGTTACCTGAACGAGGATCCGTGGGAGCGCCTGCGTAAAATTAAGGCGCACATGAAAAACACCAAACTGCAGATGCTGTTGCGCGGCCAGAATCTGCTGGGTTACCATCACTATTCCGATGATACCGTGCGTCGCTTTGTACGCAAAAGCGTAGAAAACGGTATGGATATCATCCGCATTTTTGACGCGTTGAATGACATGCGCAACATTCAGGTTGCGGTGGACGAATGCCGCAAGGCGGGCGGACATGCGCAGGGCTGCATCTGCTATACGATCAGCCCGATTCATAACCTTGAGATGTTCGTTTCGCTGGGCATGCAGATTGAGGAAATGGGCTGCCATTCGCTGTGTATCAAGGATATGGCGGGCATTATGTCGCCCAAGGAGTGCTTTGATCTGGTTACGGCGCTGCGGGAGAATATCCAGCTGCCGATTTATGTGCACACGCACGCGACAACAGGATTGGGCTACATGACCTATCTGAAGGCGGCTGAGGCTGGCGCGGCAGGTATTGACTGCGCGACTTCATGTTTTTCGGGCGGCACCAGCCAGCCCGCGACGGAATCGGTTGTCTACGCGCTCAGCCAACTGGGCTACCATTGTGGTGTGGACGCCCAGAAGCTCAACCGTATCAACAACTTTTTCCTGCCAGTCAAGGACAAATTCTCAGAAAACGGGATGTTTGATCCCTATGTGCTGTCTACCAAGACAGATGCACTGATCTATCAAATCCCGGGCGGCATGTTGTCCAATCTGGTTGCACAGCTCAAGGCGCAGAACGCGATCGACCGGCTGGAGGAAGTGCTTGATGAGACTCCGCGCGTGCGTGCCGAGCTGGGCTATCCGCCGCTGGTTACACCGCTGAGCCAGATGGTTGGCGTGCAGGCGACAGTCAATGTGCTGCTAGGGGAGCGGTACAAGTCAATCGGCAAGGAGATCAAGAGCTATATCCGCGGCGAGTATGGTAAGGCGCCCGGCACAATCGACGCAGGTTTAGCCCAGAGCGTGCTGGGTGATGAAAAACCGATGACCGGCCGCTATGCGGAAACGCTTCCTGCCGAATATGAGGAGGCCAAGGCGCATTTGGGCGACCGTGCGCGCTGTGAGGAGGATGTGCTGTCCTACATTGCTTTCCCGCAGCAGGCTGAGCAGTTCTTCGCGCGCCGTGAGCGCACGTTTACGGCAAGCTATTCGTTTAAGGAGGTTGGCTGACCATGGTTCGAGATCCACTGAGCCTATTGGATTCCATTGTGGTATCCGTTTCTGGCTTTTTCATCGTTTTTTTGATGCTGGCTGTGCTGTGGGGGATTATTCTGGTCGTATCGCGCGTGGTCGGCAGCCTGGAGCACCGTCCGGCGCCTGCGATGGCCAAGCCGATGCAACCGTTTGCTGCGCCGCGCCCGGCTGCTGCGGCTGCGCCGCAGGTGATACTGGAAGGTATCGACGAGACGCAGGCGGCTTGTGTGATGGCAATCGTCAGCCATGAGACCGGCATTCCGCTCGATCAGCTTGTATTCAAATCCATCAAAGCGGTTTAAGGGGGAGACAAACGATGAAATACATGGTAACGCTCAACGGCAAGCAATATGAAGTAGAGGTGGAAAAGGGTTCGGTCAGTGCGGTGGCAGTCGGCAAGGCACCGGCTGCAGCGTCTGCGCCTGCAGCAGCGCCCGCACCGGCTGCAAAGCCCACTGCGGTACCTGCGCCGGCCGCACCGGCGGAAGGCGAGGTCGTTTCCGCGCCCATGCCCGGCACGATTCTTGATGTGCGATGCGCGGCTGGGCAGACCGTCAAGGCGGGGGATGTGCTGTTCATTCTGGAAGCGATGAAGATGGAAAACGAGATCTGCGCGCCGCACGACGGTACGGTCGGCTCGGTCAGCGTGCAGAAGGGCGCGACGGTAGAGACCGGCGCCACGCTCTGCACGATGTAACGGGGGGCGCACGGCTATGCAATTTTCGTTTATCGAGGCGTTACAGGAGATTTTGGCAGGTTCGGGTTTCGCCGCACTGGTGGATGACCCGCGCAACCTGATCATGATCCTGATTTCGTTTGTGCTGCTTTATCTGGGCATCGGCAGAAAGTTTGAGCCGTTGCTGCTCGTGCCGATTGCATTTGGCATGTTGCTGGCCAACTTCCCGATTACCGGCCTGCTTAATGAGCCGACTGCGACGTCCAGTCCCGGTATGCTGTGGGTGTTCTATCAGGGCGTAGAGCATGCGATTTATCCCTCCATTATCTTCCTCGGCATCGGTGCGATGACCGACTTCGGTCCGCTGATCGCGCGTCCGTCCTCGCTGCTGCTGGGCGCGGCAGCGCAGCTGGGTATCTTCGCAGCGTTCCTGCTGGCGTTGGCGCTCGGTTTTCCGGGTGCGGTAGCTGCTGCCATTGGAATCATCGGCGGCGCGGATGGCCCTACTGCAATCTTGGTTGCCTCGCGTCTGGCACGCGATTATCTGCCCGCTATTGCGATTGCGGCGTATTCCTATATGGCGCTTATCCCGATGATCCAGCCACCGCTCATGCGGCTGCTGACCACCAAGGAGGAGCGCGAGATCAAGATGGAGCAGTTGCGTCCGGTCTCCAAGACCGAAAAGATCGTGTTCCCGATCGCGGTTGCGACCGTGGTCATCCTGCTCATCCCGGATACCGCGCCGCTGATTGGTATGCTTATGCTGGGCAACCTGCTGCGTGAGTGCGGCGTAACCGAGCGCCTGAGCGATACCGCGCAGAACGCACTGTGCAACATCGTGACTATCTTCCTCGGCCTGTCGGTCGGCTGCAAGGCGGTTGCGGACAAGTTCCTGACATTGGAAACGATCAAGATCATTGCGCTGGGCTTGCTGGCGTTTATGTTCTCGACGATGGGCGGCCTGATCTTCGGCAAGATCATGTGCAAGCTGACGGGCGGCAAGGTCAATCCGCTGATCGGTTCGGCGGGCGTATCTGCTGTCCCGATGGCGGCGCGCGTGTCGCAGGTCGAGGGTCAGAAGGCCAATCCGGCCAACTTCCTGCTGATGCATGCTATGGGGCCGAATGTGGCGGGCGTCATTGGCTCGGCTGTTGCCGCAGGCTTTATGCTGAAGGTATTCGGCGCATAGTTTGATATGATGGCCGCAAAAGCGCGCTGGAGCAAGCTCCGGCGCGCTTTTTGCTGTCTGATGAGTGGGTAATGATTTCTGCGGCAAAACAGCGAAAATGTTGACAAATCCGGCAGGACTGGTATAATAAAGGAAGAAATGAACGGGTGGTCTTTATTGTGCAGGTTTTGAAGGACGAGCTGCGGCATAAGATTTTGCTGGAAGCGCAGCATTTGTTTCTGCAACGTGGATACGACCGCACCTCGTTGCAGATGATTGCGGACAAGGTCAACATCAGTAAGAGCAATCTCTATCACTATTTCAAAAATAAAGAGGAACTGTTCTATGAACTGACCGACGGTGCGGCAGACGGGCTGAAAAAGCTGATCCTGCGCCTCAAGGATAAGCGGTTTGATCTGCATACCGGTCAGCGTGAATATCAGATGTTGCTGACGGAGGAGGTTATCTCGTTGCTGCTGGCCGAGAAGTACGGCCTGCTGCTCATCATGGAACAGGCGCATGGTACGCGTTATGAGAGCCTGCGGGAGAGCATGATCGACATGCTGGCCGCTAAAACGATGCCGCTGCTGGCCGACGAGGACAACTGCCTGCTATTGGCACAGATCATGGCGCGCAACTTGCTTGACGGCACGGTACAGGTTCTGAAAACCCGCATCCGCCCGCGCGAGGTACGCACTGGCCTGAACCGTCTGGTAGAGTATCATACCAAAGGAATCAATGCGCTGCTCAAGTGAGAGCAGCGCATTTTTTTGCATGTAATAATGAATATATGTTCATTATTGTGTTTTAGGTTACAAAAATCGACAGGAATTTCGTTCTAATGCCGCCTATTGACGCATAGATTGAGAGTAACAAAAGCGTCAATAGGGCAGGGGGGACGACGGTGAAAGGCTTACCCGAGGAGCGCACGATCCAGCTGGCCAAGTACCTGATTGAGAATGGGGCGACTGTACGGCAAGCTGCCGAACAATTTGGCATCTCCAAGTCGACCGTACATAAGGATATTACTACGCGGCTGAAAAAGCTCAATACAGCGTTGTACGACAGCGCACAGGAGGTATTGCGGACGAATAAAAAGGAACGACATATCCGTGGCGGCATGGCTACGCGGGCCAAATATCAGGCACAAGCAGACAAAAAAAGCAGCCATCCCCGGTAAAAGGGATGGCTGCCTGACAGTATGCTCAGAGAAGCTTGAGCTCGCGTGCGCAGTCGCTGCACACATTTTTGCCCTTGTAGTGGATGATGTCCTTTGCGTTGCCACAGAAAATGCAGGATGGCTCGTACTTTTTCAGCACGATCTGATCGCCATCTACATAAATTTCCAAGGCATCCTTGACCTCAATGTTCATCGTACGGCGCAGTTCAATGGGCAGCACAATGCGGCCCAGCTCATCCACTTTGCGGACAATACCGGTAGACTTCATGTGAGAACACTCCTTCATTTCTTTTCGGTGGGTCATGTATTACCAAAATCCCCTTGCGGGGAATTCGGACAGGGAGGGGGATGGTGCGGATGCTATCCGCGATCTGGGTGGCCTTTCTTATACTCGCGCTGCTATGTGGTGCAGCGACCGGAAGGTTGGATGCAGTCACGGCAGCACTGGGGGAGGGGGCAGGCGAGGCGGTTACACTTTTGGTTGGGATTACAGGATTGATGTGTTTTTGGAGCGGTGTAATGGAACTTGTGCAGGCATCCGGCCTGTCAGCCAAGCTATCGCGTGCGCTCATGCCGTTATTGCGGCCGCTGTTTGGCAAGGCAGCAGCAGACCGGCAGGCTATGGAGGCGGTCAGCGCGAATGTCGCTGCCAACCTGCTGGGTCTGTCCAATGCGGCGACGCCGCTCGGCCTGCGGGCAGCAGACCGTTTATACACGCTTGAGGGGCGGCGCGGTGCACCGGATACAGTGCTCACGCTGATTACACTCAACACAGCGTCAATTCAGCTCATCCCATCGACCGTAGCAGCGATCCGAGCGGCAAACGGTGCGGCAGCGCCATTCGACATTATGCTGCCGGTTTGGGGTGCGTCGGTGTTTTCCGTAGCTGTGGTGCTGCTGGCCGGCAGGTTATTGCGGCCGCTGTTCCGCGAAGAAAAATAGACGGAAATGACTGTTCGGATTACAATTTGTATTATCACACAGGTGTGGCATAAAAAATGTCTAATTGCCTGTTATTTCCAAAATATTTCCCAAAACCTGAGAGAACCGTCAGAAAAATGCAGAAAGGAGTGCATGGGGCGATACAGGCTGGGTTGATTCCGCTGCTACTTGCAGCGGTCGGCTTATACGCACTGTATAAGCGGGTAGAAGTGTTTCCGGTATTTTTGAGAGGGGCCCGTAAGGGGTTGGAAACCGCTGTGGGCATCCTGCCAACGATGGTAGGCATGCTGACCGTGGTGTATATGCTGCGCGCTTCGGGTGCGATTGATTGGGCAGCAGCTATTTTGGCACCGCTGTTGCATCTGTTTGGTATCCCAATGGACTGTGCAGCATTGGCTCTGCTCAAGCCGATCAGTGGTGGCGGGGGGCTGGCATTGGGCAGTGAACTGATTGGCCGCTTCGGGCCGGATAGTTACACAGGCCGCGTGGCTGCGGTGATGCTCGGCGCGTCCGAGACCAGCTTGTATACCATCAGCATCTATGGAGGCCATTTGGGGTTGAGCCGGATACGGTATGCCGTCCCGGCGGCATTGTGCGCGGATATCGCTGCATTTGCCGCTTCGGCGGTATTTGTCCGTTGGTATTTTGGGATTAGATAATATTATATCGTGTTTGGGCGATAAATGCCATAGATTGTAGAAAAATTTGTTGTTTTTGCCAAACAAGTTCAAAGAAATGAAAAGAAAAACAACCAAAAACAACAATAAAGTGGATAAAAAAAGCAAGACTGCTGTGCGGGGTGCACAGCAGTCTTGCCGTTTGTGGATAGATTATTTCACAATTTCCTTGCCGTATTCGTCATACTCAAAGAAGCCTTTGCCGGTCTTGACACCCAGCCAGCCAGCGCGTACCATCTTGCGCATCAGCGGATGCGGGCGGTACTTCGGATCGCCGGTCTCGCGGTACAGGGTCTCCATGATCGCCAAGTTGACATCGTGGCCAACCAAATCGGCAGTGTGGAGCGGGCCGGACTTCATGCCAGCGCCCAGCTGCATCGCGATGTCGATATCAGCCGGGGAAGCGATGCCGTCGGCAACAATGCCCATGGCCTCGTTCATCATCGGGATCAGGATGCGGTTAACAACAAAGCCCGGGCCTTCCTGTACAGAGACAGGGGTCTTGCCCAGCGAAGTCATCAGATCGAATGCGGTCTTGAAGGTCTCGTCCGAGGTCTGGATGGCGCGGGTAACCTCAACCAGCTTCATGATCTGTGCCGGGTTGAAGAAGTGGCAGCCGATGACCTTATCCGAACGCTTGACGGAAGCCGCCAGCTCGGTCGGGGACAGCGCGGAGGTGTTGGTTGCGAAAATCGTGTGTGCCGGGCAGATCTCGTCCAGCTCCTTGAGGAGCTCTTTCTTCAGATCCATGCGCTCGAGGATAACTTCCATCACGAAGTCGGCGTCGGCGGCAGCGGAGCGCTCTACCGAGGTCTTCAAACCAGCCAGCAGCTCGTTCTTGCGGTCCTCGGTCATCTTTTCCTTCTTTACGAGGAAGGAAAGGTCGTTGGTGATGGTCTTGACACCGCGGTCGACAAACTCCTGCTTGATATCGATCATGGTGACTTCATGGCCATTGGTCAGGAAAACTTCCGCGATGCGCGCGCCCATGTTACCAGCGCCGAATACACAAACTTTCATGTTGATAAAACCTCTCTCTCACTTATCTCCGTCGGACGGTTTACTTGTTCTTGAATTCCTTAGCCGGCTTGTCCTTGTTCTTGTCGAGGAAGTAAGCCATGCCGTATTTCTGGTCCTCGGTGGCGAAGCACTGGCCGAACACATTGCCCTCAAACTTGAGCGCAGAGTTCAGGTCGGTCTGCATGCCGACATTGATCGCTTCCTTGCACAGTGCAACAGCGATCGGCGCCTGCGATGCGATCTCCTCAGCCAGCTTCATGGCCTCGTCCATCAGGTTCTCCAGCGGGTAAACGTAGTTGACCAGACCCATGTCGAGCGCCTGCTGCGCGGTGTAGTTGCCGCGTGCGGTATAGATGAGCTCCTTGGCCTTGCCCAGACCAACGATGCGTGCCAGACGCTGCGTGCCGCCGCAGCCCGGGGTGATGCCCAGACCGACTTCCGGCTGGCCGAACAGCGCATTATCGGACGCCAGACGGATATCGCAGCTCATTGCCAGCTCGCAGCCGCCGCCGAGGCAGAAGCCGTTGATCGCCGCGATGACCGGGCGCTTGAAGTTCTCGATCTTCCAGCAGACACGGTTGGAGTCGTTGCCGAAGAATTTGCCTTCCTCGACCGTCATGGTGGACATCTGGGCGATGTCAGCGCCGGCAACGAAGGAGTTAACGGTCTTGCCCTTCTTGTTGACGGTGGACGAGCCGGTCAGCACGACGCAATATACGTCGTCCATCTTCGCGACTTCGTCAAACGCCTCTTCGAGCTGGGCGTACATGTCGGTGGAAAGCGCGTTCATGGCCTTCATGTGCTCGATCTTGACGACCGCTACATGGCCCTTTTTCTCAACTACTACATCAGTCATTGCACAAGACTTCCTTTCAGAAATTCTGACAGTATTTTACCGTCAGGGCGGCGTGCCGCCCTGACGGATGCAAACGGTTGGAGATACGGCTTACTTGCACAGCTCGTCGCGCTCGACGATGATCGCCTCGCCCATGCCGCCGCCGATGCACATCGTGGCCAGACCGATGGTCAGGTCGCGCTTGATCATTTCGTACAGCAGGGTGGTGGTGATACGGCAGCC
>DWZQ01000047.1 GCA_019117485.1 Candidatus Agathobaculum intestinipullorum | reverse complement strand
GATAGCAGCAAAAAGGGCGGCGGCATCCTGATGCTGGTCGTCGTACTGGGCCTGATCACCTTTGTATGTGCCCTGCTTCTGGGCGTGATCAACGGCATCACCAAGGACAAGATCGCGCAGAACGCGGTCGAAACCCGCAACGCGGCCATGAGCGTCATCCTGCCTGAAGCAGAGAGCTTTGCCGACGTTGAAGTTTCTGCGGACTGGACGGCTCCGGCCGATAAGAACCAGCCGGTCATCTCGGGCGTATATGAAGCGCAGGCCGGCGGCCAGACCATCGGCTACTGCGTCGAGGTTAACCCGAAGGGCTTCGGCGGCGCGCTGACGCTGATCGTCGGCATCAACGCGGACGGCACGGTCGCCGGTGCGCAGGTCACCTCGCACGGCGAGACCCCGGGCCTTGGCGCTAAGGCGCAGAGCGACGCGGCGTGGATCGGCCAGTATGTCGGCCAGCCGGCGGACGGCAGCCTCGCGGTCACCAAGGACGGCGGCACGATCAACTCGATCACCGGCGCGACGATCACCTCGCGTGCGGTTACGCTGGGCGTCAACACGGCGGCAAACTGTGTCGCCAGCCTGGGTTAAAGGAGGACAGCCAACATGAAATTTTCTGAACAGCTGAAAGCGGGCGTCATCCTCGACAACCCGATTTTCATGCAGACTATCGGCCTGTGCCCCGCGCTGGCAACGACGACCTCGCTGTCCAACGGCATCGGCATGGGCGTGGCGGCGACGATCGTACTGATCTGCTCGAACGTCGTTATCTCCGCCTTGCGTAAGTTTATCCCGGATAAGATCCGTATCGCAGCGTTCATCACGATCATTGCGACTTTCGTTACCATGATCGACCTGGCATTGCAGGCGTTCGTACCGTCGCTGGCGGCATCCCTCGGCCTGTTCCTGCCGCTGATCGTTGTTAACTGCATCATCCTCGGCCGTGCCGAGGCGTATGCGTCCAAAAACAAGGTGCTGCCCTCCGCGCTGGACGGCGTATGCATGGGTCTGGGCTTCACCTTCGCGCTCGTCCTGATGGGCTTTTTGCGCGAGCTGCTGGGCGCGGGCACGGTGTTCTCCGGCCTGTCCACCCTGCTGCCGTTCCTGAGCTTCATCCCGGCGGAAGGCTTCGCCATCCCCGGCCTGAGCGCCAACCCGGCGGTTATGATGATCCTGCCGGCCGGTGGCTTCCTGATGATGGGTTTCATCTTCGCGGCCATCCAGAAGATCATGGCTGGAAAGGAGGACAAGTAAATGGCTTTCAATTTTCCTGATGCAATGGGCCTGACCGAAGTCCTGTCGCTTGCCGTGGCAGCGGTTCTGGTCAACAACTACATCCTTGTCCAGTTCCTCGGCTGCTGCTCGTTCTTCGGCGTATCCAAAAAGACCGACACGGCCATCGGCATGGGCATGGCGGTTATCTTCGTTATGGCGCTGGCCAGCGCCGTTTCGTGGGCGGTCTGGTACTTCATCCTCGACCCGCTCGGTCTGGACTACATGCAGACCATCGCGTTCATCCTGGTTATCGCAACGCTCGTACAGTTCGTTGAGATGTTCATGAAAAAGGCGATGCCCGCGCTGTATTCCGCGCTCGGCATCTTCCTGCCGCTGATCACCACCAACTGTGCGGTTCTGGGCGCTGCGATCTCCAACATTGACAACGGCTATTCGTTCATCGGCTCGATGGTGTACGGCGTGTGTGCCGGCGTGGGCTATACGCTGGCGATCGTGCTGTTCGCCTCCATCCGTGAGCGTCTGGACGCAACGGCAAAGTGCCCCAAGTGCTTTGAAGGCTTCCCGATCGCGCTGGTTTCCGCGGCGCTGCTCGCGATGTCGTTCATGGGCTTCTCCGGCCTGTCGATCTGGTAAGCAAGGGGGAAAGATAAGAAATGGATATGCAAAATATCATCTCCGCGGTCGCGGTACTGTTCATCATGGGTGTGGTGTTCGCCATCCTGCTGGGCATTGCGGCCAAGGTGTTCGCGGTCGAGGTCGACGAGCGCGTGCCGCTCGTGCGTGAGTGCCTGCCGGGCGCGAACTGCGGCGGCTGCGGCTTCCCGGGCTGCGACGGTCTGGCTGCTGCGATCGTAGAGGGCAAGGCGCCGGTCAACGGCTGCCCGGTTGGCGGCGCGGCGGCGGCGGAAAAAATCGCCGCGGTCATGGGCGTCGCGGTCGAGGCAGGTGAGCGCAAGGTTGCGCACGTTTACTGCAACGGCGGCTGCAACGCGGTCGACAAGGCCAAGTATGAAGGCTTGCAGGACTGCACCGCCGCGCTGCGCGTGGCGAACGGCCCCAAGGCCTGCGCTTACGGCTGCATGGGCCTCGGCTCGTGCGTCAAGGCGTGTGCGTTTGACGCCATCCACATTGTCGACGGCGTGGCCAAGGTCGACACCGACAAGTGCGTGGCCTGCGGCAAGTGCGTCGCGGCCTGCCCGAAGAAGCTGATCAATCTGGTGCCCGAGTCCAAGAAGGTACACGTCAACTGTGTCAACAAGGATAAGGGCCCCGAGGTCATGAAGGTCTGCTCGAACGGCTGCATCGGCTGCAAGATGTGCGAAAAGACCTGTAAGTTCGACGCCATCCATGTGGTCGACGGGGTTGCCAAGATCGACTACGACAAGTGCAAGAACTGCAAGATGTGCGCCAAGGCCTGCCCGAAGGGCTGCATTGAGCCTGTCCCGACCGAAGAGGAAAAGGCAAAGTTCAAGGAGATGCAGGCAAAGCAGGCAGCTGCTGCCAAGGCGAAGGCCGAGGCGGAAAAGGCCGCTGCTGCGGAAGCTGCTCCTGCCGCTGAGGACAAGTAATGGATTATCTGCATCCTATATTGGATGACGCTGCCATCGCCCGCATGTCGAGCCTCGCGCTCGCCCATGTGGGCGATGCGGTTTATGAAGTGCTGGTGCGGTCCTATCTGGCTTGCGGCGGCATGCAGACCGCCAAAAACCTGCACCGCCGCACGACCCAGCTGGTCTGCGCCCCTGCGCAGGCCGAAGCCGTGCAGCGCATCCTGCCCCTGCTGGATGAAGCTGAGCAGGAGGTCTACCGCCACGGCCGGAACGCCAAACCCAAAAGCGTGCCCAAGAGCGCCTCGACGGCCGAGTACGCCTACGCGACCGCGCTGGAAGCGCTGTTTGGCTGGCTGTACCTCAAAGGCCGGTACGACCGTATCAACGAGCTGTTCGGCGTGATCGCCGGCAATTTTTCCGCATAAACACGCCGCATACACCAAACCGGGAGGGCCACCAACAGGTGGCCTTCCCGGTTTCTGTTTTTCATACCACTTATGCATATTACAAAGGCTGGGAGCGTAGCGACATATCATAACAAAATTCGGGGGCATGCACCTCGAATTTTGACCTTAGCCCGCGCCATCGGGCCGAAACCGGGGGTATCAAAAGCGCTTTCTACTGGAACCGCTTTTGTAGATAGGGGGTATTGGATACCCCCTATCAGACCATTAGCGCGTTCACAAAAAATTTGTTTGTTTCCCGCCCATTGTGTGATATAATACTTTCTGTATGAGAAACAGGGCGTTTTGCCCTTTTTGAAAGGCTGAATCAAGAATGGCTAACCTTTTTACCAAAATCTTCGGTACCCATTCCTCGCATGAGCTGAAAAAGATCTACCCCATCGCCGACAAGGTCGACGCGCTCGAGGAGGAATACAAAAAACTCACGGACGCCGAGCTGCGCGCCAAGACGGACGAGTTCAAGGCACGCTATCAGAACGGTGAAACACTCGACCAGCTGCTGCCGGAAGCGTTTGCCACCTGCCGCGAGGCGGCGTGGCGCGTGCTGGGGATGCGACACTACCGCGTGCAGGTCATCGGCGGCATTGTGCTGCATCAGGGCCGCATCGCAGAGATGAAGACCGGTGAAGGCAAGACGCTGGTCGCCACCCTGCCCGCGTACCTGAACGCACTGACCGGCAAGGGCGTGCATATCGTCACGGTCAACGACTACCTTGCCAAGCGCGACAGCGAGTGGATGGGCAAGGTCTACCGCTTCCTCGGCCTGACCGTCGGTCTGGTCATCCACGCGGTCGAGCCTGCCCAGCGCAAAGCCATGTACGAGGCCGATATCACCTACGGCACGAATAACGAGTTCGGTTTCGATTACCTGCGCGATAATATGGCGATTTACAAAAAGGCCATGGTGCAGCGCGGCCACGCGTTCGCCATCGTCGACGAGGTCGACTCCATCCTGATCGACGAGGCGCGTACCCCGCTGATCATCTCCGGTCAGGGCGAAAAGTCCTCGCAGCTCTATGAGCTGGCCGACCGCTTTGCCGCCGGCCTCAAGCAGCTGCGCGTCAAGGAAGTCGACGCCAAGGAGGAGCAGGACGATATCGAAGCCGACTATATCGTTGACGAGAAGGCGCGCACCGCGACGCTCACCCCACAGGGTCAGGCACGCGCGGAGCGGTATTTCAAGGTCGAAAACCTGTCCGACCCGGCCAACACCACCTTGCAGCACCACATCAATCAGGCGATCAAGGCGCGCGGCGTCATGCAGCGCGACGTCGACTATGTTGTGCGCGACGGGCAGGTCATCATCGTCGATGAGTTCACCGGCCGATTGATGTTCGGCCGCCGCTATAACGAGGGCCTGCATCAGGCCATCGAGGCCAAGGAAGGCGTTAAGGTCGAGCACGAGAGCAAGACGCTTGCGACCATCACCTTCCAGAACTACTTCCGCCTGTACGGCAAGCTGTCCGGCATGACTGGTACCGCGCTGACCGAGGAGGAGGAGTTCCGCCACACCTACAAGCTGGACGTTATCGAAATCCCGACCAATAAGCCGATTGCCCGTAAGGACAACCCGGATGCGGTCTATAAGAACGAGCGCGGCAAGATCCATGCGACCATCGCGCGCATTGAGGAGTGCCACGCCAAGGGACAGCCGATTCTGGTTGGCACGGTGTCGATCGAAAAATCCGAGGAACTGTCCAAAATCCTCAAGGCGAAGGGCATCAAGCACACCGTACTGAACGCAAAATATCACGAGCGCGAGGCGGATATCGTCGCGCAGGCGGGTAAGTCGGGCGCGGTCACGATCGCGACCAACATGGCTGGCCGCGGTACGGATATCATGCTCGGCGGCAACGCGGAGACCATGGCGCTGGACGAGCTGAAGAAGGGCGATTACACCCCCGAGCTGCTCTACGAAGCCAACGGCCACGCCGAAACCGACGACCCCGAGGTGCTTGCCATCCGCGCCAAGTTCGAGGAGCTTTACCAGAAGTACAAGAAGGAGACCGACGCGGATGCCGAAAAGGTGCGCGCGGCGGGCGGCCTGTATATCCTCGGCACCGAGCGGCACGAGTCCCGCCGTATCGATAACCAGCTGCGCGGTCGTGCCGGCCGTCAGGGAGACCCGGGCGAATCCAGCTTCTATATCTCGCTGGAGGACGACCTGATGCGCCTGTTCGGCTCGGAGCGCATCCAAGGCATGATGGAAACGCTCGGCATTGACGAAAACGAGCCGATCGACCAGAAGATCCTGTCCGGCGCGATCGAAAACGCGCAGAAGAAGATCGAATCCCGCAACTTTGCCACCCGTAAGCACGTCCTTGAGTACGACGACGTGCTCAACACCCAGCGTCAGACCATTTACAGCCAGCGTTTGCAGGTGCTGGAGGGCAAGGACGTTAAGGACAACATCGTCAATATGATCGACGACACCATCGCCCGTGCGGTACACGCCGCCATCGGCGAGCACACAGTCATCAGCCCGGAGATGGTCGACCATGCGCGCCGCCCGTTTATCGGCGTATTCCTGCGCCCCGAGGACTGCACCTTCACCGCCGAGGAGTGCGACGACCTGACCGCCGCACAGCTGACGAATGTCCTGTGCGACCAAGCGCATAAGGTTTACGAGGCCAAGGAGCAGGCGCTCGGCGCGCCGATCATGCGCGAACTGGAGCGCGTGGTGCTGCTCAAGAACGTCGATACCAAGTGGATGGATCACATCGACGCAATGACCGAGCTGCGCAACGGCATCGGCCTGCGCGCCTACGGCCAGCATGACCCGGTCGTCGAATACAAGCGCGAAGGCTTCGACATGTTCGACGCGATGATCGACGCCATCCGTGAGGACACCGTGCGCATGATCTTCCTTGCGCAGGTACGCACCCGTGGTGAGGAACCCAAGCGCGAGCAGGTCGCCAAGGAAACCGCAGCGGCCGGCGCAAGCGACGGTTCGGTCAAAGCCGAGCCCAAGCGTGCGGGTAAGAAGATCGGCCCGAACGACCCGTGTCCGTGCGGCAGCGGTAAAAAGTACAAGAAGTGCTGCTACCTCAAGGCGGACAACCCGTACAAATAAATCACAAAACACAAAAAGGACGTCCTATCGGACGTCCTTTTGTTGTGCCATATGTTTTAGAGCGTGGGCAGATTCTTTTTCCATACGCCGGTTTTGTAGAACCACGCGGACAGACCCGAGCCGAGGAACCAGCCGATCGGCCACGACAGCCAGATACCGATTTCGCTGTGCATCAGATTGAACAGGATCACCGACAAGGCAACGCGGATAATCAGGTCGGAAAAGGTCGTAATCATAAACGGCCGCATCGCTCCCGCGCCGCGCAGCACGCTGTCGCACACGAATTTGATGCACACGATGATGTAAAACGGGGTGACGATGAACAGGTACTGCCGTCCTACGTCAATGACGCCCGAGCCGCTGCCCGCGGGGATGAACAGGCCGACCAGAAAATCGGCAAACAGCAGGTAGACCGCGGTGAACACGACGGAAAGCGAGATGGAAAACGTCGCGCCCGCCTTGAGGCCTTGTCCGATGCGGTCGAGCTTGCGCGCGCCGATGTTCTGCGCGACATAGCTGGACAGGCCGGAGGCAAACGACATGCAACAGGTCAGTGCAAACATATTGACCTTTGTCGCGGCCGAAAAGCCCGCGATCACTGTCGCGCCGCACAGATTGACATAATACTGGATGATGACGTTGCCGACCGAAACAAAGCTCTGCTGCGCGATCGACGGGATGGCGTAGTTGGTCAGACGGCGCAGCATTTCCGGCGCGAAGAGCAGGAAATGGCCGCCCGTGTCGAACGAACGCACACGGCGCAGCAGCAGCAGGAAGGCGAGCAGGCCCGCGCCGCCCTGCGCGATAAAGGTCGCCCATGCAACGCCCGCCACGCCCCACTGGAAGCCCGCCACAAACACGAGGTCAAGCACCACGTTGATGACCGAGGACAGGATGAGCAAAATCAGCGGCGTACGGCTGTCACCCATTGCGTTAAAGATACCGGTGCAGACATTATAGAGGAACAGGAACAACAACCCGAACACATACACGCGCAGGTAGAGCGCGCCGTCGGCAAAGATGTTGTCCGGCGTTTGCAGCGCGCGCATGATGCCGCCGGTGGCGAGCGTGCCGATCAGCGTCAGCACAAGCGCGATCGTCGTCGTGGTTAAGAGTGCGGTAGAGATCGCAGTTTTCATGCGCAGATAGCGCTTCGCGCCGAACAGCTGCGACACCAGCACGCTCGTGCCGATGTTCACGCCGGTCGCAACGGCGACGAACAGCTGGGTGATCGGGTAGCTCGCGCCGACGGCGGCGAGCGCCAGCTCACCTGCGGCGGGCGTGGTCGCAAAGCGGCCGACGATCATCGAGTCGGCCATCTGGTAAAGCTGCTGGAAGGCTACGCTCAGCAGCAACGGCAGCGAAAACCAGAACAGTTTGGAGGAGGGTCTTCCTTCGGTCAGGTCAGTGGTCAACGGGGGTCTTCCTTTCTTTTGGGTATGTTTTGGTATATTATTGGCGTGTTGCGGTGCAACCAGGGCAGATAACAGGCTCCCCCGGATGGGGGAGCCGTTTCGGGTATGGGTTTATCAAACCTATCGCTCAGGCGTTGCCTTTCTTGCGGCGCGCCATGATGACGAGTGCCAAAACCACCAGCAGCACGATACCGACGGCCAGCGCCGCGATACCGCTGCCCAAAAAGCCGCCCACAAGGAAGCCGATGAAGCTGATTGCCGCAATCAGCAGCGCATACGGCATCTGGGTGGAAACGTGGTCGATGTGGTTGCACTGGGCGCCCGCGGAGGCAAGGATGGTCGTATCCGAGATCGGGGAGATGTGGTCGCCGCAGACAGCGCCCGACAGGCAGGCCGCCACGGTCATGACCAGCATCGTGCTCGGCGCGTCGCCGAACACCGCCACCGCGATCGGGATGAGGATGCCGAACGTACCCCACGAGGTACCGGTCGCAAACGCAAGGCCGAGCGCGATCAGGAAGAAGATGGCCGGCATAAGCATGGTCATCATCGTGTTCTCACCGACAACAGACGAAACATAGCCGCCGATATTCAGGTATTCCTCCGAGCACACGCCGGACAGCGTCCACGCGAGCGTCAGGATAAGGATGGCGGGCACCATCGAGCGGAAGCCCTCGGTGAACGCCTCGCAGAACTGGCCGAAAGAAAGCACCTTGCGCGGGATATACAGGATAAAGGTGAATACCAGCGTAAAGAACGAGCCGAGAACCAGCGAGGTCGAGGAATCGCAGTTTGCAAACGCATCCACAACGCCCACGCCGTCGAGGATACCGCCGGTATACAGCATGCCAGCGACACACAGCACGATCAGCACGCAGATCGGCAGGATCAGGTCATATACCTTGCCTGCACCGCCGACAACGTAATTCTCCTCCTTGTGGGAAAGATCCTCATCCTTGTGCGCGCGCTCATACTTTGCCATCGGGCCAAAGTCGAAATCGACCGCCATCAGCCAGATCAGGAACAGGATGGTCAGCAGCGCGTACAGGTTCATCGGGATGGTCTGCAAAAACAGCGAAAAACCGTCCATCGAGCTGGACTCGGGCAGCGACGAGCCGACAGCCGCCGCCCAGCTCGAGATCGGCGCGATGATGCAGATCGGTGCCGCCGTCGCGTCGATGATGTAGGCCAGCTTGGCGCGCGTGATGCCGTACTTGTCGGTCACGGGTCGCATGACCGTGCCGACCGTCAGGCAGTTAAAATAATCGTCGACAAAGATGAACATACCGAGAAACGACGTCGCAAACGACGCGCCACGGCGGGTGCGGATGGTTTTGACCGCCCAGTCGCCATAGGCGCGCGACGCGCCCGATTTGGTGACGAGCGACACCAAAATACCCAGCAGCACCAGAAAGATACAGATGTTGATATTGTCCCCCAGCTTGCCGCCCATCACCGTGAAGGTCGTTTCTACCGCATGCAGCGGATTGAAGCCGGTGAAGAGCAGCGCGCCTGCCAAAATGCCGATCAGCAGGGAGGAATAAACCTCCTTGGTGATCAGCGCCAGCGCGATCGCGATGATCGGCGGCAGCAGCGTCCAAAAGGTTGCCGTTGAATCCATTCCGTTTTTCCCCCTTTAATTTTGCAGGAAAGCAGACTGCGTCCTGCAATTCCCTTTTATTCTATCCGCAAACGGCACGTTTGACAAGGCCGATCGCGATATTTCAGACGGAAAAACGGAATTTTGTGCAATATGTGAGGGAGCGGGGCGGAAAAATAGCAGGGATTGTCAAATATGGTTTGCGCGGGCGTACCGCCGCCACTCGGCGAGCACATCGCGGCGCAGTGCCAGCACGCCCGCAAGGTTGGGCAGCGCCATCAAGGCGTTAAAGGTATCGGACAGCGCCCACGCCAGTTCAAGCCGCATGGTGCAGCCCGCGCAGGCCGCTGCAACGAACAGCACCTGATAGACCGGTACGGCGCGCGCGCCCAGCAGGCTGCGCACCGCGCGCTGTCCATAATACGACCAGCCGAGCAGCGTCGAAAAGGCAAACAGCGTCAGCGATACGGCGACGAATGCGCCGCCCACGGGACCGAAAACCGCAGCAAAGGACTGCGCAGTGAGCGCCGCGCCGGTCGGCAGCGCGTCCAGCAGGGGCGTACCTGCCGCCAGCGCGTAGCGTGCCGGGTCGTACACCCCGGCGGTCAGCACGACAAGCGCGGTCACGGTGCACATGACGATGGTGTCGAAAAACACCTCGAACACCGCGAGCATGCCCTGCGCGCAAGGCTCCTGCACGTCCGACGCCGTGTGTACGATCACCGACGAACCAAGCCCGGCTTCGTTGGAAAACACCCCGCGCGACACCCCGACGCGCACGGCCTGCATCACGCCGAAGCCGAGCGCCCCGCCGCCCGCCGCCCGCAGGCCAAACGCGCCCGACAAAATCTGTCCACAGGCCTGTGGAATCTGGTCGCGGCGACACCACAGTACGACTATCGCCCCGCCCATATAGAACAACGCCATCGCGGGCACCAGCAGCGAGGTCACGCGCGACAGGCGTTTCAGCCCGCCCAGCAGCACCGTACCCAGCACGGCGGCGGTCGCAAGGCCGGTCGCAAGCGGCGGCACGCCGAACACGCCTGCAAGCCCCCCGGCGATCGAATTGCACTGGCTCATATTGCCGATGCCAAACGAAGCCAGCGCACAGCACAGCGCAAACACCGCCGCCAAACCGGGCGCATGCAACCCATCCTTTAAGTAGTACATCGGTCCGCCGTGCCACGCGCCCGACGCATCGCGCCTGCGGTACAGCATGCCGAGCGTGTTTTCCGCGAATGCGGTCATCATGCCGAAGAACGCCGCGACCCACATCCAGAACACCGCGCCCGGCCCGCCGATGACAAGCGCCGCAGCCACGCCCGCGATATTGCCCGTGCCGACCGTCGCGGCGAGCGCGGTGCACATGGCGGCAAAGGGTGAAATCGACCGGCTGTCCCCCTCCCCCCTACGGCGCGGCAGACAGGCGCGCAGCGCGCCGCCCAGCCAAAGCCGGATATGCCGCAGCTGGAACAGACCGGTGCGACAGGTAAAGTACAGCCCGGTGCCGAGCAGCAGCGCGAGCAGCGGCGGCCCCCAGAGCACGCCGCGCACGGCATCGTTCACGCGTGTGATGGTATCGAGCATGGCCATCCCTCCAATCGGGAAAGTATATGCTTGACAATCGCACAAAATCCGGTATAATGGAAAAGCAATTCCATAACAGACAGTTCGGAACCATCCTGTCTTTAAACAAAACTACGGGACAACTTCGATCGAAACCACGCTTTCGATCGAAGGGGCTGTGCCGCGCAACGCGCGGACAAAGCCCGAACGCGATCTTTGCGCGCCGCAAAAGCGGCACACAAAATCGCTTTCTTGTATCAAAAATCAGGCGCATGTCCTGATTTTTGATGACCATTGCAAAGCAATGGTCTGTTTGACGGCGCGCAAAGCGCGCTTGGGGTGGTGTACCGTTTGGTACGCCTTATTTTTTTGTCAAAGGGGAGAAAACAGTGGAGCTGACGCGTTATTCGGTGATCGAGGACAAAAATCCGCGCGAGATCGTGCTGCTGCGCGGGCGCGGCTGCGCATGGAAGCGTTGCCGCTTCTGCGACTACCATCTGGACATGTCGCGCGACGAGCAGGCCAACCTCGCGCTCAACCGCGGCGTGCTCGCGCAGGTGACCGGACGCTTTGGCCGCCTTGAGGCGATCAACTCCGGCTCGTTCGCCGAGCTGGACGAAACGACCATCGCGGAAATCGAGCGTGTGTGCCGCGACAAGGGCATCCGCGACCTGCACGTCGAAAGCCACTGGATTTTCCGGAAAACGCTGCCCGCGCTGCGTGCGCGGTTTGCCGCCCTTGGGGTGACGCTGCACGTCAAAATCGGCGTGGAGACCTTCGACGCGGACTACCGCGAGCGCGTACTCGACAAGGGCATTGACGAGACCAATCCCGCGAAGATCGCGGCGGACTTCGACGACTGCTGCCTGCTGTTCGGCCTTGCCGGACAGACGGTGGCCGGTATGCAGCGCGACATCGAAACCGGCCTTGCACATTTTGACCGCGTCTGCGTCAACATCATGGTTCCGAACACCACGCCCGTCCGGCCGGACGATACGGTTTGCGCCGCTTTTGTGCGCGACGTATATCCGCTCTACCGGGACAACCCGCGCGTGGATATCCTGCTGGAAAATACGGACTTTGGTGTAGGAGAAATGAAATGACAAACGAATTATTGTTGATCGGTACCCTTATTGTGCTGTACGGCGCGGTGCTGCTGTGGTTTTACCTGTTCGGTACGGGCGGCATGATGGCGTTTACCGTGTTCGCCACCATCGCGGCGAACATCGAAGTGATGATTTTGGTCAATGCGTTCGGCATGGAGATGACGCTGGGCAACATCCTGTTTGCAACCACCTTCCTTGTGACCGATATCCTGAGCGAAGTCGCGGGCAAGAAAACCGCGCAGCGCGCGGTCTGGGCGGGCATTGCGGCCAATGTGCTGTTCATTCTGGTATCGCAGTCGTGGCTGCTGTATGTGCCGTCGGCGAACGACTGGGTCAGCCCGTCTATCGCGGCGGTATTCTCCAACACGCCGCGCATGATGCTGTCCTCGCTTGCGGTCTATGCGGTCGCGCAGGTGTTCGACGTGTGGCTGTACCACAAGTGGTGGGCGCTGACCGAGCGCAAAACCGGCGACCACCGCGCCTATCTCTGGCTGCGCAACAACGGTTCGACGCTGGTGTCCCAGCTGGTCAACACTGTGCTGTTCACCGCGTTCGCGTTCTGGGGGACATACGACCTGCCCACGCTCCTTTCCGTTGCGCTGTCGAGCTATGTGATCTTTATTTTTACCTCGCTGCTCGACACGCCAGTCGTGTACGCTGCGCGCCGCCTGCATGACAAAAAGGCCGGCCACACTGCCGACGCGGCCTGATTTTCCGCCCGCCCGGAATACAGTTTCCGGGCGGGCTTTCTTTTCAGCATAATATCCGCGCTTTGCAGACAAAATAAACCCTGGATGGAAGGGGGAAAAGCCTTGCTAAAGCTGATGCATGCGAGTAAAATATATGTGGACAGCGGCGTGCAGGCGCTGTGCGATATCGGCCTGCACGTTGCTCCCGGAGACTATGTTTCGATCACGGGCGCGTCCGGTTCTGGCAAGAGTACGCTCATGCATGTGCTCGGCCTGCTCGATACGCTCACCGATGGGCAGTATCTACTCGGCGGGACGGATGTATCCCGCCTGCCGCCCGCCGCACGCGCGCGGCTGCGCAGCGAGCGCATCGGCTTTGTCTTTCAGGGCTTCCGGCTGCTGCCCGGCATGACTGCGCTGGAAAACGTCGCGCTGCCGCTTGCGCTGCAAGGGGCGCCGCGCGCCGAACGTCTGGCGCGCGCGCAGGAAGCTCTTGACCGCGTCGGTTTGTCCGACCGTCTGCACCACCGGCCCGACCAGCTTTCGGGCGGCCAGCAGCAACGCGTGGCGCTTGCGCGCGCGGTCGTTACCCGGCCGGATGTCGTGCTGGCTGACGAACCGACCGCCGGCCTTGACCCCGCCGCGACCGGCGAGGCACTCGCCCTGCTCGACGGGCTGCACCGCGCGGGGCACACCATTGTACTGATTACGCATGACCGCGCTGCCGCTGCGCGCGCGGCACGGCGGCTGACGCTTGAGGGCGGCGTGCTCTCGGGTGGATAAACTCGCAGGGAGGATGTTTATGAACCGACGGGACAAGACAAACTATTATCTGGATATGGCGCAGGTCGCGCTTGAGCGCAGCACCTGCCTGCGGCGCGGCTTTGGCGCGGTGATCGTCAAAAACGACGTGATCGTCTCCACCGGCTACAACGGCGCGCCCCGCGGCCGGGAGAACTGCATCGACATCGGCACCTGCATCCGCGCCAAAATGGGCATCCCGCGCGGCGAGCGGTACGAGTTCTGCCGCTCGGTTCACGCCGAGGCCAACGCCATCATCGCCGCGCCCCGCGAGCAGATGCTCGGTGCAACGCTCTATCTGGTCGGCCGCGATATGTCCACAGGCGAATTGATGCCCGACGCCAATTCCTGCCCGATGTGCAAGCGCCTGATCATCAACGCAGGCATTGAGCAGGTGGTCATCCGCCGCACAACGGATACATACGACGTGATCAATGTGCGCGACTGGATCTACCACGACGAGATTTTGGATGGGCAAACCGGCTATTGAGCCGCCCCGTTGTATTTTTCCGGCGCATTACGCCGGATATAAAATAAGGAGGAACCTGTTATGGAACTGAAAATCTTCAAGTGCATGCACTGCGGCAACATCGTCGAAAAAATCTTCGACCGCGGCGTACCGGTTATCTGCTGCGGCGAGCCGATGAAGGAAATGAAGGCCGGCGAGACCGACGGCGCGACCGAGAAGCATGTGCCTGTCGCAGCGGTGGAAGGCAACATCGTGCGCGTTAAGGTCGGCGAAGTTGCCCACCCGATGACCGAAGAGCATCACATCGCTTATATCTGGCTGGTGACCGATAAGGGCCTACACCGCATGAACCTCGACCACACTGGTGCGCCCGAAGCCGTATTCGCACTCGCGGACGGTGAAAAGGCGGAGGCTGTATACGAATACTGCAATCTGCACGGCCTGTGGAAGGCTGCACTCTAAGCGCCCGCAACGATTGAAACAATTGAACAGACAAAGCGCCTGCCGGAAAACCGGCAGGCGCTTTTTGCATCAATTCCGCTCGTCGATATTGATGTAATCTACTGTTTTGGACAACGGCTTGTATGCCGGACGGATGATCTTGCCGCCGGTCGTTACTTCCTCAAGGCGGTGCGCCATCCAGCCAACGATGCGCGCGGTGGCGAACAGCGGGGTGTATAACGACTTGGGCAGGCCGAGCATCTTGTACACCAGACCGGAATACATATCAATATTGGCACACATCGGCTTGTCGCTGCCCTTCTTTTCTGCAAAAATCGCGGGCGTCAGCTTTTCGACCAGCTCGATCAGGTCCATTTCCTTGGAGAACCCGGTCTTTTCCGCCAGCGGGCGCGCCGCCCGCTTGAGCGCGACCGCACGCGGGTCGCTCTTGGTGTAAATGGCGTGCCCCATGCCGTAAATCAGGCCCGAGCCGTCGCCCGCCGCACCGTCAAGGATCTTGCACAGGTAATCCGCAACCGCGCCTTCGTCCGTCCAGTCGGACAGGTTGGCCTTCATTTCCTCAAACTGTTTCACCACACGCAGGTTGGCGCCGCCATGGCGCGGCCCCTTGAGTGCGGACACCGCCGCGGCAATCGCGGAATAAGTATCCGTGCCCGACGACGAGGTGACGCGCACGGTAAACGACGAGTTGTTACCGCCGCCGTGCTCGGCGTGCAGAATCAGGCAGCGGTCGAGCAGCTTGGCTTCGTCGTCGCTATACTTGCCGTTCGGACGCACCAGATGCAGGATATTCTCCGCGGTTGAGCGCTCCGGGTCGGGCACATGCAGGAACATCGAGTCGCCGTCGAAATAACGGCGCTTGGCCTGATAGGCGTGCGAGATGATGACCGGGAACTTAGCCATCAGGCTGATGCCCTGCCGCATGATGTTCTCGACCGTCGTCTCATCCGGGTTTTCGTCGTAGGAATAGAGCGCAAGCGTGGCGCCGGCCAGCTTGTTCATGATATCGCGGCTGGGCGCGCGCATGATCATATCCTCGGTGAAGTTATCGGGCAGCGCGCGCTCGAGACCGATCGTGCGCTGGAATTCATCCAGCTGCTGCCGCGTCGGCAATTTGCCGCACATGAGCAGATAGCCGACCTCCTCAAAACCGAAGCGGTTTTCCTGCTCCAGCCCGTGGATCAGGTCATACACGTTGTAACCGCGGTAGGTCAGGCGGCCTTCGATCGGCTCGCGCTCGCCTTCGTTGAGCAGATAGCCGTGTACGTTGCCCAGACGGGTCATACCGGCCAACACGCCCGTGCCGTCCGCGTTGCGCAAGCCGCGCTTCACGTCAAAGCGCGCATACAGCTCGCTTGGCATTTTGCTGTTCAGGCGGAAGCTCTCGCTCAGCTCATGCAGCAACTCCTCGTTTACAAAATTTGGCTGACTGTTCATCCGCCCCGCCCCTTTCCTGAAATGGATTATTTTTATAATGAATATATTGTACCGCAATCTTGCATCCGTGTCAAATCCCGTCGCTTGTATGATCGGACAAAAAGCGGTTTTATGCGCTTTTTGCAGTTGTTCACCATGCCTGTACGCAAGATTTTCTTTCGCATTGTGCAAAGATTTTCCCACTTTGCCGTGCCAAAGCAGCAGGGTACAAAAAAAGGCCGCGGCTTGATAGCCGCAGCCTTTTTGGGGACTGGAATGTTACATCAGGTCAAGCAGCTTGTAGCAACGCGCCTTGGTGTAGCTCTGCTTAAAGCTGTACGAAGCCAGCTGCCCCGCCGTCTCGTCCGAGCTTTCCTTCGCCGCGTTGGCCGCGCCCGAATCGCGCTCGTCGATCCACTGCTTATAGCTCTCCTCCTCAGCGGCGTACTGGTCGGCGTTGAGGATGGTCGCCAGATAGTCGTACATCTCAACCAGCAGCGTGTCCCACGCTTCGAACGAGCTGGCAGTCAGCGCCAGCTCATCCTCGGGCGTCGCTGCGGACGCAATCTGCAAATCGTTCGATTCCAGCTCATCCATACGGCTGGAGAACGTGCTGCGCTGCTCGTTCTGCTTCTCCTCGTTCTCCTGCTGCTGCTGTTCCTTTTCCTGCGCCTTGGTCAACTCCTCGCGCAGATCTTCCAGCTGCTTTTTCTGGTCGCTGGTCAGGCTGTCATCCGCCGCAAGCGAATCCAGCTTGCCCGCCGCCGCGTCATACTTGCCATCGGCCAGATAGCTTTCTACCTCGGCAACATCGGCAGCAAACTCACTGTCCGACTGGCCGGCCTCGGCCTGTGCGAGCAAATCCTCAATCGCGCTGTACATGGCGGAGGACGGGTCGGTCACGCGGTTCTGCAACTGCTTGAGCGCCGCGATCGCCTCGGTATACTGCCCGTTCTCGACATAGTCCTGCGCGGTCTGGAAATCCTGAATCAGCTGAATGGTCGCGTCCAGCGTAGTCGGGTCCTTGGCCTCCTGCTGTGCTTTCTGGAAATACTCCAGCGCCTTGTCGAAGTTGCCGCGGCTGAAGTATTTGTCTGCCGTGGTGAGGTTTTCGTCCGGCTGGCGGCTGATGAAAAACCACACGCCGCCGCCAATCAGCGCGATGACCAGCAGCACGACCACCGCCACCACTGCGCCGCGCTTGCCCTTGGATGGCTTGCGGTAGGGGCGGTCGTCCGGGTCAGGCTCGGAAAAATAGGTGGTGCGGGGCGCGCTGTTCGGACGGGACGCGCTGCCCGTGCGCTGTGCGCCCGACTGGCTGGTGGTGCGGCGCACCGGCGGCACGTCGGCGGGCGGCATTTGTCCGGCACGCGGCACACGCGGGTCAGTCACGGCCAGCGGGTCGCCGGTGGTCACGCCGTCGGACGGGCCGCCTGCGTGATGGTCCTCTTTCATGATGGCGTCAAACGCCGACAGGTCGATCGGCCCGTTGAGTTCCTCGGGCAGCGAGGTAAAGACCGCCGTTTCGTCGTTGACGCCGGTCTGCTCGACGGTCGCGCCGCAGAATGGGCAGAACTGCCCCGCAATGGGCAATTCCCTGCCGCAGTTCTTGCAAAGCATGGATGGTTCCTCCTCTATGATGTACGATATAATATGCCAGTATCAGTATAGCATGCACAAAAGCGGTTGTAAACCTCTGTATTGCACCAAAAAGCCCCGTCCTGACGCGGGAAAACATGGGAAACTGTCTTTTGTATCGAAACTGAAACCGTGCTTTTGCTTGACAATTCTTGTCTGTTGACCGTACAATAGAATCACTACCGAAACGAGGGGGAATCTTCCTTGAAAAAACGAATCCTCAGCGGCCTTTTGGCTGCTGTCCTGCTGCTCGGCACCGCATTTGCGGCGGGCGGCGACGCCTTGCTCACTGCGGAAACGGCGGCTGATACCACATTAACCTTCGCGGTCACACTGCCGGACGGTATGGACACGATGACAGAAGAAACGGCAGACCGACTGCAAAACGTGACCGAACGGCGGCTCGCGCAGCTGGAACTGTATGACGCGGTGTTTGCGCTCAACGACGAGAGGACGGCGCTGACCGTCACCCTGCCGGAAGGCACGGAAGCGCCGGACGGCCTTGCCGACTTCCTGACGCAGCCCAACGTCCTGTCCATCAAGGACGCGGCCGGCACGGTCAGCCTGACAGGCGCGGACATCCTGTCCGCTGAAGCCGGACAAGCCGCGGAAAGCGACGGCGGCCCGGCCTACATACAGCTGACCCCGACAGAGGACGCGCAGGTGACGCTCGACACTTTAGCCGAAGACAATGCGCTGTCCGTCCAGCTGGACGGGCAGACCGTCGGCGAAACGGCAGCTTACGACGCGGACGACGCGCTGCTGACCATCACCGGTGGCCTTGATCTGAATACGGCCAAGCTATATGTTGCGCGCATGATGGCGGGCACGCTGCCCGTGGCGCTGTCTGTCGAAACACCTGAAACACCCGAAACGCCGACCACCCCCGTATTCCCGGATGTCTCCGGTCATTGGGCCGAGCAGTCGCTCAACCGGGCAGTCCGTGTCGGCCTGCTCAACGGTGTGGACGGCATGATGCTGCCGGATAACGCGGTCAAGCGCTCGGAAGCCATTGTAATCCTCAACCGCACCCTTGGCGCAAGCGTGGCAGACAGCACCAGCGGTCTGACCGGCACGCCGTCGAACGCATGGTATGCAAACGATCTGGGCAAGGCCATCCACCTTGGCCTGATCGCCAGCAATGACAGCCGCAACTTCGATACCGCCTCTACACGCGCGGAAGCGTTTGAATTGCTCGCACGCGCCTTTGTCTATGACCGTGCGGAAGCCGCTGAAGACGAGCTGCACGCCTTTACGGACGCAGGCTCGATGACCGATTCCCAAAAGCAGGCGGCTGCGGCGCTGGTCGCGGCGGGCATCGTTAACGGTTCCTCCGCCACCACCCTTTCCCCGCAGGCATCGCTGACGCGGGCGGAATTTGTCACCATGCTGTTGCGCATTGTCGGCACCTTCCCGTCGGATACGCCGGAAACCGCCCAGCCCGGCGGCACCCTGTTTTCTACCGCAGAGGCAATCCAACTAAACGGGACGCAAAGCAACAGCGACTATATCTTTGCAGCTGACACCACCGCTGTCAACATTGACGGCGCCGCGCTGACCGGCCGCGTTGTGCTCAAGGGCGCGGAAAACACCAGCCTGACGGCACAGAACAATACCTCGCTTTCCACCCTCGCCCTCGACCCGGCAGGACAGGCGGACGTTACCCTGTCCGACGGCGCAGCGGCGGACACGCTGGTCATCGCGGGCAAGGGCGGCGCAGTCAACTATGCGGGCGCGGCGGGTAATATCGAGATCATCGCGTCGAACCGCACCATCCACCTGTCCGGCATGCAGGCCGATGCGCTGACCATCACCGGCACGGGCAACACCATCGTGCTGGACGGCGCAGCAAAGGCAGTCGCGATCGTCGGCGGCGCAAAGAACAACAAACTGACGATGAACGGCGCGGCCGATACGCTGCTGGTCGCAGGCGTCGGCTCGACGGTCGACGGCACGGGCAAGGCCGACTCGGTCGATATCCGTGCGGTCAACTGTGAAGTGACGCTCGAAGCCGACTCCAAGATTGAGAATATCGACCCCGGCCTGACCGGCATCACGCTCCAAATGGGTGTGCCGGAAAAGGTCAAGGCTGGCGGCTCGCTGGTAACACAGGTGTCGTTTGCGGGCGTATCCGAAAACAAGGTTTGCTCGGCGCAGTGGTACAAGGATGGCGTTGCGATGGCAAACTACCGCAACGACAACTTCACCGTCACGCCGACCACGGTTTCCAGCATCACGACCGACTTTACCTTCACCAAGGACATGAAGACCAGCGTAACGATGGGCTTCAAGCTGACCTATGACAATCCCTCGACCGGGGAAACGGAAGAACTGTATGTGGAAAAGACCGTCCCGATCGAGAACTACTCGGACGAGTGGTACTACCAGCGCGACGTCAACCGCGTGCTGAATCTGGTTTCCTCGACCTACCGCGGCAACTACACCTCGTCCTATGCGATCAACAACGACTATGAGACCTACGAAAAGGAAATCTGGGTCAACGCCAAGGGGTACTCGAGCAAGAGCCAATACCTGCTTTGGATCAACCGCGCGTATCAGCATGTGAACGTGTTCCAAGGCTCTAAGGGCAATTGGAAGCTGATTAAGTCCTTCCTCGTCGGCACGGGCGCGGCCAGCACGCCGACGCCGACCGGCCTGACGACCGTTTCCTACAAATCCGCCGCCGGTTGGACGACCAGCACCTATACCGTGCGCCCGGTCGTCGGCTTCTACCCCGGCACGGGCTACGCGTTCCACTCGCGCCTGTGCTACCCCGGCACGGATACCGAGTATGACTTCAGTGCGGGCTACCCGGTTTCCCATGGCTGCGTGCGCATGTATAAGAACGACATCAAGTGGATTTACAACAACATCCCGGTCGGTACGACAGTAGCCATCTACTAAGCGAAATGAAAAAGGCTTGGAACCAAGTTCCAAGCCTTTTTTCTGTCTGCTTATGCCTTTTTGCGACGCAGGCTGTCGGCAAAGAGCGCGATGCCCGCCTGTATAAACCCCTCACATTTAATGTCCAGCCACAGCGCACTCCTTAGCAACCGACAAACGGAAGAAGGGCGCTCTACCAGCGGTAGAATGCCCTTCCAAAGTACGTCAGTCGATGCAAATTCGCTTGAACATGCGGTAATGCAGGCCGTTTTCGTCCCGATATTCGCCGCGCGGCTCAAACGCAAATTTGTGATAAAATCCCTGCGCACGCGCGTTTTCCGACGCCACATGCGCACATAAGTAATCCTTTCCGAGCATGCGGTACACGCTGATCGCCTGCCCCAAAATCTGCCCGCTCAGGCCGTGGCCGCGGTAGTTCCCGTCGATGCAGAAGCCGCCGACCAGACCCACGCCCGGCTCGTCGTCGTACCATGTTTTGAGGTAAACGAGTGCAACCGGCGTGCCATCCTCCAGACAGCCGAAGCAGCACGAGCGCGGACTGATGCGCTGCGCCCGCTCGACATCCGCAAGCAGGGTTGCGGGGTCAAGCCCCGCGTCCGTGCCGTAGGCATTTTGGTGCAGCTCGCGCATGAACGCGACGATTTTGTCCGCGTCGCCCTCGTCCATCGGGTCGGCGCGGCGGAACCAGATCTGCGGCGTGTTTGGCACGCCCTTGTTGTCTGTCCAGCCGATGGATGCAAAGGTCGAAAGCTCCTGCGGCAGGTGCGATGCGTCGTTTTCGTACACGACTTCAATCTTGTCTGTACCGTCAAACTCGAGCTTGGCAACGCAAGTGTTATCGCCCCAGCCGATCTCACCCATCTGTTCGGGCGCAGAGCCGTGCGCGATGGTCAGCGCGCCGCGGATGGCCGAGCCGTGCGTCACGACCGCGATCTGCTGTCCCTCGTGCTGCTGCACAAGCCGGCGCACGCCGTCCAGCATGCGCCGTCCGGCCTGCATGACGCTTTCGCCGTGCGGCGGCACCGCGTCCCACGGACGCGCGCGCCAGACCGCATATTCCTCCGGCCAGATGCGCGGCAGTTCCACCCACGGAAGGTCTTCCCAATCACCCATGTCAATTTCACGCAGCGCCGGACGGATTTCGACATTTAAGCCGTGCGGCGCTGCGACCGCCTTTGCCGTCGTGCGCGCGCGGAACAGATCGGACGCATAAACCGCGTCCAGCGGTACGCTTTCAAACCGCTTTGCCAGATACGGCAGCTGCTCATATGCGCGCGGCGTGAGCAGGCTGTCATACTGTCCGTGGCAGCGGCGGTAGACGTTGCCCTCGGCCTCGGCATGACGGATAAGGTAAACCGTGGTCATCGGCTCACACCTCGACCGCGCCGGACAGCTCGGAAACCGACTTCACGCCGTGTGCGTCCATCCATTCTTCCAGTTCGCGCAGCGCCTTGACCGGTGCGGTCGGGTCGGCAAACATCACCGTGCCCATTGCAATTGCATCCGCGCCTGCGAGCAGCATTTCGACGATATCCTTGCCCGTACGGATGCCGCCCATGCCGAGGATCGGCACGGAAATCGCTTTTCGCACCTGATACACCATGCGCACCGCAACCGGGAACACGGCCGGGCCGGACAGGCCGCCCATGATATTGGACAGGATGGGCTTTCTCGTTTCAATGTTGATGCGCATGCCCAGCAGCGTATTGATGAGCGAGAGCGCATCCGCGCCCGCGGCTTCGGCGGCGCGCGCGATCTCGGTAATGTCAGTCACATTGGGCGACAGCTTGACGATCAGCGGCTTTTTCGCCTTCTTTTTCGCCGCCGATACGACTTCCTCGACCATATCCGGCCGCGTGCCGAACGCCATGCCGCCGCACTTGACGTTCGGGCAGGAGATATTCATTTCGATAAGGTCGACATCCGCATCCGATATCTTCTCGACCATACCCTCGTATTCCTCGACCGTGTTGCCCGACACGTTCGCGATGATTGCGGTGTCATATTGCCGCAGGAACGGGATTTGTTCCTCGATAAAGCGGTCGATGCCCGGATTTTGCAGACCAACGCAGTTCAGGATGCCCGCCGGGGTTTCCGCGATGCGGGGTGCGGGGTTGCCGAGACGCTCGGTCGGGGTCAGCCCCTTGACGCCCACACCACCGAGCAGGGACAGGTCAAAAAACTCGCCGTACTCGTGGCCGAAGCCGAACGTGCCGGATGCGGTCGTGATCGGGTTTTTCAGCTCCACGCCGCAGAAATTGACTTTCAAATCCGCCATTACCACGCGACCTCCTTTGCATCAAACACCGGGCCGTCCTTGCAGACGTGGCCGTATCGGGTTTCGCCGTTTTCCGCCTTGAGCGCACACGCGCACACCAGACACGCGCCGATGCCACAACCCATGCGCTCTTCCATCGAGACCTGACAGGGCAGGCCCGCCTCGTCCGCGATGGCGGCAATCGCCTTGAGCATCGGCTTGGGGCCGCAGGCGGCAACGCCGGTCGCGTCTTTTACCAGCTCTTTGAGCACGTCGGTGACAAAGCCGTGCCGCGCGTAAGAACCGTCGTCAGTGGTGACAAACGCCTCGCAGGCAGCCTCGAAATCTTCCTCGAGGATCACGGCGTCCTTGTTCCGGAAGCCGAGGATGGCGCGCGGCTGCGCGCCCTCGCCCGCTGCCTTTTTCACACACGCGAGCATGGGCGGCACGCCAATGCCGCCGCCGATGAAGATAGGCTTTGCGCCGAGTGCCTTGGTGTCAAACCCGTGGCCGAGCGGCCCGAGCACGTCCAACTCGTCCCCTTCCTTGCGGGCGGCGAGCCACTTCGTGCCCTCGCCCTTGACCTGGAACACGATGTGCAGCTTTCCGTCCTGCCAGTCGCAGATCGAGATCGGACGGCGCAGCAAATTGCCCTCGCCGCACGCGATGTGCACAAACTGACCGACCTGCGTCTTTTCGCAAATCGCAGGCGCGTGCATAGTGATCGAATATAAGCCTTCGCCCAGCCGCGCACATTCCGCGACCCGGCAGATTTCCTGAATCGACATACCTCTTTCCCCTTTCAGTCATTTCTGCTTTTATTGTACAGGAAGTTTGCCCAAAAAGAAAGACACACGGCGGAACTTTCGCCGAAAAAGCACGGGTATATCAATCCCTCCACCATCAAAAGGCAAACCGCTAAAAAGTTGCGTAAAACACAAAAAAGCCGTCACTTTCGTGACGGCTTTAGCTGGTGGGGTTGGCGGGGCTCGAACCCACGACCTCTCGCGTGTGAGGCGAACGCTCTGACCAGCTGAGCTACAACCCCGTTTGTTTGGTCTACCCTAATACTATACCAGAAACAAACAGGATTGGCAAGCCCCTTTTCGCCTACTGCGGCGGTTTTTTGTCCAAACTGCCCAGCAGCGCGACGATCAGCGCGATCACCGCAAGCACGGTGAAAATGCCCGCCATGCCCTGTCCAAACAGGACAATCGCCGTGTTTACCGCTTCATGCATCGTTTTGCGCCCCTTTCTTTACAGGAAGAACCCCAAGATCACGCCGCCCGCGACGACCGACGCGATCTGCCCGGCGACATTCGCACCCGCCGCGTGCATCAGCAGGTGGTTGGTCTTATCCGCCTCGACGCCCAGCTTTTCGACCACGCGCGCGCTCATCGGGAAGGCCGAAATGCCCGCCGCGCCGACCATCGGATTGACCTTATTTTTGCAGAACAGGTTAAGGATTTTGGCAAACAGTACGCCGCCCACCGTGTCCAGCGTGAACGCCACCAGACCGAGGCACAGGATCAGCAGGGTGTCCGGGGTGACGAACTGCTCGGCGCGCATCGAGAACGAAATCGTGATGCCGAGCAGCAGGGTGACAAGGTTTGCCAGCTCATGCTGCGCGGTTTTTGACAGGCTGTCGAGCACACCGCACTCGCGGATGAGGTTGCCGAACATCAAAAAGCCCACGAGCGACACCGACGCAGGCGCGACCAGTCCAGCCACGATCGACACGACGATCGGGAACAGGATGCGCGTGCGGCGGCTGACCTGTCCGGCGGCATACGGCATCTTCATCGCGCGTTCTTTTTTCGTCGTCACCAGCTTGATGGCAAACGGCTGGATGATCGGCACGAGCGCCATGTAGCTGTACGCGGCAACTGCGATCGCGCCGACATATTTCGAGCCGAGCACCTGCGAGACAAGCAGCGAGGTCGGGCCGTCCGCTGCGCCGATGATGCCGATAGCCGCCGCGTCCACGATGTCAAACCCGAACGCTGCCGCCGCGATGATCGTCAGGAAGATGCCGACCTGCGCCGCCGCACCGAACAAAAACAGCTTGGGGCTGGCCAGCAGCGGGCCGAAGTCAATCATCGCGCCGATGCCGATAAACAGCAAAAGCGGCAACGCCTCGGACGCTTCGATGCCGGTTTCAAACAGCCATTGGATGATGCCATGCGTCGTGCCTGCGCCCTGCGTGATTTGGTCGACCACGCCCGACATCGGCAAGTTGACCAGAATTGCGCCGAAGCCCATCGGCAGCAACAGCGCAGGTTCGTACTGCTTCTGTATCGCAAGCCAGATCAGCAGCCCGCCGACCAGATACATCACTACCTGCTGCCATGTCACCGACAGCAAACCTTCATATAAGAATTCCATGATACCGCCCCCTTGAATAAAAAATGACCTGCGTTTCCCGAAAGGAAAACGCAGGTCTGGTCATTTCAGGCAACAGCCAGAACGGGATCACGCGCCCCGTCATGCTTGTTGGCGATGCCGCGCGGACAGGCCGCGCCGACTACTCCCCTTTGTTTGGCATCATCTTATCACGGGGAGGGGGCGGTGTCAAGACCGTTTTCATGTTAAGTTTTCGTCAATTTCCGCGCGCTCAATAGCCGTACGCGCCGTCCTCGAGCACCCATTTGCCGTCCGCGCCGCGGTACAGCGTAAACGAGTACCCTTCGGCCTTGTCGCGCCACGCAGTTTCGCCAAAGTGCGCATCGCCGATGACCGTAATCACGTTGTCGATCGTCAGGCCGTCGTTTTGCACATTATCCTGCAAAACGCCTCCCTGCATAATATCTTGTGAAGTACCGATATCGCGGTTAGCGTCATACCACAGGTTTTCGACCGAAAAGTCGTTTGCCTTCGCATACTCACGCACCGCCTGATAAGCCGCTTCGATCTCGTCATCCGTAAACCGCGCGCCGAAGATATCCGGATTGGCCGCCTTGTGGCTTGCCCACAGGCTTTGCACCTCCGCGCTGCTGGCCGCAATGGCCGTTTCCACCTCTGCTTTTTCTTCATTCAGGCCTAACTGCCATACTTCGTCCAGCTCGGACAGGATATTTTCGGTATACGCGCCGTCACTCTGCGCCAGATAGGCGACCAGCGCCTGCACAGAGCACATGGAGAAATCATTCTTTTCCACACACATCATATAGGTATAGGGGTCGCCCTCCCAGACGAAGCCGTTATATCCGACCGGCAGGTAAACCGGTTCCTCTGCACTGCCCAGCTTGACCCCCTGCATGGTGAAATCCACCGTGCCGTCCGGCCAGCGGTAGGTAAACGTCACCCGCTGGTTGATGGGATGATGGACAAAATCCTCCCCCGTGCCGCCCGACAGGCCGAGCACCCGCTCGGCATCCTGCTCGGGATTGCTGGTTGGCGCGGCAAGCAAGGCGTCAATGCCGGTGCGATCCATCACCGGGATACCCTGCCCCTGCGGGAAGGCCAACAGGAAGTCCGCGCGCGCGTCTATGCCGTCCGAAGTGTCGACCAGCGTTTCCGTGCGCATGGGCGTGATGGAATCCGTCCCCTCGTACCACAGCTGCTGGGAAACGGTGAAGAACCGGGTGTGTGTGCGATCTATATACTGGACGGTCAGCAGGCACGAGCCGTCGGTCAAATCCGGCTCGGCTGTAACCGTGTCAATTGTGGAGCCATCGCGGCGCGTCAGCGTATAGGCATACTGCATCGCCAGATCGTGCAGCAGCAGCGTGCGCGCGGCATCGCGCTGTGCATCCGTCTGCCCGTCGAACGAGATCGCGTCCGCGCCCATCGCATACGCTGCCGCGCTCATTTCGGTATAAGCCGCCGTGATCTCCTCGTCCGACGGGTCATATTGCACATCAGATGCAAACGCCAGATAATAGGTCAGGCTGTCTCGCTCGGCGAGTTCTTTGCATGGCACAGGATAACCCGCCTGCCAGTCCTCACCAAACTGCGCCTTGAGCACCGCTGTCGCTTGTATGTCCAGCCACATCACCGCACCTCCGTTCGTCGGGTCGTCCGAAATACCCGGCAGCGCATTTTGCAGGCCGAATTTGACCATATCATCATTTTCCTTGACATAGCCCTGCCCGACAAAGCAGTCCGGCAGCGTCAGGGTATAGCCGTAAGTGTCATTGTGGTATTCGGTCGAGGTGATGGTGTAGTCTGGGGTGGCCGCATCCCCGTTTGCCAGCCGGTAGACAAAGGCGGCGGTATAGTCTGTGCCGTTTGCCGTGTAGGCAACCGTCACGCCGCGGTAGTTTTCCGCCGGATAGGTCGAAGACAGCGCTTCAGCCGTCAAGTGCTCGACCTGATACAGGTACACCGCGCTGCCGCGGCCATACACGTCGGTAAAGCGGATGTTTGCCTGCTGCGTCTCCCTGTCGGTGTATTGCAGCGTGCCGTCCGCGCGGATGACCGCATCGGTCAGCGTAGCGTCACACGCAGACAGTTTGCCGTCCACGGGTTCGAGCTTGATGGTCTGCCCGGCTTCGAGCAGCGGGATATCGCCGTTTGCGCTCTCGATCGCCTGCGCAATGGTCGCGCCAACAGGTAACGCACCTTGGCTCGTCGGGTCATCCCCCTCCACCTGATAGGCATGGAAATTCTCGTCGAACTGCGTGACCAGCCCAACCGGCAGCCAATAGCCGTCCGTTTTGCGCATTTGCACATCGACCGACGGGCTGTTATCGACAAAGGTCAGCCGCACGACGGCCTCCGTGTCGCCCTCGGAAATGACTTCGCTCTTAAACCAGCTTTCGAGCGTGATTTGGTGTACATTGCCCTCGATATGCTCGACGTTCTCGCCAAAATAGTTGAAAACAGTCTCAACCGCGTCGCGCACGCGCGTCAGCGTGTCAAGAGACGCGCCGTTGAAGTTCTCGGCACCCTCGGGGATGGTCGGCCACGGCAGGCCGGAGTCGTAATAAAGTTTAAAAAGATCACTCTTTGTATAATTGCTTGCTGCTACCTCGGTGACGCGGTCGATCACCCGGCGGCCGTCAGACTGCGCCGTGCTGACCAGAAAGGCGCTGCGCATATCCTCCACACCGCCGCCATACATCTGGAACACAGCGAGATAGCTGCCCGGATCGTCGACCGGCACAAGCGTATAACCCCGGTAGGACGGCGACGAGCCGCCGTACTTCCAGTTAAAGCCACCGTCGGGCAGCGGCCTGTCGATGAGAAATTCCTCCTGCTTCTGCGCGGTCAGGATGGGATAGATGTACTGGCCGCTCTTGTGCATCACGCCGCGCGCATACTGCCCCGCGAGGTCAGCGGCGGTGCGCGCGTTTTTGCCACCGTCATAGGTGTAATCCTGCGGCAGCCAGCCCGCGTCGAACTGGTTGACCATCGTGATGGTCACCTCGCTGTAATCGGGGAACATAATGGTGACATCCCAGATGTCGTCGCCCGCTATATCTTTGGACGAGCCGCCCATCGAATTGCCACTCAGCCGCAGCAAATTCCGTGCGGCCTGATCGGGTTCGCTGATATCCAGCAGCGGGTCAGTCCAGTCCACCATGAGAAAATCTGGGAAACCGAGGTCGTTCTCGTACAGCAGCCGGAATTCATCGAGCGAGGTCACATCATGTTCCGCAATCTGTACCTCATTGCTCACCCGCCAATCACCGTCCGCGTTTTCAAAGAACAGCTGCCAGCATTTCCGTGAGGGTACGGACTGCCTCACCTGCTCCCCCCACATGACCGTATTGGTATGATCGAACAGCACATAGGTATTTTCCCCATCCAGCTTGACCGTGTATCCATATTGGGGATTTGCAGACTGCGCCCATTCATCTGCGAGCGCGCGGCGCGTCTCCTCGGTCAGTTTATCCTTACTCTCCCCTACCGAAAACGCACAGCCCAGCGTGCCAACCAGCACCGCTGCCGCCACAACCAGCGCCATGCCGCGTTTTTTGACATTTTTGTCAAACAATCCTTCAAACCGTCGCATAAGCCCCTCCTTATCTCCGGTAAAGCACGATACCAGCGCGCGCTTTTTCACTTGCGCCTCTACCGAGCGCAAAATCGTCTCGCCGTAGGCGCGCCGCGCGGCCACATCCATGCCGCGCACCACCGCGTCGTCGCAGGCCAGCTCAATGTCTTCCTGCGCAAACCGCGCCAGCAGATGCACGAGCGGGTTGAACCAATGCACCGCCCGCGCGGCGACCAGCGCCAGCTTGAGCCATAGGTCGCCCCGCTTGTAATGCGTCAGCTCATGCCGGAAGATGAACGCCGCGTCCTGTGCATCCAGCGCTTCGTCCGGCAGATAGAGTGCGGGACGCAGGAAGCCCGCCAGCATCGGACAATCCGCCGTGGGCGTGACCCGCAGCTGGATGTCCCGGGTGATGCCAAGCGACTGCTTCTGCCCGGCAAACACGGCCAGCAGCATGTCCCGCTCGGCGGGATGGCTGCTCTTTTTCAGCACATAGTGGAACGTCAGATAGTGGTACAACTGCCAGCTGGCAAAGATCAACACACCGGCAATCCATACGATCGCCAGCAAACGCCCCAAATCGAACGAGATCAGCGACGGCATATCATTCGGTGTAAGCGCCTGCGCCTGCTGCTGCGTCACCCAGCGGTCGGTGGTGATCTCACCGTCCAGTTCCAGCACAGGCAACCCGGCCTGTTCGAGCTGCGCGGGCGCGAAGTCCGTCCGCGTCAGATAGGTCGTGCGCGGCGCGACCTGCACCGGCGGGTCGGGCAGCGTCAGCTGCACAGGCACCAGCAGCCGCAGCGCGAGTACCGCCCACACCAGGCACATCGCGCGCGCGGGATAGCGCTTTTTGAGCGTCTTGCGCAGCAAAAACAGCAAAAGCGCCACCGCCGACACAGTCAACCCGATCTGCGTGAGGTTATTGAGCAGATCGCCCCATGTAAAGTCCAGCATATCCTACCCCTCCTGTCCTTACCGTCTCTGCGCGTCGAGGAAGGCGCGCAGTTCGTCGAGGTCGTTTTCGGTCAGCGCGCCCGCGTCCGACAGGCTGGCCACAAGGTTTTTTACCGACCCACCGCACAGCCGCTCGACAAAACTGCGGCTTTCGCGCTGCAAATAGGCCTCGCGTGTGATGAGCGGCGTGTACAGGTTCTGCCGCCCCTCCTTTTCGCACGAAAGGAAGCCCTTATCGCACAGGCGCGAGAGGAAGGTGAGCACGCTCGTCGCCTTCCAGTCGCTCGGCACTTTTTGCTGCACCTCCGCCGCGGTTACGGGCGGCTCAAGCGACCAGACCGCCTGCATAACCTCCAGCTCGGCATCCGGTAACCGTTTCATCTTGTCCATACTTCCCCTCCTTTTCTACAAGTGTAAAGCTTTTTGGGTGACTATATTCTACAATAGTAGAATAAGGAAGTCAAGTCATACTTTGTTTACACTTTGCAAATTGACAAGTCACCTCCTATGCGGTATGCTTACAATAGAGAGAAATCTATCCCCGATAAAGGAGTCGGACCCTCATGCGAAAAACCTGGACGCTCGGTCTTGCTATCTGCGGCACGCTGCTGTTTGTGCTGCTGTTCATCACCGGGCGTATGCTGTACATCAAATTTTACCACCAGTCCTATGCCGATATTACGGACAAAACCACGCAAACCACGCTGGTTTTAAGCGAAAACCAGACCGAATTGCAAACCGTCACCGATCCCGCGCTGCTTGACAGCATTACCACGCTGCTCAAGGGCTACACCTATACGCAGTACCCGCATTTCTTTAAGCCCAGCGCGGACAAGCTGACCGCCAACCTGCTGACCGTCACCTTTGAGAACGGAAACTCGATCGGCGTCAATGCCGACGGCTATGTGTTTGTAAACGGCAAGCTGCGCGATATTGAGGGCAGCCGCGGACAGGAATTTTACCACAAGCTGTATGTCCTTTTTTATCCAAACGCAAAATAAAACCGCAATCGGGCCGGACGCGGCCCGTGCGGCTTTGGGGAGGTATATTATGCGGGAGCTGCTTGTTGACGCAGAGACCCTGTACACCCGTGCCGAACTGCACGAGACCTTGGCGCGCACATTCGACTTTGCCGAGGGGTACGGCGGTACGCTGGACGCCCTGTATGATGAGCTGTACTTCTGCGGGCCCACACAGCTGACGCTGGTGCACGCGGAGGATTTGGTCATCAACTTGGGCGATTACGGCGAACTGGTTCTGCGCGTATTGGCGGGTGCGGCCGCCGAAAACGAGGACTTTGAACTGATCATCGAGTGATGCGGGCGGCAGCCCTGCGGCTTGCCGGGCAACTGTCCACCCCCAAAAAGCGGCTTCCACGGGCGTGCGAAAGGATAAGACAATGCTTGTCCATGTCCCAGTGGCTTTTTTGTTATGCCAAAACATATCGCGGCACAGCGGAGATGTTTAATACCAAATCTTATCTTGCTACAAAAACGCCCGCAATCCTTTTGGATTGCGGGCGTTTTTTTTTGGTGCCTCCAGCTGAAATCGAGCCGACACAATATCGCCACCGGAGGTTTTTCGTCATATAGAACGTTTGGCCAGTCTGTTTTTCACATACCTTTTATGCTTGTTTATCAATATTATAGCGGCTCATCACAAACCCACATTTGCCGCTGTTCTTGACTTGGTATAAGGCTTCATCCGCATGCTTGAGCACTTCGCTGTACTTATCGCCCTTCTTGCAGCGGCAGCCGCCGATGCTGATGGACAGATTGCTCAGGGGGTACTTCTGCGACAGCACAGATACCCGACGGATGAGTTCCTGCATCTTGGCGTTTAGTGTGCTGTCCGCAAGGGTTGCATCCATGTAAATCACAAATTCATCGCCGCCAAGCCGTCCGATGCAGTCCGTTTTGCGAAAACAGCTTTGCAACACTTCCGCCACCTGAACGAGCACCAAATCGCCATGGTCGTGTCCATAATTGTCGTTGACATTTTTGAAGTTGTCCAGATCCACGATCAGCAGTGTGCCGCCGGACTTTTTCAGCCGCCTGCGTATCTGTTTCATCAGATAGGATCGGTTCAAAAGGCCCGTCACGGAATCCTGACGAAGATACTTGCTGTTACGAACATGTGCAATCAGGAACACCATTGTGATGACCATATTTAGAACATTCAGGCCAAGCCCAAGGTTCATCAGGAGCATGTGGTTTGTGGAGAGCAGATTTTCACCGGGGATCGCGACAACCACGCTCCAGCCACTGCTCAGCTTACACAGATAAAGGTTGTAGTTATCCTCAACGTACCCCGTATAATGGGAGACTTCCTCGGTGCTTTGTGCCAATATGTCCTTCCGGAGCTTAATAACACTGGTGTATCCTATGGCATACGCCAGTGTTTGATGCGGGTCATAGACCTGTAATCCATAACCGTCTGGCAGCTCAGAAAAATCCATCCAGTTCTCGCTGGTGATATGCACATCTACGGCAACGACATTATTGGTATTTGAAAGCGCCTGAGACATGGTAAACACATCCCGGCCAGTGATTACATCTGCATACAAATCGGAAAACACAATAGTATCCGACGGGGCCGCCACGGCACCAGAATACCAAGATTTCGATGCGAAATTATATGCATCGTCGCCCTCCCACGGGTTGGCAGCGACGATAGCGCCATCCAAAACGGCATAGAGATCCAGAACATTACCGCCAAACTGGTCTGCAATCTTGTCACAGTAAGATTTCATCCACTGCTGAATTTGCGTTTCAGGCGTTTGCGCCGCAACCATCTCAGCCAGATATTCTCCGGCCAGATCTACGGCCAAAGCATACTCATCCATCCGTGTTTCGATTTTTTCCGCCTGGGCCTGGGCAAGATAACAGCCATCTTGAACGGTGCTTTTCACAAAAAGGTTTCGAGATTCCAGAATAAAATAGCCAAACACCAGTTCTATGACCAAGAAGATTGCAATATACACACTCAGGCCAAATCTATTTTTCAATCCCACTCTTACTTTCATAGTTTAGCATCCCGTACAAATAAAATCCTGCTTCGTGAAATCCAGATTGCCCAAAGCCACACAGTTAGGATAACGGCATTACCCCAAAAATAAATTTGCAAAGAACACAGTTGAACATCCAGTTCCATCAAAGAGCTCCTAACAGTAGTTTCCATCATTCCATAAATTTTGTCAAGAGTAACTTATGCATACCTTACGGGAAATATTTGAAATATTTTATGCGACAGTATGGCGGGATAACAGATAACGAGAAGGTAATTTCCAACACTTTGGCGCAACACCCTCCTGTCCTTCAATCCGCGTATTTCCTGCCTGCTGCATGAAACGCCCCTGCACGCAGCAAAAAGCCCTGCATCCGTTACGGATACAGGGCTTTTTTGGTGCCGCCAGCCGGAATCGAACCGGCACGGATACGCTCCGGGGGATTTTAAGTCCCCTGCGTCTACCAGTTCCGCCATGGCGGCATGACATGATTATAGCAGACCGGACGCGGCGTGTCAAACGCTGCGCCCGGCTTACTGTGCTTTGTTGAGAATATTCTGAAAAATGTATGGCTTCGGCCTTGCTGCCCGCTGCCCATCCACTTCTTTATTCGTCCGCCTCGCGGTCACGCAGCTCCTCGCGCCAGAGCTTCTGCTCGTTGGCATAGACGCGGTGCTGCAAGCGGCACAGCTCCTGCGCCAGCGGGTCGGGCAGATGGATCTGGTCGAGGTCGTAGGACGGCACACGCTGGCCGTCGATCTTGACCACGCGCGCCTTCATGCCGACAACCGTCGAGTTGGGCGGCACCTCCTGCAACACAACCGCATTCGCGCCGATGCGGCTGTTATCGCCAACATGGAACGGGCCGAGCACCTTGGCGCCCGTCGAAATCAGCACATTGTTGCCAATCGTCGGGTGGCGCTTGCCGGTGTCGTGGCCGGTGCCGCCGAGGGTCACGCCATGGTAAATCGTGCAATCGTCGCCGATCTCGGCGGTTTCGCCGATGACGATGCCCATGCCGTGGTCAATGAACAGGCGGCGGCCGATGGTCGCGCCCGGGTGGATCTCGATGCCGGTCATATGGCGCGCGAACTGCGAAAGCCAGCGTGCGAGGAAAAACCGCTTATGTTTGTACAGCCAGTGCGCCTGCCGGTGCAGGATCAGCGCGTGAAAGCCCTGATACAGCAGGAATACCTCGAGCGTGGTGCGCGCGGCCGGGTCGCGGTCGCGGATTGAGCGCGCGTCGTCGAGCAGCCCCTTAAAAATCATAACGCATACATCCTATCATTTCAGTATGAAATCGGTCACTAACCATTATAGCCGCTTTCCGGGGAAAATTCAAACACTACGTTGAATTCTGAGAAAAAAGTGGTATAATGATTAAAGAATGTCGATAAAGAGGTTTTGAAATTATGAAAATTACTGTCATGGGTCTGGGCTATATCGGCCTGCCGACCGCAATCACGCTGGCCGAGGCTGGTTTTGAGGTCTGCGGCTTTGACGTGAACGAAAAAACGATCGCCACCTTGCAGGGCGGCCACATCCATATTGTCGAGCCGGGCTTGCAGGAAGCGTTTGAGACTGCCGTTTCGCACGGCCACCTGCACTTCTCTAACGAGCTTACCAAATCCGATGTGTTCTACATCGCCGTGCCGACCCCGTTCTATCAGGACGAGACCGGCAGCCACAAGGCCGACCTCAAGTACGTCGAGTCCGCCGGCCGCATGGCGGGCAAGCTGCTCGAGCCGTCCAATCTGGTTATTCTGGAGTCGACCGTGCCGCCGCACACGAGCGAGATGCTCGCGCGCGTGCTGAGCGAGGAGTCGGGCATCGACATGGACAAGATCCACGTCGCGCACTGCCCGGAGCGCGTCATCCCGGGCAACATGATGTACGAATTGAAGAACAACGACCGCATCGTCGGCGCGCGCACGCCTGAAGCCGCCGAGATGGCCGCATCCATCTATGAAAAGGTGCTGGAAAAGGGCGTCGTCCACAAAACCGACGACCTGACCGCCGAAATGTGCAAGCTGACCGAGAATACCTTCCGCGATGTCAACATCGCCTACGCCAACGAGCTGTCGGTCATCTGCGACAAAATGGGCATCGACGTATTTGAGCTGATCAAGCTCGCCAACTGCCACCCGCGCGTCAACATCCTGACCCCGGGCGTGGGCGTCGGCGGCCACTGCATCGCGGTAGACCCGTGGTTCATCTATGAGCAGTTCCCGGCGGAAGCCAAGGTCATCCTCGCCGCGCGTGAGCGCAACGAGAACAAGCCGCGCTTTGTGGCCGAGAAGGTCGTCTCCAAGATGGCCAAGGTGACCGATACGGTCGGCGTGCTCGGCCTGTCCTACAAGCCGGATGTGGACGACCTGCGCGAGTCCCCCTCGATTGAGCTGTGCCACATTTTGCAGGAAAAGGGCGTCAAGGTGCTGGCCTGCGAGCCGTTTGCAAAGGACAGCGAGGTGCAGGGCATCGAAAACGTCTCCTTTGACGAGGTGCTCGCCAAGGCGGATTATCTGGTCGTCACGCTCGGCCACACGCTGTTTAAGCAAAACAAGGACAAGATCGCCGCAAAGCCGTATTACGACTGTGTCGGCCTGATGGAATAAGCGAAAGCCGCAACCGGCGCCGCGACATGCGGCGCCGGTTTTTGTATGCGGATGTCCCTTTGTGACGATTTTGTGATTTTGCTTGTATCAGCGTATAAAAAGTGCTATACTGATGGAAGTCTGTTCAGATTACACAATAAGGAGTGTCTTAATATGAGCAAAATGATGCAGCGCGTGGTCGCGCTGGTTGTGATGCTGGTCGTTGTCATGGGCGGCACTGTATGGGGCGTCGACAGCATGACCATCCATTATCAGCAGCCCAACACCGACGCGCCGGTCGTCATGACGGTCAACGGCGACGAGGTTCACGCAGACGAGTATGCGGGCTACATGCTGTACAACATGAAATACTACGAGAATATGTACGCGCAGTTCGGCATGAGCAACGTGTGGGACGACGAGTACGCCGCGGCAACGCTGGGTTCGTCCATGCCGCAGGCGGCGAAGGATCAGTCGGTCTATGCGCGCGTCGTGCTCCAGAAGTTCAACGAGCTTGGCCTGAAGATGAACTATACCCAGCAAAAGCAGGTCGGCCAGCTGCGGCAGGACACGATCGATATGCTGGGCTACGACGGCTACCTCAATCAGGTTGGCAACTTTGGCTTCTCGGATGAGAGTTACAGCAACTTTGTGTACATCAGCCAGTGCTATCAGGTGCTCAACGACTATTACTACGGCGAAAACGGCGTGAACGTGCCGAGCGACGATGAGCTGCGCCAGTATTTCGCGGATAACTACCTGTCGGCCAAGCACATCCTGATCTCGACCGTGGACTCGACCACCGGCGAAACCCTCCGCACGGACGCGGAAGCCAAGGCCGAGGCACAGGCCATCCTTGACCGTCTCAACGCGGGCGAGGATTTCGACACGCTGATGAACGAATACAGCGAGGACCCGGGCCTGACCGGCAACCCGGATGGTTACATCTTCACCGAGGGCGAGATGGTCACTTCTTTCTACGATGCGGCCAAGGCGCTCGGCGAGGGCGAGGTTTCCGGCCTTGTCCAGTCGGACTACGGCTACCATATCATCAAGCGCGAGCCGCTGGACGTAGACGGCCAGTTTGAAAACTACAAGGGCCTGCTGGTCACGATGACGGCGGGCACGATGGATGATCTGCTCAACCAGTGGATGCAGGAAGCCGATGTGCAGACCACCGAGGTATTCGACGAGATCACCTATCAGAACGTGCGCGACTATCTGTATGCGGACGTCAAGACTGTGCTCGACGCACAGGACGCGGCGCGTAGCGCCTCGGACGAGCCCGCGACCGATGATGTTGCAACGGAAGATGCCGCGACCGAGACTGCGGAATAACGAAACTTGCAAAAAAGGACGCCCGAGGGCGTCCTTTTAGCTTGTCGTAAAAGTATTCGCGCAATAGCGCGTATGGCTCAGCCGCTCTGTGAGCGGCATCAAAAAGACGAGCTTTACCCGCCTTTTTGATACAATTGATTCGATTGGAAGCGTGGTTCCAATCGAGAGGCTGTCGAAAACTATGTTTTTCGACAGTCTCAGGACGCCCGAGGGCGTCCTTTTTTTATTCCAGCTGCCACGCCAGCGGCGTGCGGTCAAACAGACTGTTGTGCAGCAACGCCAGCGCCGACCATGTGGCGCGGTCGGTTACGCCGGTCACCGGCAGACGGAACCAGCCCTGTGCGGTGCGCACACCCGCCTCGGTATCCGCGTCGTACTCGCCGGTCAGCGGCACAGGCACCAAGCCCCCGAAATGCGGCGCGGACGTACCGAGCATCAGCTGCAACACGAATACGCTCGGCCCCTTGTCGCCCGGCGCGAGCGTAGCCGCAGCAGCGGTCGGGAAAAACGCGACGGCAGGCGGCAGCGCATCGCCCCCGGATAGCGCAAGGTAGGCCGCGTAGATCGCCGACCATGTCGCAAAATCTGCCGTACCGGTCACCGGCAGATGGTTCCGGCGCTGGAAATCCCGCACAGCAGCCGCGGTCTCCGTGCCGAAGATGCCGTCTGGCGCGAGCGGCTGTGGCGCGCCTTGCGCCTGCTGGACGCGCCGCAGGAAGCGCTGCAAGTCATAAATATGGGTGCGGCGCTGGCTATCGGTATACATCAGGCGCCTGCCTCCTCTCCAACCGGGTAGCCCGGATACTGTCCCTCGCTGGTTTTCGACGTGGCAAGCACATCACGCGCAAGCAGCGCCATGTTTTCCCACGTCAGCGGGCCGATGGCACCGGTCGCGGGCAGGCCGGTCAGCGACTGGATAACCGAAACCGAATTCCGCGTCGCCGGGCCGAAAATGCCGTCGACCGTGACCGCCGGCACCTGCGGGTAGCCGCGCGCAATGATGTTGATCAGCTGCTGCGCTTCGCGCACGGCTTCGCCGCGCATGCCTTCGACAAGGAAAATGTCGGGCAGACCGGCGACCTCATCCAAAAAGCCCTGCTCCGGCTGCACGGCCAGCACAGACTGATAGGTCGAAACAAGCGCGTTCCATGTACTCCGGCCGACGATGCCGTCCACCGTCAGCCCCATCATGCGCTGGTAGGCCTCGACCGCCGCGCGTGTACCCGGCCCGAAGATGCCGTCGATCTGGCTGGCCTGCCAACGGGGCAGCTGCTCGTAATATTCGCCAACGATGGCAAGGAAATACTGCAAAAGCTGCACGCCGGGGCCGGTCGCGCCTTCGCGCAGCGTTTCGGGGAACTGGCGCGAAATCTCGTCGAGCCGTAACCCCTCGCTGTCCAATTCGGACAGACGCTTTACATTATTATAGATGAACGCGATACGGTACCATGTCGCACGGCCGACAATGCCGTCCACGCCAAGGTTAAACTGCTGCTGGAAGGCGCGCACCGCGCGCTCGGTATCCGCGTCGAAAATACCGTCGACCGGATAGATTTTCGGGATGTTCGGATAGTTGGTCGAGATGCGGTTGAGCCGGTTCTGGATGATGCGCACCTCCTCGGATACGTCACCCAGCCGGAATGCAACGCCCGGCCACGAGCCGCCGAGGTTGGGCGCGATTGGCGCGTTGCGCACAATATTGATATCGTCTCCGTAATAGTACCGCACAATTTCCTCCGCCGTCATGCCCTGTTCGGCCAGCGGCACGGTACCCCACTGGCTCAGCTCGCCCGGGCAGGTGACCGTGGTGCCGTCGCAATACTGCGCGAACAGCGGCTCGATGTTGTCGCCGCGTACCAGATAGTTATTGAACATATCGTCGACGATGGTCGAGATGTTTTCAAAGATGTCACGTCCGGGCACAAAGGATTGGTCGTACCGGGTCGAGTTTGTGATGTCAAAGTCGTAGCCCTGCGCGCGGTACCATTCGGTGAACACGCGGTTGAGCACATAAGAGATCTGCGCGTAAATATTGGCGCGGATGGCCTCCTCCGGCCAGATCGGATAGATTTCGGACGAGGCGACGTTTTTAATGTAGTCTGCAAAGGGCACGGTGACGTTGGGGGCGTCCGACGACGGCACACCCAGATGCACCGTGATGGTTTCCGGAATGGTCACCGGGGATTGTGACAAAGCGGATCACTCCTCTGGCGCAAAGTCGGGTTCGGTATGGTAGAGCACCTGCGGCTCCCCCGTCGCGGTCAAGTCGGTCGGGGCGGACGACTGGTTTTCGGGCAGCGGCGTGAGCGCGACCGGCAGCACGGCGGGCACGCCGGAGAACATGGTCACATGCAGCGCGGACACGGGCGTGAAGCCCGGATGCGTGACCTCGACCGTGTAGACCGCATAGGGCGGGTCGCCGTCCGGCTTCATAGAGTTGGCGCGCGGCGGGGTAGGCAGCGCCATGGGCGGCGTCATGCCGCCCGTGTCGGTCGTGACGGCATAGAGCAGTTCACGCTGCCCGGCCTCATCCGCCGCGGTGGACACGGTAACGGACGCGCCCTCAACGGGCAGCGCGCCGCGCGCGGTCGTAACGACGACGCGCAGATCGGCCGTGCCGTCGGAAGGTGTTGGCATGGGAAAACCTCCTTGTCAAAATGGCAGAATGGGATGATTTTGCAGGCGAGACCGCTTTTTGGTCAAACAAGGCGCACACGGTACCGCCGGAACCACCGGTCGATCTGGATGATATAGGCGAAAATCTGCGGTGTGCGCATCAGCTGGCCGTACCACGGTTCGGCAAGGCTCTCCGGCCGCTCCATCAGCGCTTCCACCGCCGCGTGGTCAAACAGCTGCGCGGCAACCGCGTCGCTGTCGGCAAAGATGCGGCGCACATAGTCCGCGCACAGACGGGTGTAAACCGGGTGGAACGTCTTGGGATAGGGGCTTTTCTTGCGCTGGACGATCTCCTCCGGCAGCTCGCCCGCAAACGCGCGGCGCACGATGCCTTTTTCCCGTCCATCCAGCGCCTTGAACGCCCACGGCATGTTGTAGGCATATTCGACAATGCGGTGGTCGCAGAACGGCACGCGCACCTCAAGGCCGGAATGCATGCTCATGCGATCCTTGCGGTCGAGCAGGGTCGCCATAAACCAGTCCAGATTGAGCACGAACATCTCGCGCATGCGCGCGTCCTTTGCACTCTCGCCGGGCAATTTGGGCGCGCGGCGGCAGGTGGCAAGATAGTGTTCACGGACAAATTCCGCGCCGTCCTTGACCACGCCGGGCGCGAGCAGCCCGAGCCGCAGGTCGACCGAACGCGACCACGGGAAGGTATCCTCGAACAAAATCTCCTCGCGGTGATACCACGGGTAACCACCGAACAGCTCGTCGGCGCACTCGCCCGACAGACACACGGTCGTGCCGCCGTTCTTGACCGCCGCGCAGAACAGCAGCAGCGACGAGTCGACGTCGGCCATGCCGGGCAGGTCGCGCGCGTCGGTCGCGGCCAGCAGCGCGGCGCACAGGGTGTCCGGCTCGATGACGACGTTGTGGTGGCGCGTGCCGAGTGCATCCACCATCATCTGGATAAATTCGTTGTCGCCGCTCGGCTGGAAGCTGTTTTTGGTGAAATATTTGTCGTTGTCGCGGTAGTCGACCGACCATGTGTGCAGCGTTTCGCCCCGCGCGGCATATTCCTTGGCCGCCAGCATGGACAGGATGGACGAGTCCAGCCCGCCGGACAGGAAGCAGGCAAGCGGCACGTCGGAAACCAGCTGCCGCCGCGCGGCGTCGCAGATCAGTTCGTGCGTGCGTTCGATGGTCTGCTCGAGATCGTCGGTATGCTCGCGCGCTTCCAGTTCCCAATAGGCGCGGTCGGTGTAGCCCTCGGGCGTTAAAACCGCGTAATGTCCGGGCAGCAGCGAGTCGATCTGCCGGAACACGCCGGACGCGGGCGGCCGCGCCGGACCGAGCAGCAGCAGCGCCCGCAGGCCGTCCGCGTCGACCTCCGGCTCGACCGCCGGGTGGCAAAGCACCGCGCCGATCGTCGAACCGAACGCCAGCCCGCCGTGTACCCGCGCCACGAACAGGGGCTTTACGCCCAGCCGGTCGCGGCACAGCACCAGCCGCCGCGCCCGCGGCTGCCAGAAGGCACAGGCAAAAATGCCGTTGAGCCGGGCAAAAGCATCCGTATCCCATTCCAGAAAGGCGTGCAGCAGCACCTCGGTATCCGAATGGCCGCGGAAGGTGTGCCCACGCGCGAGCAGGTCTTTCCGTATTTCTTCCGTATTATATAACTCTCCGTTATATACCAGTACAGTATCCCCGTCCGGTGCGTGCATGGGCTGCGCGCCGCCCTCCGGGTCAATGACGATCAGACGGCGATGCACCAGCACCGCGTCCGCATCCTGATATTCGCCCGCCGCGTCCGGGCCGCGCGGCATGAGCGCATGCTGCATGCTGTGCGCGGCCGCGGCATAGTGCCGCGCGTCGCGCTTGTAATCGACAAAACCGCCGATTCCACACATAGGCGTTTCCTCCTTTATTCCGTTGGCCTTCCATCTTTATTATGCGGATACCGTACAGAATATGCGAAAAAGCACGCAGAAAACCGCAGCGGTGGGCGCGTCGGATGATACAAAACGTAAACATTCGCCGGGATTTGACATCATGTAAACATTTGGGTGCGGGAACAAAAATTCAGTCGAAAATCTGTGGGTAAAAGTGTGTTAAATCCTTGACATATTTCGGCCAAACGATATAATATAAATAGACATGCTCCAAAGTAGGGTGTTGACGCAGGGCACAGCGCAAAGGCCGCATGGCGCCGGCGGCTGTGCTTTTCTATGGCATCCGCGAATATTTTTTGGGAGGTATATGGCATGGATTTTAGGCTTACAAAAGAAGAAGCACTGTTCCAGAAGATGTGCCGCGAATTCGCGCTGAACGAAGTTGAGCCGATCGCCGCTGAGATCGACGAGCAGGAACGCTACCCGGAAGAGACTGTCCAGAAGCTGATGAAGTACGGCCTGATGGGCATTCAGTTCCCGAAGGAAGTCGGCGGCTCGGGCGGTAACTACATCTGCTACTCGATCGCGATTGAAGAGATGAGCCGCGTTTGCGGTACCACGGGCGGCATTATGTCCGCGCATGGCACGCTGGGCGCTTGGCCGATCTACGCGTTCGGCACCGAGGAGCAGAAGGAGAAGTGGCTCCGCCCGCTCATCGAGCCCAAGGAAGGCGCGAAGATTGGCGCATTCGGCCTGACCGAGCCCAACGCCGGTACCGACTCCGCCGCACAGCAGACCGTTGCTGTCAAGCAGGAGGACGGCTCCTACATCATGAACGGTACCAAGGTGTTCATCACCGGCGGCGGCCGTGCGGATACTTACGTTGTCTTTGCCATGACCGACAAGACCAAGGGCAACAAGGGCATTTCCGCCTTTATTGTTGATAAGGACGATCCGGGCTTCTCGATCGGCAAGATCGAGCACAAGATGGGCATCCGTGGCTCGCAGACCGCTGAGCTGATCTTCGAGGATGTACATCTTCCGGCTGACCGCCTGCTCGGCAAGGAGAACGGCGGCTTTAAGATTGCAATGATGACGCTGGACGGCGGCCGTATCGGTATCGCTTCTCAGGCGCTCGGCATCGCGCAGGGCGCGCTGGACAAGGCGATCCAGTACATGAAGGAGCGCGTTCAGTTCGGCAAGACGCTGGACAAGTTCCAGGGCCTGCAGTGGATGGTAGCCGATATGTACACCCAGATCGACGCTGCCCGTCTGCTCGTCCGCCGCGCGGCGTTCAACCACGACGTTGGCCTGCCGTTCACCAAGGAAGCTGCTATGGCGAAGCTGTACGCTTCTGAAGTTGCAATGGACGTTACCACCAAGTGCGTACAGATCTACGGCGGCTACGGCTACATCCGTGAGTACCCGATGGAGCGCATGATGCGTGACGCCAAGATCACCGAGATCTACGAGGGCACTTCTCAGGTTCAGAGAATGGTCATCGCTGGTCAGGTTCTGCGCTAAGGATAAGGAGGATAACTGAACTATGAAGGCTATTGTTTGTGTAAAGCAGGTTCCGGATACCTCCGGTAAGGTTGCGGTCAATCCCGACGGCACCCTGAACCGCGCTTCCATGGAAACCATCACCAACCCGGACGACCTCAACGCAGTTGAGGCTGCCCTCAAGCTCAAGGACGAGACCGGCTGCAAGGTCGTTGTCGTTACCATGGGCCCCCCGCCGGCAGAAGGCATGCTCCGTGAGCTGATCGCGCGCGGCGCAGACGAAGGCGTTCTGGTTTCCGCCCGTGAGTTCGGCGGCTCGGACACGTTCGCTACTTCCCAGATCCTCGCTGCGGCTGTCAACAAGATCGGCCTCGAGGACGACGACATCGTATTCTGCGGCCGTCAGGCTATCGACGGCGATACCGCGCAGGTAGGCTCCCAGATCGCGGAGAAGCTGCACATCCCGCAGATTTCCTACGCTGCCGATATCAAGAAGGAAGGCAACACCGTCACCGTTAAGCGTATGCTCGAGGACGGCTACATGACCATCCAGACCCAGACTCCCTGCCTGCTGACCTGCATCAAGGAGCTGAACGCACCGCGTTACATGTCCCTGGGCGGCATCATGGACTGCTACTCCAAGCCGGTTACCGTTTATGATTACAACACCCTGAAGGATGATCCGCTGATCGATCCTACCACCATCGGCCTGAAGGGTTCTCCCACCAACATCTTCAAGTCCTTTACGCCCCCGCAGAAGGGCCAGGGCAAGATGCTCGAAGGTGCTGACAAGGCTACCTGCGAGACCCTCGCAGCTGAGCTTCTCAAGAAGCACATCATCTGATCGAAAGGAGAAACTATAATGGCTGATTTCAATAACACCAACCTCGCCGATTTTTCCGGCGTATGGGTATTCTGTGAGCAGCGTCAGGGCAAGCTGCAGCCGA
>DWZQ01000006.1 GCA_019117485.1 Candidatus Agathobaculum intestinipullorum | reverse complement strand
GATGTTTTTCGTTTCCATGTTCAGTCCTCCTTGGGCGCGTGCAGGGCGTCGAATTTGCAAAGCTGTTCGCAGACACCGCAGCCGGTGCACAGCGTATTGTCGATCTCGGCCTTGCCGCTGGTCATCGAAATAGCCGGACAGCCGATCTTCATGCACATCTTGCAGCTCATGCACTTGGTCGCGTCGACCACAAGCGGCTTTTCGTGCTTGACGTATTTGAGCAGCGCGCACGGACGGCGTGCGATGATAACCGAAGGCTCGTCGGCTGCCAGTTCTTCCTTGATGGCCTTGTCGCACGCGTCAAGGTCATACGGGTCGACCACGCGCACACGGTTGATGCCAACCGCACGGCACAGGCTCTCAAGGTCAATCTTGGTGCAGGGATCGCCCTTGAGATTAAAGCCGGTCGTCGGGTTCTGCTGGTGGCCGGTCATACCGGTGATCGAATTGTCGAGGATAATAACAGTCGCGTTGGACTCGTTATAGGCGATGTTGACAAGACCGGTGATACCCGAGTGCATAAAGGTCGAGTCGCCGATGACGGCAACCGACTTGCCGGCGTCGCCGCCTCCCTTGAGGAAGCCGTGCAGGCCGGACACCGACGCGCCCATGCAGATCGTCGAGTCGATCGCGGCAAGCGGCGGCACCGCGCCCAGCGTGTAGCAGCCGATGTCACCCAAAACGGTGATTTTGTTCTTGGCCAGCGTGTAGAACAGGCCGCGATGCGGGCAGCCAGCGCACATGACCGGCGGGCGGGCGGGGATGGCTTCGTCCAGCGCCTTGCCGTCCGGAACAGCCGCGCCCAGCTTGTCCGCGACCTGATTCTGGCTCAACTCGTCGATGCAGGAGAAACGGTCCTTGCCGACAGGGTCAAGCCCAAGGTTGCGACAATGCTCCTCGATGAAGCCGTCCAGCTCCTCAACAACGACGAGTTTTTCAACCGATGCCGCAAAATCGCGAATCTTCTGCACCGGCATCGGCCATGCCATACCCAGCTTGAGCACCGGGTACTTGTCTCCGCAGACCTCCTTGACATACTGGTAGCTGGTGGACGAGGTGATAATGCCCATCGACTTGTCCGCGCCGTCCTCGACGCGGTTGACCTCGGCGGTCTCCGCCCATGCGGTCAGGTCGGCGGTGCGCTGCTCGACGATCGGGTGGCGGCGTTTGGCGTTGCCCGGCATCATAATGTACTTGGCGCCGTTCTTCTCATAGGGCTTGACCGGGGTCTCCGGGCGCCCACCCGGCTCGACCACGCTCTGCGAGTGCGACACACGCGTGCACATCTTGAGCAGCACGGGCGTGTCGTATTTCTCGGACAGCTCGAAGGCCAGCTTGGTGAACGCAAGCGCTTCGGCCGAGTCCGCAGGCTCGAGCATGGGCACCTTGGACGCCTTGGCGTAGTGGCGGGAGTCCTGCTCGTTCTGGGACGAGTGCATGCCCGCGTCATCGGCCACGCCGATAATCATGCCGCCGTTCACGCCCGTGTAGGACAGGGTAAACAGCGGGTCGGCCGCAACGTTCAGGCCGACGTGTTTCATGCCGCAGAAGCTGCGGCAACCGGCAAGCGACGCACCGAACGCCGCTTCGGTCGCTACCTTTTCATTGGGCGCCCACTCGGCATAGATTTCAGGGTATTTTGCGGCGGCCTCCGTGATCTCGGTACTCGGCGTACCGGGATAGCTGGAGACAAAGCTGCATCCGGCCTCATACAGGCCGCGGGCAACGGCTTCGTTGCCCAGCATCAGCGTTTTCATGTTGTCATTCCTCCTGTGCAATATGTTCATGCGATCAGGCGCGGCGGAAAGCCGCGTCTTGTCCCGCAGGGTTGCCAAAAAAGTGTGTTGCGCCCGTCCGCCGCCGGACCGGCGGGCGGGACAGGGTTATAGCGCGCTGTCGGCCTGCTCGCCGATCGACTCCTTGACCTTGACCACGACCGTGCGCTCGTAGCAGGAGAACACCTGCTCGATATGTTTGGACGGTGGCGGTGGGGTCAGCAGGCTGACGACCGGGACGATCACCAATCCGGCGAGCATGCAGAACGCGCCCGCGTTGATCGGCGACTGCAAAACCGTCGGAAAATAGGAACCGGCAAAAATATTGGCCAGCATCACGACTGTCGAAAAGGCAAAGCAGACGATACAGGCGGCCTTGGAGGTGCGCTTCCAGTACAGGCCATACAGGAACGGCGCGAGGAACGCGCCTGCCAGCGCGCCCCAGCTGACGCCCATCAGCTGCGCGATAAAGGTAACGTTCGAATGGTACTGGATGAGCGCGAGCACGACCGAAATCGCAATAAACACCACGATTAGCAGCCGCATGGTCAGCACCTGCTGCTTTTCCTTCATATCTTTGGCGAGTGTGTCCTTGATGAAGTCGAGCGTCAGCGTCGAACTGGAGGCCAGCACCAGCGAGGACAACGTGGACATCGAGGCGGAAAGCACCAGTATGACCACGACCGCGATCAGCAACGAGGAAAGCCCCTCGAGCATGGTCGGGATAATGAAGTCGTAGCCGTTTGCGGCGACCAGCTCGGGCGTGGAAAACAGCCGCCCGAAGCCGCCGAGGAAGTAGCAGCCGCCCGCGACGACGAAGGCGAACAACGTCGAAATGATCATGCCTTTGTCGATCGCCTTTTCGCTGCGGATGGCATAGAATTTCTGCACCATCTGCGGCAGGCCCCAAGTGCCAAGGCTGGTCAGCAGCACCACGCCCAGCAGTCCGACCGGATCAGGGCCAAAGAATGATGCGAACACGCCCGGGGTCGTGCTTGCCGCGGGGTCGGACACCCGCGCAAGGCCGTCCAGCGCGGCCAGGAAGCCGCCCTGCCCTTTGAGCACCGCGCCGATGACCGCACAGATACCGACGATCATGATGATGCCTTGGATGAAGTCGTTGATGGCGGTTGCCATATAGCCGCCCGCGATGACGTACACACCGGTCAGCACAGCCATGACGATCACGCACACCGCGTAGTCAATGTGGAAAGCCATGCCGAACAGGCGGCTCAGGCCGTTATAGAGCGAAGCGGTATAGGGAATCAGGAAAATAAAGATGATGACGGACGACGCGAGCTTCATGCCGCGGCTCTGGAAGCGCGCGGCAAAGAACTGCGGCATGGTGGCGCTGTTTAGGTGCTGGGTCATCACGCGGGTGCGGCGGCCAAGCACCGCCCACGCCAGCAGCGACCCTAAAATCGCGTTGCCAATGCCTGCCCATGTGGCGGCAATGCCGTATTTCCAGCCGAACTGGCCGGCATAGCCGACAAAAACAACGGCGGAAAAGTAACTCGTACCGTAGGCGAAAGCGGTCAGCCACGGGCCGACCGACCGGCCGCCGAGCACAAAGCCCGCCACGTTGTTTGCATGGTGGCGGCAGTTCAGGCCGACCACAATCATCACGCCAAAGAACAGGATCAGCAGGGAAAGCTTAATCAGCAGATCGGACATGGGGAGATACCTCGTTTGTTTCTATTTCTCTCGGGGTCAGTGCGTGGTCTGCTCCTCGACCAGACGGCCGCTGCAATATTTCTCACGCAACACCGGCTTTTCGATTTTGCCGGTCGGGTTGCGCGGGATGCGGTCAAAAATGACCTTGCGCGGACGCTTGTAGCGCGGCAATTCGCTGCAGAACTGGTTGATCTCGTCCTCGGTGCAGGTTTCGCCCTCGGCCACCTCGATGATAGCGGCCGCGATCTCGCCCAGACGCTGGTCGGGCAGGCCGATGACGGCGACATCGTGGATTTTTGGGTTATGGCGCAGGAAGTCCTCGATCTGGACGGGGTACAGGTTTTCGCCGCCCGAGATGATAACATCCTTCTTGCGGTCAACCAGATAGATAAAGCCGTCCTCATCGGTGCGCGCCATGTCGCCCGTATAGAGCCAGCCGTCCTTCAGCACCTCAGCGGTTGCCTCAGGGTTCTTATAGTAGCAGACCATGACGCCGGGGCCCTTGACGATCAGCTCGCCAACCTCGCCCTGCGGGACGTCGTTGCCCTGCTCGTCGACAATGCGCGCCTGCCACTGGTAGCCCGGTTTGCCGATCGCGCCGACCTTGTCGACGTTCTCCACGCCCAAATGGACGCAGCCCGGGCCGATCGACTCGGACAGGCCATAGTTGGTATCGTACTGGTGGTGCGGGAACAGCTTGAGCCAGCGGTGGATCATGCTCTGCGGCACGGGCTGCGCGCCGATATGCATCAGCCGCCACTGGTCGAGCAGGTAATGCCCCATATCAATGCGGCCGGACTCGATCGCTTCCAGCAAATCCTGGCACCACGGCACGAGCAGCCAGACGATCGTGCATTTTTCCTCGGTCACGGCGCGCAAAATCCATTCGGGCTTGACGCCGCGCAGCAGCACCGCCTTGCTCGCCGAAATCAGGCTGCCGAACCAGTGCATCTTAGCGCCCGTGTGGTAAAGCGGCGGGATGCACAGGAACACATCGTCGCGCGTCTGGCCGTGGTGTTTCTGCTCGGTCATGCACGAGCCGAGCAGCGAGCGGTGCTTATGTAAAATGGCCTTGGGGAAGCCGGTCGTGCCGGAAGAGAAGTAGATCGCCGCGTCATCCTCCTCGGTCAGTGCAACCGGGGGCGCGCTTGACGAGCAGAACTCAACGAGACGGCAGCAGTCCTCGGCGTAAGCGGGCACCTCCCGGCCGACAAAGAACATCAGCTTGACGCCGTTTAGCTTTTCCACGATCGGGTCGATACGGGAAACAAATTCCGGCCCGAATACCAGCACCTCGACGTCGGCAAGGTCGAGACAGTACTCGATCTCGTCACTCGAATAGCGGAAGTTCATCGGCACCGCAACGCAGCCCGCCTTGAGAATTCCGAAATACAGCGGCAGCCACTCGAGGCAGTTCATCAGCAGGATACCGACCTTCGCCCCGCGCCCCAGACCGCGGCTGAGCAGCAGGTTGGCAAAGCGGTTTGCCCGGCGCTCGAAGTCCTTCCACGACATTTCGCGGCGGTAGGGCGCGTCCGGGCGGGCGCTTTCGATCAGGCTGTAATCGCGCCAAGTGACGGCGGCATCGCGCTCTTCCGAGGGGTTGATCTCAACCAACGCAATGTCCGCGCCGTACAGCCGCGCGTTGCGTTCGAGAAAATCCGTAATGACCATTTCTATCTCCTTCTTTTCCGGTGGCGGGGAATAAAAAAACGCCCTCTGCATCAGCAGAGGACGAGACAAACCCGTGGTACCACCTCTATTTGCCGCCAAAGGCGGCCTCAGCAGGGCCGAAAAGCCCCCCGCGCTGTAACGGGCGCGCCCGTTGCCGCCTACTTTCTATTTCAGCGGTACCGCTCCGAAAGGTATTCCGTCACCGCGTCTGTGCTGCCTTACACCGACCGGCAGCTCTCTGCGACAGGGGTACGGGACGTACTTGGTTCCATCATCGCGTTGTTCTTATTATACAATACTCTATCAGTTTCACCTGCTAAAGTCAATAAAAAACACAAAAAATTACGAAATCTTTTTCTGCGTCCGGAAACCGTTGACGGTCATGTTCGCCACCGTCGCACCCAGATCGTCGGTCACGGTAACCGTATAAAAGCAGGTTGACCGGCCGGCACGGACACAGGTTGCCTCGGCCAGCACCTCGCTGCCCTTGGCAGGCGACAGAAAGGTAATATCGTGTTGCAGCGACACGGTTACGTTTTCCGCAAAAGCGTTGACCGCAACTGCAAAAGCAAAGTCGGCCAGCGTGAAGATCGCGCCGCCCTGCGGCGTACCCGCGGCGTTGCGGTGATGGGGCTGTAACTTCATGGCGCATATGGCATGGCCGGGCTCGGCCAGACGGATTTCGCAGCCGGCGGCATCGGTCGCGAAGCGGTCGGCGGCAAAGGTTGCGCGGATTTGTTCCAGAGATGGCATAGGGATTCCTTCTTTCCGGGTAACGGGTGGATATTTTTTCGCGTCATTGTATAAAAATGTAACACAAAGTACCCCACATTGTAAAGGGGCGGCGGAAAATTTTTCTCCACCGCCCCTTTGTATTATGTTCTATTTGATATCCGTCCCCGGTTGGGATTATTGCTGGTCCAAAGCCGCGCGCACTGCGGTAGCGAGCTGATCCGAGCAGCTCGTGCCTTTGCGGCCGCACGAAATACCCTTGAAATAGCCCTCGATCTGCTCGACGCTCATGCCCTCGACCACGCGACTGATCGCCTGCAAATTGCCGTCACACCCGCCGACAAAAGATACGTTATGCACCTTATCCCCGTCAAGATCAAACGAAATGCGCATCGGGCATACCCCGCGCGGCTTGTAATCAAAATGCTGCATGTATATTCCTCCTGTTTGATGTTACAACAGCGAGCGGATGTAGTCCGCCGCATGCTGGAAGCTTTCGGCCTCAAAATACGGCCGCGTTTCCACGGGCGTCGGCCGCCCGTCCCAGTTAAGCCACACGCCGCCGATGCCGAGATCGAGCGCGCCCTGCACGTCGTGCAGGAAATTGTCGCCCACCATGACAGCGCTGTTCGCTGTGCAGCCGCACTTGTGCAGCGCCAGCCAGAAAATCGGCGCGCCGGGCTTGTCCATGCCCGCTTCCTCGCTCGAGACGAGGAAATCGACACTATCAGCCAGACCAAGGTGTTCCAGCTTTTCCATCTGCATATCGGCCAGCATGTCGGTGCATACCGCAGTTTTGACGCCCGCCTGCCGCAGGTCATCAAGCAATTCCGGCACGCCTGGGCGCAGCTCCATCTTTTCCCGCACGGCGTCCCAATAGACGCGGTGCACCTGTCGTGCGTACCGGATGGCATTGCAACCCAGCCGCTCGAGCGCGCCCTGTGCGCATACCACGCGGTCGTGGATGGGCGGCATGCCGGGCTGCTGCCGCGTCATGCGCTGGCGGCTGGCGCGGAACGCCTGTGTGAACGTCTCGCCATCGATGCCGAGCACCTGCTCCGACCAAACAGCCAGCCGCTCGTACCCGTAGTCGTCACACGCCTTGAAGCTGCCGTACAGCGTGTCATCCAAGTCAAAAAATACTGCTTTCAGTCCCATGTTACCCCTCACATCAACGCGTCGTTGTACACCGCACGGCTACCGCCGACAAATTTCGGACGGCGGCGCGCGCAAAGCAGCACGGCCTCGCCAATGCGTTTGGTTGCAATACGCAGCGGCACTACAACCGGCTTGATATGCATACCAATCAGCGTCCCGCCGATGTCCATGCCTGCGGACGCGGACTGTTTGACCGTCTCGACCGCGACCGGATCGTCAAACCGCTTGTATGCAGTCGTGCCGAACGAGCCGCCTGCCTTGGGCTGCGGGATAACGTTGACCTCATCCAGCCCGAACTTTTCGCACGCCGCCCGCTCGACAATCAGCGCACGGTTCAAATGCTCGCAACACTGCGCGGCCAAAAAGATGCCGCGTTCCTGCAAAACGCCGTAAATCCCTTCAAATATCGCTTCGGCCACCTCGACGCTCGAGTGCGTGCCGATTTTCTCACCGCACACCTCGCTCGACGAACAACCGACCACAAACAGGTCTCCCACGCGCAGCCCTGCCGCCTCGCACACCTGCAAAGCCGCCTGCGCACTCTGCTCCCGGATCTCAGCAAGCTCCATTGCTTCATGCCTCCTTTATATCCCTTACAGTATAGCACATTTTGCCCGGGCTTTCACCGTATTTTTTCACGCGGCATACTCTGACAATGAGGCGACGCCTCAAACCGACAGACAAGGAGCCATCCACATATGAATACGTCAAACCATACGGGTGATACGATGCTGCCCGCGGACAGCATCGACCCCCGTCTGCTTTCGCTCGCCATGGCCTTTGTGCCTGCGCAGAGCTTTGACACGCCCTACGAGCCCGCGCTGGCCTTCAGCCGCGGCACCATCTTCCCGGCACTCGACAAGCCGTTCCTCGGAGAGGAGGCTGTCCCGCAATGACCGAACGTGAAAAACTGCTCGGCCGCGTGCGCATGTATGACTTCGCGCTCGTGGACGTAATCCAATATCTTGACGGCCACCCCAACAACACGGCGGCGCTGGCCTATTACAGCAAGATGCGCACGGCCTTCGACAAGGCCGCTGCTGAATATGAGGATGCATTCGGCCCGTTGACCGCCCGCGAGGTAGACACCCGTCCGGGCAACTGGCGCTGGATCGACGACCCGTGGCCGTGGGAAGGAGAGGATAACTGATGTGGTCATACGATAAACGCTTACAGTTCCCCGTGAACATCAAAAACCCCGATCCGCAGACTGCAAAGATCGTCATTACGCAGCTGGGTGGTGCCAATTGCAAAAACAGATGACAGGGATACCTTCTCTATCTATGCAGCACCGTATGCCCCGCATCGCCATCAACGGACGCTGCTTCCCCTGTAAACGGGCGAAGCCTCTGGGCAGCACTCCTTGGCGCGGCGCAGGAAGGTCTGGTGGGAAATCCCCAGCTGCTTGGCGGCACCGCGCGAGGACACCTCGCCGCGCGCCCATGAACGCGCCAGCAGATCGAACCCCTGCGGCATTTCCATGCGCTCACGCCCCAGATGGATGCCCCGTTGACGCGCCGCGGCAATCCCTTCCGCCTGCCGCTTCCGAATATTACTGCGCTCGGTCTCCGCGACGTAGCTGAGCAGCTGGAGTACAATGTCCGAAATGAGTGTGCCGGTTAGATCACGGCTTTCATGCGTGTTAAGCAGCGGCATATCGAGCACGACAATGGCCGCACCGCGTTTTTTGGTTAGATAAGCCCATTGTTCAAGGATCTCCGCGTAATTGCGACCCAACCGGTCGATGCTCTTGACGACCAGCACATCGCCGGGCTGCAACCTTTTGACCAGCCGCCGGTAAGCCGGGCGGTGGAAATCCTTGCCCGACAGCTTTTCCACCACCAGATTGACCTCAGGCACGCCAAATTCCCCCATTGCGGCAAGCTGCCGCGCTGCGTTTTGCTCTTTGGTAGACACCCGCACATATCCATATACCGTTCCTGCCATTGGCTCCTCCTCCTTTCATAATGGCTGTTGCTGTTATCCTATTATAACCAAATCCACTGGGATTTGCGCAAAAAGGATTGCTTTGCCGCAGCGTCTTTCTGTTTCCCTCTCTTGACTTTCTCGATATTCGAGATATAATAAAGTTATAAACCTCGATATTCGAGATTGGAGGGGATGCCATGCCGCGCGCCAAATTTCAAACGCTTACCGAGCAGATGTTCTACATCTTATTATGTCTGCGCACGCCCTGCTGCGGCATCGACCTGTTCGACCGCATCCGCCAGATGACCAACGGACGGGTGACGGTCGGCTCGGGCACGCTGTACAACCTGCTCGAGCAATTCGCGGACGCGGGCATGATCTGCGAAGACGGTGCAGAAGGTCGCCGCCGCAGCTACCGCCTGACCGAACAGGGCGCAGCGCGCCTCACGCAAGAATGTGAACGACTGAGCGCACAGCTTAACGACTACAACCGCGTTTTTGGAGAGGGGGAAGGACAATGAAACGAACCAAACGGAGCATGGAAACGCTGTCCTTTTACGACCGCACAGGCGTCGAGCGGCATCTGGAAAAGATGGCCGCCGGGGGCTGGATGATCGACCGCGTCGATGCGTTCGGTTGGCGCTACCGCCGCATCGAGCCGCAGAAATTGCACTTTGCTGTTACCTATTACCCCAAAGCATCCGAATTTGACCCCGGCCCAACCGCCGGACAGCAGGTCTACCACGCCCTGAGCGAACAGACCGGCTGGCGCTATGTGGCAAGCTGGGCACAGATGCAGTTTTTCTGCACCGACCGGGCAGACGCCGTGCCGATCGAGACCGACCCGGCACTTGAGCTGGAGACCATCCACGCCGCGATGAAAAAAGGGTTGCTGCTGCCTTACGGCGTCCTGCTGGCGATTGGGCTGTGGTGGTGTGCCATGCTGGTACACGATCTATGGCATGACCCCATCGGACTGTTTTCCAGCGTAACCAACCTGTTCCTTGCAGTCGTGTGGCCGCTGCTTTCGCTGGTATGCATCGTTGAGATCACCGCCTATCTACGCTGGCGCGCCCGCGCGAAAAAAGCCGCCGCCTGCGGCGAATTTGTCGACACACCCAACACCCGCTTGTTCCAGCGCATTGTGTTCACCATATGCGGGGCAGCGTTCGTATTGCAGATGCTGTACAACCTGACAACAGGCTCGCCGCTGCTGCGCGTGGTCAGCATTATCATGGTGCTGTACATGCTGGTGCTGATGCTCGTCGTACAGGGCGTCAAGCAGCTGCTCAAGCGTAAAAAGGTGTCGCGCGGGGTCAACCGCGCGGTCACATGGGCGGTCGGCATCGTGCTCGCTTTCGCCATGATGGCCGCCATTGTGTTTGGTACGCTGCGCGCCACGCAGAGCGGCCTGCTTGACCGGTACAACGAACCGGACACCCTGCCGCTGACGCTCACCGACCTGTGGGGCGACGAACTGCCCGAGGCCGACTATACGCCGCGCTGGACGGAGGACGCTTCGCCGCTCCTTGCCGTGTATGACGGCAGCGAGTGGGCACACCCAACGGAAGAGGGCGTGCTCGTCCCGTCGCTCGACTACACGGTCACCGAGGTCAAAGTCCCCGCGCTGTACGGTTCCTGCCGCGCACAGCGGCTGACCGAGCAGACAGAAAAAAGTCATATAGATGGCTTACAGCGCACCTGTACCCCGTGCGACGCTACGCCGTGGGGCGCAAACGAGGCGTGGCAACTGGGCTGGCAGAACACTGGTCCGGTTGACCGCTATCTGCTGTGCTACGACCGGAACATCGTCGAAATCAACTTCAGCTGGCCACCGACCGACGAACAAAAAGCCGTCGTCGGGCAGGCATTCGGCGCACCAGAAATGTAAGGAGGATCGCTACATGGAACTGACACATCTGGACGAAAACGGCAACGCCCGCATGGTTGAGGTGGGGGAAAAGGCGGTGACGACGCGCACAGCCACCGCACAGGCCGAGGTCGTCATGCAGCCGGACACGCTCGCACGCATCACAGCGGGCGACCTCCCCAAGGGTGATGTGTTCGCATGCGCGCGTATCGCGGGCATCATGGCGGCCAAGCGCACGCATGAGCTGATTCCGCTATGCCACCCGCTGCCGCTGACCGGCATCGAGGTCGAGCTGACACCCGTCCCACCCGCCCGCGTGCGCGTGACGGCGACCGCACGCTGCGATTGGAAAACCGGCGTCGAAATGGAGGCGCTGACCGCGGCAAGCGTCGCCGCGCTGACCGTGTACGATATGTGCAAGGCGATCGACCGTGGCATGACGATCGAAGCCGTCTGTCTGCTGGAAAAAGCGGGCGGCCGATCAGGGCATTTTGTGCGCCCGCAGGCGGCACAATCCGGTCAGGACTGACCTGCACAGCTCTGCGTGCAGAATCCGACAGAAGTGTCGACCCTTTTTCTTACAGGTTTCTTGTTTCGCAGCGGGAACATTGCTATAATAAAGGAAAGAGGAACGGGCGCCGTCCCATCGCTGTGGTAACTTCCCAAGCCCACGCCTGTACTCCCGGATCCAAGGAATAAATGGCGCCCCATGCGCCATAGGTCAAGGAAAGGACGATTCGTTATGGCACGGAAAAAAGCAGATCCCAAGAAGAAGGAAACGGCCGCGAAGGAAACTGCGGCCCCGGTGACGGAAAAGGATACGGCCGCCGCGGCAAACGCCGCGCCTGTCGAACCGACGGCGTCCCCGGCAACGGAAAATCAGGCAGCCACCACCGTAGCAGATGCCGCGCCCACCGAAGCGGTCACCGCCCCGGTAGCAGAGGCGCCGGATGCGGTATCTGAAGAACCGGCGGCATCCCCCGCCAAGAAGGCAACAACGACGCGTAAAAGGGCTGCATCCACAGCAAAAAAGACCACGACAACCACAAAAAAGACCACAACAACTACAAAAAAAGCCACGGCGACCACGAAAAAGGCGGCATCCACCACAAGGAAGGCCGCTGCCACCACAAAGAAGAAAACATCCGCCGCCGGCAAAAAGACCGCAGCGGAGAACCCCACGCCTGTCGTAGAGGAGGTTGTACCCGTGAATGTGATGTCAGACCTGCCGCGCAGGAGCGTGGCGTTCATCGGCTCGGAATGCCATCCCTTTGTCAAAACCGGCGGTTTGGGCGACGTAATGTACGCTTTGCCCCGGGAATTGGTACGGCTCAACTGTGATGTCCGCGTTATCTTGCCCCGCTACGCCTGCATCCCGCAGAAGTATCAGGAGAAAATGGTCTACCGCGGCGAGTTCTACATGGATTTGGGCCGCACCGGCCGCGAGTACTACGTCGGCATCATGGAGTATGTTTGCGACGGCGTCGTCTATGACTTCATCGACAATCAGGAATTTTTTACCTCGGGCAACCCCTATCTCAATCTGGTCGACGACATCCCGAAATACTGCTTTTTCAGCAAGGCTGCGCTCGCCGCACTCAATTACATGAACTGGATCCCGGATATCATCCACTGCCACGACTGGCAGGCCGGCCTTGTGCCCGTCTACCTGCGCACGCTGTTCCACGACTCCCCGGTCGGGCGCGCGAAATCTATCCTGACCATCCATAACCTCCGCTTCCAGGGCATCTACAACATCCCGACCATCCAGTATTGGTCCGGCCTGCCCGACGAGGTATTCGGCATGGGCGCGCTCAAGCAGAACTATGTAGATGCCAACATGCTCAAGGGCGGCCTCGCTTACGCCGACCGCATCACCACGGTCAGCGGCACCTACGCATGGGAAATCCAGACGCCCGAATACGGCGAGCATCTGGAAAACCACCTGCACTATCACAGCGGCAAGCTGCGCGGCATTGTCAACGGCATCGACTACGGCATGTGGAACCCGGAAACCGACCCTGCGCTTGCTGTCAACTACGGCTTGGGCAATGTGCTCGATCACAAGATGGAAAACAAGCTGGCGCTGCAAAAGGAGCTTGGTCTGGAGCAGGACGAAGGCAAGTTCGTCATCGGCCTGATCTCCCGCCTGACCAATCAGAAGGGGCTTGACCTTGTCAGCGCCATCGTCCCGCAGGTGCTGGACGGCAACACACAGATCGTTGTGCTGGGCACGGGCGACAAGCAGTACGAAGATACCTTCCGCTACTATGAGGATACATACCGCGGCACGTTCAGCGCCTGTATCCAGTACGACGAGGCGCGCGCGCACCGCATTTATGCCGGTTCGGACGCGCTGCTGGTGCCTTCCCGCTTTGAGCCTTGCGGCCTGACCCAGCTCAACGCCATGCATTATGGCACGCTGCCCATCGTCCGCGAGACCGGCGGCCTGAAGGACACTGTCCAGCCTTACAACGAATTCACCGGCGACGGCAACGGCTTCACCTTCGACCGCTACGAGGCCGGGCTGCTGCTTGACGCCATCAACCGCGCCAAAACGCTGTACTTCAACAACCGCTACCATTGGGATGAAGTCGTCCAGCGGGATATGGCGAAGGATGTCTCTTGGGAAAACTCGGCCAAGCAGTATAAGAACCTGTATCTTGAGCTGACCCCGTGGTAACTTTCCCCCTTGAATGAAAAGCACGCTTTCCATCCAATATCACATGTATCGAAAAACTGGGGCAGGCAGCCGTTCGCTGCCTGCCCCCTTCTTATTTCTTCCCTTTCCGCTTTACGACTGTTCCTCAGCGAATACACCGTGCACTGCGGCAAACAGCTTTTTAAAAACGTTAACCACCCGTGCAAACACGCCCTGATCCTGTTCTTCCTCCCCAGCGGGCTGGTCGGCTTCGATCGCCTCTGTGGAAATCTCCTGCGTGCGCAGAATGAACTGCACGCTTGACGGCGTCGGGTTTTGCGAAGATGTCACCGAGCGCAGCGCGGCCTCCGCATCCAGATTGAGCATGTTGGTATCCTCCTCGAGATCTTTCTCCGCATCGCCGATCGCACCGTGGATGGAATCATTGGCCTGTTGCAGACTGGATGCATTGCCGGATGCCGCCGCCTTGTCCAGCGCGCCGATCAGGCCGTCCAGCGCCGCCTGTGTCCCCTTGTCCGCCTGTTCGCGCACGCCGCGCAGCTCGTCGGAATATGACTGCATCAGGTCGGAAGCCGCAGACAGCGTCTGCCCCAACGCACGGAGCAGATCGACGCACCGATCAGCCGCGTCCGTTCCGTCTGCGGAGAGCTGATCCAGCGCGGCGGACAAGGATGGGATATCGGCAATCATCTGGTGCATGCGCTCAAGCGTACTATCGGCCAGCGCTGTTAGCTGCTTGCCCTCGCCGATCAGATCCTGCGGTACGCCGTCATAATCCTCCAGCACCTGACCGATTTGCTGCAAGTCATCCAGCATTTCATCTGTCGTCCCAATCATACCGGCGCACCGGCCGGCGATATCCGCCAATACCCCAATCGCCTGCCGCATCTTGCTAACCGCCTGACCAGTGTTGCCCAGCATCGCGGACAGCTTAGTCCGCAGCGATTCCGGCAGCGCACTGTTATCCACCTGTGCCTGCATGGCGAGGATATCCTGCGCCAGTGCATCGGTTTTATCGCGCAGGCCGTCCAAATGACCCTGCAAGGCCGTCATATCCTGACGGACACGGTCTGCTGCGTCTTGCAGCTGCTCGAGATGCAGCAATTCATCCCCGGAAGCATGTTGCAATCCGTCCAGCAGCCCATCCAAATCGTCCAGCGACCCGGCGATCTGCTTGAGCAGCTGCTGGTATGCGTTCAAATCGCCAGAGGCAGTTTGCACCGTCCCCAACAGGCTGTTCAGGGATTCGTTGAGCGAAGTCAGCGTCCCCTTGGTGCTGTTCAGCACCGGGATTAGTGCATCGGACTGTCCGGCAAGCGCATCCAGTGCATCCAGCGCCGTGTCGGCCTGCGGGTCGAGCGTATCGCGGCTGGCCGTCAACTGGCGGCGCACTGCGTCGATGCTGGACAGACCATTGGACAACGCGCCCAGACTGCCCTGCATCGACTGCATGGTATCCAGCATACCCTGCAAGCCGTCATACAGGCTGTCGCCCGCGCCGCCCAGCCGGTCTTTGACATCGCGCAGGTCGGACAGGATATCCAGCGAGGACAGCGTAGCCGGCGCCATGAACAACAGCAGGCCCATGCTTTCAAAGCAGTCCGAGCCAATGCGCACCGTAAACGTGCTTTGCTCCCCGGGCATTCCCATGAACAGCACGAGTTTGTAAGTACCCACCGACTGTATCTGCGCGCCCGGCGCGTCAATTGAGAGCATCTTACTCATGTCGATGCCGGTCGCGCAGGCCAGCATCATATTATTCTGGTAATAGGGGTCTGCTTCGGTGTTGGGCGTGGCGGTGACAGTGATCTCAATCAGGCCGCTTGCCCCTGCGCACTGCTCTGCCGCGACCGGCACGCCGTTGAGCTGATAGGATACGTCGAAATCCCACGGCAGCGGAACGGCCGTTTTGCTGTCCGGCACACACTCAAAATAAAACCGCTGCAAGCCGCTGTCCGCGAGCGACCATGTCACCGAACCGTCAGCCTGTTCCGGCTCATCGAGCGTGGACATGTTGTACACATCGATATAGTCGCCGTAATCGGTAAATTCCGTATGGCCGTTCAGGCTGACACCCTTGACGATACGGGTCTGCTGCGGCTGTCCATAGTAGTCCAGATTGATGTATACCGCCTCGTCAGTCTGCACCGTAGGCGCGGCGGCCTGCGCCGCAGGTGTCAGCAGGCAGACAATGGCCAGCAAAACGGCGATCGCGCGGCGCGCATTATTTTTCTTCATCGTGCGGTTCCTCCTTTTCCGCATCCGGCGGCGGGACGGGCTTGCGCCGCTTTTGCAGCTTGCCCAGCGTGTGCAGTATCCGGTCACGCATGGCGCGATGCCGCGCACGGCGGTTTTCACGAATCTGCGCCTGTAAGCGCAGCCGCTGCCGGTGCAGCTCGCTCAACGCGGGCAGGACAAGCTTTTGGGCGCGGATACGGTTCATCTTCTCATGCTTTTTGTGGGCGTAATCCGGCTTGACGATCCAACGGTCGAACAGCATCAGACATTCGGGCAGCAGGAACAGCACCAGCCCCATCGAAATCAGCGCGCCGCGCCCGATCAGCTGCCCAAGGCCGGAGATTGCCTCAACCGAGGTCAGGAAGTAAAGCCCATAGGCGACGGTCATCAAGATCATGCCCGAAGTCAGCACCGACTCGGCGCTGACCGATACCGCGCGGATTGCGGCTTCCTTTTTATCCCCCTGCGCACGCGCATCCAGATAGTTGCCTGTCAGCAGGATGGAATAGTCAATCGTCGCGCCCAGCTGAATGCAGCTGACAATGATAAAACCGAGATACATCGTGCGCTGACCGTAGATATACGGCAAAGCCGTATTGATCAACACCGCGCACTCAATCGGGATGAGCACGACGACCGGCAGCAGCAGGGACTTATAGGTGATCGCAACGACCAGCGCCACGCCAAGCAGCGACACCAGATTGACCAGCTGGTTATCCGGCACAATGATCTCCTTGATATCCTGCGTAGACGGCGTTACACCAACAAGATAAGTCTGCTCATCTGGATAGTACCGGTCGATGACCGAACGTATCTCGTTGGCATAGCGGAATGCCGCGTCACTTTCGCCCGCCGAGCGCACGTTGAGGATGACGCGCGCCCACGCTTCACCATGCATCAAACCGGTGACGCTTTCCGGCAGAAAGCTTTCCGGGATGCCATCGGGCAGCGCAGAGGCAAGTCCGAGCGCGTATCTGACATAGGGCAGCGCCTCCAGTTCGTCGCACATCGCCTGTTCGGTCACGTTGCCGTCCAGCGGAACGAGCGCCAGCATCATATTGCTCTGGCCGAAAGCCTCGTTCATCTGCTGCTCGGCTTCGTACACCGCCGTACCGGGCGAGTTGGAAACCGCCTCGTTGCCGTAGGTGAAGTCTGCCATGCCCTGCGCCACATAGCAGGGCAGAATCAGGATTGCTACGACTGCCAGCACAGGCTTGCGTATCCGATAAGCGTTTTCCCCCAGCTTTCGGCTCTGCCGCAGGATGAAACTGCGGTGTTGCGTGCGGCTGATAACGCCCTGAAAGCGCAAAATGAGCGCGGGCATGAGCAGTAACACGGTAAGCAAACTTAGTGCAATGCCTTTGGCCAGTACAAAGCCCATATCCGGGCCGATGCCAAAGCGCATCAGTGCCAACGCAAGGAAACCGACAATGGTGGTCGCGCCCGAAGCGCCGATCGAGGAAAACGCCCGACGCAGCGCATTGGCCATCGCCTGTTTCGGCTCGATGCCGTTCGCCCTTTCCTCGGTGAACGCGTGCAGCAGGAAGATGGAATAATCCATCGAGCAGGCCAGCTGCAACACCGCGCCGACCGCGTTAGACAGGAAGGATATCTCCCCAAAAATCAGGTTGGAGCCCATGTTCAGCAGGATTGCAATGCCAAGCACGGACAGGAACAGCACCGGCTCGAACCACGATGTGGTCGTCAGCGTCAGGATGAGAAAAATAATCACGACAGCCAGCGCCATCACGCGTGCGACCTCGCCGTTGATCGTCGGGCCGAGGTTGGTGTCCGACACGGCCGAACCTGCGACCAGCCCACGGTCGCCGACAATCTGCTCGATCGTATGTACCGCGCGGTGCGTGCGCGCCGCGGAATCTTTTTCCGCGAAGATCACATCCATATAGGCGTTACCGTCTTTGTAATAGTCTGTGATGCTGTCATAGTCGATAAACAGACTGGAACCGTAGATATTTGTGGTGATGTCGCACCACATCACCATATCCACCCCATCGACCTCCGCGATGCGGTCTTTGATGTTTTTGGCCTCGTACAGCGTCACATCCTGCAACATTACCCGCCCCATACCCGGATAGGTGAATTCCTGCTGCATGATATCCAGCGCCTGCGCGGATGGGGTGGAATCCGGCAGGTATTTGGTCAGGTCGTAGTTGACGCCGACCATTGGGAAGCACAGCAGGCTCAGCAGCACCAATACGGTAAACAGCTTTTCGATCGACCGGCGGTGGCGGATAATCAGATCGACCGGACGATGCGGTTGCCCCTTCAAATAAACACCATCTTTCTTAATAACAGACGTTATGTATGTTTTTTTATCGCCTTTATAGTATAGTGCAGAACGGATACCGGACACAAGAATCAAATACAATAATTCTGTTTGATAATAGATATAATTCAAAATTATGTTGGATAATATAGGCTAAGGCTGCCACCGGATACGTCCCCACCATGCTTTGTATGTAGCCCCTGCCGGGATATGCCGGATTGCCGCATATGATTGCCAAACCCGGGGCAATCCTTGCAAACCAATGCCGGATTTGGTAAAATAAGAAAAACGCGCTGCCGGCATCATCCGGCAGCGCGACACTCTGTCCGACAGGACGATGGGAATGAAGCAAGCCACATGCATCAAGGGATTTTTTCTGCCGAGACCGTCAACACCGGGCGGCAACCGGAGCTTGATCTGGCCAAGGCAGTCATGCTGTTTTGCCTTGCGCTGATTCACTGCACCATCGAATGTACGCCAGAGCCGGCGCTTGCGCATGGCATACCGTACCTGTTCGACACAGTTATCGGCGGGCCGTTCAGCGCGCCGATGTATATGTTTGCAATGGGCGTAGGCATGGCTTACACCCGCCGCTGTGCCCCCTCCGATTTTGGCAAGCGCGGCGTCCAGATCCTGATCATCAGCTATGCGCTCAATGTGTGCCGGATATTGCTGCCTTCCATCGTGGGGTACTGGATCACCGGCGATGCCGTGCAATACATAGAACCCCTTCCCTACCGTTTTTTCGGCAACGACATTTTGCAATTTGCCGGACTTGTCATGCTGCTGCTCGCGCTGTTGCTGCGTCTGCGCGTGCCGGACGGCGCGCTGCTGCTGCTCAGCCTGCTGTGCAGTCTGACCGGCACAGCGCTTGTCGGCGTGGACGTGGGCAACCCGTGGGGCAATATCCTCCTCGGCTATCTGATCGGCACGGAAGATGCCGCAGGGATGGTGCTGTCCGACTTTCCGCTGCTCAACTGGCTGCTGTTCCCTGTGTGCGGCTACCTTTTCGGCAAAAGGCTGCGGCATGTGTGCAATAAAAACCGGTTCTACGCGATCGTATCGGGCGTGGGCATCGCCGCAACCGTCATCTATTTCCCGATCGGCCTTGCAAACGGCTTCGGGATGTTCGGTGAAGGGCAAAACTGCTATTACCACCTGATCATGCCCGATGCGCTTGCCTGTCTGGCACTGTCGATTGGGATGTTGGGCGTGTACCATGTGCTGGCGCGGCACTTACCCGGTTGGATCATGGCCATCGCAGGCGATATGAGCCGCAATATCAATGTCATCTACTGCGTGCATTGGGTACTGGTGTGCGTAATTGTGCGCGATGTGCTGTTCATCGCACGGGGCACGCAGGTGCTGTCCGTCGGCGCAACGCTGGCACTTGGCACAACAATCAGCATCGTTTCGGCAGTTGTTGCACATTTTTGGACGAAATACGGAAAGAATCGCGTGTTAAGGGGGCGCACATGAAAGGGAATCGTTTAGGAAAAAAGCTGCTGACCGGGTTATTGCTACTGGCGGCTGTGCTGATTCTATGCATCTGTACCACACTCTGCATCCAATACTGGAATGGGCGGATGGATGAGTACAGCAAGCTCGCTTTCTCCTACGCCCGTACGGCGGTGAATTATATCGACGGCGACCGGGTGCTGGACTATGTCGAAACCGGCGAGAAGGACGACTATTACTGGGATGTGCAGCGCTTCCTGAACATCACACAGGCACAGACCGACGTGAAATACTACTATGTGTTCGTGCCTTACGAGGATGATCTGGTCTATGTATGGGATGCAGACCAGCAGGAAGGCGCACAGGCGCTCGGTTATCACGAGGCGTACATGGAAGGCGGCAAGGAAGCGGTCGAACGCATCTTCCGGCCAAACCCGCCCGAGGAGATCTCAGTCGCGCGGGACGAGGTATACGGCTACATCGCATCAGCCTACACCCCGGTGTTCAACTCCGCAGGCGAGCCGGTTGCCGTTGTCGGCGTTGACCTGTCGATGCCGGGTATCGAGCGCGCACTGATCGGCTTTATCATCACGATCGCGCTGAGCGTGATCGTCGTCATCCTGCTTTCGATCGCGGTATTCTATGCCGTTGTCAGCCGGCAGGTGGTGCAGCCGGTCAACCAGCTCAACGACGCAGCACAACAGATGGTAGCCAACCTTGAGAGGCAGACGCCCTATCAAATTGACATCCATACCGGCGATGAAATCGAGCAACTGGCTGACTCTTTCCAGCGTATGGACGGCGAGGTGCGCGATTACATCCGGCGTCTGTCGCAGGTGACAGCGGAAAAGGAACGCATCGGCGCGGAACTGAGCGTAGCAACGCATATCCAGTTCTCCATGCTGCCTTGCATCTTCCCGGCGTTCCCGGAGCGCAGCGAGATCGACATCTATGCGACCATGGACCCGGCCAAGGAAGTCGGCGGCGACTTTTATGATTTCTTTATGGTGGACGAGCGGCATCTGGCTATTGTCGTGGCCGACGTGTCCGGCAAGGGCGTACCTGCGGCGCTGTTCATGGTCATCGGCAAGACGCTCATCAAGGACCACACCCAGCCCGGGCGCGATCTGGGCGCGGTGTTCAACGAGGTCAACGACCTGCTATGCGAGTCTAACAGTGAAGGGCTGTTCATCACGGCGTTTGAGGGTGTGCTCGACCTCATGAGCGGTGAATTCTGCTATGTCAACGCAGGACATGAGCCGCCGTTCATCTGCCGCAAGGGTGGCACATTCGATCTTTACCCAGTCCCGGCAGGCTTTGTACTGGCCGGACTGGAAGGCATCCGCTATCAGGCAGGCTGCATGCAGCTCTCGCCGGGCGATAAGCTGTTCCAGTACACAGACGGCGTGACCGAAGCGACAAACGCACAAGAGGAACTGTATGGTATGGAGCGTCTGGCTGACGTGCTCCGCCGCCACGCGGATGCCGAGCCAATGGCACTGCTGCCCGCTGTCAAGGCGGATATCACCCATTTTGTCGGCGATGCGCCGCAGTTTGACGATATCACCATGCTCTGCTTAGAGTATAAGGGAAAAATGAAGGGGTAAAGGAGCTTGCCTTATGTCCCAAACCGTACCCATGCATATCATCGCACACATCCGCAGCGATTTTCCGACCAAATTCGGCATCCCGAGGCAAAGCGGGCTGGCCGATGCGGCTGCACGCATTGTGTTCGAGCCGGACTACCGCAACGCGGACGCACTGCGCGGCCTTGACGGCTTTTCCCATCTGTGGCTGATCTGGCAGTTCTCCGAGGCTGTGCGCACGGGTTGGTCGCCCACCGTGCGGCCGCCCAAGCTGGGGGGCAACCGCCGCGTCGGCGTGTTTGCCACGCGGTCGCCCTTCCGGCCGAATGCGATCGGTCTGTCCTCCGTACGGCTCGACCGGGTAGAGTTGCACACACCCGACGGGCCGGTGCTGCATGTCGTTGGCGCCGACCTGATGGACGGCACGCCGATTTTTGACATCAAGCCCTATCTGGCTTACACAGACGCGCATCCCGAAGCATCCGGCGGGTTTGCACTGCAGAGCCGGGAAGGCGTGCTGCAAGTCGTCTGCGCAGAGGCATTGCTCGCCCGCCTGCCCGCCGGGCGGCGGGAGGCGCTGCGCGCCATCCTCGCGCACGACCCGCGTCCGGGCTACCAGCATGAACCGGGACGGGTGTACGGCTTCCCCTTCGCAGGCTGCGAGGTGCGTTTTTCGGTCGAGGGGGACACGCTGACCGTGCAGGACATCACCCCTACGCCCTAAAATGCATCAAATCCATCTCGCACCGCCCTATGCGCGGTATCAAAAGTGTGGTTTCGATCGAGATTGTAAAAAAACCGCTCCCATTGGGAGCGGTTTTTTGCGAATAATCCGTATTCTTTTACAGGTTGGACGGCGTCAGCGCCTCGAAGTCCTCGAGCTTGCCGCCGTTCATAAAGCAGTCGATGATCTGCTTGCCGAGCGGAGAAAGCTCGGGCGTATCGAACTTCTGCAATTCCTTGCGGAAGAAATCGGTCAGGATCTTTGCGCCTGCGTCATAGCCGTCCGTACCGACGCGATCCTGTGTATCGACGCGCAGGTACTTGGAGCGGATGCGCTGGCCATCAATCGTCATATCCTTCATCGCGTAGCCGAGCAGCGGGCAGCGGGCCGGTTCAAGATGCTCGCGACGAATTTTTGCGCCGCCATGGCGGGCCAGATACTCGCGACAAATCCACTCGGCCGCAAAGCCGACCTTATAAACACCGATGTGCTGGTTCGGGATGAGCACATAACGGGTGTTCGGATTATTGACGATCTGCTCCAGCAGCAGATTGGCCTGCTTGACGCGCTTGCCGGTTGCAAACGGCCAGTAAGAGCCGACGCCCTCGCTCTTGAGCTCGTTGCCCGATACGATCGACGGATTATTGAAGCCGCGCGGCGCAACCAGACGCCACAACCAAGCCAGTGCGGGCGGGATGATGTGCATCATGCCAAGAATGCCGTAGTTCGGGTTCTCGCGCGTTGTGGGGGGCATACGGACGCCAAACGAGCGCACATCAACCTCGACAGGCTCCTTGACGATATGCGGCACATCCCAGCGCGGCACAATGGCGCGCGGGTTGGGGCAGCGCTTGCCGTTGGAATCGAGCGTGTGCTCCCAGATCAGCAGCGTTGCGCCCGGATGGCCTTCCATGTTGAAGAAGCACAGCGGCTCCTTCGGCTCGGTGCAGATGCGCTCGTAAACCGGGTCGCAGCCGTAGTGGGTCACACCATCCATGCGCAGGAACCAGCCGTCCTCGCCATCGACCAGCACCAGCTTGCCCGACTTGTTCTGCAGCCCGGGATAGCAAGTCGCCATATCGTCGCATACCGGCTCGATCGAGCAGGTCGCACCCATGGTCAGGTAGGTCTCCTCGCCGGTGACGGTGTTCTTGGAGAGCAGCACACGGCCGTCTGGCTCGCGCGCGATATCCTGTAGCATTTCACTCTTGCCACCGCCAGAGGCACCCTCGTGCATGATGACCATTTCGTTCTCATACGGCGTTACCAGACGACCGCAGGACGTGTGGCAGGTCGTCCAATCCTCCTGCTCGCCGATGTCGAGCAGCACGGAATACACGCCCTTCTTAGCGGACGGGCCGGGATAGAGGTTATAGGAGAACACTTCGTGGCAGTCGTCCAGACGGTTGTGCACGACGACCTGTTTACCCTCGAAGTGGGTATGGCGGAACGGGGGCGCAACGTAGACGATCGCGCGCGGCTTATAGCCCTCGCTCTCCTCAGCGTTGACAAAGCCCTGCAAATGCGCCAGTGCGAACGCGAAGAACGCGCACTGCACCGGGCAGACCAGCATCGAGCCATAACCGTAAATATTGCCGCCCGAGTTGAACGGCATCAGGATCAGTTCCTGCGTTTTGAACCACGCCATCGTCTCGCGGCGCAAGTCGGCAAAGGGATAGCCGTACACGTCGGCAAAACGCTTCTTGTCGGTCGGCTTATCATCCGCGATGCGCATCGAGTCCGGGTCGCGGCGGCGCATGTAATCCTCGGTAAAGTTAACCGACGCACCATTCTTGCAGCGGACGACATCTGCTTCCTTGTACGGGCCCTTACCCGGCACATCAAAGATGACGTCGTACACATCGGCATGCTCCGGGCCGAACACCATGTCGTACAGCTCGGCCTTGGTCGTCGGGACGTGTACGCCTTGGCAGTGCTCGATCACGTCAAGCAACTCATCCGTAAAAGTGAATTTGTTGAGCAACGGGTTCATCTGTTTGTTTCCTCCTTTCACACCGTCAGGGCGCTTCCCCACTACCGGACGGTGCGCTTGCCGGCCCTATCCTCTTATTCTTGACAGGGGCCAATTGTTGTTCATTTATAGCATACCGCAAAACCCGGCCTATCGTCAACCGATTTTCTCATTTTTGCAAGTTTTTATACAACTTCTTGCAAAATGTACAAAAGGCCGCTTGCATTTTCGCTGTTTTTCCTGCGCGGACGCTTGTCCGCCGTGCATTATTCGCCAAAATGCACAGTGACAGACACCACCTCGCTGCGCGTACCCACGCGCATATCCGGCCCCCAGACGCCAAGTCCGCTTGTCACGACCGAATGCATACGCCCTTTCTGCACATGGCCGCACGGGTTATCCCACAGGCACGCCATCAAAAGGTTGCCGGGAAAAAGCTGCCCGTCGTGCGTGTGCCCGGACAGAACAAGATCCGCCCCGGCCTGTGCCAGCGCGTCCAATTCATCCGGCTGATGGTCAATCACGAACACCGGCGCGTCCGCATCGCATGCGGCGAGCAGCCCAGCCGCATCCAGCCGGGTTTCGTCCAGCTTTTTGCTGCGCGAAGGGTCCTTGCGGCCTGCCAACTGCACGCCATTTGCCAGCGTGACTACCTCATCCTCGAACAAGATCACGCCCGCCTGCTCCAAAAACGCCGCCATGCATGGGTCGTCCTTTTCTGCATCCGCATCGTCCCATGTAAAACCCGCGAGGATCGGCTCGGACAGGTCGTGATTGCCCCAGCAGGCATAGACACCATATGTACTATCCAGCGAGGCGAGCGCCGCCGCAATGCGGTCACGTGCGGGCACGGCCTCAAAGTCGTTGTCAAAAATATCGCCCGCGATCACAACGAGATCGGGCTGCATGTCGTTGACCGTCTTGACCGCCCGCTCGATATAGGCCGGGTCGGTGCTATACCCTAAATGCAGATCGGCCACCAGCGCGACCGTCATATCCGCACCCGCGCCCTGCACCGTCACCTCGTAATCGGTCACATACAACCGCCCGGCATGCGCCATACCGTACAGGCTCACCGCGCATACTAAGGCCAGCGCGATGCCGCCCTGCACACGCCGTACCTGCTGCATCTGCGCAAAGTCCTTGCCACGCATACGGCGCACCAGAAACAGCCCCAATTCGACCGCCAACACAGCCAGTATCAAATAGAGCATCCAGCCAAACCAATAGTTGCCGGTTTGCAGCAACGCCTTGCGCAGCGCATAGGGCGACCGCACAAGGAACCCGGTCAGCGGCGCGGACGCGACCAGCGCATACGCAGCGATAAACACCGCGCGGAACACCTTGGTGCCGAACAAGCGGTGGCACGCGCCCGTCCAGCGCAATATCCAATGCGCCAGATACAGGTTAATGAGGATATAAAACGGCGCAAGGAAGAGTGCGATCATGCGCTGTCCTCCTTCCCACCGCTTACGGGCATGCCCAGCGCTCCCACACGCGGGTGACCGACACACACTTGCCGTCGCGTCCGATATCGAACACCGCGCCCGACAACGCGCAATCGCCCGGGGCAGTTTTAAAATACTCGGTCAGATCGCCGCGGAACATCGCGATCGACTGGTCGACCCGCACACCCAGCACGGACACGATCGGCCCGGTCATACCGAGGTCGGTGATATAACCCGTCCCCTTGGGGTTGACGCGTTCATCCGCGGTCTGCACATGGGTATGCGTGCCCCACACCGCCGCACAGCGCCCGTCCAGATAGTAGCCCATGGCGAGCTTTTCGCTCGTGGCATTGGCGTGCATCTCAGCGAGCGCAAGATCATATTTGCCCTCGTTTTCGCGCAAAATCTTATCCGCGCACAAAAACGGGTTGTCCGGCCCATAGTGCATGTCGCACCGGCCAATCAGGTTCATCACGAGCAGGCGCAACCCCTGCGGGCCGTCATAGATGCCCCAGCCCTGTCCCGGGCTTTGCGGGGCAAGGTTGGCGGGGCGTAGCACATCGCCGCGCCCGTCCAGATAGGGTGCGATCTGCTGCTTGGCAAACGCGTGGTTGCCAAGCGTGATGACATCCGCGCCCGCAGCGAAGATGTCGTCCGCCTGTTTTGGGGTCATGCCGCGGCCTGCGGCGTTTTCGCCATTGACGATGACGAAATCCGCGCCGTGCGCGCGTTTGACACGCCGCAGCAGCGCATGCAGGGCGTCGATACCGGCCTCGCCGACCACGTCGCCCACAGTGAGTAGTTTCATGCCTGTCCCTCGCCTTTCCGTCGGGATAATAAACAAGGGGCGGACAACACCCGGTTGTCCGCCCCCATATCCTTTGCAAAAACTGTCTTAGCCTCAGTCGAACAGCGTCGAGACCGAGACTTCCTCGTAGATGCGCGCGATGGCTTCGGTGAACACGGGCGCAACCGACAGCAGCTTGATCTTGTCGATCTTCTTTTCGTCGGTCAGCGGAATGGTGTCCAAAATCGCCAGCTCCTTGATCGGGCTGTTCTGGATCAGCTCGATTGCCTTGCCGGACAGCACACCGTGGGTCGCGCAGGCGTACACCTCGGTCGCGCCGCCCTTTTCGACCAGCGCATCAGCCGCATGCACGAGCGTACCCGCCGTGTCGATCAGGTCGTCAATCAGGATGCACTTCTTGCCCTCGACATTGCCGATGATGTTCATAACCTCGGAGACGTTGGCCTTCGGGCGGCGCTTGTCGATGATGGCCAGCGGCATGTCCAGCTTTTCGGTAAACTTACGCGCACGGGTAACCGAACCGAGGTCGGGCGAAACGACGACCGTATCCTCCGTACCCACACCGAATTTGCCCGCAATGTACGGAATCAGCACCGACGAGCCGGTCATATTGTCGACCGGGATATCAAAGAAGCCCTGAATCTGCGCCGCATGCAGGTCCATAGTCAGCACGCGGTCAGCGCCCGCAGCGGTGATCAGGTTGGCCACCAGCTTGGCCGAAATCGGGTCGCGCGCCTTGCTCTTGCGATCCTGCCGCGCGTAGCCGAAATACGGAACAACCGCCGTGATACGGCCCGCAGACGCACGCTTGCAGGAATCGATCATGATGAGCAGCTCCATCAGGTTGTTATTGACCGGGCCGCAGGTGGACTGCACCAGAAATACGTCCGAGCCGCGCACAGACTCGGAAATCGAAACCGAGATCTCGCCGTCCGAGAAGGTTGAGATCATTGCCTTGCCGAGCGGCAGGCCGAGCGCGGATGCAATCTGCATCGCGAGCGCAGGATGGGAATTGCCGGAGAAAATTTTAATATTTTTTCCGTGAGAAATCATGATAAGCCTCCGTCATAATGATTTGTTTTATCCCCGTCGGGTGGTTTTACTTCTTGTCTTTCTCGTGCATCGCCCGGCGCCGGTCGTTCCAGCCCTCGAGCGTGGTCTGCCGTGCACGCGCCACCGCCAGCGCGCCCGCCGGCACATCCTTGGTGATCGTGGCGCCGGCCGCGGTGAACGCACGGTCGCCTAGCTTAACCGGTGCAACCAGATTGGTATTGCAGCCGATGAAGCAGTCGTCGCCGATATCGGTGTGGTACTTGTGATAGCCGTCGTAGTTGGTCACTACCGTACCGCAGCCGAAGTTGACCCGCTCGCCGACGGTTGCATCGCCGATATAGGTCAGGTGGGACACCTTGGTGCCGTTACCGATGGTGGACTTTTTCAGCTCGACAAAATCACCGATGCGGCAGCCGTCGCCGATTTCGCACTGCGGACGGACATACGCGAACGGGCCAACCGTCGTCTTAGCGCCGATCTTGGACTCGTACACCTGCGAATTGTTGACCGTTGTGCCTGCGCCGATCTCGGCCCTCTCCAGAATGGAATTTGGGCCGATCACTGCGCCCGCGCCCACTTTGCAGCCCGGGCGGATATGACAACCGGGCAGGATGGTTGCACCCGCTTCGATCTCGGCATCCGGCGCGATGTAGGTGTTCGCAGGATCAAAGATCTGCACGCCCTTGTCGATCAGCGTGAAGTTGACGCGGTTGACCATCGCGCGGAACGCGATGTAAGCCGAGCCGCCGTCGCAGATCTCAACGATCTCATTCGTCACGGCCACACCCTTCTGCGCGCCCGCAGCCACCGCTGCGTCAACCAGCGCGTCGAGCGTATCACAGCCCGCAGCAAGCGTCTTTTGCAGCGCGTCGAATGTGAACATTGCCGCAAGGCAGTGCGCATTGCGCGGGATGGGCTGGCCTTCTGCGTCATAGCCCTGCTGTTCAGCAGCCAGCACGCTCACGCCGTAGCCGGTCGTGATGTGGGTTTCGGCCAGATGGGTAAGCGCGTCATCCTCAGCCAGCGCGAAAGGCGCAGCGATCACCAGCACATGTTCGCTCTCCGGCAGGCTGCTGAGCGCCGCAAAGCGGTTTTCGCCGGACAGCGCAAAGCTGTCCGCACCCGCGACCGCAGGCTCCCGATCGTCGTGTACGAACACACAGGCGTCGACTGTGTCCGGCAGCGCCTGCCGCACCGCGTCGCCCGCCGTGCCGAACAGCACCGGACGCGCATAAGCGGAAACGCCGCCCTCGTCAAACAGGCCGCCCACCAAGGCGGCGGTAATTTTGTTCATCGCAGAAAATCCTTCCGTTTCATGGGGCTGCGCCGCCCCGTTATCGGTTATAGATTTATTATACATCAGCGCCCCGTAAAAAGCATCAGCACTTTTCGATAAATTTTCTATCAGCCTGCGCATTTTTTCGCCGGTAGGTGACAAAAGGGGCTGTCCGTCGAGACGGACAGCTCCCAGTTTTATGCATCCTCGCGCGGCACGGGGACAGCGCGCAGCAACCGAATCCGTGCAATTAACGGCAAATGCGCGTTGCATAGGTTGACAAACCGGCCGACGATCAGCGCCGAGATGATCGTGCCCAGTCCAAGGCCGTTGATGCCGCGGAAGAAGATAAACGACAAAATCAGCGCAATGGCAACCAGCGTCAGGTCAAAACCAATCTTGACCGAGCCGAACCGTTTGTTCAGTTTTTCCGACAGCGTACCGACCAGCCCCTCGCCCGGCACGAGCAGCGCGTCGGGCGCGACCTCGATGCTGGTGCCCAGACCGAGCACCGCGCAGCCCAGCACGAGCGAAACGAGCTTGACCGGCAGGATTGTCGGATTGAGCCACGCCAGCAGACTCATGCTGACATCAATGAACGCGCTGAACACCAGATTGACCAGCACCTGCAAAAACTGGATCGGCGGGAATTTCCGTCCGCGCAGCGCGATCTGCGCCGCAATGATCAGCAGGTTGAACACAAAGGTAAAGGCGCCCAGCGAGGGCGCGAACTTCAGGCTGAGCACATAGGGCACGCTCGAGATCGGTGAAGTACCAAGCGCCGCCTTGGTAATGATTGCCACGCCGAACGCATTGATGATAACCCCGATGGTAAACCATAAGTAGCGATAAACCCAATTTCGCACAATTTTTCTTCCCCTTTTCCATATAGTTGCGCCCGTCCCCCCGCCGGGCGTCGAAAAAACGGGGCATCCGCGTCGGACGCCCCGTTCAGTTTTAATGTTCTTCCGGCTCTGCCGGGATCTGCCGCAAAATCTCGATCGGCCCGCAGCCCGCGCACTTGGCACAGTCGTGCATGCACGCCATCGGATCATCCGGATCTTCCTCGCGCCCGATCTCCAGCAACGTCGGGTCGCCCTGTTTTTCACCGACGAGGAACTTCGCGACCGCTTCCTCCGCCGCGCCCTCACAGCCCGGCACGAGCAACACGCCAATCATCTCCAGCGCGTTGCGCATAGCAAGGCCGAGCGAGCCACAGATCAACACGTTGACCTTTTCCATGCTTGCCAGCTTGAGCAGCTCGGTCGTGCTCGTCCCCTCGGCTGTGACCAAGCGTTTACCGGTCGGTGTCTGCCCCTCCGCGCTTACGATCAGGAACGTGCGGCACTCGCCCAGATTTTTGGCGATCTGCCCGCCGTCATAGGCCACCCCGATGTTCATCGCAGTCCCTCCACGGTCTTGAGCGCACCTTTGAGCGCCTCCGGCAGCTTTACATCCTCGATCTTACCGGCATCGACTGCCGCCGCCAGCGCCGGATCAATCGGCAGCTTTGCCAGCACCGGCAGGCCATACTCCGCCGCGACCTCGTCGACATGGCTCTCGCCGAACACCGAGATCTTCTTACCGCAGTCCGGGCATTCAAGATAGCTGTAATTCTCCACCACGCCGATGAGCGGAATTTCCATCATCTTGGCCATCTTGACCGCTTTACCCACGATCATGCTGACCAGATCCTGCGGCGAGGTGACGACCAGAATGCCGTCTACCGGCAGGGACTGGAACACAGTCAGCGGCACGTCGCCCGTGCCGGGCGGCATATCGACGAACAGGAAATCCACGTCGTCCCAAATCACGTCCGACCAGAACTGCTTGACCGTTTCCGCGATGATCGGGCCGCGGTAGATCACCGGGTCATCCTCATTCGGCAGCACCAGATTGATCGAAACCATCTGCACGCCGCCCTCGCTGCGCGCGGGCAGGATGCCCTCCTCACAGCCTGCGAGCTTATCGTGCACGCCGAACGATTTCGGGATGGACGGGCCGGTGATATCGGCATCCAGAATGCCGCAGGTATAGCCCTGCCGCGTCATGCCGACCGCGAGCATTGAGGTCAGCAGGCTTTTGCCGACGCCGCCCTTGCCCGACACAATGCCAATGACTTTTTTTACCGTTGCCGCGGGGTTAGCCGCGACCTTAAAGCTCTTTTCGCCGCCGCAGCCAGCGGAGCAGGAATCGCAGTTATGCGAACAACCCATAATAACACAACTCCCAACATATCATTTCGTGTCTTTTTTTAGTATACCCCAATGTTTTGTCTTGCGCAAGGGGGATTGCCGGTAAGCACAGCAAAGCGCCGCCGTCTCGTTGGGGGAAACGAGGCGACGGCGCCTTGCCATTCGCTACACAGATTTGAAAAAGGGGGGTAAAAGAGAAATAAAAGATCGGTAGGCGCCGATGCGGGATTGCGGCTTCCCTCATCGACATGCTTAGTATACCGCAGCCATGCGGACAAAGTGTGAACAGATTATAAATATGCTGTGAAAATGCTGTGAAGATACCGGGAAAGGCGGTAAAATCGTCCTACAAAGGGAAACGCCCTACCTTCCAAGGGGAGAGAAGGTAGGGCGCACGCCAATGCAAAATGAAAAAGAGGATAAAAGAAAAGGTGAAAGAAAGAAAACATGTGTAAAAGGGGATTTGTCGGTCGGGCTGGAGTGTTTCCCTTCCGACAATCATAGTATATCGTATAACCGGCGGAAAAGTGTGAACAGGTTTTGAACAGACTTTGAAAGGTTTATGACATCGGTTTCACCGAAGATTTTCATGTTCCAGACGGGAAAAGCCCCCGGCGCCGTGGGGGAAACGGAACCGGGGGCTTTTCGCACATTTCACAAAATAAAGGGGGGTAAAAGAGAAATAAAAGATCGGTAGGCGTCGACTCGGGATTGCGGCTTCCCTTATCGACATGCTTAGTATACCGCATCCCGGCAGGGAATATGTGAATAAAGTTTGAACGGCCTGTGAAAGAATTGTTTACAATTGCTGCGGCTTTTTCAGCAGGCGAATATCGTCGCCAAAGAAACGGAGCGAAACGAATTCACCCAGCAGACGCGACGCAACGGCAGGCGAATATTTTTCCGAAAGCGCATTGGGCGGCAGGTTGGTGTTGACGATCATCGGCCGCCCGGCCATCAGCCGGTTATTAATGAGGTTATAAAGCGCGGACACGGTGAACGCGGTACCCATCTCGGTGCCCATATCGTCGATGATCAGCAAATCGGCGCGCTCATAGCGCGCAGCGCGTTCAGCGGCCTCCTCGCCGTTGCCACCCCCGAATTTGATCGTCTCATACGCTGCAACAATGTTGATCGCGGTGTCATACGCGACGGAAAAGCCGCGCGCCGCGACCGCTTCGGCAATGCAGGACGACAAAAAGGTCTTGCCCAGCCCGGTCGAGCCGTACAGCAGCAGGTTGGGCGACTGCGCACCAAAATTTTTCGCATACGCCTTGCACTCGTCCAGATTGTACTCCATATTCTCCCGCGGGGACAGACCGAGCCGCTTGTCCGGCCGGGTAGAGTAGTATTCCATATTGAACCGCGCAAAATTCTGGTCACGGATGGGCAGCACGGTGGACAGCTGCTCGCGCAGCAGGCGCGCATACCGTTCCTTAACGCACGCACAGGTCGCGCTGCCCGCATAGCCCGTGTCACCACATTTTTCGCACTGCGGCTTTTCGGTCAGATAGTCGGACGGAAAACCCATCCCGCGCAGCAAATCGGCTCGCTCGGCCTGCAAGGCGAGGTTTTGCTGCCGCAGCCCCTCGATCGCGGCGGTGGGATCATTGCCGTTGTTCAGCGCCGCCTTGAGCACCGCCGCCGCCGTCTGCGACAGCGTGCGGTCAATCGCCCGGATACGCGGCTGGCGTGCGTATACCTCACGCCTACGCTCCTCAAACGCCTCGCTGCGCGCGACGCGCTCACGTTCCAGCTCACGCCGCGCCGCGGCCAGCAGCTTTTTATCATATGCCATGGCTTATTCCTCCGTTTTGCGGCGGTGACTACGCACGCGTGCCGCCCAATCCTGCTCCCACGCGGCCAGCGTGCCCGGATCGGTCGGCTGTGCCGGATTCTGCCCAACAGCCGCCCTCGTCTCCGGCTCAAGTGCGGTAATCTCGCTGACCGTATGTACGCCCGCCTCTTCCCAGCGGCGCAGGATGCCCAGCGTGTAATCCAAGCTCTTATGCCCCTGCTGCTTATCTGTGCGCCGCACAGCCAGCTCGATCGACTCGGGCGGGAAACCATGCGCCAGCGCGAACCGGCACACGCGCTGCTCCTTGGGGGCAGGCTGTGCGGGGTCAGCGCCGAGCGCCTTGTACACCGCTTCGCTCAGCGGTTTCTCGTCCGCCTTACGCGACAGGTACTGCTGCGCCTGCTGTGCACTCACCACGCCCATATCCGCCCACAGATAGGCTTCGCGGCGGATATCGGCCAGCCGCACCGTACCTTTTTCGCCTTTCAGATAAGCCAGCAGCTCGATGATGGCCTCAGCTGACAGGCCAAGGTGATCGTATGCCGTAAGTAGGCAGCGTAGCTGCGCCTCGGTCAGTGTGCGGCCGAGGACATGCTCGGCGCTCTCGCAGACCGCCGCGAAGCAATGGTCGTCCAGCCGCGCGCGGCGCATTTCATCCGCCGTGTACTGCGGGGATTCCGGGGGCTTGTCCGCCTGCGGCGGTGCGGGCGGTGTTGCCAGCCCGTTGAGCGTGAACGCGGCACGTTCGTACCGATCCTGCGGTAAATGCAGCGCACGCGCCGCGGTTTTCCCATCCGCGCGGCCATGCCGCAACACATACAGATATAACAGCGCGGCGTCGCCATCGCCCGCAGCGATCAGCTTGTCCAGCATATCGCAACGCGCCACACGCAGCTCACCCTCGGGCAGCGAAACAGTCAGTTGCGCCATGATGCCCCCTCCTTTCCCATTTTACAAGTAGAGATTATTATACCACAGCCCGACCACGCGGGCAAATGAAAAAGGGCATCGGTGCAAAAATTGCACCGATGCCCCGGGGTTACAAGATACGGAAACGAAATTTACTTAATCTTTTCCTCTTCCTTGACGTCCTTCATCGACAGGTTGACGCGGCCCTTGTCGTCGATCTCCATGACCTTAACCCAGACCATATCGCCTTCCTTAACGGCGTCCTCCACCTTCTCAACGCGATGGTTGGCCATCTTGGAGATGTGCACCATGCCGTCCTTACCCGGCAGCAGGTTGACGAACGCGCCGAAATTCATCAGGCGCACGACCTTGCCGTAGTAGATTTCGCCCGGTTCCGGCTCCTTGACGATCGCTTCGATCATCTTCTTGGCCTTGTCCGCGTCGGAAGCCTTGACCGCTGCAATCGTAACCGTGCCGTCGTCCTCAATGTCGACCTTCGCGCCGGACTCAGCTACGATGTTCTGGATCACGCTGCCGCCCTTGCCGATGACCTCACGGATCTTATCCGGATGGATGTGCATGGTGGTCATCTTGGGCGCCCACTCGGAAACATCCGCACGCGGTGCCGGAATCGCCTTGAGCATGATCTCGTCTAGGATGCCGTAACGCGCCACGCGGCACTTCTCAAACGCCTGCTTGATGATGTTCGGGGTCAGGCCGTCGACCTTGATGTCGACCTGAATGGCCGTGATGCCCTTCTTGGTACCGGCAACCTTGAAGTCCATGTCGCCGTAGAAGTCCTCAACGCCCTGAATGTCGGTGAAGGTGGTCTCCTGACCGCCGTCGGTGATCAAACCGCAGGAAATGCCCGCAACCGGCGCCTTAATCGGCACGCCCGCGTCCATCAGCGCAAGGGTCGAACCGCAGACAGAGCCCTGAGAAGTCGAACCGTTGGACGAGATAACCTCGCTCACCAGACGCAGCGCATACGGGAACTCGCTTACCGGCGGGATGACCGGCAGCAGCGCGCGCTCCGCCAGCGCACCGTGGCCGATCTCACGACGGCCGGGGCCGCGGGACGGGCGGGTCTCGCCGACCGAGAAGGACGGGAAATTATAGTGATGGATATAACGCTTTTCGGTTTCCTCGAAAATGGTGTCCAGCTCCTGCGCATCGCCCAGCGTGCCCAGCGTGCACAGCGTCAGCACCTGCGTCTGGCCGCGGGTGAACATACCCGAACCATGGACGCGCGGCAGCACATGCACCTCAGCTGCCAGCGGACGGACTTCCTCCATGCCGCGGCCGTCGACGCGCTTGCCGTTAGCCAGCCAGCGGCGCACGATCTTCTTTTGCAGCTTGTCCACACACTCGGACAGGTTCGCGCCGTGTTCTTCCTTGTATTCATCGGAAAGCGTTGCCTCGAACTCGTCGACGATCGCGCGCACGCCCGCGTCGCGGACGGTCTTGTCGTCGGTGTCCATAGCGGCCTCAAACTTATCGTTGCACGCGGCCTCGAGCTTGTCAAACAGGTCGTGGTCGATATCGTGGTGCTCATACTCGAACTTCGGCTTGCCGATCTCGTCCTTGATGCCCTGAATGAACGCACAGATCTTCTTAAGCTCCTCATGCGCCTCCATCAGTGCGTTAAACATCTGATCCTCGGGTACTTCCTTTGCGCCCGCCTCGATCATGACAATCTTGTCCTTGGTCGCGCACAGGGTAACGTCCATTTCAGAAACCTTGCGCTGCTCAGAGGTCGGGTTGATGACGGTCTTGCCGTCGACGATGCCGACCTGGCAGCCCGCTACAACATAGTCAAACGGGATATCCGAGATCGAAACCGCGATGGACGCGCCCAGCAGCGCTACCACCTCGGGGGAGTTGTCGTAGTCGTTCTCCAGCACGGTGCACACGATAGATACATCGTTGCGCAGATCCTTCGGGAACAGCGGACGCATCGGGCGGTCGATCTGACGGGAGGCGAGGATGGCCTTCTCGCTCGGACGGCCCTCGCGGCGCATGAAGCTGCCCGGGATGCGGCCAACCGCGTACAGGCGCTCCTCAAAGTCAACCGAAAGCGGGAAAAAGTCGATGCCGTCGCGCGGCTTGGCCGACGCGGTCGCGGTGACGAGCACAGCGGTATCGCCATAGCGAACAAGGCACGAGCCATTGGCGAGCTGCGCCATCTTGCCGGTCTCGACGGTCAGCTTGCGGCCTGCGATTTCGGTTTCATACACACGGTAGTTTTTGAAATCAAAGGGATTGATATTTGCCATGTTTTTTCCTCCTTATTTTTTCACTCACGGAGGGCGGCGCATCCCCTTTTTTAGCACTTGAAGCGGGAACGGCGGCCTGTCCGTCCCTCCTTCAACTGCTAAAAAGCGGTTTTGCCGCCTTCCTTCTCAAACAGAAACAGGGGAGCAGACTGCTCCCCTATTTGTCCTGTTCCCTTACTTGCGGATGCCGAGCTTGGCGATCAGCGCACGGTAACGGTTGATGTCCTTCTTCTGCAGGTAAGCCAGCATAGAACGGCGCTGGCCGACCATCTTGAGCAGGCCGCGGCGGGAATGGTTGTCCTTCTTGTGCACCTTGAGGTGCTCGGTCAGCTCATGGATGCGCGCGGTCAGGATCGCAATCTGGACTTCCGGGGAACCGGTGTCGGTCGCGTGGGTGCGGTTTGCCTCGATAACGGCGGTCTTGTCTTCCTTACGGATCATTGTGTGTTTCACCTTTCCAAATAGATTTTTACTTACCCACACGCTGGGCTGCGGCTTGGTGAAATGGGCACGGTAGGGACATGCCCGGTCGTCCGGCAGCTAAGCACGGGGCGAAAGTACAATATATGATAGCATACATGCACGATTTTGTAAAGCAATTTCTTCTTTTTTATTTATTTTGCTTTATTCTGATACTTTTCTTTGGTTGTTTTGTCGCATTGTACAATTATGAACAAATTGTGAACAAGATTTTGTCGAATTTGAACGTTGCACGGTGCCACACCCCGGTGCTATAATTCTATCACACTCGGTCGACGCAAGAGACCCCACCCTTCTGCTGAAACCGTTTTTATTTATTGCTAAAGACACGCGACGGGGCGGTGCAATAGCGCGGCCTGAAGTCGCGTTCTTTTTTTATTTTCAATTGACCACAGTTTCAATCAAGTCTGTCTATGGCGGCGCGCACCTTACAGACGCACTTGCCATCCATTTGTAAAAAACCGCTCCGGCTGGTTTATCCCAGCCAGAGCGGTTTTTCTGTATGCGCTCAGCCCACCGGCATACTGCGCAGCTCGAGGTTGTACGCCAGCAGCACACGCAAGCGGTTCTTGCCGCGCGTCAGGTGGCGCGACACCGCCGACTGGCTGATCCCCAACCGGTAGGAGATTTCCTTACCCGACAGCCCCTCGACCTCGCTCAGCCATAGCACCTGATACTGCCGCGCAGTCAACTGCTCGTGCAGCGCCTGCATGAACGCCTCACGGAACTGCTTGCGGAACGCGCTGTTATCCGTGCCCAACTCCGCCAGATACGCGTCATAAGCCGCCTGATTGGCTGTTTTGTCACACAGCTTTTCGATTTTCATGCTTGTCCCCTCCCCGGTCATAATAATGCTCCAGCGCGAAGATCGTCTTGCGGCTCTCGTTGATCAAGCCCTGCAAGCAGTTGATGCGCTGCTTGAGGCGGTAGCGTATTTCCGGCGTGTGCGCCTTGCGCCTCGCATTCTGCAATTGCCGCACCCGCAGCTCCATCAAAGCCGTGTTGGAGCGATATTCCTTTGCCATTTCCCGCAGCAGCATAGCGTCCCTCCTCCATATACGAACATTTGTTCGTTCTATCTGTTTTTAATAATACTATATATTGGCAGGCTTGTCAATGACCTTCCACATTTTGTGTGCTATCAAATAATGAACCTACGGCAATACCGCATAATTCAGCAAGAATGATTTGCGTGTGAATTTTGCATCCGGATGCGGCGCGGTTTCGCAGCAATACTCGATGTATTGTAAGTAATCGCAACAAAATCCGGGCACAAAATTTCCGCAAAGCATCGCAGATGTAATTGTGCGGTATTGCCGTACATATACTGACAGAAGAGAGGAGGCGGTGGACATGCGCAGGCTGCTGCTGACCGGCGGCGTGCTGGTGCTGACGCTTTATCTGGTACCGGCGGTTTGGCTTTGGCGCGGCGAAACCGATAACCGCGCTGCGGATTTGGGTGCGGAACAAACCGCATCCGAAGCCACGTTGCCGAAAAATTATGACACCGTGACCGTTTCGGTTGACGGCACGCCAACCGAACTGCCGCTGGAAACCTATGTCGCGGGCGTTGTATCAGCCGAAATCGCAAACGATTTCCCGCTGGAAGCCATCCGTGCGCAGGCGGTGGCCGCGCGCACCTACGCGGTCTACAAAATGGCGTCCGGCCGCCCGGAGGCTCATCCGGATGCCGACCTGTGCGATGACTACCACCATTGTGCTGCCTACCGCGATATCGCTGTGCAGACCGCGTCGGGTGCCGACGTGTCACGCGTCGAGCAGGCTGTGCGTGACACCGCAGGCGAAATTTTGACCTATGACGGCGCGCCGATCGCAGCGGTGTTCCACTGTGTCAGCGGGCCGCGCACCGAGGCTGCACGCGACGTGTGGGGCGAAGATGTGCCCTATCTGCAAAGCGTCGTCAGTCCGGGCGGCACCGCCTACGACGGCTATGAGGACGCGATCACACTATCGGCAGATGAATTTCGTCAAAAAGCCGCAGACGCTTTCCCTTCAGCCGATCTGACCGGTACGCCGGGCGAATGGTTCAAGGCGTCCGTCCGGTCGGATGCGGGCGGCGTGATCACCGTGCAGCTGGGCGGCGTAACCGTGGACGGCACGGCAGTACGCGAAGCGTTCGGCCTGCAATCGACCAACTTTACCCTGACAACCACCGAGGACAGCATCACCTTCCACACCATCGGTTACGGCCACGGTGTCGGCCTGTCACAGTACGGCGCCATGTACATGGCAGAGCAAGGTGCCGGCTATGCCGAAATTCTGTCGCATTATTATCCGGGTACCGTGCTGACAAATGTATAAACCCTTCCCTCCGCGGCCATACTGGAGAAAACGGAGGTAAAGGGCTATGAAACAATATCATTCCAGACATACCGCCGTCCTGACGACGCGCGGCTTCTACACCATCCTGACCGTGTGTGCGCTCATCATTGCAGCGTCCGCATGGGTGCTCTGGTCAAACGCAGGTGACACGGCGGAGGACGAGACGCAGGCCAGCCTGCCGATTGTCTCACCCGCCGAAACGCTGCCTGACCCGGTCATCAACACGCCGGTGCTGAATGAGGACGACGCGGCAGCGGACACCGAGAACACGGCAGACACCGAAAGCACGGCAGAAACCGCAGACGAGGACACAACCGAGCCGGAAGAGACGCAGGACGAGCAATCCGAGGATACGGCGGCGCAAGACGACACACCGACTGCCCCCACGCCGGCCGAAACCACGACCGCGCCGGTCTATGTCCGTCCGGTCGCGGGCGCAGTGATTACGCCGTTTTCAGGCGATGAACTGCTGTTCCAGCCCACCTTTGGCGACTGGCGCGTGCACACCGGCACCGACTTCGCCGCCGAGGCAGGCGAGACCGTACTGTCGCTGACGAGTGGTACCGTGCAAGAGGTCACGGAAGACGGGCTGTACGGCACTTGCGTGACCGTTTCGCACGACGCTGATCTGATCTCGACCTACCGCGGGCTGACCGATGTGCGCGTCGTCGCCGGTCAGGCGCTCAACGCGGGCGAAGCCATCGGCACAGTGGCTGAAACGATGGACGCCGAGGCGGCGCTGGGTACGCACCTGCATGTCGAGACCACACGCGCCGGCACACCGGTCGACGTGCTCGAACTGCTGGGCGAAAGTGAAATTGAATAACACAAACCAGACACAAAAAGCCGCGGGGCAATTGCCCCGCGGCTTTTGTATGCACGCGTTATTCGTTTTTTTCCGCCAGTCAGCACCATAATCAGCCCTATGATACCGGCTAGCAACCCTAACAGATGCCATGGCATATCACCAATCACGGGCACCCACGGATCGAAAAATTCCATCAGCATCAGGAGCATGCCAAAGAACAGCAATGCAAAGCCTTTGCCTATCCGTTGCATGTTGTCTCCCCCTCTTATATGCGCCGTGATTGCGCCCCGTCAGGCCGCGTCGTCCATGTCCGTTGATGTGCTATCGGTCTCAGCCGGCTCTGTGGTATCCACCCCAGGTTCCACAGTCTCCGTACCGTCTGCCACATCGATGTCCTCCGTCGTGTCCGCGCTTTCCCCGGCCACGACTGTATAATTGCCGGTCACGCCACCACCCGCAACGGTTACAATCCGCTCCGCCAACAGGAAATTGAGCGTCCCGTCCTCCGACTTGGCCGTCTCACCCGAGACTGCCGCTACGCCCTCCGTGCCGTCGGAAAAGCGATAGGTAATGCTATCCTCTTGATCCTGCGCGACCTCAAGCGTTACGCCCGCCGGGCTGACATACTTGCCCGGCCAGCCCTCGTCGCGCTCAGCCGCCGCGTCATACAGTGGGAATGTGGAATAATCCTCCAGCACGCCGTCGCCCAGATAGTGGTACTTTTCGCCGGTCTCACAGTCGACCGCAACCTTACCCACCGCGCGGTTTTCGGCTGCGGCCGTCACCGCAAATACATAGTAATCCCGCGCCGAAGCCTCGTCCGCGCCCACGGTCAGTGTTTCGTCTGTCGCCTCGACGGTATATTCCTCCCCGTCGATCACGCCTGCGACCTGTTCGAGCGCCTCGTGCTCGGTCAGCCCGGTTTCCGCGGCATCACGCAGCAGTCCCGCCTGCGCGGCCTGTTCCAGCGCCTGTGTCTGCGGATTGACCTTCGCAGTTTCTTCGGTTGTCGGCTCGAGCACATCGGTCTGTGATGTGCAACCGGACAGAAGCAGGGCGCCGAGCACCGCCGCGGCAATCGTCCGTTTCATCCCGCCTGCCTCCCTTTCGTTTGGTCGTTTCATAAAGATTCAGCGGCGCCGCTGCCTGCGGCGCCGCTTACATCATACCGTATCCGGCGAAAAATTGCAATGGTCACTTATCGCCAAAACTTGTCATTCTCCGCTCGTTTCTGCCTTTTTCCCGTTTCCTGCACCCTTTTTCGGGCGGTGCAGCAAGGATTTCAGCCGTTCTGCAAAGCTGTCTGTCAGTGAATAATAGACCGGCGTAACGAACAGCGTGGCAATGGTGGAAACCACCATACCGGTCATCATTACCACACCCATCGGGCGCATCATTTCGGCGCCCTCGCCGCGGGAGAACACCATCGGCACCAGACCGAGGATGGTGGTCAACGCGGTCATCAGCACCGGACGCACACGGCGTGGGCAGGCGTTCAGGATGGCGGTGCGTTTGTCCTCGCCCCGCTCACGGCGCTGCAAAATGTAGTCGATGAGCACGATGGACGAGTTGACCACCGTACCCGCCAGAATGATTACGGCCAGAAGCGCCACCATCGACACCTTGTTTCCCGTCGGCCAGAGCAGCGCAAGCGAACCCAACAGGCCGATCGGCAGGATGAGCATGATCGCCACCGGCAGCACAAACGAGTTAAACTGGCTGGCCAGAATGAAGTACACGAGCAAAATCGCAACCAGCAGCGCGGTCATGAGCGACTGGGTGGTCTCCTCAATGCTGGAGGCCGAGGTGTCACCCTCGCTGACCTCAACACCCTCGGGCATCGCATAATTTTCCAGCAGCTCGGCCACGCGTTCCATAATGATCACACTGTCGCCCGACTCGGTCTCACCCGAAATCGTTACCGTCTGGTACTGGTTGATACGCGAAATCGACTGCGGCGACAGCTCGGTATACACATCCGCTACGAGCGACAGCGGCACCGTGCCGCCTGTCGCCGTGGGCAGCTGCAAGGATTTGAGTGCGTCGATATCCTGCGTCAGCGTTTTATCACCCGACACCGTTACGTCATATTCGTCGCCGCTCATACGCAGCGTGGTCGCAACCGAGCCGGTCAACTCACCGCGCACCAGCGAGCCGATGCTGGCCGCTGTCAAACCGAAGCGCGAAGCATTCTCGCGGTTGATCTTGATCGCCACGCGCGGCACCTGATCGCCCGCAGACGACTCAACATTGACCGCGTCAGGCAGCTTTTCGATCTCGCGCGCCAGATCCTCGGCCGTCTCGGCCAGCAAGTCATAATCCTTGCCAGACAACTGCACGCTGATTTCCGAGCCGGTGTCCATCACCATCATACCCGCGTCGGATATCGTCAGCTCGCAGCCCGCAATGTCCGCAAGGTCACGGCGCAGCTGGCTTGCAATCTGGGAAGCCGAGCGGTCGCGCTCATCGAGCGGCTTGAGCATGATCGTCACGCTCGCGCCCGAAGCGCTTGACATGATCGAGGTCGCGCTGCCCGTGCTGTAATAGACAAGGTCGGTCTCGGGCACGGTCTGCGCAACGACCTCAACAATGCGGTCCTCGATCGCCGCGGTCTCCTCCATTGTCGAGCCGCTGGGCATCGAAACCGTCACGTCGATCTGCCCCTGGTCCATCTGAGGAATAAGCTCGGAGCCGGCCAGCGCAATGCTGACGACCGACACCGCACAGATCGCGCCGGTAACCAGCAGTCCCAGCCAGCGGTGCCCAATCATCGTGCCGAGCGCCTTTTTGTACCGGCGTGCAGCCGGTTTATCCGCCACGACCATCTCACGCAAGCCGGGCTTGGTGGTCAGCTTGTGGACGCCGCCCCGGTCGAGCAGCATATAACTCAGCAGAGGCACCAGCGTCAGGGAAATGACCAGCGACGAGGTCAGCAGTGCGACAATCGTGATGCAGAACTCCTTGAACATCATGCCCGCAAGGCCGCCGGACAGGCCGATCGGCAGGAAAACCGCAATCGTCGTCAGCGTCGAGGCCGTTACCGACAGCACGACCTCCTTGGTGCCCATCACGCACGACTCCCAGCGCTCGTAGCCGTCCGCACGGTAGTGGAAGATATTCTCCAGTACAACGATCGAGTTATCCACGATCATGCCGACGCCCAGTGCAATGCCACCGAGCGACATCATATTGAGCGTGATGCCCAGTGCCGACATTATCAGGAAGGTAAACAGGATGCAGCACGGCATCGCGATGGCAATCGAAAGCGTCGCACCCACGTCTCGCAGGAATACGATCAAGACAATCGCCGCAAACAGCACACCCATCCAGATGTTGCTCATCGCGTTGTCGACCGTCATATTGATGTAGTCGGACTGGTCCATGACCAGATCCCATTCGAGCGCGCTGTCTGCGGTCAGCGTATCGAGCTGCGCCTTGGCGCGCTCGGCAATCTCGACCGTATTCGAGCCGGACTGCTTGTTGACCGACAGGAGCAGGCACTCCTCGCCGTTGACCTTAGCCAGTGCGTCGCGGTCCTTCGGCTGCATGGAAACGTCAGCAATCTGGCTCAGGCGCACTGTGCCGCCCGCAGGCAGCGAGATCAGCGCGTTCTTAACATCGTCGACCGACTGGTACTCGCCGTCCGTGCGCACGGACAGCGTCTGCGAACCGCTATTCAGCTCGCCGCCCGGCACGGCCATATTGTCCGCGCCCAGCTGCTGTGCAACCGAAGAAACGGTCAGATTATAGCCCTTGAGGCGGGCGGCGTCGGTCTTGACCGCGACCTCGTTCTCATAGCCGCCCATGATATCGACCGAAGCCACGCCGTCCAGACGTTCCAGCGCGGGCGCGATCTCCTCATCGGCCAGCGTTTGCAGGCTGGCCAGATCGGCGCCGCGCAGCGCGACCATGATGACCGGCATCGAGTCGATGTCGATCGACATGACGGTCGGGTCGGTCGCATCCTCGGGCAGCATGGCTTTGGCCTGATCGACCTTGTCACGCATGTCGACCATTGCCTCATCCAGATCGGTGCCGAACGCAAACTGCACAATAACCATCGACAGGTTTTCTGCCGAGGTCGACGAAAGCGTTTCCAGACCCGCAAGGCCCGCGCACGCGGACTCAAGCGGCCGGGTCACCTGCTGCTCGATATCCTCCGGCCCTGCGCCCGAGTAGGTTGAATACACAATCGCCACCGGCAGTTCCATATCCGGCATGAGCGCGAGCGGCAGCGACTGGAAGAAGTAAAATCCAAACACAGCGACCAAAATATAGGCCAAAATGGTCATTACGTTGTGCTTGATACAGTTTTCCGCGAGTTTCATCCGGGTCAGCCCTCCCCGTTCGCATCAGCCGAACCGGCGATATCGGTGACGGTGTCACCTGCATCCGCACTGTCGTCCGCCGCATCCTCCGCAGGCGCTGCATCGTCGCCCACAATGCGCACCAGCGCGCCGTCGGCCAGATAGGACTGCCCCTTGATCACCACGCGGTCGCCCTCGGTCAAGCCGGAGACGATCTCGGTATCGGTATTGCTGACAAGGCCGGTCTCGACCGTCACCCGCAGGACGGTGTCCCCGCTCGCCTCATCAATGATATACACATACCGCTCATCACCCGAGCCGGTCAACACAGCTTCGGTCGGCACGGACAACGCTGCCTCGCGCCGCGCGGTGTAGAAGGTCACGGTAGCAAAGGAACCGATCGGGGGCGTCGCGTCCGACGGCAGCGTGACCGGGATTTCGTACAGGCTGGTCTGTGCATCGGCAGCAGCGGGCAACGCGCCGATTTTGCCTTCCATCGGCTCATCCGACCAGACGGAGATCATCACATCCGCGGTGTCGCCTTCGGTCAGGTTGGCATATACATCCTCGGCCACCGACGCGGTGACCTCAATCTTGCCATTCTCCGCAATCACCACGCTCGGCTGCGCGGACGAAGCCATCCCCCCGCGCACAACGTTGACCGCCGTCACCGTGCCTGCACACGGCGCTTTGACCGTGCCAAGCGCGGCCTGCGTCGTGATCTGATCCATCGACGCCTGAATCTGCGCCAGCGACGCGGCCTGCTGCGCCTGTGCCTGCTGCACCCCGGTCTGCGCCTGTGTCAACGCGCCCTGCGCCTGCGTCAGCGCCTGCTCGGCGCGCGTGACATCCTGCGCGGCCGCCGCGCCGACCTCATAGAGCGCTTTGGTGTTGTCAAGCGCCAGCTGCGCCTGCTCCACGCCCAGTTGCGCCTGCTCCACGCCCACCTGCGCCGAGGCGATCGTGCCGTCGGTCGCGGCCTTGGTCGCGCTGTACGACTGCTGCAACGCGCCCAGCGTCGATGTGACGGTCGACGTATCGACCGTAAACAGCACCTGCCCGGATGCGACCTTGTCGCCCTCCTTGACCGACAGCGTCAGCACCTGCCCGGCAAGCAGTGGGAACACCTGCACCTCGTTTACCGCCTGAACCTTACCCGTCACGGCATATTCGGCGCGCATTTCGCCCGAGGTAACCTCCATCACCTCGACCGCCGTACCTGTCGGCGCTTCTTCCTGTACCTCCTGCTGCCCACAGCCCGTGCCCAGCAGCAGCGCCGCCGCCATACAGACGGCAATGATCCGCTTGTGTTTCATCCAATGAATCTCCTTTGCCTTAGAAACGTGCATGCGGCACTTACGCCCCGGCCGTACTGCCGATGTAGCCGCGCCGCGCCCAATCATAGGTATTATATGCGGTAAACAGCTCGATTTCCGCACTATCTACTGCATCCTGCTTGGCGGCCAGATCGTCCTGCGCGGTCTGGTAGTCAAGCTGCGAGATCATGCCGCGCTCATATTGCAGTTCATCTACCGCGAAGTTTTTTTCTTCCATCGCGTAGGCCTCTTCCGCCTCTTGCAGCAGCCGCTGCTTTTCCTGCACATCGGTGTACAGGCTGCGGAACGAGCTGGTCACGTTTTCCTTTTCATTTTCCAAATCCAGCTTGGCGGCCTCATAGTAGTCTACCGTCGAAGTCACGTTGTCCTCGTAATCATTGGATGCCTGCCGCACCTCGTCCTGCTTGACCCAAATAGAGTAGCTGTTGTCCAGTGCCTGCTCCAAATCGTCCTCGTAATCCATCTCCCGCAGTTGCGCGCTGGTCACTTGCGGCACGCTGGTGATCCGCAGACGGCTGTCCGCGTCCCCGCCGCACAGCATGGCCAGCTGGTTCTGCGCCTGCTTCTGTTGTGTCACGAGCGTTTCCCGCTGGGAAGTCAACGTCGTGCGGCTATACCGCAGGTTTTCCAATGTCAGCGGCGCGGCCATGCCGATTTCGACCTGCTTTTCCATCACAGCGATCTGCCTGTCGAGCGAAGCGAGGTTCCGGTCAAGTGTGTCCAGCCCGTCTTCTAACGAAACCAGCGCGAGGTACACACCCTGCGCCGCGACCGTCAGGCTCTGCCTGATGTTCTCGATCTGCTTTTCCAACGAGGCATACTGGTCATCCAACTGCCGCTGGGCAGTTTCCTTGGCCTCGTCGATCGACTCGATCGACGCCTGCGCGCTACCTACCTGCTGCTGCGCCGCCTGAACTGCTGCCGTGGCTGCCGCAATGCCTGCCGCGTCCCCAGCTTCCTCCGCCGCTTTCAGTTCTTCCTGCGCCTGTGCCAACGCACCCTGCGCCTGACTGAGCATCATCTCCGCCGAAAACTCCTGCCCGGCAAACTGTCCATCAATATCGGTATTGCCGATGCCGGCAAGCTGCCGTTCCAGCACCTTTATCGTCATATTGTTTTCAGCCACGCGCTTTTCCAGCCCGCCAAAACCGACCGGCTGCGCATCGTCTGCCGAAAACGGGTCTTTGATCGTGCCGTTTGCCAGCATGCCCTGCATCGCGCCGCCCACAGCGGTCGCGCCCATCCCGGCTACGCCCAGCGCATTGACCGCACCGGCCGGTACGGTTAGCAACGCGCATAACGCACCTGCTACCAGCACACGGCCGCGCCATTGATATGTACTCATAGAATTCCGTTGCCCCTCCCAAGGATGTGCCGCGCCTGCCGGCGCATTGTTAGTTTCCTTACTATTAGTGCACTAACATAGTATACTTGCCGTCCTGCTCTGTCAATGCCGTTCACAGAAAAAACATAGTTACCTACGGGCAATTTTGCACCGATTTTACAGCAATTCACGCGTGATGATACTCGTATGGATGTATTCAATGGCCTGCCGCGGCGGCTCGCCCGTGCGCAGCGTATGCGCCAGCACCTCGATCGCCCGCGTGGTCTGCGCGGAAAAATCCTGATCAATGATGAAATCCAGCCGCCCGTCCTCCAGATACTGCCGGGCATGCGGCGTCAAATCATGGCAGACCACATGCACCTTGCGCGCAGGATGGGCGCGCTCGAGCGCATCCATACAGCCGCGCACCGACTCATTGGCCATATAGATACCGCGCAGGCGCGGGTTGCTGCGCAGATGGTGCATCACACCGTCGTAAGTCAGTTCATACTGCTCGACACTCTCGATCACCTGCGCGTTGACCGTGCCGCCGAAAATCTCATGGATACGGTCGAGAAAGCCGCGCACGCGCAGGCCATGGGCGGTAAACTCGCGGTTACCGGTCACGACCAGCACCTCCGCACCCGTAATATAAGGTGCGAGCAGCCCGGCGGCCACGCGGCCGGACTTGACCATATCCTGTCCAATATGGTACAACCGGCGGCTCTGCCGCACGTCCGAATCGCAGGTGACCACCGGCACGCCGCCCTGCACCAGCCGGTCGATCTCCTCGCTCATGGCCACGGTATCGGGTGCGGTCATAATCAGCCCGTCGATGCCGCGCTCCTCCAGCCGCCCGATCGCCTCAAAATAGGACCGGTGCGAGCGGTTTTTCAGTTCCTCCACCAGCACGCTCACGTCGTTCAGGCCGCGGTTATGCACCGCCACGCGGATGCCCTCGCGCATGCGCCGGATGAAAAACGCGTCCCAGCTGGGCAGGATAACGCCGATGCGGTAAGCCCCGCGCCCTACCCGCGCGGCCTGCCGCTGGGCAGGTGTTTTGTAACCGTATTCGTTGATCATTTTCTGTACGCGTTCGCGCACCTCGGGCGCAACGTTCGGCCGCCCGTTGACCACGCGGTCAACCGTGCCGCGCGACACGCCGCATTGCTCTGCAATCCACTGTGCAGTTACCTTCATCAGCCCTTCCCCCTCCGTGCGTCCCCCATCGGTGGACAATGCATAAGATACTGTCATTCTAACACACAGGCCGGGCGTATACAAGCGATTCGACCCATTTTCCCGCATACTGCCAACCGGGTGCATCCGCCCGTGCTTTTTCATTTTACGCACAATGCACACCCGTTTTGCACGCGCATATGTGCGTTTCCGCCGCCATTTTTCACCAATCCAACTTTTCAAAATTGGGCGGTGCGCCGAAATTCCCGCCACGCTCTTGAAGCGCCCGAATAAGTGGTCTATAATAAAGTCACCTTAACGAAAAGGAGAGATTTGAAATGGGCATTTTGAAAATCGGCGTAGTCGGCTGCGGCCGCATCGGCAAGCTGCACATCAACAATCTGATCAACAGCGTGCCGGGCGTACAGGTCGTTGCCGCGGCAGACCCGATGCTGGATAAGTCGGGCGCGCGCGAGTGGCTGGCAGAGCGTAAGATCACCAACGTTTCTACCGACTTTATGGATGTCATCAACAATCCGGAAGTAGACGTGGTATTCGTTTGCTCGTCCACCGACACGCACTGCGACGTTTCCGTGGCGGCTGTCAACGCCGGCAAGCATGTATTCTGCGAAAAGCCGATCGACTATGATATTGAGAAGATCAAGAAGCTGCTCGCACTGGTTGAGGAGAAGGGCGTTAAGTTCCAGGTTGGCTTCAACCGCCGCTTCGACCACAACCACAAGGCGGTTGCTGACGCTGTCAAGGACGGCACGATCGGCGATCCGCACATCGTTATCGTTTCTTCCCGTGACCCGGAGCCGCCCCCGGCATCCTATGTTGCGGTTTCCGGCGGTATTTTCTACGACATGATGATCCACGACTTCGACATGGTTCGCTACGTCACCGGTTCCGAGGCTGTTGAGATCTCCGCTGTCGGCTCCTGCCTGGTTAACCCGAACCTGCAGGAAGAGTCCGGTATCCCGGATGTTGACACCGCTGTTGTCACCATGAAGATGGCAAACGGCTGCATCGCCGTCATCAACAACTCCCGTCAGGCAGTTTACGGCTATGACCAGCGTGTCGAGGCGTTCGGCTCCAAGGGCATGGCTTCCGATGCCAACGACCTGCTGAACACCACGACCGTTATGACCAAGGACGGCGCCCGTTCCGAGAAGCCGCTGTGGTTCTTCCTCGAGCGCTACAATCAGGCGTTCATCGAGCAGGTTATCGCGTTTGTTGATGCCATCAACAACGACAAGCCGGTTCCGGTTGGCGCAATCGACGGCCTGCGTCCGGTTCTGATGGCCAAAGCTGCGACCGAGTCCTGCCGCAACGGCGGCGTTTATGTCAAGGTTGAGGAGTAATCCTCCTTTACATAAGCGGAAAAACGCATCACGAAAGCCCCGCAGGCATCGCCTGCGGGGCTTTTTCCGTCCAACCGGAACCGCCGTATCCGCGCCGCAAGGCGCGCATAAAACAGAAAAGAACCGCCTCCGGGCGGTTCTTTTCATCAAAAGCCCAGCTTTGCCGGGCTTTTGATACCAGTGCGGAGCAAAGTTTCGCGCGTCGGAACTTTGCGCAGCTCGGGACGCATCCGCGGCTTTGCCGCGGTGCGTCCCCCTCGCGCGAACCTGTACGGTTCGCGCGAAACTTTAGTTGAAATATACGACCTCTTCCTCCGGCTTTTCCGCCGGAATGACTTCGGCAGCGTATAACACCGGGCCTTCGCCGCGGTACTGCGGCAACGTCTCGACTGTGATCGACGCGGTCACGCGCACCCAGTCGCGCAGCTTGAGGTCTTTTGCACCGTCATAGCGGCACAGGAAGCCGAGAAAGCTGATATCCTCCGCACAACACACCATGCCAAAGCGTCCGGGGACAAACGAGCCTGCCGGTACTTCCTTGCCGACGTAAACCTGTGCAAGAAAACGCACGGTCTTGCCGTCATACTTGCCGGGGTTGCCCATTGCGTCAACATACCACAGGCCGTAGTCCGCGGGCGCGATATCAATAATATCCGCCTCCACATCGAACGGCAGCGGCATATTGCGCGCATAGTCCTCCGAATTGCCGTCCACGTCATCCAGATAGATGGTCGCGCGCGGGTTCATTGCACGGATATTCTTTTTGTAAAGCATATCCTTCAGCGCATCCGTGCAGCGGTTGAATACGACCAGATCAGCCGTCGTGATGTGCTCGAACATCATCGGACCCATGTTTGCCGAGTACAGTTCGAACGTTGCGGCGTTGACCGTCGTCACGATCTGATAGAGTTCCCAGCGCGCAGGCATGGCGGCCATCAGGTCGTCCAGCTTCCACATGCCGTTATATTCGATTAGGATACGGTCGGGGTCGTATTTCTGCTCAATACGTTTGAGCCGGTTGGGCGTGAGCTGATCGGGCGACTCGATGGGCACGAGTGCCGTGCCGTAGTGCAACAGCTCCCGCTCGTCATATTCCTCGAGCCCCTCCTCACACATCAAAAGCGCGGTGCGCTCGTTTTCGGTGAAGTTCGGGTCGGCAAGTATTTCCTTGATAAACTGTGTTTTTCCGCTTTCCAGAAAGCCGGTGAACACATACACCGGGATGGGTTGTTGATTGGGCATACCGCTCGCCCCCTCAACCAATGCCGAACAGGGCGGCGATGCGCTCCTCGTCCAGCTCGGAGCCAATCACGCACAGACGTCCGGTATAATCAGCCGCGCCGCGGCGAATTTCGGGTACGCCGGGCACATAGTCGAAGTGCAGCCAGCTACCACCGTCCGCGGCAGGCACGATGCCCTTGGCGCGCAGCACCATGCCGAGCGACGGATCACCCAGCGCGGTCAACGCGCGGCCAAGCTCGTCTTCGGTGAACTTATGCGGCGTTTCCACGCCCCAAGAGGTGAAAACCTCATCCGCGTCGTGGTTATGGCCGCAACCGCAGCCATGGTCGTGATGATGCTCGTGGTCATGGTCATGGCAACCACAGGTGCAGTCCGGCCCGTGGTCGTGGTGATGATGTTCGTGATCGTGCTCATGCTCATGGCCGTGATGATGTTCATGTTCATGCCCGTGATGGTGGTGATGGTGCTCGTGATGCGGCTCGTGCGCGATTTCGTCAAGCACCTCCTGCACCAGATCACGGCTTCCCTCCATCGTTTGGAGTAACTGCTCACCGGTCAGTTCCTTCCACGGCGTGGTGACGATACGCGCGTGTGCGTTCAACCCGCGCAGCAGCGCAACAACCTCCTCCAACCGGTTCGCCGGACACTCCGCCGTGCGGGACAGCAGAATTGCACCCGCATGCGCGACCTGATTGCTGAAAAACTCTCCGAAGTTTTTCAGGTACATTTTGGCCTTGAGCGCGTCGACCACCGTGACAAACGAATTGAGCTGCACGTCCAGATGCGCGTTCTGCACCGCCGCGATTACGTCGGACAGCTTGCCCACGCCGGACGGCTCGATCAGGATGCGGTCGGGGTTGTACTGCTCGACCACCTCGTGCAGCGCCTTGCCGAAGTCGCCCACCAGCGAGCAGCAGATGCAGCCCGCGTTCATTTCATTGACGACGATGCCCGCTTCCTTGAGGAAGCCGCCGTCGATGCCGATCTCACCGAACTCGTTTTCAATCAGCACGACCTGCTCACCGGTCAGCGCATCGGCCAGCAGCCGCTTGATGAGCGTTGTCTTACCTGCGCCGAGAAAGCCGGAAATAATGTCAATTTTGGTCATTTGTTTCGCCTCATTCCATAAATTGCTTGCAGATAAGCATAGTATACCACTTTTTCCGCAAAATGCAAAGCCTTGCAGTTAGCAATTGCTAATTTTACAGCAAAAAGCGCCCGCGGCACTTGCCGCGGACGCATAAGTATTTGTTCTTATCGCTGGGCACACTCCAAGCCGTTGTAACGCGTCACGCGGAACGGATAGGAATGCTCCTCAGTCTCCACGCCGATTTCATGCAGGCCGGCCACCAGCGACTCGACCACCTGCATATCATGGTCGCGCTGCGCGATCGACAGCTTCATGCGCTTGCCGAACGACGACACCAGCATCGCAAACGGCTGTACGGCACAAGGCAGTACCGCGCCGTAGTCGAGCACATAAGGCATGCAGGACGGCGGCAGCTGGAAACGACCGACATTTGTAATGAGGAAGCTATCCTCCAGCACGAAATTGCGGCAAATCTGCTGCCCCTGACGCATCTTATCCTCCAGCGGGATGGACGATTCGTGCAGCTCGCTGCACTTATCGGACGCGGCCTTGGCGCGGTAAAGCAGCTGCTCGCGCTCCATCTGGGTGCTTAGGAACTCCTTGGTCTTGCGGAATACGACCGGCAGCGGCAGTTCGCGGTACTCGGGCAGATAGGGCAGGTCGATAAAGCAGATGAAATAGCGCGTGGTCGCGGTGGGCAGCAGCGGGCGCAGGTCAACCGGGATCTGCGAGATGACCGGCTTGTCCGGCTCGCCGAACTTCTTATCAAATGCGCGCATGAGCAGCGGCGCCACGATGGACAGCGGGCTGACGCTGATCGCCTTGCTGTAACCGTGCAGTTGGGAAAAGGGGAAGGTCACCTCGGTGATAATCTCAGGCGCGTCGCCCATGTCGGTCAAATCCCACGCGTGCGCCGCTTCGGGCTTTTTCCAAATGCCCTTGGGCGAAAACTCCTGATCGGCCAGCTGGCGGTAGCCGTCCTCGCTCTCCACGGGCGACCAGCGCGTATCCAGACTGCGCACCGAGCCGTCATTCTCAACCGGATAACCGCACAACGTCAGGTACTGGAAGAGCACACAACGGATGAACTCCTCAAAGCCGCGGCCGTCCGAAATCGAGTGCTGATATTCCATCGTGATCGTATTGCCCTCGTAGCCGACCAAGAACAGATAGCCGTGCGTATCGGGCGAGCCGATCGTGTAGCGTTTTTCCACGCCGTCAAACGGCAAAACAACCGGCGGCAGCACGTTGGTGCGGTAACGGAAACAGGTATCGGTCGGCTCTAGGCCGAGCATCATATGCGGGAAGCGCAGCAGCGCCTGCTCGACCGCTTTCTGCAATATATCCGGGCGCACCGGATCGCGCATACGGATGGTATGGCGCGGCACACAGGCAACGGTCTCATGGGTGTTATACAGAAAAATCTTGCCATAGCTGTCCGTGCGGAGCAGCGGGTATTCGTTATAAAGTTCCATTCCCAGTTCCCTCCGAAAACAATATTGCCAAGCCTCTGTTGCCTTTATTGTAGCACCGCGAAGGGGATTTGTAAATCGAATCCGAGCGGAGTTTGCTATTTCCGAACATCGTGTCGAATAAAAGCGGCGCCCCCCATGGGAGCGCCGCCGGGTATATATTTGGTTACTGCACAGCAATCTCCACGCCGCCGACCGTCAGGGATACAACGTCCTCCAGCGGAATGATCTCGCTGAACATGTCGCCCTTCTGGCAGACGGTTTTACCATCCTCCGGCTTGATGCTGCCGCCTGCATAGGACAGGTCTAAGCTGGTACCGTCCGCTTTGTTGAGGATGATCTGCAAATCGTCAAAATACTGTTTCATCTGCACGCGGTCATGGTCGGACTGGCGGCCGGACTGCGCATTCTCGTCCCACTGCACCTCGCTGTCGACCGTGTAATCGACGCGCAGCGCCAGCGGGGACAGTGTGATCTGGTCGATGGTCGCCGTCATGCCGTTCAGGTCGATGACCTGCCCTGCGGGCAGACTGACCGAGGTATCCTCGAAATCCATATTGAACTTGAACGACCAGTCACCCTCGGCGACCACCGTGCGGTTCATGTCCTCGTCAAACACGCACAGGTCGCTGAATTTCGCCCGCATCGTGCGGCCGAGTACGTCACCGTTGCTGATCTCACGGGTTTCGACATACTGGATGGAGGCATCGGCCGGGTCGGCATCGTAAAAGTACGAACCGCCATGCGTACCGCCAAAATATCCAACCAGCGTGGTATCCTCCTCGGCAAAGGTCAGTGGCAGAAGTCCGTCGCCCACCGTTTTGCTCAGGTCGATGTCGAACGGCGTGCCGTCGTCCTTAACGATCGAATAGGTGATTGCGTAATGGTACTTGTCGCCGATGATCGCGTCCGCTGTGATCGTTACGCCACCCGAGGTGTCGCTCGCGCCGATCGGTCGACCGATCTGGTCGATGATCTCGGTATCAGCCGTCGGGCCGAACACACCGGAGAACGCCTCTCCTGCGGTCTTGAGCACGCCGGTCGCGCCCGCGCCAATGCCCAGCACCAACGCCGCCGCCACGCCGACCGCCGCGATACGCGGCAGGCGGAACGCGCGTCTGCGCGGCTTTTGCTGCACAGGCGGCTGCTGCGCCGCCGCATCCATCAGATTATCCACCATGCGCGCCTTGGCCTCATCCGAAAAGCGCAGGTTGTCCAGCGCATCGGTATACTCTCTGTTATCATTATACGCTCTGTTCATATTCGTTCCCTCCCAAAGTCATGCGCAGCTTTTGCCGTCCCCGGCTCAGATGCGCGGTCACCGCGGACTCGCTCCGGCCAAGCAGGCCGGCGATCTCGCGGACGGAGTAGCCCTCGTAGTAATACAGATAGACCGCGTCGCGGTAGTTTTCCGGCAGCGCCATCACTGCCTCGAGCACATCGCTCGCCGGTTCTGCGGGCGCGGGCGCTTCGGCTACGGCCTCCAGCGCCACCGTGCGCCGCCGGAACGCGCTGCGCAGCACGTCCTTGCAGGCGTTCGCCGTCGCGCGGATGATCCACGCCTTTTCGTGCGCCGGGCTGTCAAACGTTTGCCCGCTCGTCAGCAATTTGAGGAACACGGTCTGGCAGATGTCCTCCGCGTCCTGCGTGTGCTTCAGGTAGGTGTACGAAAGCCGCAGGATCAGGTCGGCATAGGTGTTTACCAGCCGTTCGGCCTCTGCCCTATCCAGTTGTATCATGGTTTATCAACTCCTTTGGCGGCCGTCCGGCCGTGTCAGCAACGTCGCTTCACCTACAATACGAATCAGGCGCCCGCTTGCTGACAGCAGGAGGGAACTTTTTTCAATTTTCTGCGCGGAACTCACAGCACCATCGACACCAGCCCGATCGCCAGCAGATGCAGTGGGTAGAACCAGTAGAAAAACCGACCGAGGTTATGCCGTCCACGTTTGCCCCGGTAGGCGAATAACAGCGACACGGCGAGCAGACTGTACATCTGCACACCGCCCAGCCGCAGCGCGACCACAATCAGCCCGAGCGCAAAGCCCAGCCGGGACAGCACACCCTCCGGCAGTCTTTTGGCAGGCAGGAGCGCCGCAATTTCTGCGAACAGCGGCAGCAGTACGCCCCAAAAACCGTAATCCACCGGTATGCACAGGCACAGCGCCGCCACACCCACAAGCGTGCCAAGCAGAACAAGCGCACCGGACAGTCCGTGCCGCCGTTTCCAAAACTGGAACGCGTACAGCACGCACAGCGACAGCGTGAATGTAATCAGGATATTACCGTACAGCCGTCCGGTATACACCCAAAACACTGCCATGCACAGCAGCCCCATGCCCAATACACGGGTGAGGTACCGCCGGGGATGGTGTGTGCGGCGGCTCCCCTCCCAAATGCAAAATGAAAACACCGGGAACGCCAGTCGTCCGACGATGCGCAGCCACAGCATGCCGGGCAGCAGTTCCGCGCCGATATGGTCAAGCAGCATCGAGGCCGCCGCAATGAGTTTAATCTGGTTTTGTGTCAATTCCGGCGTTGATTTTCCGTTCATTTTCCCCCTCCTGTCCTTTGTAAATATGCAATGCAACCAGTATAGCACCAAACGCGAACCGGTACAACGTCCGGCCTGCAAAGCCACCTTTGCCGTGTATATTTTACTCGCGCGCTGCTCCCTTCTATGGTAGAATAAGAACAGAGCCGAACGGCTACCAGCAAACGGAGGGGTATTTATGACAATCCAACCGCGCTTTGCGCGCATCACCGCAGTGGGGCTTTTGCTCAGCCTACTGCTCCCAACCGCCGCACTGGCGGATGGTGAAACCGACCAGACGTTTGACATCCGCATCGTACACACCAATGACATCCACGCCCGCGTCGAGGAAGTTGCCGATGATGGCATCCTCGGCATGGCACGGCTTGCCGGGGTGATAGACAACTACACCGAGGGTGCCGACCTCGATCTGGTGCTCGACTCAGGCGACCTGTTTCATGGCCAGCCCATCGCAACGCTCGTGCAGGGCGAAAGCGTTGCCGAACTCGTCCGCGCCTGCGGTTATGACGCGGTCACCGCAGGCAACCACGACTGGAGCTACGGCGCAGACCGGCTCAAGGAACTGCGCTCCCTCGCGGATGTGTCCATGCTGACGGGCAACGCCATTGCGGATGGCACGGACAAGTCTTTTTTTGACGAGGAATTTTACACCGAGACCGTGCAGATCGGCGGGCAGGAGCTCAAAGTAGGCCTGTTTGGCGTATTTGACCCGTCACTCAAGGGCGACACCGCGCCGCGCAATATCGAGGCGTTATACTTCACCGACGCGGCCGCTTACGCCAATGAAGCCGCCGACGCGCTGCGCGCGCAGGGCTGTGATATCGTCATTGGCCTGACGCACACCTACGACCCGGCAGGCTTGGCCGCCAAGGTCGGCGGCGTCGACCTGTGGCTATCCGGCCATGAGCATATTCAGCTGGACGAGACGGTCACCGACGCGAACGGTGAGGACACCCGCGTAGTAGAAAGCGGCTACTACTTATATTCGCTCAGCCTGATCGAGTTATCCGGCACGTTGGACGAGAACGGCGCGGTCGAGGGCTTGCAGATCGATGTGACGCCCATGGACTACGCCGCGGCATCGAACGCTATGCCCAGCCCGACCGTCACCGCCGTGCTGGATGAGATCCACGCCGCACAGCAGGATAAGCTGGAAGAAAAGGTGGGGGAAACGCCGGAAACGCTCAACGGTGTGTGGGAAGGCCTGCGCATCGACCAGCAGAACCTCGGCAATATCGTCGCGGACGCCTACCTGCTGGAAACCGGCGCGGCTGTGGCTTTTGAAAACGCGGGCGGTATCCGCGCCTCGATCGAGGCCGGGGACGTAACCTATGGCGATATCATCGGCGTCAGTCCCTACGGCAACTACATCGTCACCAAGCAGATAACCGGCGCGGAGCTGATCGACATTCTGGAAACCTCGCTTGATATCGGCCTGCAAAGCCGCGCGGCCAACGACAGCGGCGACTACGATGCTTGGCCGGACAACAGCGGCAGCTACCTGCAATTTGGCGGCATGACTGTTACATGGGACCCAGATGCAGAGAAGGGCAGCCGCGTCGTCTCTATTGAGATGGAAGGTAGGACCTTCCGCGAAGACCAGAAATATATCGTAGCGACCAACAATTATGTTGCTGTTTCGGAGAATTACCCGCAGCTGGCACAGGCCGACGAAATCGGCCAGTACAGCGCTTGCGACGAAGCGCTGGTGCGTCTCTTTCAGAAAGATGCGGACGTGATCGCGTGGTCGGTTGCCGACAAGCGCCTGATTGCGCAGCCGGGCAGCGCGGACTGCCCCGCCGCAGCCTTTTCCGATGTGCGCAAAACAGACTGGTTCCACGAGGCAATTGACTATATGGTCGAACACGGCGTGATGAACGGCACCAGCGATACCACCTTTGAGCCGGAGGCCGCCGTCAGCCGCGGCATGCTCGCCACCATTCTGTGGCGGCAGGCGGACAGCCCGACAGCAGACGATGCGATGCCCTACCTTGACGTCGCCCCTGACGCCTACTACGCCGGAGCCATCCGCTGGGCGGCAGATGAGCAGATCGTTACCGGGTATGACGAAACCCACTTTGGCCCAGAGATGCCCGTCACCCGCGAAGAACTGGCGGCCATGCTGTTCCGCTTTGCGCGCAGTCAAAGCATGGAATCGGTCAATCTGTCCGAGCACCTGACCAGCTTCTCGGATGCCCCGCAGGTCAGCGATTTTGCCGTCCCGGCGCTTAACTGGGCGGTCGGCAGCGGCATTATACTCGGCGACAGCGGTTTGCTTGAGCCGCAAGATACCGTCACCCGCGCGGAAGCGGCGCAGATGCTGATGCGTTACATGGAGCTTGCGGCCTGACCCGGCCGTTTTGTTCAATACATCCACCACAGTAATAAGAAAGGACCAGAAGTATGCAATACGAATTTAAAGGCGGCGTTTTCCCGGTCGTTGTCTGCCAGCTGGCCGACGGCGAAAAGATGATTACCGAAAAAGGCTCGATGGTCTGGATGACCCCCAACATGGAAATGGAGACAACGGGCGGCGGCCTCGGCAAGATGTTCTCCAAGGCGTTTTCGGGCGAAAGCATGTTCCAGAACAGCTACACTGCACGCGGCGCAGGTATGATTGCGTTCGGTTCGAGCTTCCCCGGCCGCATCTTAACGCTCGAAGTCGCGCCGGGGCGCGAATTCATCCTGCAAAAGACCGCGTTCCTCGCGTCCGAGGCAGGCGTGCAGCTGTCCATCCACTTTAATAAAAAGTTCGGCGCTGGCCTGTTTGGCGGCGAGGGATTTATCATGCAGCGCCTGTCGGGCAGCGGCATTGCCTTTGCCGAGGTTGACGGCGAGCTGGTCGAGTATACACTCGCCCCCGGCCAGCAGATGGTTGTGGACACCGGCAACGTGCTCGGCTTTGAGTCCAGCGTCGCCATTGACATCCAGCAGGTCAAGGGCCTGAAGAACAAGCTGCTCGGCGGCGAGGGATTTTTCAACACCGTGCTCACCGGCCCGGGCAAGATCTGGCTGCAAACCATGCCTATTTCGGGCGTGGCGTCTGCCATCCAGCCCTTTATCGTCACCGGCAACGGCTGATTGGCGTGCCCGCAGACTCCCTGGCATGCAAAATCCCCGGAACCTTATGGTTCCGGGGATTTTCTGTGTTTTGCGTGTTACTGCGCCACCTGCCCGCTCAGCGCCTGTTGAACGGCCTCGGCCATCAACGCGCTGACCCAGCGAAAAGCGATATAGCTGACCGCAGTCACAACAATGCCGACCAACAGCCAGATCAACACCGCCTTGGCATAATTCTTTTTGGTGTCGCTATCCGACGACAACGCGGTAGCGATGCATATGATCCAGCCGATCACCGGGATGGAAAACAAAAATATCCGGCTGAAAAACCAACCCATGCTGATTGACTCCGGCTTGGCCGCCTGCACCGGCGCTGGCCGGCGCGCTGCGCTGCTGGGTGCCGCCAGCTTTACGCCGCAGTTCGGGCATTGCGCCGACCCCTCCGGCACTGGCTTGCCGCATTTCTTGCAAATCCACGCCATTTCGATAATTCCCCTTTCTTTCTCTTGCCGCCCGGAAAGAAAACCCGGTGTACCGGCAGCTTGCATGCCCTCCGGCACCTTCCATGGATTTCATTCCTTATCTTTATTTTACCTTTCTCACAGCAGTTTGTCCACATCTACATGCAAAGCATCTGCGTTTTCTTTTCCCGGCTCGTGCCGTCATTGCAGAAAATACAGAAATCCCCGCGCACGGCAAAGCCGCACGCAGGGATTTCCAGTATAAAATGGAGAAAAAGGAAGTAGCTTGGGTCAGGCAACCCTTAAGGTGCAAAACCGTGAGGATGCGTTTTATGCCAATTCCACGCGCTGCCGATAATTTCCTTCAGGTCGGCGTGCTGCGGATTCCAGCCAAGCACGGTACGCGCCTTGTCGCTCGACGCGATCAGCTGCGCTGGGTCGCCTGCGCGGCGCGGTGTGACCTTAGCCGGTATCGGATGGCCGGTGACCTCACGTGCGGTGTCGATGACTTCCTTAACCGTAAAGCCGACACCGTTGCCGAGGTTAAAGATGTTGCTCTCGCCGCCGTCCATCAGGTAATCCATCGCGAGAATGTGAGCCTGCGCCAGATCGGTGACGTGGATATAATCGCGGATACAAGTGCCGTCCTTGGTATCGTAGTCATCGCCAAAGATCGAGATAAACTCACGCTGACCGTTCGGCACCTGCAAAATCAGCGGAATCAGATGGGACTCAGGGCTGTGCGCTTCGCCAATCTTGCCCGACGCATGCGCACCACAGGCGTTGAAATATCGTAAAGACACATAGCGCAGGCCGTGTGCGCGCGCTGTCCATTTGAACATTTTTTCCATACTCAGCTTGGTTTCGCCATAGCAGTTGGTCGGCTCGGTACGGTCGGTCTCGAGAATCGGCACACGCTCCGGTTCGCCGTAGGTCGCGGCAGTGGAAGAAAAGACAATCTTGTCCACACCGTGCGCCACCATGGACTGCAATAGCACCTTGGTACCGTTCATGTTGTTATCGTAGTATTTCAGCGGATCGGTCATGGACTCTCCAACCAGCGAGTTGGCCGCAAAGTGAATCACGCCGTCGATCTGCTCGGCTTCGAGCACGGAATCGACAAATGCGCGGTCGCGGATATCGCCCTGATAGAACTTTGCCTGCGGATGCACCGCTTCGATGTGTCCGGTTTCCAGATTATCAGCGATTACGACCTCACGGCCCGCATCGATTAGCTCATACACCGTATGCGAACCGATATATCCTGCGCCGCCTAATACCAGAATAGCCATAGTTACTTCCTCCTTATTTCGCCCGTTGACAAATGCCGCACTCAGGACAGTAATACAATACCGCCCGCCGGACGGATGCCCAGCACATGACAGCTGCCCTCGCCCAGTACCTCCTCCATGCCTGCCCGAAATGCATCCAGCAGATCGTTCGGCACGAATGCCTGAATGGTGCCCGCAAAACCGCCGCCATGCACGCGGAACGCGCCGCGCCCCTGTAACAGCCGCTCGGCTGTCAGCAGCGCGACCGAAACCGCCTGCTGCGCGGGCGTTTTGGCAGTATATACATTTTGCAGATACATAAAGGACGATCGGCCGGACTCGGTGACCAGACGGCAGAAGCGGTCAAAGTCGCCCGCGCGCAGCGCGTCAGCCTCCTGCTGGGCGCGGCGGTTATCTGCGAAGAAGTGTGCGGCACGCAGCACAGCACGATCGCCACAGGCGCGACGTGCGTCCGCCATCCCGGCATAGAACCGCTCTTCCTCCACGTCGCGCAGCACTTCCTTCCCAAAGTGCGCAGCAACTGCCCGCATCTCCTGCGGGACGGCGGCATATTCGTCCGTCAGGTCGGCATGGTCAGCGCCCGAATCAATGATGCAAAGCGCGTGGCCGCAGTCGGCAAACGGAAACGCGATCTCCTCGATTCTGGGGCTTGCCGGGTCGTCAAAGTCGATGGCGACCACATTGCCGACCGAGGAAGCAGTCTGATCCATCAGGCCGCAGGGTTTGCCGAAAAAGATGTTTTCAGCGTATTGGCCGAACTTGGCGATCTCCACCGCGTCCAGCTCGTCGTTGCAAAACAGGTGGTTGAGGATTACGCCGATCAGCGTTTCGTAGGCGGCCGAGGAGGACAGCCCCGAGCCGCTGAGCACGCTGGACACTGCGTAGGCGTCAAATCCGCCGAGTGTATAACCCTTGGCCGCGATCGCCGCGGCCATGCCGCGGATGAGCGCCGCGGTCTGGTTTTTCTCATCAGGCTGGGGTACGAGCGCATCGAGCGATACCTCGACAAACGGATATCCCTCCGACTGGATACGGATAGTATTTGTGCCGTTGGGCGCAGCGCAGGCCACCGTATCCAGATTGACGCTCGCCGCCAGCACGCAGCCGTGCTGATGGTCGGTGTGGTTGCCGCCCAACTCTGTGCGGCCGGGTGCGCTGAAGAGCTCAACTTCGGTTTCCCCAAAACACGCCTCATATTCCTCAATCAGTGCGGTCAGTCGCGCGCGCTGCGCAGCCGCATCATGCGTGACGTACAGCTTTTCCAGCAGCGCATCGTGCACGCCCATCGTCAGCTGCCATTTGAGTTCTTTTGTTTCCGTCATGTGCTTTCTCCCATCCCCGTCCGTGCTTACTCCGCCTGTAAAACAAACAGCTTGGAATCAAAGTCGCAACTCGGTTTCTGCCCTTCGCGGCACTCACCGGCCGAGCTGTCGCTTGTGAGCAAGCCAACATGCATCAGCTCATCGCCCGCGTGTACCCACTTGCCGTTGACACGGTATTCCATTTCAGGTGTAAGGCCGCGCAGCTTGACACGGCGGAAGCTGGAATTAACCTCGTTGAGCATTTTGTACCAGCCAACGATGGCGGTCTTTTTATCCTCGCTAACTACCATCCACGCAGTATAGTTACCCTCAAACGGGCTGAGCAGGCGGTAGAATGTGCCAAATTGCAGCACTTCGCGGTATTCCTTCATAAACTTGACCTGTTCGCGCACCGTAGCCAGTTCGTCACCGGTCAGTCGGTTGATATCCAGCTCATAGCCGAACGTGCCGAAGCAGGCGACATTGCCGCGCGTTTCAAGCGGCGTGATGCGGAACACCTGATGGTTTGGTACGATGGATACATGCGCGCCGATGCTGCTGACCGGGTAACACATTGTCGTGCCGTATTGGATCTTGAGACGTTCAGCGGCATCCGAATCATCACTCGCCCAGCCCTGCGGCGCATAGTACAGGATGCCAGGATCAAAGCGGCCGCCACCCGACGCACACGACTCAAACAGCACCTGCGGGAACGCGGTCGTCAGGCGGTCGTACAGATCGTACACACCGAGTATGTAGCGGTGGAACAGCTCACCCTGCTGGTCGGCAGGCAGCGCAGCCGAAAATGCCTCGGTGATGCAACGGTTCATGTCCCACTTGATGTACGAGATCTTGGCCTCGCGCAGCAGCTTGGCCATACTCTCAAAAATGTAATCAACCACTTCCTTGCGGCTGTAATCGAGCACATATTGATGGCGGCCGTGGCTCATGCTGCGGCCCGGCGTATGGATAGCCCAATCCGGATGCGCACGGTACAGGTCGGAATCCTTGTTTACCATTTCCGGCTCGAACCACAGGCCAAACTTCATGCCAAGCGCCTCAATACGATCTGCCAGCCCGGTGATGCCGTCCGGCAGGCGGGTGCGGTTGGGTACCCAGTCTCCCAGACCGGCGCGGTCATTGTTTCGCTGACCAAACCAGCCATCATCAAGTACGAACAGTTCAATGCCCTGTTCATGCGCAGTTTTCGCAATATCGAGCAGCTTTTGCTCATCAAAATCGAAGTAAGTACCCTCCCAGTTGTTGAGCAGAATCGGACGCGGGCGATCACGCCAGTAGCCATGCGCCAGCCGCTTCTGATACAGGCGGTGGAAGGTCTGGCTCATGCCGTTCAGGCCGTCGTCCGTATACACCATAACCGCCTCGGGTGTCTGGAACGCCTCGCCCGGCGTGAGCTTCCACGCGAAACCAAACGGATGGATACCCATGGTCAGGCGGGTGACGCCCCACGAGTCCACCTCGGCCTGTGCCAAAAAGTTGCCCGAGTAGATCAGGCTAAAGCCAATGGCCTCGCCTTGTGTTTCGGTCGTTTCGCGCCGTTTGAGCGCGACAAACGGATTGTGGTTGTGCGACGAAGTGCCGCGGATACTGCCCACGCTCTGCACGCCCGGCGCGAGCTGACGGGTGTGGATGTGCCGCTCGCGCGCCCACGCGCCCGAAAGCTGCAACCACTCATAGTCACAATCCGGCAGGTCGAGACACAGGCTCATCGCGGCGTCGATGGTCACAACCTCGCCGCCCTCATTGACCAGCCGCACCGAGCGCGCCAGCGCGGCATGGCCGGAAAACAGCGTATATAGAAGGTCAACCCGCATACCGATCAGTTCATCCCTGAGCGTAATACACAGCGTTTCAGCTTCGTCGTCTGCCTCGCAATAGGTCGCTGGCAGCCCTTCGAGCGCGGGCTTGCCCGGCGTGATAGCGTGAGACACATAGGTGAAATTGGTGATGTCACTACCATTTGCTTGCAGGATGCGCACCGCCGGGCAGCGGAAGTCGCCTGTGCCGTAGGACGGATACTCCTGCTTGACATGATCGAGCGAAAAGCTGTCGTCATCCTCATAAACGCACGCGGTCATTGAACGCGTGGTCATCTCAAACAGATGGTCAAAGCTGGCTCTATGCCGCACCGCTTTACCAAAATAAAGCTGCCCGAGCTGGCCGTTCGGCATGACCTTCATCAGATAACTGACCTTACCGTTGGTCAAGTGGAAGGTTTGGCTTTGCGGTTCAAAATAAATGCTCATAGGGTAACGGATCCTCCTTTATGTTGTGTATCCTTGCTGCGCAGGCGGCGGGCGGTCAGCCCTCCAGCATCTTCATCTCTTCAAGGATGCGTTTGCGGTCCGCTTCCTCCCGATCTGCTTCCAGCGGTTCAAGATGACGTGCAAATCGCCGCATCATGATCATGGAGTTGCAGAACGCGATCATCGCAAACCCGCCGAGGCACCAGAGAAAGGCCGCCAGCGGCAGCATGGCCGGATTGATATAAGTCAGAACCAGCGGCACGACGTTGAGCACTGCGATTGCCGCCGTGCCGGGCAGGTTGCCGCCTGCAAAATACACGCTGAGCTTGAGTGTGTCTTTCATTTTCCCTTCGAAAGCCGCCATGACCGGGAACAGGTACATGGCAAGCACAGCCAGCGCGATGATCGCGCCGTACACTACGGTTGAGCAGTAGCGCAGCGGCCCGGTCATCAGCGCGCAAATGCGCAGGTCAACCGCAAGGAACGCCGCGACAGCCGCCACCCCGAGCAAGGTGAGCGTAGCCTTTTTAAAATTGTCACGGAAGCCGCGCCAGAACTCAGCCAGTGGGTTGATTTCCTTGTAGCGCACCAGCTTGAGCATGGCGTAGTACATGCCGCACAGACCGGCGCCCGCTGTGACTACCGGGATCAGTGTCACCACAAACAGCAGATTGACCGCAATCACCGTACCCAGAAAGGTACAGACGCGCCCGAACGGGCTGTCATTATCCAAAAAGCGAAGCATCCCTCTCATGCCGTTTCACACTCCCTGCAAAATATAGTCCAGAAACTGTCCGACCGCCTCTATATGCTGCGCCCCCGCCGAAATGCCGAGCGCACAGTCCTCGTACGCCTGTGCCTGGCTCACCAGCTTACTGTCGCTGATGTCGATGCCGACCGGAATTTCGCGCGTGTTTCCCGCCTCATCCGTGTGCGTGACGGTGATCAGGCGGTCGGCGTACTGCTCGGCCAGCGCCCGCGTCCGGTCATCCTGTAAATCTATCAAACGCCCGCTTTGTCCCAGCAGGGCGAGGTTTTCCGTTTCCATAACGATTGCGTCCACTGTGCCGCTGTCGATCAGGACGACCGCTTTTTCATAATAGTGGTTGCCTGTGACGCTGCCGCTGGACATATCAAAGTAGTTTTGCGCGTCAAAAATCACGTTTTCCTGCGAAGTATCCACCCCGCAGAAATCCACATAGCCCTGCCAGAAATCCGAACCCTGTCCAATCTCGGCAAAGGTGTTGACATAGAGCGTATAAATGTAATTTTCCCGATTGGCGCGGATATAGTTGCCGATCAGAAAACCGACAACCAGCAGCAACGACACGCCGCCGATTATCCACAGCCGGTAATAATCCCACAGATACCAAAGCTTCTGTTTCCTCGTCAATTGTTTCAGCTTTTGTTTTTCCTGCTCCAGCCACTCTTTCATACTTTGCTCTCCAATACAAGGGGGGGCGATCAGGGCAAGATGCCGTTCGACCTTGCCCTGTCACCATGGGAAAGTTGCTTATAGTTTACCGCCGGATGTTGCGATGCCCTCGACGAACTGCTTCTGGAAAATCAGGTACAGTATGATCATCGGGATGCAAGCCATCAAGGCCGCCGCCATCAACTGCGGATAGTTTGCCGCGAACTGGCCCTGCATTTTGGCCAACGCCGCAGACAGCGAGGTCGTGTCGCTGCGGGTGCATGCGATCATCGGCCACATCAGATCTTTAAAGCCAAATACCGCGGTAAAAATACCGAGGGAAACCATGCCTGAGCGCGTCAGCGGCGCCATAATCAGCAGAAAGCGCTGCCCGATATTGCAGCCGTCAATGCTGCCGGCCTCCTCCAAATCCTTGGGCAGGCTCTGGAACGAGGTTTTCATCAGGTAAGTACCAAATGCAGACACCAGACCCGGGAATACCAGCGCAAAGGTGGTATCCAGCAGGCGCAGCTTGGAAACCATCAGATACTGCGGCAGCAGGAAAATCTGCGGCGGCACCATCATCTGCACCAGCACCATACCGAACAGAATGTTCTTGCCCGGGAACCGCAGGCGGCCGAAGGCGTAGCCGGCCATCGTTGCGGTGACCACTGCACAGAGCACGCGGAAGAAGATCATAAGCAGCGTGTTCTTGTACAGGATCAGGAAGTTGTAGTTTTTCCACACGGTCGTGAAGTTGTCAAACTTCCACGACGACGGCAGGATGACAAACGGGTCGATCGAGGTCGATTCCGCAACGGTCTTGAACGCCGTCAGCGCCATCCACAGGAACGGAACGATCATGATGACCGACATGATGATCAGAATAACGTGAATCACCACACGGACGATCCTGTCTTTTGTACGAACGCTATCCATCACGATCCTCCTCCCTCAATTGTAAAATACGAATTTCTTCTCGAGCTTCTGCAGCACGAATGTGATAATCAGGATAAACAGCAGCAGCATGACGACCAGCGTCGAACCATAGCCCTTGTTATCCTGCGTAAACGTGTACTGGTAGAACAGCAAAACGACCGATTGCACCTTGCTAAACGCAATATTGGTGCGGTCCATGATCATATAGATCAGGTCGAACACCTGCAGCGCCGCGATAATGCGGGTCTGCACGATGAAGAAGGTCGTCGGGCTGAGCAGCGGCACTGTGATCGAGAAGAACTGCCGCACGCCCGAAGCGCCGTCGATGTCGGCCGCCTCGTAATAATCATGCGGGATCTCCTGCAAACCACCGAGGAACAGCACCATATTGTAACCGATGATCGACCACACACCAATCACGCCGATCGATACCCACGCAAACGACGGGGTGGAGAGCCATGCGATATCCGTGTGGAAAATATGGTTGAGCAGGCCGAACTGCTGGTTATACAGCCACTTCCACACCATCGCGACCGCGGCAGGCGCCGCGACCATGGGCAGGAAGAAGATCGTGCGGTAGCCCGAGCGGAAGCGCATCTTCCGGTTGAGGAATACCGCCAGCACCAGCGCGATGACAATGGAGAACGGCACCTCAATGATTGCATACTTAACGGTGTTGAGCAGGGACTGCCAGAACTCCGTGCTGGTGCATACGCTGACATAGTTGTCCAGCCCAACAAAGGTATTGCCCATACCGAAGTCGCCGGTTTTATGCAGCGACTGCCAGATCGTATTGACGATCGGCCAGAAGTTGAGCACAATCAGGCCGATGATCGCGGGTGCGACCATCACCAGTCCCCAAACCGCCTCATTCTTCTGGGCCTTGGTCATTTTCTTTTTCTTTGTCAATGCAAGCCCTCCTTTCTGCAGAGTTTGTCGGTTAGAACCACTCTCTTATCGATTGATAACCTATGAACTCTTTCAGACGGGGCAACCTGGATGACAAGCGAGGCGGGGGCGCAGCACAACTGTCCCCCGCTGCGGCCGCCTCGCCGTTCGCCGGCAGACGGGGTTACTTCTTCTCCGCCTCCAGCTCAGCCTCCATATTCGTCGCCATCGTCTTAAGCGTATCCGCCATGATGGACGGATCGTTGTAGGCGGGTACCAGCTCCTGCTTGGCGTTTTCCGCCCAGATGCTCGCGCGAGAGTACGGGAAGATAACTAGCTTATCCGTGCCCTCGGTCACGTTCAGGTACGGGCTGAGATCCCACTTATCGGCGCGGGCGGCAACCCATGCGTCCGAAGTGCCGATGTACGCGCTCATGGTCACGCCCAGTTCAGCCTGCTCCAGCTGGCCCTGCTCAGAACACAGGTAGGAGATCAGCGAGTACGCCGCGTCCGGGTTCTTGGTAGCCGCAGAAGCTGCCCAGCCAAGGCCGTTGTAGATCGAAACGCGCTCGCCCGCATCGCACTGGCCGTTGCCGTTTACATCGCAGTACGGGATGTTGACGATGCCCCAGTTGCAGTCATATTCCTGCAGGGCAGCCACACGCCACGAGCCCATCAGCTGCATCGCGGTAACTTCCGAGGTGAACATGTCGATCTCGCCGGACTCGGACATCATCGACTGCTGCGGCATGCAATCCTTCACGATCTTGCCCCACATCTCCATCGCCTCGACGGTCTTGGGATCGTCCCAGCCGGACTCGTCCTTCGCGTCGTTGATGACATAGCCGCCGTAGCTGTAAATAATGTTATAATAGCCTTCCTGATTCAGGTCGGTATCCATCGCAAGACCGTACTTGCCGTCCTTGGTCAGCGCCTTACCAGCCTCATACAGGTCGTCCCAAGTCCAGTCGTTGGTCGGGTATTCCACGCCTGCGGCATCGAACATGTCCTTGTTGTACCAAAGTGCAACCGTGTCGTAATCCTTCGGGATGGCATAGTGCGTGCCGTCATCCTGTGTGTACAGATCAACAATGTCGGAATAGTAGTTATCCATATTGATTGCATCGTCGGCATCAATGTAATCGTTCAGGTTAAGCAGAAGTTCTGCGTCCATGTAGCGCTGGGCGTTGTTGGAGTGCATCCAGAACACATCCGGCATCTGGCCGCCGGAAGCGCCGGCTTCAAGCAGCGTCCAGTAGTTGTCCCAGTTGACAACTTCGACCGCTACATCCACGCCGGACTCTGCGCTCCACTCTTCGCAGATCTGCCGGATGCCTTCCAGCTGTGTCGAGTCCCAGATCTTGACGTTTAGCGTGCCGGAATCTCCGCTTGAACTCGCGTTGCTGCTGTCATTGTTACCGCCGCCACAGGCGGTGAGCAGGCCAAGCCCCATCGCTGCCGCCATTGCAGCAGCTACGATCCTTTTCATCTTCATAATTCATTCTCCTTTTCTTTCAATTTTCAACCACTGTTGATCTGTGCTTTTATTGTAGCATCCGGCATTGGGCAGCAGTATATCCTTGTGTGTGGCAAACATGGAAAAATGTGTGGCATTTTCTCCGATTTTTCTCTATATCGTTATTTTTGCCTGTATCTCTCTTATTCTTTTGTGCATTATGACTATTTTTCCGGCATTTTTGCTTTTTGCACAAAATTCTCGCTCACATTTTTCCTTGTCTACTTCACCATTTCCGATTGCCCTATCGCACAGGAAAATAGTATAATTGTGACAATCCCACTGGCTACCGAGGTGCTGCACAATGGATGTAAAATTCAAAAAGGAACGGCAATCGCTCGTGATGGAGGTCTATTCAGACGAGCTACGTTTTCAATCCAGTACATTCCCGCACGAAGGCGTGGCCGACCTGCAAAGCAGCTATCTCGGCCCCTCGCCCTATCACGTCAACTACTGCGGCTATGAGCCGTGCTACCCCGGCTATGCATTCGGCCCGCGTTCCCGCACTTCCTACCTGCTGCATGTGATTTACAGCGGCAAGGGCAAGTATTATGTGTCCGATCAGGTATACGAGGTCACCGCCGGACAGATTTTTCTCATCTACCCCGGCGTGACTACTACCTATCAGGCGGATGCAGAAGATCCTTGGACCTACGGCTGGGTGGGCTTCAGCGGCCACCGCTCCGAGGCGCTGCTCTCGCAGGTCGGCTTCTCACCCGACCGGCTGGTGCTTTCAGTCGAAAGCACCGAGCCGCTGCACAAATGCATCCTCAATATGATGGGGACGCACCGTATCACCTATGCCAACGAGCTGTACCGCACCGCCGAGCTGCTGCGCTTTTTTGCCTATATTGCCGACCATGCAATCGGTATCCCACACAGTATGCCCGGCTACTCCAAATCGGTTTACGCCCAGTTGGCCATGCGCTATCTGGACAGCAACTTCACCACCAACCTTAAGATTGCCGATCTGGCCGACCATATCGGCATCGACCGCAGCTACCTGACCAAAAGCTTCCGGGAGGAATACCAGATCTCCCCACAGGAGTACCTGATCCGGCTGCGCATGGAGAAAGCCGCACAATTGCTTGCCTCCAGCACCGAACCGATCTCGGTGATCGCCGCGCAGGTCGGCTACACGGATGCGCTGGCCTTCTCCAAAATCTTCAAACAGCGCACCGGCTCCAGCCCGTCGGAGTACCGCAAGCTGCATGAAGCGGACGACGTACCGCAAGAAATCCCACCGATGACTATGGAGGACCATTTCCCATGACCAACCAACAGAAAATGCACAGCGAAACGCTGTACCAATGCTCCGATCCGGCGCTGCTGGCCGAGCAAACGGCGCGCCTTGACCGTCTGTACGACTTCAACCACAGCCGACCGTCCGAAAGCGCCAAGCGCGAAGCACTGCTGCATGAGATGTTCGCCGAATTTGGTGAAGGCAGCTATATTGAGCCACCCTTCCATGCCAATTGGGCGGGCAAACATATCCACTTTGGGCGGAATGTCTACGCCAATTTTAACCTGACGGTCGTAGACGATACGCACGTTTATGTCGGGGACTACACCCAGTTCGGCCCGAATGTCGTGCTTGCCGTCGCCGGACATCCGATCGACCCGGCGCTGCGCGAACAGGGATACCAATACAACCTTCCTATCCATATCGGGCGCAACTGCTGGATCGGCGCGGGCGCGCTCATCCTGCCGGGTGTCACCATCGGGGACAATACTGTCATCGGCGCTGGCAGCGTGGTAACGCGGGACATCCCAAGCGGCGTGGTCGCCGTCGGCAACCCCTGCCGTGTGCTGCGCGCGGTGGGCGAACACGACCGCGCTTTCTTCTTCCGCGACCGTCCGATCGACTGCGACAATTTATAGGCAGTAAAGCAGGCGCTTTCCCGCACCATGCGGGAAAGCGCCTGCTTAATTTATCAAAAAACGAAGAAGCTGTCCAAAAACCCCATGTTCTTGAACAGCTTCCAGCAAAAAATAGAGAAAGAGGTGAGAGTATGAAGCGAAAATTAAAGATATAACTCTTGGATCATGCTGTGCAGATCCTCGCGTTCCACATCGGCTGACTGATGCAGCTTGCGATATTCGCCGGGTGTCATCCCGGTTTCCTTGTGGAACACCTTAGAAAAGTAATTGACATTGGAGTAACCGGTCATCTCCGCCACCATGGTAACCGTCATCTCGGGCAGCAGCAACATCTTTTTGGCGTAAGCCAGCTTTTGCTGCTTGAGAAAACGTCCCGGCGGCGTGCCGACCGTCTGGGAAAACAGGCGGGTGAAGTGTGCGGTGGTGACGCCCAGCCGCTCAGCGACCTCGTCCACTCCGTAAAGATGCGCAAACTCCTGCTGCATGATGCCAATGCCCGCATCGACCAGCAACGGGTATCCGCTGCTTGTCTCATAGGGGCGCGCCGTTTCGTGCAGACGCATCAGCAACCGATAGGCCGCTGCCGAAATCTGCTCGGTACTCACCCCGGTGGCCTTGAGCACATGTCCGGTCTCGAGCACATCGCCCAGACCGACCGCACAGAACAGCTTGCCCGCCTCATAATGGCCTTGCATCAGCCGTTCCACCAGCGTGCCGCTGAGCACGACGGCAAGACATTCGCCCGGCTCATGCGCCGTCAGGCAACAGCCGCTGTCCGGCGGCAGCACAACCGCCTGCCCACGCAGCAGCGTACCGGTCACCGCCGCGGACTGTATCCGCAGGCTGCCCTTGGTGGCAGCCAGTACGGTCAACCCCGCTGGTTCGGGCCGCAGTATGCAGTCGGACTGGCCGGCCACCGTGACCGGCCCCATCCGTTCAACCCAAATCAGCCCCGCAATGTCTGCATCGGGAGCTGATCCGGGCTTTTCCAAACAGGAAAGAAAAGGAGAATGTGTCGTTGGAGCGTCGCTTTTCGCCCTGTGTCCCTGCGTTATATGCGACATAGAGAAAATCAGTGGCAGATTGCCTTTTCGGTATCCTTATCGAACACGTGAATCTTATTTACCTTCACTGCGACCGTGTACGGCTTCTGCTCTTCCGGGCGCACGTTGGACGGCATGCGGACGATCAGCTTGGTGCCCGCGCAATCCATGTACAGGTTGGTCTCAGCGCCCATCAGCTCGGCCAGCTCGACCGTTGCGGTGATGGTCTCCTCCTTAGGCTGGTTTGCAACCTCGGCGAAATCCTCCGGACGGATGCCGATGAGCACTTCCTTGTCGATATAGCTTGCCAGCGCCTTGGCCTTCTCCTCATCCAGCGGCAGGTAGAACTGGTCGAAATGAGCGCATACCTTGCCGTCCTTCTTGACGATGGTCGCCGGGATGAAATTCATCTGGGGCGAGCCAATGAAGCCAGCTACAAACAGGTTGCACGGGAAATCATACAGCACCTGCGGCGTATCGAACTGCTGGATGATACCGTCCTTCATCACGCAGATGCGGTCGCCCATGGTCATGGCTTCGGTCTGGTCGTGGGTGACGTAAACGAAAGTGGTGTCCAGCTTGCGGTGCAGCTTGCTGATTTCGGTGCGCATCGAAGTACGCAGCTTCGCGTCGAGGTTGGAGAGCGGCTCGTCGAGCAGGAACACCGCAGGGTCACGCACCATCGCGCGGCCGAGGGCGACACGCTGGCGCTGGCCGCCGGACAGTGCCTTGGGCTTGCGGTCGAGCAGGTGCTCCAGATCGAGGATGCGCGCCGCTTCATGTACCTTCTTGTCGATCTCGTCACGCGGCACCTTGCGCAGTTCCAGACCGAACGCAATGTTCTTATACACCGTCATATGCGGATACAGCGCGTAATTCTGGAACACCATTGCAATATCGCGGTCCTTGGGCGCGACATCGTTGACCACGCGGTCGCCGATGCGCAACTCACCGCTGGTGATGTCCTCCAGACCTGCGATCATACGCAGCGTGGTCGACTTACCGCAGCCGGACGGGCCGACCAAAATAACAAATTCCTTGTCCTTGATTTCCAGATTCAGATCCGGGACGACTTCGACATTGCCTGGATAGGTCTTGTTGACGTGGGTAAACGTGATGCTCGCCATGACTGATTCCTCCAAAAAAATAAAACCGTAGTTATAAAGCCGTGCTTTTTCCTTGTTTGCAGGATACCACTTATCCCCCTTGTTTCGCAACGGTAATTTTCTGATATAGGCGGTAAGTTTATGATATTCTCCCCGGCCGATTGTTTTTCCCGCCGCACTGTGCTACGATGGAACCACAATAACCGGGTACTGGAAAGCAGGTGCATCCCCCTATGTCCATCGAAGAATACCGCAAGGCCTGCCGTCTTGGCCGCCGTTCTTACCGTGCCAGCCTGTCGCGCGGCGAATCCCCCTTCCTGCCGGTGCTGGAACAGATCTTGCAGCACACCCCCATTGCCTCCCAGCAGCAGCTCGGGCTGGTTGAGATTCCGCTCGAGCAAATCGTCGGCACCTATTACGCCGGTCGCCAGCCAACCTTCACGCACGATTTCCTGCCGCTGATGGGGGAAAAAACCGAATTTGCCCAAAAATGGAGTGCCCTTTGCGACGCACATCTGTCCAGCGGCATCCGCGACCCGATCAAGGCATACGAATTTATGAACCGCTTTTATGTGGTAGAGGGGCACAAGCGCGTCAGCGTGCTGCGCCACTTTGGCGCGGTGAGTGTACACGGCACGGTCACGCGCATCCTGCCCGTGCCGGATGACAGCGAGGAAAGCCGCATCTACACGCGTTTTCTGCATTTCTACGCGCTGACCGGCGTTAACTACCTGTGGTTCAGCCGCGAAAGCGGTTTTGACGATCTGCTCGCCTATGTCCACCCGACGGATGCCGGTGCCACATGGGACGAGCAGGAGCGGCGCGACTTCCGCGGCTTTTATACCGCGTTCCGCCGTGCCTTCGAGGAGCGCGCCACCGACAAACTGACGCTGACCGTCGGCGACGCGCTGCTGGTCTACGCACAGATTTACGACTACGCCGACTCCTTGGAAAAGACCACCGCCACGCTGCGCGGTGAGCTTGCCAGCCTGTGGGACGAGGTCTGCAACCGCGATATGGATGCCTCCATCCATCTGGTGCTCAAGCCAACCGACCGCCGGCCGCTGTTCCCCGTGCTGTCCTCCAGCCACCTGCGCATTGCGTTCATCCATGTGGGCAAGGCGCAAACCTCAAGCTGGGTATACGCCCACGAGCTTGGGCGACACGATTTAGAGGCTGCGTTCGACGGGCAGGTGGAAACCATCTGCTTGGACGGTGCGGATACGGACGAAGCCGCCCAGCAGGCGCTCACCGCGGCCGTGTGCGACCGTTCCGACCTGATCTTTACCACCTCCCCCCGGCTGTTGCAGCCGAGCGTGCAGGCCGCGCTGGCCAATCCCAAAATCGCAGTGCTCAACTGCTCGCTCAACACGGCGCACCCATCCATCCGCACCTACTATGCGCGCATGTACGAGGGCAAGTTCCTCATGGGCGCGATTGCGGGCAGCCTGACCCCGGACGACCGCATCGGCTATATCGCGGACTATCCGATCTACGGTATCACGGCCAACATCAACGCCTTTGCGCTGGGCGCACGGCTGGTCAACCCGCGCGCGCAGGTCTATTTGGAGTGGTCTAAGACCATCCGGAGCGACTACCGCGACCGGCTTTCCCGCGCGGGCATCTCGTATATTTCCGATCAGGACATGATCGCCTCGGGCGCGTCGCTGCCGCATTATGTCGGCCTGTACCACGCCGACGGGGACAACCTTTCCAACCTTGCGCTGTCACTGTGCCGCTGGGGGCAGCTGTATGAGCGCATCGTGCGCAGCTACCTCAACGGCAGCTGGAACAGCGACCGTGTCGGCACGCACGCCATCAACTATTGGTGGGGCATGGACAGCGGGGTCATTGACCTGATTTGCTCGCGCAGCCTGCCTGAGGGCACGCAGCGGCTGATGCAGCTGCTCAAGCAAGGCGTCAGCGCGGGCGCGTTCCACCCGTTTTCAGGCCGTATCCGCAGCCAATCCGGCGAGATTCATGATTACCAGAGCCGCGCCATCACGCCGCAGGAGCTGATCACGATGGACTGGCTGGCCGATAACGTGATCGGCAGCCTGCCACCGTTTGACGAGCTGCTGCCCGAGGCGCAGGCGCTGACACGCACGCAGGGGATTCGGAAGCCATGAATATTTTGACACTTGCCGACGTGGAATCCCCGCCGCTGTGGGACCCCACCCAGCCTTACCGGCTCAAGGATGCCGACCTGATCCTGTCCTGCGGCGACCTGTCGCCCGACTATCTTTCCTTCATCGCGACTTACTCGCACGCGCCGGTCCTCTATGTGCACGGCAATCACGATGATATCTATGCATCCCGCCCGCCGCTCGGCTGCATCAACATCGAGGACCAGATCTACTGCCACCAGGGCGTGCGCATCCTCGGTCTGGGCGGCTCGATCCGCTACAAGAACGGCATCCACCAGTACACACAGAGCGAAATGAACCGCCGCATCTGGCGGCTGTGGTTCTCGCTCTGGCGGCACGGCGGATTTGACATCCTGCTCACGCACGCGCCCGGCCACGGCATGAACGACGGCCCCGACCTGCCGCATCAGGGTTTCCGGGCGTTCCCCTCGCTGCTGACGCGCTATACACCCGCCTACATGGTGCACGGGCACACCCACCTCAACTACGGCCTGCAATATCCGCGCGAGTCCCAATTCGGGCAGACCACCGTCATCAACGCCTACGGCTGGTACCAGATCACGCTGTGAGCACGCGCCAAACTTTAAAACAGACATAATGCAAACGCCAAACGGGCTTTCCGTCTGCCAAAAAGCAGAGGGAAAGCCCGTTTTAAGTGATTAAACGGCTACGGCTGCTCGAGCGGCAGCAGCAGCTCAAATTCGGTATGGTAGGGCGTGTGCGGTGGGCGCACCAGCCGCACCGAACCACCATGCAGCACGGCCACCTTTTTGACGATCGCCATGCCCAGACCGGTGCCGCCACCCGACGTGCGTGCGCGATTGCCGGTGACGAACGGCTCAAACAACGTATCGGCCAGCTCGTCCGGGATACCGACGCCGTCATCCGCGACGGTCAGCCGCACACAATCGCCCTGCAAAGCAAGGGCAAAATACAAGGTGGTACCAGCCGGGTTATACTGCAAGGCATTGCTCAGCAGGTTGTCGAGCAGGCGGCGCAGCAGTCCGGCGTCAAACGGAACGGACAGCGGCGCATCCGGCAGCTCTGGCGACAGCACAAAGCCGCGCGACTCGATTTCGGGATACTTTTCCGCCAGATAGGCCGCACAAAACGCGCCCAAGTCGGCTGTTTCTGCGTGCAAGGTGTAGTCAGGGTGGTCGAGCCGGACATAATCGAACAGCGTGTTCATCAGTACCGTGCTGGCAGTGGCCTTGCGGCAGATCGTCTCCAGATATTGATGCTGCTTTTCAGGCGGCACCATACCGTCTGCCAGTGCCTGCGCATAGCCTTGGATGACGGTCAGCGGGGTTTTGAGGTCGTGCGACAGATCGGCCAACACGCGCTGCTTCTCCTCAGACATCGCCTGTTTTTCTGCGTTTGCCTGCTCCAACTGGTCGAGCAGGTGGGTGAAGCTGTCGGTCACATCGCGAAACTCCACCGGCAGCACCTGTGGGTCGACCTCCACGCGTCGGCCGGCGGCATAAGAGAGAATTGCCTGATGCAGCGGCTGGATTGCGCGGCGGAGTTGGCGGCGGAACAGCACCGCCAGCAGGCAGACTGCAACCAACAGGACGGGATAGGACAGCAGGCTCAACCGATTGGCACGCTCGAGCGCTTTGACGTAAGCCGCCTCCGTCAAGCGCGGCGCGACAAACAGCAGCGTGCGCTCCGTGCCGTCCGCAGCCGAGAAAACCGCCTTGGATATCTCCCACTGTCCCTGATAGATGCCTTGCAACAGCTCAAACTCCCGCTCGGTCAACTGCTCGAGCCATGGGAACAGGTCGCCTTCCAGAATGCGGTAGGACGCATCCACGATACAGTAATTGACCAGTTCCGTCGTGCCGGTGTCCTCTTTATAGCGGTGCAGTGCGATAAAGTACTGACTGCCATCCAGCACACTGCCCATTTGCTGCACCGAGTAATACAGCCCTGAATCATATTCGTTGATCATCCACAAGTTTTCCGGATGCAATTGTTCTTTCAGACGGTTATCCGAAGCATACACCACGCGGCCGTCCTCGTCCAGAACGAGGAACGCACAGCCAGCAAAGCGCCGCATGGGGATGGCGGCGAAATCATCCTGCGCAAGCGCATCCTCATAAGTAAGCATCGTGCCGATCGTCGGGAATGCATTATCCAGCCGGTGCGCGATGACAAGGTTGAGCGCGGCGTTGAGCGCGCTGACCAGCAACGAGCACAGGATAAAATAGGTAATACAGGTGCGCAGGAAACTCTTACGCAACAGCTTATTGGTCTTCAATTTTGTAGCCCAACCCCCTAACGGTTTTGATATAGCGCGGATTTGCCGGGTCGTCCTCAATTTTAGCACGCAGGTTGGAGATATGCACCATCATGGTGTTGTCGTCGCTTTCGTAAAACGCACCGCCGACACACTCATATAGCTGCGCGCGTGTGAACACCCGCCCGGGACAGCGCATTAGCTCGGCGAGGATCTTCAGCTCGGTCGAGGTCAGCGGCACGGTCAGACCGTTTTTGCGCAGCACAAAACGGTCGGTGTCCAGTTCGAGCGTGCCGACCGTCAGCACGCGCGGTTTTTCGGCGGGCGTACTGTCCGCGCCGAGCTGGTAATACCGTCGCAAAGCGGCCTTGACATAAGCCACGACCTCGAGTGCGTTAAACGGTTTGGTCAAGTAAGCGTCCGCGCCCAGGTCAAGGCCGAGCACCTTATCCGCGTCCATCCCTTTGGCCGACAGGATGATGACCGGCAGGTTGCTGAACGCACGCACGCGGCGGATCAGTTCATAGCCGTTTAATCCCGGCATCATAATATCCACCAGCGCAAGGGAAATGCCGCCCGCACGGATGGTTTCCAGTGCTTCCAAGCCGTCGGTCACGGCGCGCACGTCGAAATCGGCGGACAGGTACAGGGTGAGCAGTTCGATGATATCGCGGTCGTCCTCCGCGATCAGGATGGTATGCTTCAACATTCTCTCTCCATTCCGGCAGGGCGGGAGCCGCACCCCCGCCGCGGGTTCCTTTTATTGCCTTAAGCGCCGCAGGGCGGCATGGCGCTGGGCCATGCCGCCCTGCGGCAAAACGGTTTTCTGCTGCGAGGATACACAGCTTAGATTTCGCCGAAGAAGCGGCGAATCTCAATCTCGGCGGTCTCGGGTGCATCCGAACCGTGGATGACATTATATGTGGTCGAGCAGGCGAAATCGCCGCGGATGGTGCCCGGCATGGCGTTCTCGTTCTTGGTCGGGCCCATGAGCGTGCGCATACCTTGGATAACGTTCTCGCCCTCGACCACCATCGCAACCACCGGGCCGCTCGTCATATACTCGACCGTGGGCGGGAAAAACGGCTGGTCAACGATGTGCGCGTAGTGCTCACGCAGAATAGGCTCGTCCAGCTGCATGGTTTTCATATGGGTGATGCGGTAGCCCTTGCGCTCGATACGCGCCAGAATCTCACCGACGATGCCGCGCTGCAATGCGTCGGGTTTGAGCATGATATAAGTTCGTTCCATAGTCTGCCTGCTTTCTTTGAGGATTTCTTCCAGTATAGCACAAAACAGCGCCAAAACAAGCCCCTTTCCGGTTACAAGCTGACATAATCGGGCATGTGTCCCAGCGCGGGCAGGATGCGGCCGGTCAGATCGGCGGTCTTGATGCGCAGGGAAGTTGTATTGCGGCAGGGATGGCATCCGAAATATTCGTGCGCCAGTGCGTCGCGGTCAATGACCAGCCGCACACGCTTTTCGGTGTCGTTTAGCAGGCCGAGCACGGATACCGAACCGGGCGTGACGCCGAGCAGCTCGCGCATAGGCCCCTCCCCCGCAAACGACAGCCGCGAGCACCCCAGCTGCGCGGACAGCTCCTTGGTGCGGAACTCCTTGCGGCCGGGCATGAGCAACAGCGTGAACTGCGTTTTCTGCCGGTTGCACAAAAACAGGTTTTTGCAGATTTCGATGCCGAGCAGCTTTTCAACCTCGGCGCAAGCCTCAATCGAGGGCGTTTCGTCGTGATCGACACGCTGGTAAGGTATGCCAAGGCCGTCAAGAAAGTCATAGCAGGCGATCTCGACCGGGTCGCGACCAGTCAGGTCGGACGGGCGGCTGTCATACAGCGTGGGATCAAGGTAAAATTCGGACATGGGTAACACTCCTCGGACAGAATGGGATAAACCCAGCATAAAACAATCAGCGGGACGTGTCAAGCGGCAGTGACGTGTACGACGCTTGACATATATCGGTATCCGATATATAATGCATATATCGATCACCGATATAAGACCGGCTATAAAGGGTTGTCAAGAGAAGATTTCTAAATAGCTGGGGAATAGGGGGTATTGTCACGAAGGACAGCGAAGATGATATTCACCATTTTGCGGGAAACATGTCCCAGTGCTGTGAGATGGGATTTCCCTTCAGAGCGTTTGCGCTGGTAGTAGACAGAGATGGAAGGGTCTTTGAAGGCAGCGATAGTTGCAGCAAGCCAAATAGCCCGGCGCAGATAAGGCGAGCCACGTTTGGACATATGGACATGGCTGCCAACAAAGTTACCAGACTGTTTCATAGTCGGATCAATACCGGCAAAGGCGGCTAGTTTGCCCGGTGACGCAAATTTGCGGATATCGCCAATTTCACTGAGGATTGTAGCCGCAAGGGTTGGGCCAATACCTGTAATGGTGGTAAGTTGGTTGTCAAAAGCAGAAAGCAAACGTGCGATTTCTGTGTCGATTCTATCAACCTGTTTTTCCACGAAGCGAATCTGTTCGATGTATTGGCGGATGAGAAGGGCAATGGAATCGGAAGCCAGCAGGATCCCGAAGGAATTGCGTGCGGTGTTTTGAATCTCCTGGGCTTTCTCAATGCCATGGTGACCACGGCTGGCGGTGTAAATCGTCTCTGCCAGTTTGGCCGTATCAACGGCAAGCAGTTCTTCCGGTGTCGTGTATTCGGAGAGAAGTTGTAAAGAAGTCTTTCCAAAGGTATTGGTAAAAAGGTTTTCATACTCAGGGAACACCTGATCCAGCAACGCGATTACTTTCCGCTTTAGATCCGAAACAGAATCAACGATCCAGAAGCGATGGCGGCATAGTTCCCGCAATGCATGGAGTTCCGGTGCTGAAACAGCAGTTTCACAAAAGCGTCCGAAGCGGATGACCTCGGCAATGATAAATGAGTCTCTGCTGTCATTCTTAGCCTGGCGGATATACATTCCCCGCAGAGCATCTGACTGAACAGCGTTGATTACATGGACGGCGTACCCCTCATGACACAAATGGGTGTAAAGCGCCAGCCAGTAGTGCCCGGTAGCTTCCATTCCAAAGACGACATCATCCGCTCCTGAGATGTTCTTTACCCAATCCATCAGTTTGTTGAAGCCGGTATGAGAGTTGGCAAAACGAATGGGCTTTCCATACTGTTTTCCCGCTGCATTCATGATACTGGCTTCATGATTACGTTTGCCGATGTCGATGCCTACGATGTACATGCAGAACACTCCTTTGGTTCAGGTTTCGTATGGCTGCGCCTCTCGTTCTCCACGGGTCATACCCTACTGCGAAATGAGAAGACAGCTCACATCGGGCTGCTTCATCCGGCTCATCAATGAAATCCCGTGAAGGGAGAGGTTCCACTCTTGTATTCAGCGGACTCTGCCGCAAGGAGG
>DWZQ01000005.1 GCA_019117485.1 Candidatus Agathobaculum intestinipullorum | reverse complement strand
GCTGTCGTAGTGGTCGAAACCGGGCTTGCCCTGCATGAGCTGTTCAAAGGCCCGGTCGCTGCCGGAAGTGAAGTACATAGGCCGTCGCCTCCTTTCTGCTTTTGGGCAAAAAGAAAAGCCGCAGACTTTTTCAAAATCTGCGGCTTGGTCGGGGAACAGAAAAGGGCGCTGTCATGCTTGACAACACCCTGTTTCTGTCTGATTATTCAGTTGTTTTGACACGCCCCATTTTCCGCTGCCCTAAAAAACATTGATTTTACTGGCTTTTTTCATGTTTTCTTATGGCACCACGGTTAAAGGGCGGTTCTTTTCATCAAAGCCGAGGACATGCGCCTCGGCTTTGATACAAGTGCGGAGCAAAGTTTCGCATGTCGGAACTTTATGCCGCTTCGGACGCATCCGCGGCACAGCCGCGGTGCGTCCTACTCGATCGAACCTGTACGGTTCGATCGAAGTTTCTTACCATCCAAAGTAGGAGAACGGATTCTGATACTGCGGGTACTGCGAGTTACCGCTCTGGCTATTCTGCGTGTTCTCCTCAGCCGGGTCCTCACCCTCGAGGTCGTGCGCGTCGGTCAGCGTAACGGTCAGGTTGAGCGTCTTGCCGGTCGAAATACGGTAGACGGTCAGCGTGATCTTGTCGCCCGCCTTCATGTCCTCCTTGATGGCGTTGACATCATCCATCGTCGGGGTCGGCGTGCCGTTAACCGCGGTGATCACGTCGCCCACCTGCAAGCCCTCGCTGGCTGCCTTGGCGCGCGAGTCGATCGAGTACACCTGCACACCCGCGATGCTGCCGTCCGCGGATTCCACATTGCTGCCCGTGATGCCGATGGACGGACGGCCTACAACATAGCCGTTTTCGATCAGCTCGTCAACGATTTCCTTCGTCGTGTTGATTGGGATGGCAAAGCCCATGCCCTCGATCGACACTTCGCTGAACGTATTGCTCGACAGCTTCGCCGAAGTGATGCCGACCACCTGGCCGTACTTATTGATGAGCGCGCCGCCCGAGTTGCCCGGGTTGATCGACGCGTCGGTCTGGATGAGGGTCATAACGCGGTCGTTGATTGTCACGTCGCGGTTGATGGCCGAAATGCGGCCGCCGGTGATCGTGTTGGCAAACTGCACGCCGCCGGGCGAGCCGATCGCGTAGGCGTATTCGCCGGGCTGCAGCTCATCCGAGTTGCCGAACTCGGCAGCGGTCAGCTGGCCTTCCGGCTCGACCTTGATAACCGCAAGGTCGGTCTGTTCGTCCGTGCCGATGATGGTCGCGTCATACTGCGTGCCGTCGCTCAGCTGCACGGCCACGCTCTGCGCGTCTTCGACAACGTGGTTATTGGTGATGATGTAGCCGTCCGAACTCATGATAACGCCCGAACCGCTGCCGGTACCGCCCTGCACCGTGGCAATGACCGACACGATCGACGGGCTGACCTTCTTGTAGATCTCCTCGCCGGCCAGACCGTTAACGACATCGTAGTTATCCGGGTCGTAATCCGGCGTGCTGTTGAGCTGCACGGTGGGCAGGTCGCCCGACTGTGCGCTTGCCATGACCGAGCCGCCATCGCCTGTGTTGACGAAGTGGCCAATGAACGCGCCGCCCGCAAACAACAGGCAGGCCGCTGCCACGCTGCACAAGCCGATCACAACCGCACGGCCGTGTTTCTTATGCTTTTTCGGCGGCTGCGGCGGCACTGCGCCATTCTGGTACTGCGGCGGGACGTTGTGCTGTGGCGTGCCGTCCTGTCGGGGCGCACCGTAATCCGCACGCTGCTGCGGGGCGACATAGTCCGGATGCTGCACCGGCGTCTGATACGGCGTGCGCGGCTCGGCCTGCTGCCCGTAAGCGGACTGTGCTTCATACGGCTGCTGCGGCTGGTTGGGCTGCTGGGTTCCGGTATATTCCTCACCGCGCGTTTCCGGCGTCTGATGATTGTTATTGTTGAAGTCTTCCATACTTATGACCTCCCTATCGATTTTGTGCTTTTATTGTACCCGGCCATTGTGGCGGTTTGTTGAAAACAATATGAATAAATCTTGAACTTCCGCAGACAGGCCGCCCCGGCGTACCGCAGCAGGGCGGGACGCGCAGAGGCGGCCTTTTTTGCTATTTTGTGCTGTTTTTCGCGCCGTTTTGCAACTGCTGCGGCGCAAGCGGCAGTGTAAAGGAAAACTCGGTCTCGCCGCCGTCCGACCGCACGGCAATTTCACCACCGTGCAGGTTAATGATGTTTTTTACAATATACAGCCCCAGCCCCGCGCCGGTTTTGTCCATTGAGCGCGAGCGGTCGGCCTTGTAGAAACGGTCGAACACATGGGGCAAATCCTCGGCCGAGATGCCGATGCCGGTATTGGTGATCGAAAACGCACAGAAGTTGCCCTCGGGGTGGGCGCGCAGACCCAGCCGTCCGCCCTCCCCGGCGAACTTGACCGCGTTATCGACCAGATTATACACCGCGCGGTACAGGTGGTCGCGGTCGCCCATGACGATCAGCCGGTCGTCCAGCTCGCACTCGACCGCCAGCTTTTTCGCCTCGATCTTCTGCTCAAAGGACAGGATGATCTGGCTTGTCATCTCGGAAAAGTCAAATGGGGCAGGGCTGAGGATCAACTCGCCCGACTGAATTTTGGCCGCGTCCAGCATGCGGTTGACCATGCGAGACAGGCGGCGGGTCTCCTCGGCGATGATGTGCAGGTATTTGTCGCGCTGCTCGACCGGAATCGTGCCGTCGATCATGCCGTCGACAAAGCCGCCGATCGTCGTCATCGGGGTTTTGAACTCGTGGCTGACGTTGGAGATAAACCCGCGTGTCAGCTCCTCAAGCTGGTCAAGGTCGCGCGCCATGTTGTTGAAGGACACGGCCAGCTCGTCGATCTCATAGCAGTGGTTGTCCTCGGGCACGCGCACATCGAAATTCCCTGCGGCGAACTCCTTGGCCGCGCCCGCGATCACCTTGAGCGGCCGCGTCATGTGCTGCGACAGGATAAACGACAGCACGAGCGCCACGGCGAGCGTGATGAGCAGGATGAGCACCAGCGTTTGCGTGGAGTGGCGCACCACGCCCGCAGCCGTCGCGTCCTGCGAGTAGACGAAAATCATCGCCTTCACCTCGCCGTCATCACCCTGCACGCGCGTGCCGACCGTGTAGCTCGACCGGTCGCCCAATACGCCCAGCTGGCCGACTTCCGCATAGCTGCCCGTCCTGCGCACCTGCCCGGCGACCTGCTCCGAAATCCTCCAGCCCGACACCTGCGCGGCCTCGCCATCCGGCCCGGCAACCATTTGAATCACGCCATCCTGATCGGTGACGTATACGGTTACCGCGTCCTCCTTGGCAACCGTGCCGATCGAAATCATATAAATATCACGCAACACCTCGGAATCCGTGCCCAGCAGCAGGCGGGTCTGTTCGGCAAGGCTCTGCACCGTTGTGCGCAGCTCAGTCTGCTTGGAGTGCAGCGCGTAGTTGCCCATCTGATAATAGAATACGCTGCCCGCCACCGCAAATGCGCACACGATCAGCAGCACATGCGTGACATAGTTTTTGAAAAAGAAGCTGCGTCTGCCCATGGTTTACTCCTTGGTCTCAAACTTGTAACCGACGCCCCAGACGGTCTTGACCTCCCACTTGTCGGACACGCCCTCAAGCTTTTCGCGCAGGCGCTTGATATGCACGTCGACCGTGCGGGTGTCGCCGAAATAATCGAAGCCCCACACGTCGTCAAGCAGCTGCGCGCGCGTGAACACGCGGTTCGGACTGGACGCGAGGTAATAGAGCAGTTCAATCTCCTTGGGCGGCGCGTCGACGCGTTTGCCCTTAATCACCAGATCGTATGCCTGCTTGTCGATGACCAGATTGTCAAACGTCAGCTTTTCGGGCGCGTCATCCGGCGCCATGCGGCGGAATACCGCGCGCACGCGCGCGATGACCTCGGGCATCTCAAGGGGCTTGACGATATAGTCGTCCGCTCCCATTTCCAGACCGGAAACACGGTCGGCCGTCTCGCCCTTCGCAGTCAGCATGATAATCGGCACATCGCTCTCGGCGCGGATCTCCTTGCAGACCGCCCAGCCGTCCATCACCGGCATCATCACGTCAAGCAGCAGCATATCCGGCTTTTCCGCCTTCCACAGCTTGATGCCCTCTACCCCGTTTTCCGCTTCGATCACCGCATAGCCTTCGCGCTCCAGATACAGGCGCAGCAGCTCGCGGATATTGGCTTCGTCCTCGACGATAAGTATCTTTTTTGCCACAGTTTTCCCCTGCCTTCTCGTCAGTATGCTTCCATTATACCGTCTTTGCGCAAAAAATGCATTAACAATCTGTAACGATTGCGTGCTCCGATGTACCCAATAAAGCAGAAAACAGGCCGCAGTTACAGCCTGTTTTCACAAAAAGCCCGGCCTAAGCCGGGCTTTTTATATCATTGTACGCGTGCCGAAACTTAATCGACGAGCTTATCCAGCTCCTTGACATGCTCGGTGCCGGTCGCCGTCTGGTGCTCCGCCTGCTTGGCGTACAGCCCGACCACGGCAGCCGACTTCTTGATCGCCTGCATCGTGCCCGCGCCAGCCACGCAGCCGCCCGGACAAGCCATACCCTCGAGCAGATAGCCGTTGTATTTGCCGGCCTTAGCTGCCATCAGCATCTTGCGGCAGTCGCGCAGGCCCTCGGCGTTAATCACCTTGACCCCGCGGTCCGGATACTTCTCCTTAATCACGTTGACGACCGCCTGCGCCACGCCGCCCGATACCGCAAAGTTACGGCCGTCGGTGGACGCGTCATTGACGCCGTGCGGATCTTCCTCAAGCGACTCAAGGTCGACATGACGCGCATCAAAGATACCGGCCATTTCCTCAAAGGTCAGCACGAAATCGACGTCGCTGCGGACATCCTTGCGCATCGCTTCGAGCTTTTTCGCAGCGCACGGCCCGATGAATGCGATCTTCGCGTTCGGGTGGTGGTGCTTGATCAAACGTGCAGTCAGCGTCATGGGGGTCAGCGCCATTGAGATGCACTCCGCCTGATCGGGGAACATCTTTTTGGCCATGGCAGACCACGCGGGGCAGCAGGATGTACCCATATACGGCAGCTTCTCCGGCACTTCCTTGATGAAGTCCTCGGCCTCCTGTGCGGCGCACAGGTCAGCGCCGATGGCGACCTCAAAGATATCCGTAAAGCCCAGTTGCTTCATCGCAGCACGCAGCTTGCCCGGCGTAACCTTGGGGCCAAACTGGCCGACAAACGCCGGTGCAACGGCGGCGTATACGCGCTCGCCCGCCTGAATGGCGCGGATGACCTGGAAGATCTGCGACTTGTCCGCAATCGCGCCAAACGGGCAGTTGACCAGACACATACCGCAGGAAACGCACTTTTCATAATCAATTTCGGCCTTGCCGTTCTTGTCGCTGCCGATCGCGTCTACGCCGCAGGCTGCCGCGCACGGGCGCTGCTGGCGGATGATGGCCTTATACGAGCACACGTCGACACAGCGGCCGCACTTGATGCACTTTTCCTGATCAATACGCGAACGGCCGTTATAACGGTCGAGCGTGATCGCGCCCTTGGGGCAGACCTCGACGCAAGGGTGCGCCAGACAGCCCTGACAAGCATCGGTGATCATAATCTCGTTCTCCTTGCAGGCGTTGCAGGCGAACTTGATGATGTTGACCAGCGGCGGCGTATAGTAAGTCTCCTCGCGGGTCGCAGCGTCGATGTTGTCCGACAGCGGCGAATGCTCGGCCGCGCTGCGGCACGGCAGGCCCATCGCCAGACGCAGGCGTTCGCCAACGATGGCGCGTTCGAGGAAAATGTCGTTTCGATAGTTGCCGATTTCGCCCGGAATGATCTCATACGGGAGCGCTTCGATACGCCGGTCGGTCGGCCACTCCGTGTGGTAAGCCATGCGGGCTACCTCGCGGAAAATACGGCGGCGGATCTCCTGGATGCGGGTCTCTACGCCTCTCATAGTTTATATCCCCCTTGTTTTGAATCGTTCGGTTTTTGAAGCGGGGCGCCCTCTCTGCCCCGCCAGCTGGACGGTTCCATACCTACTATCAGGATACCGCAAAGTGCCCTCGTTGTAAAGATATAAATTGTAGAATATTTAACAATTTTCCGGCACAGAATTTTGCTCCCCGCGCGCCAATGCGCACGGGGTGCAGACAGGGTCAATATACATACTCGAATTCCAGCTCGCCGATGACGACAAAGTCGCCCTCCTGCACGCCCATTTCCTCCAGTTTGTCGTACACACCCGCACTTTTGAGCATACGATCCATATACTGGCGGGATTCATAATCGTCTACGTTGACCGAGCCCATGATCTTATCGACCCATGCGCCCGAAACAACATAATAATCCTCCACTTTTTCGACCGTCCAGTCGCGCTCGCCCGCAGTGTCCTCAACCGTTTCGGCAAACTCCGGCTCGTAGATGAACACGGGCGGCAATTCTTTCAGCTCGTGCCATGTCAGCTGCATCAACTCGGCCACGCCCTGATTGGTCGCGGCAGACAGCTCCGCAAACAGGAAACCGTGCTCCTCGGCATACTTTTTGAGCTTTTCGACCGGCTCGCGGTCGTCGCCCAGCAGGTCGACCTTATTGGCGACAATAATTTGCGGCCGCGCGGCCAGAAACTCACTGTATCCGGCAAGCTCGGCGTTGATCTTCTCGATGTCGTCGATCGGGTCGCGTCCCTCGCTGCCCGCCGCGTCGACCAGATGCAGCAGCAGGCGGCAGCGGTCGATATGGCGCAGGAAGTCATGCCCCAGACCCGCACCCTCGGCCGCGCCCTCGATGATGCCCGGAATGTCGGCCATCACGAACGACTGCTCCTCCCCGACCGAAACCACGCCCAGATTGGGAACAAGGGTGGTAAAGTGGTAATTTGCAATCTTGGGCCGCGCCGCGGAAACCATGCTCAAAAGCGTGGATTTGCCGACGTTCGGGAAGCCGACCAGACCCACGTCTGCGAGCAGCTTCAGCTCAAGGATAATGTCGCGCTCGATGCCCGGCTGGCCGGGCTTGGCAAAACGTGGCGCCTGCCGGGTCGGGGTGGCGAAATGCGTGTTGCCCCAGCCGCCGTTGCCGCCCTTGGCCGCGACAAACGGCTCGTTATCCGACAGGTCTTTGATGACCTGCCCGGTTTTCTGATCCCGAATAATCGTGCCGCGCGGCACACGGATGACCAGATCCGCGCCGTCCTTGCCCTTGCAGCGCTTGCTGCCGCCGTTTTCGCCGGCTGCTGCGACATATTTCTTCTTATACCGGAAGTCCAGCAGCGTCGACAGGTTATCGTCCACCTTAAATATCACCGAGCCGCCGCGCCCGCCGTCGCCGCCGTCCGGCCCGCCGGACGCGACATACTTCTCGCGGTGGAAACCGACTTTGCCGTCGCCGCCCTTGCCGGACACAATCTTGATCTTGGCAATATCAATAAACATAGGTTGTCCTCCTTTCCAACATATGTTAAAACAAAATCCCAGACGAACGTCTGGGATTTCATACTTCACATCACACGCGCCTCACGCGCATGTAATCCGAAAACCGCTGCGCGGTTTTCATAAAAAGTCAGGACAAGCGCCTGACTTTTTATTCCCCGACCCAGCCGCCTTGGGCGGCGTCGTTCGGGTATCGAAAGCAAGTTTCTTCGGAACTTGCTTTCGTATATAGGGGGCTTTCACTCATACAAATTGCCGCAAAGCGGCAAAAAGGATAGTGGCCTACGGGCTGAAGCCCCTATACTCTTTTACTGCGGGTAAACGGAAACCTGCTTGCGGTCCTTGCCCAGGCGCTCGAAACGAACTACGCCCTCAACCTTTGCAAACAGCGTATCATCCTTGCCGCGGCCCACGTTCAGACCCGGATGGATCTTCGTGCCGCGCTGACGGACGAGGATGTTGCCCGCCGGAACGGTCTGGCCGTCCGCGCGCTTGACACCAAGACGCTTGGCCTCGGAGTCACGACCGTTCTTGGTCGAACCTACGCCCTTTTTATGAGCGAAAAACTGTAAGCTAATCTGCAGCATCTGTGTGCACCTCCATTACGTTTAGAAATTCCGGATAGGTTTGTTCCAGCTCGGTCAGGTGCATCCGGAGCGCCAGAAGCGCTTCCTGTCCGCGCGCTAGCCCCGCGCCCTGCGGCAGCGTGATGCGGATATGCGCACCTTCATTCTCAATCACGGTATCGACCGCGATCTTTTGTACGTCAAACAGCAAAGCATGGGTTAGCATGACCGCACTGGAGATCGCCGCGCATACGATATCCTCGCCTTCCTCCGCGTAGCCCGCGTGGCCGAGCAGATCAACCGAGAGCAATTCGCCCCCGCGCGACGAAAATGTGACCTTCGTCACAGCCTTACGCCTTGATCGACGCGATGGTCACCTTGGTGTACGGCTGACGGTGGCCCTGACGCTTGCGGTAACCCTTCTTGGGCTTCATCTTGAAGATGTTGATCTTCTTGCCCTTGCCGGTCTTTTCGACCGTGCCGGTTACGGCTGCGCCGGAAACGTACGGAGCGCCCACGGTGATGGAATCGCCCTCGCCTACGGCCAGAACCTCATCGAACGTAACGGTTGCGCCGTCCTCCACGCCGAGCTTCTCAACGTAGATCACGTCGCCCTCCGATACCTTGTACTGCTTGCCGCCAGTTTTCAGAATGGCATACATTTGGTTTTCCCTCTCTTTCGTTGTAGAGTCACGCTTGGCACGGCGGCGGCCGGGAATCGGGCGCACTTAACAAAGCCTATGCACAATGCGGCTTTTCATAGCATAACACGAACGGCAGGGATGTGTCAAGCCCTGCCGTTCGGATTTTTTACAATTTACGCGAAGAAACTCGCCACAAAGGCATACATGCCGCTTGGCACGGTCGTTGCGCTGCCAGTGGCGGCGCGGTCCATGCTGACAAAGCCCTTGTCCCCCTCGGCAAGGCCGATCACGCGGTCGGAAAACAGCACCCAATAGGTGCAGATGGGCGCGTCGCCCTCGACCACGGTGTAACCCGCCGCGTCATCGCGGTAAGCCGCCAGCTTATCCTGCAAGTAGCCGGACGGCACGCTCAGATATTGATACTGCGACCCGGTGCTGTGCACCACATAGATGCCCTCGGTCAGCTGCGGGATGAGCGCCGTCAGGTCGTCTGTCTGCGCGGTGGTCGGGTCGGGCAGCGTAGCCGTCAGCCCGGCCAGCAGCGTCTGACCCTCCTGCGTGAGCGCATTGACCTGTTCGGTCAGCTTGGTTTTTTCACTATTCAGCGTTTCGATCTGGCCGTTCAGCTCCTTGATCTTTCCGCCGCGCGACATAAACAGTGCAAAAAACAGCAGGGCAAGCAAAGCGCAAACCAACAAGGCCACGCAGAGCAGCAGGCGGTAATTGATTGGCTTTTTTGCCGGCGGGCGCCGCGTGCTGCTTCCATTGCGGTCGACGCGGGTCGCGCCGATCCGGTCACCGATACGGTGCTGTGATGTACGTCGATCGCCCATTACTTTGCAGGGTTCTCGATGATCTTGACCTCACCCGAGGCGCAGCCGACGATCATCCGTTTGCACATGTTGAGGAACAGGCCGTGCTCCAGCACGCCGAGCATGCCGGTCAGCTTGCCGTATACATCCTGAATATCAAAGCCCGCGCCGAGGTGCAAATCGGCAATGTAGTTGCCGTTGTCGGTGACAAAGGTCTTGCCGTCCTTGACGCGCAGCACCGGGTTGAACCCATACGCGGCCATTTTTTCCATCGCCTGCTTGGAGCCGTACTGTGCAATCTCAACCGGCAGGTGGAACGCGCCGATCTTGTCGACCAGCTTGCTTTCGTCCATAATCCAAATGACTTCCTTGGCCATAGATGCAACCACCTTTTCGCGGTACAGCGCGCCGCCGCCGCCCTTGATGGCGTTGAACTGCGGGTCGATCTCATCGACGCCGTCGATCGCCAGATCGACATGGTCTAGCTCGTCGATCGTCAGCAGCGGGATGCCCAGCTCACGCGCCTGCGCTTCCGTCGCCTTCGAAGTCGGGATCGCCTGAATCTTCATGCCGTTTTTCACCAGTTCGCCCACCGCATTGACCATATGATACGCCGTCGAACCGGTGCCCAAACCGAGCACCATACCGTCCTTGACATATTCCGCAGCCTTGTCGCCGGCCAGTTTTTTCATATCCATTGTCTTTTCCTCCCTGCCGTCCGCGCCGGAGGTATTCCGGCAGCTTTGTTACCTTTATTATATCGGGGTTGACAAAAAAGGTCAATCATTTCTGCATGCAGACGGCAAGATTTATGCACGGTTTTGGAGTTTGGCAGCCTTGAGGGTATTCTTCATCAGCATGGTAATGGTCATCGGGCCTGCGCCGCCCGGTACAGGCGTCATGTAGGAGGCCTTCTCAAACACCGCCGGATCGACATCGCCGCAGACCTTCCCCTCGGCATTGCGGTTGATGCCCACGTCGATGACGACCGCGCCATCCTTTACCATATCAGGCGTGATAAAGCCCGCCTTGCCGACCGCCGCGACAAGAATATCCGCCCGGCGGCAGACCGCCGCCAGATCCTGCGTGCGGCTGTGACAGATCGTCACCGTGCCATGACGGTGCAGCAGCAGCATGGCCATCGGCTTGCCGACGATATTCGACCGGCCGACCACCACGCACTCCTTGCCCTTGGGGTCGATGCTGTACTCGTCCAGCAGCTCCATGACGCCCGCAGGCGTGCAGGGCACAAAATCGAAGTTTCCGGTCATGATCTTGCCGACATTGACCGGGTGGAACGCGTCGACATCCTTTTTCGGGTCGATCGCGTCGATGACCGCCTGCTCGGAAATGTGCTTCGGCACCGGCATCTGGCACAGAATGCCCGAAATCTGCGGGCTTTCGTTCAGCTGCGCGATCAGGCCGAGCAGTTCCTCCTGCGTCGTCTCCTCAGGCAGCGCGTACTTTTCGCTGTAAAAACCACATTCGGCGCACGCCTTTTCCTTATTGCGGACATAAATTTCGCTTGCCGGGTCGTTGCCCACGATAATGACCGCAAGGCCGGGCGTAACGCCCTGCTTTTTCAGTTCTTCAGTCTCCGCCAAAATGCTGCCGCGCACCTTGGCCGACAGCGCCTTTCCGTCCATTCTCACTGCGCTCATCGTTTAAGAGCCCCCTTTTTTGTTTTCCTTTGTCTGATTTTCCGGCTCCTGCGCCGGTTTTTCCGTCCCTGCTGCAGGTGCGTCCGCAGACGGCTGGGCCGCAGGCGCGGCCTGCGCCGGTTCGGCCTTCTGCGGCACATAAAACGCCGCCCCGACCTTCAGACGGTTATATTTGCGCACCAGCAACGCCACTGCGACGATGCAGCTGATCGCCGCCAGCACCTGCGAAACGCGCAGCGTGCCAATATACAGGCTGTCCGTGCGCAAGCCCTCGATCCACGCACGGCCCAGACCATACCACGCAACATACAGAAGCGCCATCTCGCCCGGGAATTTGCGCTTTTTCGAGTAAAAGTGCAGCGCGATGAAGCCCACGAGGTTCCACAGCGACTCATACAGGAAGGTCGGGTGCACGGCCGTGCCGCCGTCGATCACCATGCCCCACGGCAGGTCGGTCGGGCCACCGTGCGCCTCAGCGTTGACGAAATTGCCCCAGCGGCCGATGCACTGGCCGATCAGCAGACCAAACGCCGCCAGATCGCACAAGCTGGCGAACGGCACTTTTTTGACCCGGCTATACGCGTACAGCGCGACGACCACGCCGATCACCGCGCCATAGATCGCGATGCCGCCATGCCAGACCGCGATAATCTCAGACGGGTTTTCGCGGAAATAATCCCACTCAAACACGACGTAATAGATGCGCGCACAGATGATGCCGACCGGCACGCATAAAATCAGGCAGTCCATCAGGTGGTCGGAGGTCAGGCCGAATTCCTTCACACGCGTGTTGACATAAAGCGCGGCCAGCACAAAGCCGACGCAGATGATGATGCCGTACCAGAAAATATCCTTGCCGAACACGTTGGCCGCAACGCGGTTGATCTGGAAATCCAGCCCGAGTGCCGGGAAAGAAATTGCATGTTCCATGTTGTTCTAATTCCTTTGCTGTCGAAAAAAATCTGTTACTGCGGCAGGACGGCCGACATACACGACCGGTCGCGCTGCGCCCAGCGGGCATATACCGCCTGCACATCGTCCGCGCCGATGGTGTCGAACAAGGCGGCAAAGTCCGCGTAATCCTCGCCTGCGAAGAGCGCCGTCGCCTGCTGCCGGGCGTATGCTTCGGGCACATCGAACACACGCAAGCGCAGGCCGTAAAGCGCCTTTTTCATGCGCCCAAACAGCGCCTGCCCGACGCCCTCGCGCGCCAGCCGCGCGACTTCCCTCTCGATCGCCTCACGCGCCGCCTCGGGGTCGCGGCTCTCGCCACCGAGCACCGCCGCCGCGCCTTCGGGGAAGATCATATAGTCGGTGTCGAAATCACGGCCAATCAGCCGCTTTGCGTACAATTCGGCGTAGAGCGGCGACGTATCGCCGCACAGGATGCGTAAGGAAAGCTCGCCCAGCAGCCCGCGCCGCAGGTGGCTCTCACCCGGCGCGCAGGGTACGTCCTTAAAGCCGAGCAGGAACTGCGGCCGGGACACCGGCATGCGGCGTGTGACCGTCAGCTCGCTGACCGCCTCGCGGCGGCTGCCATAGTGCCGCTCGCCGATCTCGGCGGCTTCCGCAGGGGAAAACTGCGCCGCCATGCGACAGACCTCGTCGAAATCCGCTGTGCCGCACACAACCAGCACCATATTTTTCGGGCTGTAAAACGCGCGGTGGCAGGTATAAAGCACCTCGGGCGTGATCTGCGCAATGCTATCCACGCTGCCCGCAATCGGCACGCGCACCGGATGGTTGCGGTACAAGCCACCCAGCAGGCCGCAGAACACCTGCCAGCCCGGCGTATCATCCATCATGCCGATCTCCTGCCCGATGATGCCGCGCTCCTTGGCCACGTTTTCCTCGGTGAAATACGGCGTAAACACGAATTTCAGCAAAATCTCGAGGTTTTCCTCAAACCGCTCGGTGCAGGAAAAATGGTAAGCCGTCATCGTGTGGCTGGTGAATGCATTCGGGCTTGCGCCCGTGCGCGCGAATTTTTGCAGCGCATTGCCGTCCTCATCCTCGAACATCTTGTGTTCCAGAAAGTGCGCCACACCTGCCGGGGTTTCATGGCGCTGCCCGTCGATCGTGAATGACGCATCGACCGAACCGAAATTGGCTGCCAGAATGGCAAACGTCTTGCCAAAGCCCTCCTTGGGCAGATAGCACACACGCAGGCCGTTATCCAGCGTGCGTTCCTCCATGCGCTCGCGCAGCGCTGTCCAGACCTTGCTCACCCTGCCGCCCCCTTCATAAAATAGACCATATCGAGCGTGGTTGCCTGTGCCGCCGCGACGACGCGCTCACGGCTGACCGCACCGGCCTGCGCGATGCGCTCCTCCGGCGCCACCATCGTGCCTGCCGCCGCCTGCCCGAGCCAGTACCGCTCCAGCGTGAGCGGGTCGTCGAGCATTGCGCCCCAGTTGGTGGCCAGCGCCTTGCGGGCGGCGTCCATCTCGTCGTCCCCGATATGCCCTTCGCGGCATTCGTCCAGCTGGCGCAAAATTTCATCGCGCGCGGCCGCGAAATCCCGGTTTTCAATGCCCGAGTTTACCATCATGATGCCCTTGGGGGCGATGAACTGCGCGCTGGCATAATAGCACAGCGACTTTTGCTCCCGCACATGCAGGAACAGTTTGGAACTGGTCGAACCGCCGTACAACGTCTGGAACACCCAATAGGCCGCCGCATCGCCGCCTGTCAGGCTTGCGCCGCCCGTGCGGAAGCCGAGCGACAGCTTTCCCTGCGTGACCGGCTCCTCCTCGACCACCTCGCGCGCCGTGCCCTTCGGCTGCGCGAGCACCACGGCTGGCGGCAGCGGCAGCGCTTTCGGGCGCGGCTGCGCCAGCGGCGTGTCCATAAACAGCCCTTCCACGGTGTCGGGCGCGAGCGGCCCACAGTAAAACAGCTCAAGCTGTGCCTCGTCCAGCGCGCGTTGATAGGCCGCGTACAGCTTGCGCTCGGTGACTTTTTCCGCCTGCTCCTTGGTGCCATGCACCGGCTGGCCGTAAGCCTCGTCCGCACACATCAGCTGGGTCAGGCGCAGCGGCGCCCAGACGCGTGGGTCGTTCTTTTGCGCCGCGATGCGGTCGATCAGGTTTTCCCGCTCGCCCGCTGTGTAATCCGGGCAGAACACGCCCTCCTGCGTGTACGGGTCGCACAGCAGCTCGGCCAGCAGGCGGATCACGCCTGCGGTCAGGCCGTCCGCGCCGGGCGCGCAGCTTTCATCAATACAATCGGATAAAAAGCCGACCGCAAGGTGCTCGCCCTCCCGCCGCACAATCGCTTCGATGCGCGCGCCGTACAGGTCGTCGAGCGCCTCACCGATCGCACGCAGGTCGGGCAGGCGCTTTGTACCGCGCCGCAGCACATGCGGCAGGCAGGCGCGCAGCGCTGCGTCCGGCCCGCCCAGCGGCAGCAGCAGCGCCACACGCACGACCGCACGCTTGAACTTGGGCGTGGTGACATAGGTCAGGTGCACGCCTTCCGCCAGCTTTTTCCGCGTTACTTGTTGCATGATTTCCCTCATTTCCGGAAAGATTTACCCATGGGCATTATTATAGCATCATTGCAGATGGGACGCAAACATAGATTATGTGAACAAAATTCGTTATCCCTGCTATTTTTCCCTTGACACGGCGGCAAATATACGGTAGAATAGTCACGTTCTATGTAAAGGCGAAACACTTTACACTTTGCAGGGAGGCCCGCCGATGAAAGGCAAACCGCTCGAGATGAGCCTGTTGTTCGACTTTTACGGCGAAACGCTCACGGAAAAACAGCGCGAGTTGTTCGACCTGTATTATAATGAAGACCTGTCGCTCTCCGAGATCGCCGAGCATGCGGGCATCACCCGTCAGGGCGTGCGCGACAGCATCAAGCGCGCCGAGCACGCGCTGGGCGAGATGGAGGACAAACTTGGCCTTGTCGCGCGGTACGGCGGCACCGGACGGTGCGCCGCGGCGCTTGCCGAACAGGTCACGCTTTTACAGACACTCAACGCCGACAAACTGCACAGCCGCGAAGCGGATGGCATCCTTTCCCGCATGGCGGCGCTGCTCGACCAGCTCAGGCAGGAGGCTTAATATGGCATTTGAAGGCCTTACCGAAAAAATTTCATCCGCTTTCAAACACCTGCGCAGCAAGGGGCGGCTGACCGAATCCGACGTCAAGGAGGCCATGCGTGAGATCCGCATGGCGCTACTCGAGGCCGACGTCAACTTTAAGGTCGCCAAGGATTTTGTCAAGGCAGTCACCGAAAAGGCGACCGACGCCGAAATCCTCGAAAGCCTGTCCCCGACCCAGCAGGTCATCAAGATCGTAAACGAAGAGCTGGTCAGCCTGCTCGGCGGCCAGACCACGCGTTTGACCATTTCGCCCAACCCGCCCACCATCGTGATGATGGCAGGACTTCAGGGCGCGGGCAAAACCACCAACTGCGCCAAGCTGGCAGCCCTGCTGCGCAAGCAGCAGCAACGGCGGCCGCTGCTCGTCGCGTGCGACGTATACCGCCCCGCAGCGATCGACCAGTTAAAGGTCGTCGGCAAGCAGCTGGACATCCCGGTTTTTGACGAAGGGCAGGGCGACCCGGTTGAGATTGCCAAACACGGCATTGACCACGCCCGCCGAAACGGCTTCGACCTCGTGTTCCTCGATACCGCAGGCCGCCTGCATATCGACGAAAAGCTGATGGACGAGCTGAAAAACATCAAGGCAGCCGTCAAACCCACCGAAATCATCCTAGTCGTCGACGCGATGACCGGTCAGGACGCGGTCAATGTCGCGCAGACATTTGACGAAGCGCTCGGCATTGACGGCGTGCTGATGAGCAAGATGGACGGCGACGCCCGCGGCGGCGCGGCGCTGTCGGTCAAGGCGGTCACCGGCAAGCCGATCAAATTCATCGGCACCGGCGAAAAGCTCGACAACATCGAGCCGTTCCACCCCGACCGCATGGCTTCCCGTATCCTCGGCATGGGCGACGTGCTGACGCTGATCGAAAAGGCGCAAGAGTCCTTCGACCAGAAGCAGGCCGCTGAAGCCGCCAAAAAGCTGATGGCCGGCAAGCTGACGCTGACCGATTTCTACGAGCAGCTCCAGCAGATGAAAAACATGGGCTCGATGGAGGAAATGCTCGGCATGCTGCCGGGCGTGGACGCAAAAGCCCTCGCCGGTGCAAAGATCGACGAAAAGCAGATGGCGCACACCGAAGCCATCATCCAGTCTATGACCCCCAAGGAGCGGGATAACCCCTCCATCATCAATTTTTCGCGCAAAAAGCGCATCGCGGCAGGCTGCGGCCTGTCGGTCGAGCAGGTGAACAAGCTGCTCAAGCAATTTGAGGCCATGCAGAAGATGACCCGTCAGCTTTCCGGCCTTGCCCGTGGCGGCAAGGGCAAAAAGCGCCGTGGCTTCCCCGGCCTCGGCGGTCTCAAGCTGCCGTTCTGATTTCCGCCTGAAAATTTCAGCATGCTGGAATTTTCCAAATAAAAACGCGCCATGCGCGTATTTCATCGAAAACGGCCCTGCCGTTTTCATAAAAACCGGGAGCGTGTATCACGGTTTTTATACAAGGGCTGAAAAAGTTTCTGATACAGGAACTTTTTCAGCGCCGGACACATCCGCGCTTTGCGCGGTGTGTCCCACTCGTTTGCAATCCAGATTGCAAACGAAGCCTGTTGAAGGAGGTGAATCATCCATGGTAAAGATCAGACTGCGCCGTCTGGGCGCGAAGAAGGCTCCGTTCTACCGCATCGTTGTCGCTGATTCCCGTTACCCGCGTGACGGTCGCTTCATCGAGGAGATCGGCACCTACAACCCGCTGACTGACCCGGCTACCGTTGACGTTGACGCTGACCGTGCTCAGGAGTGGATCAAGAAGGGCGCCCAGCCGACCGATACGGTCCGCGGCATCCTGAAGAAGGCCGGTGTGCTGAATTGAGTGAGGCAAACGAAATGAAAGAGTTATTGACCTATATTGTCAAAAATCTGGTTTCCGAGCCGGATGCGATTGCCATCACCGAGGAGATCGACGGCGATAACGTCACCTATTCCCTGCGCGTCGCGCCCGGGGATATGGGCCGCGTCATCGGTCGTCACGGCCGCATCGCAAAGGAAATCCGCACACTCATGAAAGCGGCAGGCAATCGCGAAAACAAGCGTGTAACAGTCGATATCCTCGACTAAACCGCCGGAACCGTTTCCTGCGGACAACGCCGTACCAAAAATCGCCGCAGCGCGGCGATTTTTTTCTTATCCATGCGCGTTTTGTACGCGCTATCCCCCAAAGACGGAGGAGGCAACCATGCCCAAACGATTTTTAGAGGCCGGTAAAATCGTCGGCACGCACGGCGTGCGCGGCGATCTCAAGGTGCAGAGCTGGTGCGACAGCCCCGAGGTGCTGTGCGACTTTGATACGCTCTATCTGGACGAAAACACTCCCGTTTCGGTCGAAAAGGCACAGGTACACAAGAACGTTGTGCTGATGCACCTGACGGGTGTCGACACGGTGGAGGCCGCCGAAGCGCTGCGTGGCCGCGTGCTGCACCTCGACCGGGATGACGTAGACCTGCCGGACGATCTGGTGTTCATTCAGGACATCCTCGGCTTTGCCGTATACGACCGCCGCACGGACAGCGAAGTCGGCAAGCTGCGCGACGTGATCACCACCAACCCGGCGCACGATATGTATGAGATCAAACGGCCGGACGGGCGGCTGGCCTATGTCCCCGCGTCCAAGCCCTTCCTTGAGGGGATCGACATGGACGCAGGCGTCATCTATATCCGTAGCATCGAGGGGCTGCTGGAATGAAGATCGACATTATGACGCTGTTCCCTGCCATGATCGACGCGGTCATGCAGGAAAGCATCATCGGCCGCGCGCAGGACAAGGGGCTGGTCGAGGTGCGCGCGACCAATATCCGCGACTATGCACTCGATAAGCACCACAAGGCGGACGACGCCCCTTATGGCGGCGGGCGTGGGCAAGTGATGCTGGCCGAGCCGCTTTACCTGTGCCATCAGGCGCTGTGCGCGGGCGAGCACGTCCACACCGTGTTCCTGTCCGCGCAAGGGCAGCCATTCAATCAGGACAAGGCGCGCGAGCTGCTCGCGCGTGGGCGCTTCATCCTTGTCTGCGGGCATTACGAGGGCATTGATCAGCGGTTCATCGACGCATGTGTCGACGAGGAGATCTCCATCGGCGACTTTGTGCTGACCGGGGGCGAAATCCCCGCTATGGCGGTCGCGGACGCGGTGTGCCGCATGGTGCCGGGCGTGCTGCCCGACGAGAACGCATTCACTGCCGAAAGCCACTGGGACGGGCTGCTCGAGCACCCGCAGTACACGCGCCCGGAAAACTGGCGTGGCCGTCCGGTGCCCGAGGTGCTGCTCTCCGGCCATCACGCCAATATCGAGGCGTGGCGGCGCGAGATGAGCCTGCGCCGCACCAAAGCTGACCGCCCTGACCTATACGCGCGCTTTGTGCCACAGGACAAGCGCGATAAAAAAATCCTTGACAAAATCGAACAACCGGACAGCTAAACCGTCCGGCTGCGTGCGCAAAAGCCGTCAAAAGACGGCTTTTTCTTTTGTGCATCTTTTTGTGCTATCCGGCTTGACAAATATGTCTGCGCGTCCTAATATGAATACATGAACATATGAGCAAGTATTCATATATTGTAGGAGGGACACACCATGTCGACCCAACCAAACCAAATAGAGGCTCTCCCCCACAAAGAGGCGGAACACACGCACGACCATGCCCACGAGCACCATCACCACAACGGTGAACACTGCGCCTGTGGCCATGACCACGCGCACGAGCATCACCATCACGACGGCGAAAGCTACGCCTGCGGCCACGACCACGCTCACGAACATCACCATCACGACAGCGAAAGCTGCTCCTGCGGCCATGACCATCATCACCACACGCACGCAGAAAACGCCAATCATACAGCCCATAAGCCCCACAAACGCAGTCGGCAGCGCATTTATACGCTGCAAAACCTCGGCTGTGCGCACTGCGCGGCCGAAATGCAGTACCAGATTGGCCGTCTGGACGGCGTGCATGACTGCACGCTGGTGTTTGAGACGCGCCAGCTGCGCGTGACCGGCGACGACCCGGACGCGCTGCTGCCTCGCATCCGCGAGATCTGCGCTTCCATCGAAAGTGCGGCCAAGGTCATCGCACCCGAGGAGGACGCAGAGGAAAGCGGCGGCCATGCGCTCGCCGAATTGCTGATCGGCGCGGCGCTGTTCCTTGCGGGCGAGTTTGTTCTGTCGGGTACGCTGCGGCTGGTTGCCATGCTCGCCGCCTATGTGCTGCTCGGCTGGCGCGTTCTGCTGACCGCCGTGCGCAACATTGGCAAGGGCCGCGTGTTCGACGAAAATTTCCTGATGTCGCTGGCAACGGTCGGCGCATGGGCGGTCGGGGCACTGGATGAGGCGGTCGGCGTTATGCTGTTCTACCGCATCGGCGAATATTTTGAAGATCGCGCGGTCGAGCGTTCGCGCCGCCAGATCATGCAGGCGGTCGACCTGCGGCCGGAAACCGTCCAGCGCATCCTGCCCGACGGCAGCACCCAGACCGTGCCCGCCGCGGACGCGCAGGTCGACGACCTGTTGCTTGTCCGTCCGGGCGACCGCATCCCGCTCGACGGCGTGGTCGTTGAGGGTGTCAGCCGTCTGGACACCTCGGCAGTCACCGGCGAACCGGTGCCCGTGCGCGTTGCGCCCGGCGACCGCGCAGTGTCCGGCTGCGTCAACACCGACGGCGTGCTGCACTTGCGCGTCACCCATGTGCTAGCCGAAAGCATGGTACAGCGCATCCTCGACAGCGTTGAGAACGCTGCCGCGCGCAAGCCCAAGATCGACCGCTTCATCACGCGCTTTTCGCGTGTGTATACCCCTGCGGTCGTCGCAGTTGCCTTGCTGACTGCGCTCGTCCCCGGTGTCATCACCGGTGACTGGGGGCATTGGGTGTATACCGCACTGACATTCCTCGTCATTTCCTGCCCGTGCGCGCTCGTCCTGAGCGTACCGCTGACCTACTTTGCCGGTATCGGCGCAGGCTCTAAGCGTGGCATCCTGTTTAAAGGCGGCGTATCGCTGGAAGCGTTGGGCGAGATCAAAACCGTTGTCATGGACAAAACCGGCACGATCACCAAGGGTAATTTTGCGGTACAGCAGGCAGTGCCTGCTGCGGACAGCGGCGTGGAAGCCGTCGAGTTGCTGCATCTGGCCGCAGCCTGCGAAGCCGCCTCCACCCACCCGATTGCAAAATCCATCCTCGCGGCCTGTGATGCGGAAATCCCGGCTGCGGACAGCATCCGCGAACAGGCGGGCGAGGGTGTCGAGGCTGTAATTGGCGGCAAAACTGTGCTGTGCGGCAACCGCAAGCTGCTGGAACGCCATAACATTGCACTGGACGGCTTTACCGGCACGCCGGGCAGCACCGAAGTGCTGCTTGCGCGGGACGGGAAATTCCTTGGTCATATCGTCATCGCAGACACGGTCAAGGCGGACGCCGTGCAAGCGATGGCCCGCATGCGTGCGCAAAATCTGACCACCGCTATGCTGACGGGCGACGCGCCTGAGAGCGCGCAGGCGGTTGCGCAAGAACTGGGCATTGACGAGGTGCGCGCACGTCTGCTGCCCGAAGAAAAGCTATCCGCGCTGCAAGATCTGCGCGAAAAGCACGGCGCGGCGCTGTTCGTGGGCGACGGCATCAACGATGCCCCAGTGCTTGCGGGCGCGGATGTAGGCGCGGCGATGGGCAGCGGCGCGGACGCGGCCATCGAGGCGGCCGACGTGGTATTCCTGCACGCCGACCTGTCCTCCATCCCGGCGGCTGTGCAGATTGCACGCCGCGCGCGAGCGATTGCACGGCAGAACATTGCATTCGCGCTCGGAGTCAAGCTGTTGGTCATGGCGCTCGGACTTGCGGGCATCGCGTCGATGTGGCTGGCCGTATTTGCAGATTCGGGCGTCGCCATGCTGTGCGTGCTCAACTCTATCCGGATGCTATACACAAAAGATCGTTAAGCCCGCGATATAGCAACAAAAAAGCCGCCTTTAGCGGCGGTGAATTAGGAAAACATCAAAGTAAGGAATGGTATAGTCAAACGGCTATACCATTCTTTTTTGTTTTAGCAGTTTTTGTTTTGGTCATTGCGTGTTCAAAATCAAATGCACCAATAAAATTA
>DWZQ01000046.1 GCA_019117485.1 Candidatus Agathobaculum intestinipullorum | reverse complement strand
GCAGCCTGCTTGCCCGCGAGCACGCACTTCATCACGGCGCGCAGCGCAACTTCGGTTTTGCCGAAGCCAACGTCGCCGCACAGCAGGCGGTCCATCGGCCGGTCGGACTCCATATCCATTTTGATTTCCGCAATGCAGCGCAGCTGGTCGTCGGTTTCCTCGTAGGGGAAAGCGTCCTCAAACTCGCGCTGCCACGCGTCATCCTGCGGGAAGGCAAAGCCCTTCACCTTCGCGCGCTCGGCGTACAGTTTGATCAGTCCTTCAGCCAGTTCCTTCGCCGCCGCCTTGGCACGCGCCTTGGAGCGCGACCAGTCCGCGCCGCCGAGCTTGTTCAGCCGCACTCTTTCCGGCTCGCCGCCGCCGATGTATTTGCTGATAAGGTCGAGGCTGGTCGCGGGAACATACAGGAAATCCGTGCCGGCAAACGCAATTTTGATGAAATCGCGCTCCGCACCGTCGACCGTCATGCGCTCCATGCCGATAAAGCGGCCGATGCCGTGGTGTTCGTGCACCACAAGGTCGCCTGGCGTCAGGTCGGTGTAGGACTTGACACGGTCGCGGTTGGACTTCTTGACCTGCGTCTTTTTGCGCCGCGCGAGCACCTGCCCCTCGGTGATGACAACCAGCCCGAGGTCGGGGTATTCAAACCCTGCGGACAGCGTGCCTTCCATCACGCACACCTGCCCGCCCTTGGGCAGCAGGTCGCTCACGGCGGCGGTCAGCCCGGCCTCGGTCAGCGCGTCGCACATGTTGCGGCAGCGCAGTTCGCTGCCACACAGCACAGCGACTGCACGCCCCTGCTGGGTGTAGCCGCGGATATCGGCGGCTGCCATATCCAGATTGCCGCCGTAGGCGTTCATCTGGTTCGCGACAAAGTTCTCCAAGTGCTGTGGGGCGAGTTCGGGGACATTGTTCAAAAAGCTGTCCAGCCGAAGGATGGTGCGCTTTGTGCCGCAGAGTGAGGCGAAGTCGAGGGCATAGCTGTCCAGGCCGGGGGCGATCTCGCCGCGTTCGAGCAGCGCGGTCACGTCGTCCGCAAGGCGCGCGTCAAAGTCGCGCAGCGCGTCGCGCAGGCGCGGCGTATCTTCGATGAGTATGATCGTATCTTCCGGCAGGTAGTCGAGCGCAGTCGCAACCTCCGGGTAGATGAGCGGCAGATATTTGTCGGCTGCGGGCAGCGTGCCGGTCTGTTCGATGCGCTCCGCGTCGTGTTCGATGTGCGCGGCAAGGTCGGCATGCTTCTTTTTGCGGGTCGACAGCAGGCCGCGCACGGCTTTGGCCAGACCCTTGGTGCCGCCCGGCGCGAGGTGCGGCAGCGCTTCCATGCGCGGCAGGCAGCGCAGCGCTTCGACCTGTTCCAGACGGCGCTGGCTGCCCACGTCGAACGACGCGATCGAGTCGACCTCGTCGTCCCAGAACTCGACGCGGTAGGGGTGTGCCGCCTGCGGTGGGAACACGTCCAGAATACCGCCGCGCACCGAAAACTGCCCCGTGCCCTCAACCTGTGCGCAGCGCTCGTAGCCCGCGCGGGCCAACTGCCCGGTCAGCGTCTCAAGCGGTATGGTCTGCCCGGCGGCGACGGTGACGACCGCGCTTTGCAGTTTGTCGGGCGGCAGCGTGCGCTGGGCGGCAGCCTGTACGCTCATGGTCATCAAGCGGGCGGCCGGCAGCGTGTCCAGCACGGCGAGCCGGCTTTGCTCATAACCGCGTGATACGCCCACGACATCGGCCAGCACCAAGTCGCGCGCGGGCAGAACAGGTACTTCGCGCTCGGCAAAGGCTTGCAGGTCGCGCGCGAAACGCGCTGCAGCCGCGTCGTCGTCAGTCAGCACGCACACCGGACGGCCGGTGTCCAGTCCGAGCGCTGCCGCAAGGTGCGCCTTGTGGATGGCGGACAGGCCGACGGCCAGCATAGGCATTTTGCCCTGCTGGACGGCGTCTTTTAACGAACGGTATTCTTTTAGGTAAGTTATACTTTTTGTTAACTCTGTCATATCGGCCTGATGCTCCTTTTTCAGGGGACGGCAAAAGGGCAGATTGTCAATCTGCCTAACGGATAGGGGGTATCCAATACCCCCTATCTACAAAAGCGGTTCCAGTTTGCTCTCATTTAAATGCCGCACAGCAGCACAAAGAGGTTAGAGGCCTACGGGCAAACCGCTTTTGATACCCCCGGTTTCGCGCCCGATGGCGCGAGTCGAGGTCAAAATCCGAGGTACATGCCCTCGGATTTTGTAATTTTATGCCGCTTCACTCCCAATGGCCATGCGGCGCGGGGAATCCGACAAACTGAGGGCAGATTTTGCAATCTGCCCTCAGTGTATGCGTGTGTTCAGAACTTAATGCGCATGTTCGTCATGCTCGTGGTGGCAGGCGGCGCAGTCCATGCTGCAGCCGAGGATTTCGGCCGGGTCCTTGCCCATGCGCTTGTAGTAGTCCGCGATGGCAGAGCGAAGCGCCTCCTCGGCAAGCACCGAGCAGTGCATCTTGACCGGCGGCAGGCCGTCGAGCGCTTCGGCAACCGCCTTGTTGGTCAGCTTGAGCGCTTCCTCAAGCGTCTTGCCCTTGACCATCTCGGTTGCCATCGAGCTGGTCGCGATCGCCGCGCCGCAGCCGAAGGTTTTGAACTTAACGTCCTCGATCACGCCGTCGTCCGACACCTTGAGGTAGATCTTCATGATGTCGCCGCACTTGGCGTTGCCGACCTCGCCGACGCCGTTGGCATCATCGATTTCGCCGACGTTGCGCGGGTGGGTGAAGTGGTCGAGTACCTTTTCACTGTATTGCATAGAAATAATCTCCCTTTTCTGTTGAATCTATCTTAGTGGTGCTCGTGCAGTTCGCTTGCCGCCGTCAGGTTGGGCTTGCCGTTTTCCCACACCGGGCTCATCGAGCGCAGCGTGGATACCACCTGTGCGACCGTGTCGATCAGGTAGTCGACGTCCTCCTCGGTGTTCTGCTCGCCGAGGGTCAGACGCAGCGAACCGTGCGCGATCTCATGCGGCAGGCCAATGGCCATCAGCACATGGCTCGGGTCGAGCGAACCGGTCGAGCAGGCCGAGCCGGTCGAACCGCATACGCCCATGTTATCCAGCATCAGGATCAGACCCTCGCCCTCGATCGCCTCGAACACGAACGACGCTGTGCCCGGCAGGCGGTTTACCGGGTCGCCAGTGAAGTGCGTATACGGTACCTTGTCCATCACGCCCTTGACCAGTTTGTCCGTCAATACTTTGACGTAACCCATCTTTTCGTCCAGACCTTCGACCGCTTCCTTCATCGCGGCCGCAAGGCCGATGCAGCCCGCGGTGTTTTCCGTGCCCGAGCTCCAACCGCGCTCCTGTCCGCCGCCATAAACAAGCGGCTCGAGCGCAATGCCCTTTTTGACGTAAAGCGCGCCTACGCCGCGCGGGCCGCGGAACTTGTGCGCGGACAGTGAAAGCATGTCGATGCCCATCTCCTGCACGTCGATGTGCATGTGGCCGACCGCCTGCACGGCATCCGTGTGGAACTTTGCGCCGACCGAATGGGCGAGCGCGGCGATCTCCTTCAGCGGCTGGATGGTGCCGATCTCATTGTTCGCGGCCATGATGGAGACAAGCGCGGTGTCCTCGGAGAGTTCCTTTTTCAGCTGCTCGAGGTCGACATGGCCTTCCTTGTCCACGTCCAGATAGGTGACGCGGAATCCTTCCTTTTCGAGCGCTTCGCAGGTGTACAGCACCGCGTGATGCTCGATTTTGGAGGTGATCAGGTGCTTGCGGCCTTTGGCCGTCGGGCCGTGCATAAAGCCGCGGATGGCGAGGTTGTCCGCCTGCGAACCGCCGCCGGTGAAGATGATCTCGCCGGGGGCGTAGTCGTTGGCTTCGTTGACCGGCATTGCCGCGTTCAGGCACTTGCCGACCGTCGTGCGCGCCTCATTGAGTGCCATCTTGGCCTCGCGGCCGATGCGGTAGAGCGAGGACGGGTTGCCGAAATGCTCGGTCAACCACGGTTTCATCGCGTTGAACGCCGTTTCGGACAGCGGGGTAGTCGCCGCGTTGTCCGCGTAAACAAATCTTTCCATGTTTTTATATCAGCCTTTCTTGTAAAAGGGGTTGCACAATCAGCGGTTTTTCCGGCAAAAAACACCGGTTTTCCCGTACTTCTAATATACACCTTGAACGCGCATTTTAGCAAGCGAAAAGCTGACAAATTGCATGCGCCGAAAGGGTGCGTTTTGCATCATTTTGTGCATTTTGTGTAGTTTTAACCGGGGCGGTGGATGTCCATATGTTTTTTCAGGCGCTGGAGCACCGCGTCGTACCGCGCGGAGCGTGCCGTTGGGTTGCCGCGCAGCAGGCTTTTGCGCGTGCGGCCGAGCGATTCGGCGCGTTCGTCAAAGCGGCGCTGCACTTCGTCCAGCCGCGCAAGGATTTGCTCCTTGGCGTCAGCCAGCTGCCCACGGGCCTCGCCCATGCGCTCAGACAATTGCTCGCGCGCGTCCGACAACTGTTCCCGGGCTTCGCCCATCTTTTCCGACCATTCGCCGCGCGCCTCGTCCACGCGGTAGGACAGACGGGTCAGCTGCACCAGCGCGGTTTCGGACAGCTCAGCGCGCAGCGCAGCGCCCTGCTCGCGCAGGCGGTCGAGCTCTTCGAGCACGCGTGCCAGATCGAGCGCCGTGCGCACGGATACCGCCACGTCGCTGATGAACGCCGCCGACAGCAGCACATCCACCACGATCAGCGCCCAGAACGGCAGCCAAACGACGATCGTTTCAACCGGCGGGTGGATCGCCCGGGCAAGGATCAGCCCGAGAAAGCCCCAGCACAGCGAGGACTGCAAGCAGATGCGTCCCTGAAACTGAAACCGGTGGGACGAGTAATCCCAATATTTGATTTTAAAGAGCGTTTCCATCAGCACGCCGACGACATATTCAAACACCGTCGCCGCCACCATGCTGGCGAGAAACAATTCCACCGGGCGGTCATACAGCGGCAGCGAAACATGCAGCAGGATGGTCGCGCCGAAACCGTAGATCGGCAGCATCGGGCCGCGCAGGAAGCCGCGGTTGACAAAATGCCGCTGCTGCACGGAAACGACCGTCGATTCAAAGCACCAGCCCAAAAAGCAGTAGGCATAAAACACCAACAGCCATTGTGGTGCGGAATAATCATAAGGCAAAGCCGCGGGTCCCTCTTTTCTTTGGGGCAATGCCGCGCCGCTGTGCGCCAATCGGGCATGCCCGGAAATTCTGTATTGGTTTGACACCTGTTCCATTATTTTATCTAATTTTTTGACTTTTGGCAAGGGTGCAGGTATAATAGTATCATCTCATTTTAATAAGAAGGGCAGGATGACGCCGCTATGCTGAATTTTTCCATCCACACTTCCACCGAGGTCGTTTTCGGCCGCGATATCGAAGGGCAGATCGGCTCCAAACTCAAGGAAATCGGCGCGCACCGCGTGCTGGTGCATTTCGGCGGCTCGAGCGCGCGTTCGTCCGGCCTGCTTGACCGCGTGGAGAGAAGCCTGTTTGACGTCGGCCTGTCCTTTGTTGAGCTGGGCGGCGTCGAGCCGAACCCCAAGGTGTCGATGGTGCGCAAGGGGATTGAGCTGTGCAAGCGCGAGGGCATCGACTGCATTCTGGCTGTCGGCGGCGGCTCGGTGATCGACTCGGCCAAGGCCATCGGCATGGGCGTTGCCACTGGGCGTGACCCGTGGGAGTTTGCTTCGACCGGCACCGCGCCGGACAAGACCCTGCCGGTTGCGACCGTGCTGACGCTGTCCGCGTCCGGTTCGGAAACCAGCAACTCCTGCGTGCTGACCAATGAGGAAACCAAGGAAAAACGCGGCATCACCAGCCAGACCAACCGTCCGCGCATCAGCTTCCTCAATCCGGAGAACACGTTTACAGTGTCCAAGTTCCAGACCGGCTGCGGTATCGTGGATATCATGATGCACACGCTCGAGCGTTATCTGACCCCGGCGGGCGGCGAAAGCGACATCACCGACCGGCTGGCCGAAGGCGTGCTGATCGCAACGCGCGACGCCGGCCGCCGTGCGATCGCAAATCCCAACGACTATGAGGCGCGCGCTACGCTGATGTGGGCGGGCAGCGTATCGCATAACGACCTGACCGGTTGCGGTCGTCAGCGCCTGTTCCCGGTGCACAAGCTCGAGCATGAATTGAGCGCCTTCCGTGACCAGATCGCGCACGGTGCAGGCCTATCCGTGCTGTTCCCGGCGTGGGCGATGTATGAAATGAAAAACGACGTGCCGCGTTTTGCGCAGCTGGCGCACCGCGTGTTTGGCATCGAAATGGATTTCACCTGCCCGGAACGCACCGCGCGCGAAGGTATCCTGACGATGAAACGCTTCTTTGAGGAGATCGGCATGCCGGTACATATGGCCGACTTGGGCATCAAGCCTGCGGACTATGACACGCTTGCGGAGAACACAATGCGCACGGTGAAAGGCCCGGTTAAGAGCTATACGCCGCTGGATAAGGATGCCATTCTGGAAATTTACCATTTGGCGGAGTAATTTATGCCGCTCGCTGCGGCGGATGCGCGGGGCATCCGCCGCAGCATGGCCTTGCGTGCCGAAAGAAAAATTTCCGATTTTTTCTTTGCTTTTTCTCTTGACAATTCCGCCTGATGCGCGCTATAATAGTTAGGCTAACTGCGATAGAAAGATTGCGGTTGCGTACCAGCATTTTTACATTCCTCAATAGCTCAGTTGGTAGAGCATGCGGCTGTTAACCGCAGGGTCGTTGGTTCGAGTCCAACTTGAGGAGCCATACAGGGGTATAGCTCAGCTGGTAGAGCATCGGTCTCC
>DWZQ01000045.1 GCA_019117485.1 Candidatus Agathobaculum intestinipullorum | reverse complement strand
CTCATACGCCAGTACCCACGGCTCGGCTACGCGCTCAGTCAGCACAACATCCTCGCCCGGCGCGCTGCGGCAGATCTCCGCACGCTCCAGCATCTGCGCATGGAACGCCTGTGCCTCGCCTGTCACGAGCGAATAGGCGGCACTCATGCCCGCGGGCATGCGCGAGAAGGCCAGCCCGCCGTCCTCGCCTTTGCCGACCGCGATCTGTCCGCCGACCGCCAGTGCGAATACTAGACAGAACGCCGTAAACACCGTGCCGAAGCGTTTTTCATATAGCGCGCTGATATGCCAATCCGGCAGCCTGCCCGCAAAACGATGCGAAATCCAACCAAACAGGTAAAACATCGCACACAGCACGACTGGGTAATAGCTGAAATAGATCAAATTGATATTGCGTTCCGGGATAGCAAATCCCAGCGCGTAAAAACAGGGCATACCGAGCGCCGCATACAGGCCAAACAACAGCACCATCGCCCAGACCGGATGCGAAAAATCCAGCTCGCTCTGCTTTGCCAGCCGGTACACCAGCGGCGCGAGAAACACCCATACCAGCAGCACAGGCACGGTCGTGGCGTTTGCCATGCTGTACACTGCGTAGACAATCGAAGTCACAAGCCCCTTGATGACGCTTGCCTCGCCCACCGTGTCCTGCCGCATGCCATTGCCCGGCGCAAGGATGCTGATAAGCAGTGCCGCGGTCAGCAGCACGAGCGCGACCAGGCAGAGCACCACATTCTGCCGCTGCTTTTTCCAAAACAGGTAAATCACCAGCAGGAACAGCAGCATGGCGGAAACCAGCGCGGTCGAATAGTTGCTGCCGCCCACAATCGGCGCAAGAATGAGCGCCGGCACAAAGCACAGAAGCCGTCTATGAAGCGTGGTATGTTGCACCATTTGCAGCAGCAAACCAAGCATCCATAGCCCCAGCGCATAGAAAAACGTATAAGAGATCGCGCCCGGATGCCAATATAGTCCCTCAACCGGTTCATACATATACTGCACCAGCAAAAACGTCAGCAGCAGCGAAATGATCCAGCCGATGCTGCGCGTTGCCTGCATATAGCTGCGCAGCAGCACCCGGAAAAAATACAGTGCGCACACGACCAGCGTGGTCAGCGTCAGCACCGCCGTCAGGCCGTAATACTGCTCTCCAAAGCTTGCGGGCTGCAAAAAGGTCAGGAAGATAAACGAAAAATTGCCTTGCCACTCAAAATAGCGCTGCACGGTCTGCTCCAGCGCCGCCTGCAGCACGGCTGCGACCGATCCGGTCTGCTGCCAGACCGGCAGCGTCCCAGCAAGATACCAAAAATCATCACCGGACAAATAATCATACCGCGCAATGCAATACAAGGGAATCAGAGACAATAAAAAGATAACGCCGAGCACCTTTGCGCACCGCGATTGTGTCAAATGCATGGTTTTCTCCTTATCTATAACGTATCTTTCTTCTATTCTACCGACAACCCGCTGTCCTGTCAATCCATACGCCGCTCCAGCGTTAGAACCCGCTCCCCATACACAGCAAAAAGCCCCGTATCCTGTCGGATACGGGGCTTTTTTGGTGCCGCCAGCCGGAATCGAACCGGCACGGTATCGCTACCGGGGGATTTTAAGTCCCCTGCGTCTACCAGTTCCGCCATGGCGGCATGACATGATTATACCAGAAGGGACGCGGCGTGTCAAACGCTGCGCCCCAAAGCAGAAATCTATTTTGCAGTTGGCATAATTCGGCCTTTTTCTCTGTCCCGCTTGGCTGCCTGCCGGTCAGACTGTGCGTGGCTTCCCCACAGCGGCAAGCGCCTGTTCAATCGCTGTACGGCTGGGCATCCATGCAGCTTCGCGTGCCGCACTGCCCGCCGCGATCGCCCAGCGCAGCGTCTCCGCGTCGGACAGCCCCTGTTCGCGGGCATAGAGCCAGCCCGCGGTCATCGCATCACTCATGCCGACCGGCTGCTGCGCCGCTCCCAGCGCCGCGCATGCCAGATATAGCGCCTGTCCCGCCGTCGGAACCAGCACGGCTCCCTCCGTGCCGCACACGATCAGCACCTCGCGCGCGCCCGCGCGCTGCAGTTCACAGCCACAGGCCGCGAGTCCCGACGGGCTATGCGGCGCGCCGCCAATCAGCGCGTTCAACTCGTTCACCGTTAATTTGACCAGATCCGGTTCATGCGGCAGCGCGTTCTTGAGCGCGTCGCCCGCCGCACCCACAACGGTTTTCACACCGCTGCCCTGTACACGGCTCAGCATCCGCGCGTACACATCCGCAGGCACGCCCGCGGGCAGCGAGCCGGACAGCACCAGCCAATCACCCTCGCCTAGCAAATCCAGCTTACCGGCAAGTTCTATCAACGCCGCAGGCGGGATTTCCGGCCCCGCGCCGTTCAGCCCGGTCCGCTCATGCGAGGAAATCTTGACGTTGATGCGCGTCATGCCCTCGTCCAGACGGCAGAAATCATATTCCACGCCGGTTTCGGCCAAAAGCGATGCGAACAGTGCGCCTGTGCGCCCTGCGATAAAGCCAAGCGCACGCGTCGGCAGCCCGAGCGCAGCGCATACCAGCGAAATATTCACGCCTTTGCCGCCCGGGTGCAGCGTCTCGCCATCCGTGCGGCACAGCCGCCCGGGGCGCAGCGCTTCGGTGTGCACCAGATAGTCCAGCGAAGGGTTGAGGGTTACGGTATAGATCATCGCGTTTTCCTCCTTTTGCGCGTGGCGGCTGTCCTGTTATGCTTTTATTATATCTGATTTCGTGCGTAATGCAAGGCGCGCGTCCCGTTCCGTCTTGTTTTGACATAAAAAAGCCCGTGCCTACCAGCACGGGCCTTGGTTTTTAGTTCTGCGCGGCGCAAACCGCCTGCGGCAGCGGCCGGTTATCGAGCAGCGCGCGCTCTACGCTCCAGTAAAACGCATGCTCGCCCAGCAAATCGACTACACCCGCACGGCGCAGCATGGTCATCGCTGCCGACGGCAAGCCGCACAGCACCACATCCACACCTTGGCTGCGGAAGTCCTCGATCTGCGCAAGCAGCACCTGCGCAGCGGATACGTCGACCGTCGGCACGCCGCGCATGGACAGCAGCAGCGTATCGCAGCCCGCAACGCGCTCGGGCAACTCCTCCAAAACGCTGATGTTGGCGAACAGCAGCGGGCCGGTGACATAAGCGACCATTGTGTTGGCGTACCGCGCGTTGAGCGCCGGATCGTCATTTTTCAGGCGGGACATATCGACGCGCTCATAGTTGATCTGCAGGCGGCTCAGGCGCGCAACCATCAGGATCAGGCCCAGACCAACGCCGACCACGATCGCAACCGTCAGGTCAAACACGATGGTGCATGCCATCGTGACCAGGAACTTCGCAATCGCGCCCTTGAAACGGTGGCCGAATATGTACCGGATGGCGTGCCACTCGTTCATGCGCCACGCGGTCACCATCAGCACGCCCGCGAGCGCCGCCAGCGGCACATACCGGATCACCGGCGCGAGCACAAACATCATAATCAGCAGGCCAATCGCGTGGAAGATACCAGTCAGACGGGTCTGCGCGCCCGAACGCACCGCCACCGATGTGCGCGCGAGCGCCGCGGTCGCCGGGATGCCGCCGAACAGCGGCAGCACGAGGTTGCCTACGCCCTGCGCAAGCAGCTCCTGATCGTTATTGAGCTTGACGCCGGTCGCGCGGCCGGCGGACGCGCCGCACAGCAGGCTTTCCAGCATATTCAGCACCGCAATCGAGAACGCAGGCGCGAGCAGCGCGGGTACATCCGCCCAGTTGATCCCCATGGGGTTCAGACGGTCGGGCAGCAGCAGCGTCTGCGGGATCTCACCTACCGTCGCAATATCGAGCTGCATCAGCATGGTTGCCGCCGTTGCAATGATAATGCCGATGAGTGACTCGGGCACGACCGCGTTCCACTTCTTCGGGAACACCAGCATCAGGATGACAACGAACACCGCAACCGCCGTTGTCGCAAGGTCGGGCGCAAAGCCCAGACGGCCGTAGCTGATGAGCTTTTCGATCGCAGTCGCGCCTTCGGAATGTGTGCCGAAAAAATTATCGATCTGGCCGAGCGCGATAATGACAGCGATGCCCGAGGTAAAGCCGGTGATGACCGGCGCGGGCACAAAAGCGGTCAGGTTGCCCAGATGCAGCACCGCCGCCACGACCAGCAGGATGCCGGCCAGAAACGTTGCGACAAACATGCCCTGCATCCCGTAGGCTGCGATCAGCGAGCCGAGGATGGCCGCCATCGCGCCGGTCGGGCCGGAAATCTGGTAATAGCCGCCGGTCAGCGCGGAGATCACCAGACCTGCGATGATCGCCGTAACCAGACCGCAGGCGGCCGTCGCCCCGGCGGACACGCCGAACGCCAGCGCCAGCGGCAGCGCAACCGCCGCAACGGTCAGGCCGGCCATCAGGTCAGCGGACAGTTTTTCCCGTTGTAGCCGCGGAACTCCTGCCGCAGCTGCCGCAAAAAGTTCTTCCCCATGTTGTTTCCCCCAATATATTCTCTTTTTTTGGTAGAATGCCTTTGGGTACAAAAAAACCTCGCAGCAAAAGTGCGAGGTTTTGTTTGGCGGAGACGGAGGGATTTGAACCCTCGCGCCGGTTTCCCGACCTACTCCCTTAGCAGGGGAGCCCCTTCACCAGCTTGGGTACGTCTCCATGTCAAGCAGTAGCTTCGCCGGAAAATACGGTGGAGCGGGTGAGATTCCTTTTCGATAGAAAAGATTTGAACCCCTCACCCGTTACGCCGTCAGAATTTGGCGGAGCGGGTGGGATTCGAACCCACGCGCCCTTTCGGACAAACGGTTTTCAAGACCGCCTCGTTATGACCACTTCGATACCGCTCCGTATCTTGCCCGATAAGCAAGGATTATTATATCACCAATCCACCGGCTTGTCAACCTTTTTTCAGCGCCTGTTCCCATTCGGCCTGCTTAAAGCCAGTCAGCACAAAGCCATCATCCACCAGCAGCGGACGCTTAACCAGCATGCCGTCGGTCGCGAGCAGCGCAAGCTGCTCGTCCTCGGTCATGCCCGGCAGCTTGTCCTTCAGCCCGAGCGACTTATATTGCAGGCCGCTCGTATTGAAAAAGCGCTTGAGCGGCAGGCCGCTGCGACCGTACCACATGCGCAGCTCATCCTCGGTCGGATTGTCCAGTTTGATATCCCGCTCGTCAAATGCGATGCCCCGCTCTTCCAGCCACTTTTTCGCCTTCTGGCAGGTAGAGCACTTTGGATAACAGACAAACAGCATATGTTTTCCCCTTCCGTCACATCGTTTCGGTTTGCTTTTCACGGCACAGCACGAACAGCTCGGCCGCCACCAGCACGCACGCCGCCACCGACAGCGCACCGCGCAGCACCATTTTATCCGACCACACAGGTACCGTCACGCCCATCAGGCGTGCAAGGCCGTAGCCGCCCAGATCCGAGCCTGCCATCGTAATCGCACATGCGCCACAAAAGCCCAGCATCGCCGGACGCGGCTTGCCATATAGCAGACGCGCCAGATGGTAGCACGCCAGCACGAGCATCATATCCGCCACCAACCCAAACGAGAACGAGGCCAGCTTGGGGTCGACACAGGTCATCCGGTAGTTGACCAGCAGGTGCAGGCAGCTCCAGATGAGCGGCACCAGCGTCAGGTTGGCTGTCGTTTCCGTGATCTCGCCACCCTGCGCCTTGGCCAGACCAACCGCGCACGCGCCGCACAGCACGGTTACGACTGCGTACACCAATTCCAGCACCTTGGCCCAGCCTGCGGCGTCCTGTTCGACGGTTGTCAGCGTCAGGTACAGATAAGCCGCGCCGCCCGCCGCCAAAAGCAGCCCTGCGACGACCGCCAGCATGCGGAACATCGTATTCTGCGTGCCGAGCAGCTGCTCGAACGGCTGCGCATGCCGGTCGCGCAGCGGCCACGCCAGCACAGCATATACTACGGCCGCCACCAGCAGGTACGCGGCAAAATACCAGACCCACGCGTCGCCCACAGCGGGCAGACCGGTGGCCAAATCGAAGCCGTTGAGCATGTGCATCGCGCGCACCACGATACCCGGCACGCAAAGCGACACTGCCAAACCCGGCAAAATCTTGGTTCGGTTCATGTTTTTCCCTCCAGAACGGATTTCCATACGGGGATAGTATAGCACAAGCTGTGCCCAGCTTCAAGCGCGGATACAAAAACGCCCCTGCCGATGAAAACGGCAAGGGACGTTTGAAAAGCAACGGTTCAGTGACGGCTGGCAGTCGGCATCTTGGCGGCCTCGACCGAGGAAAACTCGGTGTTGGCGGGCGTTTGCCGTTTCATGCCGAATTTGAGCAGGATAGGCGTTGCCAGCGTCGTGACGATAACCACCAGCACGATCGCCGGGAACATCGCCGGGTCGATCAACCCGGCCTGCGCGCCCTTCTGTGCCACGATCAGTGCAACCTCACCGCGGGACACCATGCCCAGCCCGATGGAAAGCGCGTCGTAGGTTTCAAAGCCCATCACGCGCGCGCCCAGCCCACAGCCAATGATCTTGGTCAGGATGGCTACAATGGTCAGCACAACGGCAAACAGCACCAACGAGCCGGTCAGCCCTTCCAGATTGGTCTTGATACCAATGGATGCAAAGAACAGCGGCGAAAACAGCATATAGCCGAGTACATTGGTCTTGCTGGCGACATAGTCGCGCGTGGCCGACAGGTTGCACAGCACAATGCCCGCAAAATATGCGCCGGTGATGTCCGCGATGCCGAAAAAGCGCTCCGCCACATAGCTCATCAAAAACGCGAATACCAACGCATAAATCGCGATGCGGCGGTGCTTATGCCACATCTGATCCATCTTGATAAACGCCTTGTACATCACAAAGCCCACGATCAGGACGAACACAAAGAACGCCACGATCCGCCCGAACACCAAAAGCGGCTGCACCGCCGGGTCGGTAAACGCGGTCAGCACGGTCAGCACCACGATACCGAGGATATCGTCGATGACGGCGGCACCCAAGATCGCCGTGCCCACCTTGCTTTTCAGTTTGCCCATCTCGCGCAGCGTCTCGACCGTGATCGACACCGAAGTGGCAGTCAGCACCACGCCGATAAACGCGGCCTTGAGCATGTTCATCGGGTCTTCCGGCTGGCTGCTGAACATCAGATAGCAGCCGATACCGCCGATGAGCGGCACGACCACGCCGATCACCGCGATGATAAAGGAGGCAAAACCGGTGCTTTTCAGTTCCTTCAGGTCGGTGTCCAGTCCGGCGTTGAACATTAGGATGATAACACCGATCTCGGCCGCTTTCACCAGGAAATCGGTCTCCCCCACCCAGGCAAACCCGCTCGGGCCGACCAGCACGCCGGCCACCAACGCACCGACCACCTGCGGCATGTGGACCCGCTCCGAGGTCAGGCCAAAGATTTTGGTAAACAGCATGATGATCGCAATCGTCAACAGGAAATCATAGGACACAGCGACATCACTCCTCTCAGCATGATAAACGAATAACTATCATTATACAACTTTTTTCTAAATCGGCTACCCCGAACCGAAAAAAACCAGTCGTCGCTTTCGCCAAAATGTCCCTATCTTTTTTGGATAGAATGCGCATAAGCCGGCTTCGCGTGCGCGATCACGCACAGTGTATGCAAATCCGCCCTGTAGCGGAACACCCACAGGGCGGATTTGTTTTATTTACTGCCCGACCTTGGGCGAATGCTCACGGATCTGCTTAATCGTTTCCACGCTGGCCTGCAAGCTGCGGCGCAGTGCATCCATATCCTCGGCGGACACATTGCGCTCGAGGAACAGCAGCTCAGCCGCGTGCGACAGGCGCACCATATCGTTTGCCGTCTCCAAGAATTTCGGGAAATTGTGCGACTGCATCGCGTTCCGGAACTTGCGGATATCGCGGCGGATGAACTCGACCACCTCGCTCGCGCCCTCAAAATCGCCGTAGGAAATCGGGTACGGCTCAACGCGCTGCAAATAATATTTGTCCCGTTTGGTCACATTAAATACATAGGTGATGCACAAATCGTCGGCCAGCTCGAACTTGGCGATGTACAGGATGCCGTTGCGCACCTCCTTGATCGAGGTCGCGCCGATCTGGCGCAGCGATACATTGATGATATCGCCGGAAAAACTGCTCGTTATCATGTTATGCCCTTCTTTCTCATCCAGTCAGCCATCAATGAAAGCGGATCAATAAGTAAGCGGTCGAAATCACAACCGAAAGCAGCATCATCGGGAAGCCGATGCGCAGGTAGCGCGCAAAGGTGATCGGGTGGCCGTGTTTGGCCGAAATACCCGACAGCACCACGTTGGCCGACGCGCCGATCAGCGTGCCGTTGCCGCCAAGGCATGCGCCCAGCGACAGCGCCCACCACAGTGCGGATACGTCCATGCCGTCCGCCTGCATGGACAAAATCAGCGGAATCATGGTTGCAACGAACGGGATATTATCCAAGAAAGACGAGAACAGCGCCGAACCCCACAGGATGAGCACCATCAGCAGCGTCGTGTTACCGCCGGTGACCGCCACGAGCGCGCCGCCCAGCGCAGTGATCACGCCGGTCTGCACCATGCCGCCGACCACAACGAACAGGCCGGTGAAAAACAGGATGGTCGACCATTCCACGCCCAGCACGATTTCCTCGGTATCCTGCTTGCCGATGAGCAACATAATTGTAGCACTTGCCAGCGCGATGATGCAAGACTCAACGCCGAGCGAGGAGTGGAACACAAAGCCCAAAACGACCAGCCCGATCATCACCACACTTTTGACCAACAGCCCATGATCCATGATCGACTTGCTTTCGTCCAGCTGCATAACGGCTGCCATCTTGTCCGGCTCAACCACCATCTTGCGCCCATACAGGAAATAGAAGCACAGGCAGGTGGCGATCATGATGAATACCACAGCCAAACCTGTGTTGACCACAAAGTCGACAAAGCTCAGCCCGGCCTGCGAACCGATCATGATGTTCGGCGGGTCACCGATCAGCGTCGCCGTGCCGCCGATGTTGGAAGCGAGGATCTGCGTCAGCAGGAACGGCACGGGGTTCAGCCCGAGGATGCCGGTAATCGCGATCGTCATCGGGCCGACCAACAATACGGTCGTCACGTTGTCGAGGAAGGCCGACAGCGCCGTCGTAATGATGATAAACAGCAGCATGATCTTCCACGGATTGCCCTTGGCGATTTTGGCCGCCTTGATGGCAACATACTCAAACAGGCCGGAGTTGCGCACAACCGCAACAAACAGCATCATACCGATCAGTACACCGATTGTATTGAAATCAATGTAACTGACCGCGTCGTCCACTGTCAGCACATGCAGGCAGACCAGCACAACTGCGCCCGCGACCGCTGCTACCGTGCGGTGTACCTTTTCTGTGACAATGGCAGCCATCACGATCAGGAAGACCACGACGGAAAGGATTTGCATGGTGTTCATATTCTTACCCCTTTCCCGCGCGAAGCGACCACGCGCCCGCGCTTTTCTGTGGCAACACCGCGCAACGGCTTCTGCTGCAACCGGCGGAGGCGAAACCCGCCCATTGTGCCTGCCGATCATGCGGTGCTGCCCTCCATTTTTTTACCGCGACATATTATACGCCCCATTTTTACAGTTTTTCAATGTTCAATTCCCCGGTATTTGTCACGTCCCCGGCTAAATCTTTTGTGCTTTCGCACCAAGTTTTGGCGTTTTTTTGACGACTTTTTAACAGCCCCTGCCACGTCTGCCAATCCTTCTCAGTCCGGCGCGCATGTGCCGCGGCAACCCGCCACGCCAACGCGGTTTCCTTTTGCGTATCCCGCGGCGGCATGGTACAATAAGGATACCACTGCGCCATCTGACAAATGGCGCAACGAAACGGAGGAGTTTTCTATGCTGCTGATCCAGAACGGCCGCGTGCTCGACCCCTATACCAATACCGATGCGCCGCGCGACGTACTCATCGGGGACGACGGCGTCATCCTCGAGGTGCAGCCGCACGTGGACGCGCCCGCGGGCTGCGAAATATATGACGCGTCCGGCCTGACGGTGTCGCCCGGCTTTGTCGACGGGCATGTCCATTTCCGCGATCCCGGCCAGACCCAGAAGGAGGACGTGCTGACCGGCGCGGCAGCCGCCGCTGCGGGCGGCTACGCGACTGTGATCTGCATGGCCAACACCATCCCGACCTGCGACACCCCGGAAAACATCCACTATGTGGTGGACAAGGCGAAGGATTGCCCGGTCGAGGTATTACAGGCGGGCGCGGTCACCAAAGGGCTGAAAGGGCAGGAACTGACCGATTTTGACGCGCTGGTCGCTGCGGGCGCGCCCTGCCTGACCGACGACGGCATCAACCTGACCCCCGCCGGCTTGTGCCGGGCGGCAATGGAGCACGCCGCAGCGCGCGATATCCTGCTGTCCTTCCATGAAGAGGAGCCATCGCTCGTACCCTCGCCCGGCGTAAATTTCGGTTCGGCCGCCGCACAGCAGTTCGGTGTGCCGGGCGCGATGCCGAGCGCCGAAACCGCGATGATCGCGCGCGATATCGCGCTGGCGCTTGATACGGGCGCGCGCGTCGTGTTCCAGCATATTTCTTGCGGCCAGTCTGCGGCGCTTATCCGCGCAGGCAAGGCACTCGGCGCAAAGATTTACGCCGAGGTCACCCCCCACCACCTGAGCCTGACCGAGGATGACGTGTGTACCCACGGCACCTACGCCCGCATGAACCCGCCGCTGCGCCGCGAAGCCGACCGACAGGCACTGATCGACGCGCTGGTCGACGGCACGGTCGACATGATCGCGACCGACCACGCGCCGCACACCGCAGAGGAGAAGGCGCGCGATTTTGCCAAGGCCCCGAGCGGCATCACCGGGCTGGAAACCGCGTTTTCAGTCTGCAACACCTATCTGGTCAAAACCGGACGGCTGACCCCGATGCAGCTGGTCGACAAGATGAGCCGCGCGCCTGCCGAAATCTATGGGCTGACCGGTCGCGCGGTCGCCAAAGGCAATTTTGCGCGTCTGGTGCTGCTCGACTGGTCGTGCGACATGGTTTACAAATCGTATAAATCCAAAGGAATCAACACGCCGTATACCAACATGCCATTGACCGGTGCGCCGCGCGCCATCGTCACCGGTACGCGCGTCACTACGCGATAACCGCGTCCCACGCGTCCTACACGTTAAAAATTGCCAAGGTGCGGCTCGCATAATGTGGCGAATTCCTGTCATACTACCTGTACAACCAGAAATTGTGTATGGGAGGGAACGCGTCAATGAAGGCAACCGGTATTGTACGCCGCATTGATGATCTTGGTCGTGTCGTGATTCCGAAGGAGATCCGCCGCACGCTGCGCATTCGTGAGGGCGACCCGCTGGAGATTTTCACCGACCGCGACGGAGAGGTCATTTTCAAAAAATATTCCCCGATGGGTGAACTGGGTACGGTCGCGGGCGAGCTGGCCGAGGCGCTGGCACGCACGGCGGGTCTCAGCTGCGCGATCTGCGACCGCGATGCGGTGATTGCAGCCGCAGGCGGGGCGAAAAAAGACCTGCTGGAAAAACGCCTGTCTGCGGGCATGGAGCAGCTGATGGAGCAGCGCGCAGTTTATGAGCGCGGCATGGAGGAAGGCGAGGAGCTCACCGTTTCGGACAACGACGCCTACCATGTGGTGGTCGCCGTGCCGATCCTCGCGGAAGGCGACGTCAGCGGCTGCGTGGCCTACGTCACCGAGGACGAGGGGCTGAACGCAACCGAGGTCACGGTCAAGCTGTGCCAGACCGCCGCGCAGTTCATGGCCAAGCGTGTGGCAGTATAAGGGGGGCGGACGGGATGAAGGACAAACAGAAGCCCGAACGGGAACCCAAGCCTTTCCCGGCTTACGACGACGCGGCGCATATCGACTCTGCCGCAGTGGCACAGGTGCCGCCATGGTCGCAGGACACGCCGCCGCGCGGCGATCCGGCAGCTACGGCCTACACCGAAATGTATTGCCGGAAACCAAAAGGAAAAATCTGAGCCGCCGGTCGGCGTCCTGTTGGGACGCCGACCGGTTTTGCGTCCCCAGCGGGCCAAATCTCTACTTCATCACGATGCGTTCACAAAAGAAGAAGTGATATGACCATAATTTTATCAAAGCATGCATTATTTTTTTAAATTTTGGTGAATTTTTTTGCGTTTTGGGCTTGCTTCCATGGTAGGAAAAACAGTATAATCTACTTTGTAAGACTGTGCGCATCCACAGCCTGACATTTCCCTTACGAAGATTGGGCAGCGCCGCTCGTCGGCGCCGCTCTTCTTGCGCAAAAAAACAGAGAGGTGAAAAACATGGTGTATTCGTTCCGTGGCGGTATTCACCCGGGTACGCACAGCGACCCCGGGTTCAAAACCGCGACAAACACCAAGCCGATCGAGAAACTGGCGCTGCCTGAAGAGGTCATCCTGCCGGTTTCCATGCACATCGGCGCCCCGGCCAAGCCGATCGTATCGGTCGGTGATACCGTGGATCTGGGACAGCCCATCGCGGAAGCCGGCGGCTTCGTCAGCGCGCCTGTCCACGCGACCGTGTCCGGTACGGTCAAGGCCGTTGAGCCGCGCCTGCACCCGAACGGCAGTAAGGTGCTTTCCGTCGTGATTGAAAACGACGGCGAGGACCGCCTGCACGAGTCGGTGCATCCGTATGACTTTGCGGCGATGACCAACGAGGAGCGCATCGAGTGCATCCGCTCGGCCGGTATCGTCGGCCACGGCGGCGCAACGTTCCCCACCCACGTCAAGATCCAGTCGGGCATCGGCAAGTGCGACACGGTCATCATCAACGCTGCCGAGTGTGAGCCGTACATAACTTCCGACCACCGCCTGCTGCTCGAGCGGCCGGAGGAGGTCATCGGCGGCCTGAAGATGCTGGCGGACATTATGGGCGTGCAGAACGCGATCATCGCCGTCGAGGAGAACAAGTCCGACGCGTTCCCCGGCATCGAGAAGCTGATCGCGGACGACCCGCGCCTCAAGCTCTACCCGCTCAAGTGCAAATACCCGCAGGGCGCGGAAAAGCAACTGATCAACGCCTGCACCGGCCGCGAGGTACCGTCCGGCAAGCTGCCGGCCGACGCGGGCTGCGCTGTATTTAATGTAGATACTGCGGGCGCGGTCTACCGCCGCTTTACCACCGGCATGCCGGTCATCCGCCGTATCGTCACGGTGTCCGGTTCCGCTATCGCCCAGCCGAAAAACCTCGAAGTGCGCATCGGTACGCAGGTCGAAAAGCTGATCGACGCGTGCGGCGGCTTCAAGGAGCCGCCCAACAAGCTGCTGATGGGCGGCCCGATGATGGGTGTGGCGCAGTTCTCGCTGGAAATCCCGATCTTCAAGGGCACCAATGCATTCCTTGCCTTCTGCGGCGATGAGGATAAGCGCGTGGCCGACCCGGCCTGCATCCGCTGCGGCAAGTGCATTAACGCCTGCCCGATGCACCTGCTGCCGAACTACATGAACCTGTACGGCAAGAAGGACGATCTGGACAACGCACTCGAGTGCGGCGTCATGGACTGCATCGAGTGTGGCTCCTGCGCATACGTCTGCCCGGCGCGTATTCCGCTGGTCGCGCAGTTCCGCCTGACCAAGGGCAAGATCCAAGCCAAGCGCATGGCGGAAAAGGCCAAAGCCGAAGCCGAAAAGGCCAAGGCGGAAGCCGAAAAGAAGTAAGGAGGGGAAACGAAAATGTATGATCTGAGTAAAGTCGTCGTCACCTCCTCACCCCATATCAAGGCGGATGACGATACCCGCAGCCTGATGCTCGACGTGCTGGTGGCTCTGCTGCCCGCGCTGTGCGTTGCGGTATACACCTTCGGCCCGCGCGCACTGGTGCTGACCGTCATCTCGATGGTCGCCTGCGGCGTATTCGAAACCATTTATAATAAGATTGTAAAGCACCCGAACACGGTGGGCGACCTGTCCTGCTTTGTCACCGGCGTACTGATCGCGTTCAACGTGCCGGTATCCGCCCCGTGGTGGATGGTCGTGCTGGGCGCGCTGTTCGGCATCATCATCGTTAAGATGCTGTTCGGCGGCATCGGCAAGAACTTCATGAACCCGGCGCTGGGCGCGCGTGCGTTCATGATGGCGTCCTGGGCCGGCCTGATGACCACCTGGACTGTGCCGCATGCATCCCTGCCGCTTTTCGGCACGGTGACGGTGACCGATGCGATCTCCACCGCGACCCCGCTCGCGTCCCTCAAGGCGGGCACGCTGCCCGAGGGCGTCAGCCTTTTGGAGATGTTCCTCGGCCAGACCGGCGGCGTTATCGGCGAGACTTCGGCGCTCGCGCTGATCGCGGGCGGCGTATACCTGCTGTGGCGTAAGGTTATCACCATCAACATCCCGGCAGCGTATATCCTGACCGTTGCTGTACTTACCTTCCTGTTCCCGATGGGCGACGTATCCCGTGTTGAGTGGATGCTGTCCCAGGTGCTGTCCGGCGGCCTGATGCTCGGCGCTATCTTCATGGCGACCGACTACGTCACCAGCCCGGTCACCCCCAAGGGCCAGATCATCTTCGGCGTGGGCTGCGGCCTGCTGACCGTGTTCATCCGCTACTTCGGCGGCCTGCCGGAGGGCGTGTCCTACTCCATCCTGATTATGAACACGCTGGTCTGGGCGATCGACAAGGCCACCCATCCCCGCAAGTTCGGTTACGAGCTGGACAAAGTGAAGAAGGAGGCACAGTAATATGGATAGCAGCAAAAAGGGCGGCGGCATCCTGATGCTGGTCGTCGTACTGGGCCTGATCACCTTTGTATGTGCCCTGCTTCTGGGCGTGATCAACGGCATCACCAAGGACAAGATCGCGCAGAACGCGGTCGA
>DWZQ01000044.1 GCA_019117485.1 Candidatus Agathobaculum intestinipullorum | reverse complement strand
CTTTCGGGCGTGCTGGCCCATGGTTGATATTGTCAGGCCACTTACTCCCTCATTCTAACAGCTTCAGCTTTGAGATGGAAAAAGACGCGGCTGGCTGCCGCGCCTTATACCGTAATTATTATTGTAGGAGGTTGACAATCATGTCATCGTCCCACCTAAAACCGACAGAAAATCCGAGAAAAATGAGCAATTTTTCGATTGGCGATGTAAAGAAATTTGCCGGAAATGTGGTGATAGTTGCGATTTGCGAAGCGAAATGAAAAACTCCGAATAATGCGATTTAGCGAAATTCAATCTGTTCTAAGTCGTTTTAAGCCATTATTTCAACGACTTATTTTGTTTTTCTTCCGTTCCAGTCCGTTATGAAAATGCGTCCATTTTCCTTTTCGTCTCACCAAAAATCGACCGAAAATCTCTGCAAAATCGACAATTTTCTTTTTGCCCGTTTTTTCCCCTCTCTGTTTCCTGCACTTTTCTATCCCCTTACCTCCCCTTTTTACGCATCAAAAAAGGACTTAAAGCACTTTCGTACCTTAAGTCCTTGTTCCTCTCTCTTTTTACCTGCGATTTTTAAGGGGATTTTTCGCCGGTTTTGGTTGGGAGGAAATCAAAATCTGTTATCCCCTCCCAAAATTTCCGCCCATTTTCTCACGCAAAACAGGCTAAAACCAAGCTCGCTTTCCTCGCTATCAGACTCCGCATACACCCGCATTCCGGCTCAAAATCCGGCTCAAGCCCTCTATTTTCAGATAAAAAAAGAGACCCAAAGCACTTTTATGCTTTAGATCTCTGTGACATTATTCTGTCGATTTTATGTGAGGGGATTGGGCGATTTTGAATGAGGGGGTATCACAATCACTTATCTTTAAGAAGCGAATTTAACTCTTCCATAAACGTATTGATATCCTTAAACTGGCGATAGACCGATGCAAAGCGCACATATGCGACTTCATCCACCTTGCGCAGCTGTTCCATGACCAGCTCGCCAATCACCTGACTGGACACTTCATTGTCCATTGAGCCAAATACGCGCTGTTCGACCGTATCCACAATCTGTTCGAGCTGAATGAGCGATACCGGTCGCTTTTCGCAGGCTTTCATCAGGCCGCCGAGCAGTTTCTGACGGTCGTAGGCCTGCCGCGTGCCATCCCGTTTCACCAGCATCAACGGCATGCGCTCAACGGTTTCATAAGTGGTGAAACGTTTGAAGCATTTCAGACATTCCCGGCGGCGGCGGATACTGGTCCCCTCGTCGGTCGGTCTGGAATCGACAACCTTACTGTCGTCAAAACCACAAAACGGACACTTCATAGCGTTTCCCCCTTACATGCCGATCTTGTTTTCCATCTGCTTTATTATACCATCGCTTGTGGTATAAAGTCAATCGGGCCACAAAAATCCTGTATGGTTTTGTGGCAAAAAGATGCATCCGCAATGACAGGGGAGACAGGTTACAACTTTCCCTGTTCAAGCATTGCCTTGACTTCCAGCAGGTTGGTGCAGCAGCAGGTATACAGCTGTGCGATTTCATCATTTGGGGGGATCATGTCGGGCACCATGACAGTAACCGCACCAGCGGCATGTCCGGCGCACACGCCGTTCAAGCTATCCTCCAAGATAAGGCAATGTCGGATATCAACACCGAGCCGTTCGGCGGCCAGCAGGAAGATCGTCGGGTCGGGTTTGGTGAGTGTGACATCCTGCCCGCTCACGATCACGTCGAAATAATCAGTAAGGCCGGTGCAGCGCAGGTTTCCTTCGATGATGCTGTGCGAACTGGAACTGGCTATGGCACACGGCAGCTTTTGCGTACGGAGATAGTCCAGCAATTCGCGCACGCCAGGTTTGAGCGGCACTCCCTGCGCGAAGCGCTCCTTTCCCATTTGCATAAGCGTGTCGACAAGTTCTCTGGCATCGACCTGTGGGAAAAAGCTATGTACATAGTTGGCGTAGACTTCGCCGGACATACCGCGTCCACCGGTATAAAACGAATCCGGTGGCAGCGGCAACCCCATTTGACGGCAGCATTCCGGCCATATGCTGTCCCAAATCGGCTCGGTATCGACCAATACACCGTCCATATCAAAAATCACACCTTGAAGCATGATCGGTCTCCTTTCTATATGCTGTCGCGCTCGAATGGCGGACAGAATTCCATGCAGCTTCCATGATAACATATCGGATGGCACATGGCAACCGATGAGCAGGGGAGACTGGCTCAATTGCTGGAAAACCGAAGGCACACACGCCGACGATCGACACGTTCGAGGCCGGGGGTTACCATATTTATGGCTATCAGCGCTTTTACCGCAATTTGCAGGAGAATGTCGGCGCTCGTTTGGACGCATACCTCACGGCGTATGCGCAAGACACGGTCGCACAAGACATACAGAGATACGATCTGGATACAAAAACACCTCCACTTTAGCGGAGGTGTTTGCAGCAATTAGAATGTCGCAACGACTGCACCCTTATAGGTGTCGTCGATAAACTGCTTGACCGCGTCACTCTGGAGGGCTTCCTTGAGCGCGGTGATCTTGTCGCTGGTCTCATCGCCGCTGCGGCAGGCAACAACGTTGACATAGACCTTAGCGTAATCCGGATTCTCAGTAATGAGAGAATCCTCCTTGGCGTTCAGGTCGGCCTGCAGCGCGTAGTTGCCGTTGATAACCGCGAGGTCAACGTCCTCGAGCGAGCGGGGGAGCTGCTCGGCGGCGATTTCCTGAATGTCGAGGTTCTTCGGGTTCTCGACGATGTCCAGCTTGGTCGCGTCCGAGGTCGGGTCGATACCATCCTTGAGCTTGATCAGGCCGGCATCCTGCAACAGGAGCAGCGCACGCGTCTCGTTCGAGCCGTCGTTCGGTACGGCGATGGTCGCGCCGTCTGCCAATTCCTCAAGCGTTGCGGTCTGGCCGGGGTAGATGCCGAACGGCTCGTAATGCATCTCGATCGCGGATACGAGGTCAGCGCCGTTTTCCTTGTTGAAGTTGTTCAGGTAGGGGATATGCTGGAAGTAGTTCGCATCCAGATCGCCGTCAACCAGTGCGGTGTTGGGCTGTACATAGTCGGTAAACTCGACAACCTCAAGCGTCCAGCCTGCCTCAGCGAGCACATCCTTGGCTGCATTCAGGATTTCGGCGTGCGGTGTGGGCGACGCGCCGACCGTGATGGTCTTATCATTGGATGCGGTGTTGTCGCCATTTGTCTGGGTGTCGTTGCCGCCGCCGCAGGCCGCCAGCGCAGACAGGCACAGCGCGCCTGCGAGCAGGGCTGCAATTTTCTTCTTCATGGGATTTCTCTCCTTTTCTAGGGGTGTTTTATCAAATATTTTGATAACAAAGTTGGAGGATTAACGGTTGCGCTTGTCCAGATGGCGCGCCAGCCACATGCCGCACACTTGGAAAATCTGTACGACGATCACAATGATGATGACCGCGACCAGCATAATCTCAAAGTTATAGCGGTTGTAGCCATAGTTGACGGCCACCGTACCCAGACCACCGCCGCCAATGAAACCGGCCATTGCGGAATAACCGAGGATGGTGACGATTGAAATTGCGCCGCCCACCATCAACGAGGGCTTGGCTTCCGGCACCAGCACTTTCCAAACGATCTGCCACGGGGATGCGCCCATCGACTGTGCGGCCTCGATAACGCCGAACGGCACTTCCTTGATGGACGACTCCACCATACGCGCGACATACGGCGCAGCTGCGACCGTCAGCGGTACGATCATCGCGGTCGTGCCGATCGCCTTGCCTGCAATGGCACGTGTCATCGGCGTGATCATGACGGCGAGGATGAGGAACGGGATCGACCGCAGGATATTGACGATGACACCCAGTACAGTGTTGAGTGCGGGCATCGGACGAATACCACCCTTATCTGTCACGACCAGCAGCAGGCCGAGCGGCAGGCCGATGAGATAGGAAACGGCGGTTGAAACAATGACCATGTACAGCGTTTCCCACAGGCTTTGCGCCCACAGTTCAGGTGAAAGCATCGGCGTCGCCCTCCTCTACATGCACATTCTGGGTTTCGAGGTACGCCAGCGCGCGCCGGGCGGCGCGTTCGTCCTCGGGAAGCTGCAAAATCATCTGGCCGTAGGCGCGGCCGTCGATGTCCTTGGTGTCGGCAAACATGATGTTGACCGGCGCTTTGCACTCGAGTACCATATTGCTCACTACCGGCTCAAAAGACGAGTTGCCGTCAAACACAATGCGGCAGTAATGCTTGCCGGTGGCCAGCTTGTCCCGCTTGCCGTCCGGATAAATGAGCTGCCGTGCCATAGCCGACTGCGGGCGGGTGAATACCTGCTCAACCGGGCCGACCTCGGCGATGCGGCTGGAGTCGATGATCGCCACGCGCTGGCAGATCTCTTCGATAACTGCCATTTCGTGCGTGATGACGATGATCGTGATGCCCAGCTTGCGGTTGATATCCTTTAAAAGCGCCAAAATCGAGCGGGTGGTCGTCGGGTCGAGCGCGCTGGTTGCCTCGTCGCACAGCAAAATCTTGGGGTTTGTCGCCAGCGCGCGGGCGATCGCCACGCGTTGCTGCTGGCCGCCCGATAGCTGCGACGGGTAATTGTCCGCACGGTCGGACAGGCTGACTACGTCGAGCAGTGCGCGCGCCCGCTCGGCGGCTTCCGCCTTTTTCATGCCTGCAATCTCAAGCGGGAAGCAGATGTTTTGCAGAGCGGTGCGCTGCTGCAACAAGTTAAATTGCTGGAAAATCATGCCCATCGAGTGCCGCGCCTCGCGCAGCTCTTTTTCGGTCAGCGTGCCAAGCTCCTGACCGTCGACCTCGACCGTGCCCTCGGTCGGCCGTTCGAGGAAGTTGATGCAGCGCACGAGCGTACTTTTGCCCGCGCCGGACAGGCCGATAATGCCGAAAATTTCACCGCGGCGGATATCGAGATTGATGCCGTCGAGCGCGACCACCTCTCCCGCACGCCCGCGGAAGGTTTTGTTCAAGTTTTGGATGCGTACAATGCAATCCTGTTCCAAGTCCCATACCCCCTTTTCAAAATAAAAGCGGAAAGCAGGGTCTGCTTTCCGCTCGCTTTCCGTTTCAACCGTTGCCTGACCGCATGACAAGCGGCCCGCTTACAGCTTGCAGCCTTTAGCACTGCATGGCAGAAAAACGAGCAAAACCGCACATCATGCACATGTTCATCCAGATCGACGGCATGGCGGCTTCCTCCTTTTTCCTACGGTTTTAATAGAGTTTTCGCTCTGTGGTATAAGTGTAGTCCATTACGGGGGATTTGTCAAGCTATTTCTGATTTTTACATACAAAGCGCGCCGGTGGCTCAGTGTCCGCCGTGGTGGCCGTGGCTGTTGCCGGAACCATTTCCGTTCCCGCTGCCAGAACCTGCTCCATTGCCCGCGCCGTTGCCAGCGCCAGCGCCTTGGCCAGTACCGTTGCCATTGCCCGCGCCATTTCCGGAGGGTGTGCCGGTTCCGTTGCCTGCACCATAGCTGTTACCGGCACCGCTTCCATGTCCGTAGCCACCGGACAGCGTCAGGGCGGCATCGGGGTCGAGAGCGGCAATGCGGTCATGGAGCTCACGCATGGTTAGCTCCTGTACATCCTCAGCGGTCACGGAAGGGTCGAGCGACTGCAAAATCAGGAATGTCTGATATTTGCCGAACGAAAGCCCGGCCTCGTGCGCGTGCTCCAGTTCTGCACTGTCGGCTGCGTGGCAGTAGACGTTGCGCGTGCCTGCGGCGCAGGTTTCGGCCTGCGCGAGGATGGCATCCGCCTGTGCTTCGTTCTCGCCCGCGACCGCGATGGACAGCACTTCGTCCTGCGAAAGGTAGCCTTCGACCGTCGGGTCGGCCAGCAGCGCGTCCAGCGCGTCGGCGTAGTCGAGGAAACGGATGTCGAGCGTTTCGGCGAGCGCTTCGCCGTCGTCCCCGATGCCTTCTACCGATACAACCTTATCAAACCGGTTGACGCCCAGCTCGACCGAGGGGTTGATGTCAATGCTGATGGCGCAGGTAGGGGAGAAGTACGCCCAGTAGCCCGTCCCGCCTGCAACCACCAGCGCCAGACAAGCAAAGGCGGCGGCAAAGCGGCGCGCCGTGTGCGGGCGCGTCTTGGCCGCGCCGAAGTCACCGGTCTGGCGGGCGAGGAACGCGCGGGTGGATTGACGCAGCGCGTCGTCTGCCGTGACCTTATCCAGTGCGGTTTTCAGTTCGTCACGCATCGTCATCCCCTCCCAGCGTTTCACGCAGCGCCTGTTTGGCGCGGTTAAGCAGTGTGTAAACGGTATTGACGTTCTTTTTTAAGATCTGGCCGATCTGCGGGGCGGTGTAACCCTCATAATAGTGTAGGTAAACTACGTCGCGGTATTTGGGTGGCAACGCGAGCACTGCGTCGAGTACCGTGCGGTCGGTTTCGGTCAGGTCGGCGGGTTGGTCGAGCAGGGTATCGAGCGAAACGGTGCGGCTGCGGAAAAAACTTTTCAGCAGGTCGCGGCAAGCGTTGATCGTCACGCGGATAAACCACGCCTTTTCGTGTTCCTCACTTTCAAACACGGCGGTGCTGAGAACATATTTCAAAAACACATTCTGAAATATGTCCTCGGTGTCCGAATGGTTTTTCAAATGGATCATACAGATCCGCCGGACGGTATCCGCATACCGCTCAATCGCCCGGTTTGCCTCCTGCTCGCTCCGCATGATACCCTACCTTTGCTGATGGATTTCCGTTATCCCGGATTAACGGCGGCAGCCGCGCCCCTGACCGCGGCCGCAGCCTGCGCCAGTGCCGTAGTTGTCGCATACGCCGTCGCCGTCCGCGTCGACGAAGTACTGACCACGGCCGCAGCCGGTACCCGTGCCGTAGTTGTCGCAGACACCGTCGCCATTTGCGTCAACGAAGTTACGTCCGCGACCGTTGCCGTAGCCTGCTGCGAATGCACCCGTAACCGCCATCGAAAGAACCAGCGCTGCGCTAATCGTACCCATTACCATCTTTTTCATATGAAGTCCTCCTCTGTGTAATTGACTGTGAATTTGGCTTGTCGTTTGTGCCTTTCACTACCAATACGACCGGACAAAGGGAATCCGTTCAAAATCCAAAAATTTTTTGAAAAAATTTTTTGGCACAAAAAGGAGACGCCGGAGCGCCTCCTTTGGTGCTTTGTTTATGTTATTCTGCGGCGGCCTGCACGCCTGCCATGTCCTGCACAGCCTTGCAGGACAGTTCCTTGCTGATCTTTCCGGCAAAACCGGTCAGTGTTTTGCCCGGGCCGACCTCGCACGCGGTGGTCAGGCCCGCCGCCATGCCGTTTTTAACCAGCAGCGTCCAGCGCACGGGCGAAACCATATGTTTCTCGAGGTGCGCGGGCAGATCGGTGCAGTCCAGAACCTGACCATTGAGGTTGGTATAAATGTCCATCTTGGGCGCGGCAAAGGTAAAATCGGATACGAAAGCGCGCAGCTCTGCCGCGGGCTTTGCCATCAGCGGGGTGTGGAACGCGCCCGATACCGCCAGCGGCACCGCACGGCGCGCGCCCGCCGCCTTGCAGTTTTCGATCGCCTCAGCGAGTGCAGCCTTTTCGCCCGCAATGACCAGCTGGCCGGGGCAGTTGTAGTTGACCGGCAACACCACGCCGCTGGTTACGGCTGCGCACGCGGCTTCGATCTTGTCATCATCCAGCCCAAGGATGGCGGCCATGCCGCCGTCGATCGAGTCCGCCGCTTGCTGCATCAGCTTGCCGCGCATCGACACAATCTTAACGCCGTCCGCGAGAGACACCACGCCTGCCGCCGCCAGCGCTGTATATTCGCCCAGCGAGAAGCCTGCCGCGGCCTTGAACGTTACGCCCGCTTCGCCCAGTGCTGCGAGCGCCGCCATCGAGTGGGTGAAAATGGCAATCTGGCTGTTCTCGGTGCGGGAGAGGGTCTCCTTGTCGCTGTCAAAGCACAGCTTCGCTACGTCCATCCCAGCGCCGTCGCTGGCCTCTTCGAATACCAGTCGGGCGGCCTGCGAATTGTCGTACAAATCCTTGCCCATACCGGGCGTCTGCGCGCCCTGGCCGGGGAAAAATGCAAAACCGTATTCCATGTTCCGTTCCTCCAAAAGCGTTGCCAAACCTCGGAAAAGGTTGACATTTTCGTGTACTTTTATTATAATAGTCACGGATTACTTTGTCAATCAATCTATTGTCGCTTTTCCACGCTTTGGGAGAGCGATTTGAACTTTTGGGGAGCGTGGAAATCATCAACAGTCAATTGATCGGCACGGGTTCGTGCATCCCGGAATTTGTATTGACCAACGCCATGCTGGAAACCATGGTGGAGACGAGCGACGAGTGGATCGTGCAGCGCACGGGTGTCAAGGAGCGCCGCATCGCCAAGAACACCCACACATGGGAACTCGCCCTCGGCGCGGCACAGAACGCGCTCGCGGACGCGGGCATTTCGGCCGAGGAACTTGACCTCATTCTGGTCAGCACCTGCACGCCGGACACCAACACCCCGAACACCGCAAGCGTTTTGCAGGACAAGCTGGGTGCGCGTCAGGTGGGCGCGATCGACATCAATAACGCCTGTGCGGGTTTCGTCTCGGCCACCGATATTGCGGACAGCTTCATCAAGTGCGGCAAGGCGAAAACCGTGCTGGTTGTGTCCGCCGAAACCCTGCACCGCATCACCGATTATACCGACCGTTCTACCTGCATTCTGTTTGGCGACGGCGCGGCGGCTGCGGTCTACCGCGCGACCGATAATGAGAACATCGGCATCCAGTCCACCTTTATCGCAGCGGATGGTTCGGGTGCGGATTACCTGTACATGGAGGCGCTGCCGGTAGAAGACCCGTTTGCAGCCGAGCGTCCGGTCGACCCCAAGGCGCGGTTCCTGAAAATGCAGGGCGCTGCGGTCGTGCGCTTTACGGCGCGCGCCGTGCCGCACGCGATCGACACCGCGCTGCACCGCGCGGGTGTGTCCGCCGAGGAGATTGACTGGGTTGTGCCGCATCAGGCCAACCTGCGCATCCTCGATGTCATTGCCAAGCGCTATCACCTCCCCAAAGAAAAGGTTTACGTCAATATGGATCGCTTCGGCAACACTTCGTCGGCATCGGTGCCGATCTGTTTGGATGAAATGCGCAAAAAGGGTCTGCTGCACGAGGGGCAGACCATCGTTTGCACCGGGTTTGGCGGCGGCCTGACCTATGGTGCGTTTGTACTGAAACTGTAAAGGAGAGAATGGCATGAAAACCAAGATCACTGAACTGCTCGGCATCGAGTATCCGGTCGTACAGGGTGCGATGGCGTGGGTCGCGGAGCACCATCTGGCGGCTGCGGTTTCCGCGGCGGGCGGACTGGGCATCATCGCGGGCGGCGCCGCCCCGGTCGACTATATCCGTGACGAGATCCGCAAGGCGCGCGAGATCACGGACAAGCCGTTAGGGTTGAATATCATGCTGCTCTCCCCGAATGCGGACGACCTCGCGCAGCTGGCGGTCGATGAGAAGATCGAAGTGCTGACCACGGGTGCGGGCAATCCGGGCAAGTATATGGCGGCGTGGAAGGACGCGGGCATCAAGGTTATGCCGGTTGTCGCCTCCGTGGCGCTGGCCAAGCGTATGGAACGCGCGGGCGCGGACGCGGTTATCGCGGAAGGTATGGAGGGCGGCGGCCACATCGGCGAGCTGACGACCATACCGCTGGTACCGCAGGTGGTCGACGCGTTGAGCATTCCGGTCGTGGCGGCTGGCGGCATCGCGGATGGCCGCGGCATGGCAGCGGCGTTCCTGCTGGGCGCTGAAGGCGTGCAGTGCGGCACGGTGTTCCTCGCCTCGAACGAGTGCTATATTTCGGATAAGTACAAGGAGCTGGTGCTCAAGGCGACCGATATCTCGACTGTCGTCACCGGCCGCCCGTCCGGCCATCCGGTGCGCTCGCTCAAGACCCCGATGGCGCGCAAGTGCCTCGAACTGGAGAAGATCAACACTGAGCAGTCGCTCGAAGAGCTGGAAGCCGCGACCGCAGGCTCGCTGCGCAAGGCCGTGCAGGACGGCAACTATGAGGAAGGCACCTTCATGTCCGGCCAGATCGCAGGCATGCTCAAGGAGCTTCGTCCGTGCTCGGATATCGTCCGCGGCATGACGGAAGAGGCGGAAACATTGCTGAAAAACGCATATAAGCGTTTTGAATAAGGAGAACGACATGGGAATTGCGATTGTCACCGGCGGCTCGCGCGGTATCGGCGCGGCCATTTCGGAAAAGCTGGCCGCAGACGGCCATGATATTGTCATCAACTGTGCGTCCTCGGTGGAAAAGGCCGAGGCTGTCGCCGAGAAATGCCGCGCACACGGCGTGAAAGCGGTGGTCAAGCAGTGGGATGTTTCGGATTATGAGGCCTGCGGCAAAGCGCTCAAGGAGATCAAGGAAGAACTCGGCGTGCCTTATATTCTGGTCAACAATGCGGGTATCACGCGTGACGGCCTGATGGTGCGCATGAAAGAGGAGCAGTTTGACGCGGTCATTCAGACCAACCTCAAGGGTGCGTTCAATATGCTCAGCCAGTGCGGCGCGATGATGATGCGCGCCAAGCAGGGGCGTATCATCAATATCGCTTCGGTGGCTGGCATTGCGGGCAATCCGGGTCAGATCAACTACTCCGCTGCCAAAGCGGGGCTGATCGGCATGACGAAGACTGCCAGCAAGGAGCTGGGTGCGCGCGGCATCACGGTGAATGCGGTTGCGCCTGGTTTCATTGAAACCGATATGACACAGGTGCTGCCGGATGCCGTGAAGGAAGGCGCAGTAAAGCAAATTTCGCTTGGCCGTTTCGGCAAGCCGGAGGAGATCGCGGGCGTTGTCGCGTTTCTTGCTTCGGACGCGGCGAGCTATGTTACCGGTCAGGTCATCGTTGCCGACGGCGGCATGATCTGACAGCAGTTCTTTCGCGGCGTGGGTACCGCCGCAGGGAGTATGGGAAAAAGGAGATGCTTTGATGGAACGAGTAGTCATCACCGGTATGGGTGCGATCACCCCGGTCGGCAATGACGTGGCGACTTTCTGGGAATCGCTCAAAACCGGAAAGTGTGGCGTTGGCCCGATCACAAAATTTGATGTGTCGGATTTTAAAGTCAAGCTGGCCGCCGAGGTCAAGGATTTCGACGTGACGCAGTATGTCGATAAGCGCGAGGCACGCCGCATGGATGCCAACTGCCATTTTGCATTGGCGGCAGCGCAGCAGGCCGTTGAGCAGGCTGGCTTGAAGGAAGGCAATTTCGACCCTTACCGCACGGGCGTGATCTACGGCTCGGGCGTGGGCGGCTTGCACATTGCCGAGCAGGAGATCCCCAAGCTGAATGAAAAAGGCCCGGGCCGTGTGTCCCCGCTTTGCATTCCTGAGATGATCGCCAATATGGCGGCGGCATATATTTCGATGCGCTTTGGCTTTAAGGGAGAGAATTTCTGCCCGGTTTCCGCTTGCGCGACTGGTAACCACGCCATCGGCGAGGCGATGCGTTCCATCCGTCATGGCTATCAGGATGTCGTGATCTGCGGCGGCACCGAAAACGGTATCATCCCGATTTCGATGGCGGGATTCCAGAATATGAAGGCCGTACACACGGGAGAAGACCCGGCTTGCGCGTCCATCCCGTTTGATGCGCGCCGCTCGGGCTTTGTTATGGGCGAGGGTGCGGGCTGTCTCGTACTTGAGAGCCTGTCGCACGCGGAGAAGCGCGGCGCGACCATTCTGGCTGAGCTTGCCGGCTACGGTGCATCGGGCGATGCCTACCACATCACCAGCCCCTCGCCGGACGGAGAAGCGGCGGCGCGTGCCATTCTGAACGCAATCACGGATGCAGGGCTGACCCCGGCGGACGTTGACTATATCAACGCCCACGGCACTTCGACCCCGCTCAATGAAAAATACGAGACGATCGCCATCAAAAAGGCGTTTGGCGACGCGGCATATAAGGTCAAGGTTTCTTCGACCAAGTCAATGACCGGCCACCTGCTGGGCGGCGCGGCCGCAGTCGAGGCCATTGCCTGCGTCATGGCGGTGCGCGAGGGCGTCGTACCGCCGACCATTGGTTATCAGGAGCCTGACCCGGAGTGCGATCTGGATATCACCCCGAATACGGCTGTCGGAATGCCGGTTAATGTCGCCATTTCGAACTCGCTGGGCTTTGGTGGGCATAACGCCTGCATCCTGATTAAGAAGGTGTAAGATATGGATATCAAGGAACTGAAGGATATCACGGTCGAGCTGATGGACGCGCTCAAGGCGCGCGGGCTGGGCGAGGTCGAGCTGGAAGCGGACGACATCAAAATCAAGATCAAGTCCGCGCCGCCCGCACCGGTCGTCCCGGTCGCGGCTGCACCCGCAGCCGTCCCGGCGGCCGCGTCTGCCACCACTGCCGCAGCTGTGGAGGATGCACCGGTCGCTTCGGTCGAGGAGCTGCCGGCAGGCACGCCGGTTAAGAGCCCGCTGGTGGGCACGTTCTACTCCTCGCCGGCTCCGGACGCACCGCCGTTCGTGCTGGTTGGCCAGAAGGTCAAGGAGGGCGACACGCTGTTCATCATTGAAGCGATGAAAACCATGAATGAGATCAAGGCGCCGTGCGACGGCACGGTCGTCCGTATCCTTGCCCAGCCGGGCGATATGGTCGAGTATAACCAGACGGTCGTCATCATTGAATGATAGATAGGGGGCTTCACAAGCCCCCTATCTATGAAAATTGCCGTGCTGCGGCAATTTTCTGCTATATACTGCGCAATGTGCAGCAAGGGCGGACAGCGGTCTGCACCAAAAGATACAAATTCGCCTATGCAAAAGCCTTGTACTTGACAGGAAAGAGGTATAAGATATATGCTGAATAAAGAACAGATCATGGAGATCCTGCCGCACCGCCCGCCCATGTTGCTGGTGGATGAGATCATCGAGATGGACGAGGAGCATGCGGTCGGCACGCTGCACCTGACCGGGGACGAGTTCTTTTTCCAAGGGCACTTCCCGGGCAACCCGATCATGCCCGCGGTGTTCCGCCTGGAAGCCTTGGCGCAGGTCGGCGGCGTGGCGCTGCTTTCCATCCCGGAGTTCCGCGGCAAGACCGCGGTTTATACCGGCATCGACAAGGCCAAGTTCCGCGCGATGGCAAAGCCGGGCGATACGCTGCGGCTGGAAGTGAAATTTATCAAGCGTCGCGGCCCGATGGCGGTGGCCGAGGGCGTCGCGTGGGTCGGCGATCAGAAGGCGGCCGAGGCGGAGATCAAGTGCATGGTCATCATGGACTGAGGCGGGGAAAGACATGTTTCAAAAGGTACTCATCGCAAACCGCGGCGAGATCGCGGTGCGCATCATTCAGGCTTGCCGCGATCTGGGCGTGATTGCGGTCGCCGTCTATTCCGAGGCTGACCGTGAAGCGCTGCACGCGCAAATTGCGGACGAAGCGGTGTGCATTGGTCCGGCGCGCGCGGCGGACAGTTATTTGAATATGGACAATATCATCTCAGCGGCGATTGCGTCGGGCTGTCAGGCGATCCATCCGGGCTTCGGTTTCCTGTCCGAAAACCCGGACTTTGCCGAGCGCACAACGCAGGCAGGTCTGGCCTTCATTGGGCCGACCGCCGCGACCATCCGACTGATGGGTGACAAGTCCGAGGCCAAGCGTAACGCGATTGCGGCAGGTGTGCCGGTGGCGCTGGGCACGGACGGCCCGCTGCGCGACTTTGACGAGGCGATTTCGGAGGCCGAGCGTATTGGTTATCCTGTCATGCTCAAGGCGGCGTCCGGCGGCGGCGGCAAGGGCATCCGCGTGGCGCATGATGTGCGCGAACTCAAGGATGCATACGATAGCGCATCCGCCGAGGCGGTTGCCAATTTTGGCGATGGTCGCCTGTACATGGAAAAATACATTCACAACCCGCGCCATATCGAGGTGCAGATTTTGGGCGACAGCTTTGGTAACGTGGTGCACCTGTTCGAGCGCGAGTGCTCGGTGCAGCGCCGTCACCAGAAGCTGATTGAGGAAAGCCCGTCGGCGTTTGTCACGCCGGAGCTGCGCGCCCGCATGACCAAGGCGGCGGTCGATCTGGCCAAACGTGTCGGCTACCGCAACGCGGGCACGATTGAATTTCTGGTCGATAGCGACCGCAACTTCTATTTCTGCGAGATGAACACCCGCATTCAGGTCGAGCATCCGGTCACCGAGCAGGTGACGGGCGTTGACCTTGTGTGCGAACAGATCCGCATCGCGGCGGGCGAACCGCTGTCCTTTACGCAGGACGACCTCGAGCTGCGCGGACACGCGATCGAGTGCCGCATCAACGCCGAGGACCCATCGCGCGACTTTGCGCCATGTCCGGGCACGCTGGTGTCCATGCACCTGCCAGGCGGGCCGGGCGTGCGCATGGATACGGCGGCATATCAGGGCTATAAGATTCCACCGTTCTATGACTCGATGATTGGCAAGCTGATCGTCTACGGCGCAGACCGCACGCAGGCCATTGCCCGCATGCGCCGCGCACTGGCCGAGACGCTGTTCGAGGGCGTGGTCACCGGCACGGACTACCAGATGCATATTTTACGTTCCAAGGCGTTCGAGGAAGCTAATTTCCACGTCAATTCGATCGCCAACGGCGATTTTGAGCAATAAGGAGAGGGGGGAGCGCCATGCTGCTTGATTTGTTCCAGAAAACACGCGAAACTTCGATGGAGATGAAGTCGCAGGATGATGCGGGTGTCAAGGTCGTCAAGTGCAAGGGCTGCGGCGCGGAGCTGAAGGCCTATGCCTACGGCAAAAACCTGTACGTCTGTCCGCATTGCGGCCGTTATGGCCGACTGCTCGCGCGCACGCGCATCCGTCAGATCGCGGATAAAGACAGCTTTACCGAGCTGTATGCTAACCTTGCCCCGGCCGATCCGATCGACTTCCCGGGCTATGCGGAGAAGGCCGAACAACTGGCGGAAAAGCTGGGCATGCCGGACGCAGTCAAGACCGGCGTGTGCCGCATCGGCGGTGTGGAAACCTGCATCGGCGTGATGGATAGCCACTTTATGATGGCCTCGATGGGTTCGGTTGTGGGAGAAAAGCTGACCCGTCTGTTTGAGTATGCGACGGAAAAGGGCCTGCCCGTGGTGCTGTTTACTTGCTCAGGCGGCGCGCGCATGCAGGAGGGTATGTTCTCCCTGTTGCAGATGGCCAAGGTGTCGGCCGCAGCGCGGCGGCACTCGGATGCGGGGCTGCTGTATATCACGGTGCTGACTGACCCGACGACTGGCGGCGTGACCGCATCATTTGCGATGCTGGGCGATATCATCCTGGCCGAGCCGCGCACGACCATCGGCTTTGCCGGCCGGCGCGTCATTGAGGGCACGATCGGCGAGACGCTGCCGGAGGACTTTCAGTCGTCCGAGTTCTTGCTTTCGCACGGTTTCTGTGATAAAATAGTTCCGCGTAATAAACTCAAGGGCACGTTGGAGACGTTATTGAAACTCCATCGGCAGCCCAAACCGAAGAAACGGCAGGTGTGGCACCATGGCGAATAAACCTGCAAGCGAGAAAATGCGCATCATCCACGACCCCAAGCGGCCGCAGATCGAGGACTATATCAGTGAGCTGTTCACCGATTTTGTTGAGCTGCACGGCGACCGTTATTTTGGCGAGGATCATGCGATCTGCGCGGGCGTGGCGTTGTTTAACGGCATGCCGGTGACTGTCATCGGCCACCGCAAGGGAAAAACGACCGAGGAAAAAATGGCCGCCAACTTCGGTATGGCCAACCCCGAGGGCTACCGCAAAGCGTTGCGCCTTGCGCATCAGGCAGAAAAGTTCCACCGTCCGGTGATCAATCTGGTCGACACGACCGGCGCATTCCCGGGCGTGGGTGCGGAGGAGCGTGGGCAGGGCGAGGCGATTGCCCGCAGCCTGTATGAGTTTATCGAGTTGCGCACGCCGATGATATCGATTGTGACGGGTGAAGGCGGCTCTGGCGGCGCGTTGGCACTCGCCGTGGCCGACCGTGTGCTCATGCTGGAAAACGCGCTGTATTCGGTGATTTCGCCGCGCGGCTGTGCATCCATCCTGTGGAAAGACCCGGCGCGCGAAGCCGAGGCCGCAGACACTTTGCGCATCACCGCGCAGGATCTGTATGGGTTCGGCATGATTGAGGGCATCATCCCGGAGGGGCAAACAAGCGCGCAGCTCATCCGCAATGTCGGCCGTGCATTGCGCGACCAGCTCGCGGAGCTGGCAGCCGAACCGGATATGGATACGATGCTGCAAAAACGGTATGAAAAGTTCCGCAAGATCGGAATTTTCAGAACAATAAATCAAGATGAAAATGAAGGAGTGTAATTCCCATGTTTGAAAAGGTATGCGAGATTCTGGCAGACAAGTTCGATGCCGACGCTTCCACCATGACCATGGATACCAAGGTAAAGGAAGATCTGAACGCGGACTCTCTGGACGTTGTTGAGCTGATGATGGACCTCGAGGAGAACTTCGGCGTGACCATCTCCGATGAGGAAGCCACCCAGATGAGCACCATCGGCGATATCGTCAAGTACATCGAGGAGCATCAGGACTGATTTGCTGCAAGATGGCAGAAAAGCTTCGGAACCGTAGGTTCCGAAGCTTTTTTATATATATCGCCCAGAGAATTTACCGGATTTTTGTTGCAAAGCAGCACACGGTCTGGTATCATAAACAAATCAAAGGAGGGATTGAGATGAATGAAGAGTTTCAAAGCTATCAGCAGCCGATTTATCATAATCTGTGGATCTACTGGCTTATGCAGCTGATTGCGTTGGTGCTGCTGCCGTTTGACCACATCATCGCCTCGCTGATGGGATTTGTAGTCGGGGTGGTGAAGCTTTATGAGCTGTATGCAATGCGTGATGTATCGGATGGTATGGGACGCGCATGGCGCACCATGCTGCTCAGTCTGGCGTTGACTTTTGGCGGCTTGCTGATGACGCTGTTGGCACTTGGCTCGGTGCTCAGCATTTTGCTGTTGCTTGTCGCGCTGGCGGGGCTGATCGTTATGATTGTGGCGGATTACTATTTCTATTTCGCTTTGGATGGGTTGATTTTCCCTCGCGGTTATAACTATCCGTCGGGGCGTATTCGATGGTGCTTCTGGCTGTCACTGATCGGCGGCATCGTTTGCACCATTGTGGCATCGTTTTCTCCCTTTGTTTCGCTTGTGCTGGAGATCGTTGTGGCGGTGGTCATCGTCTGGCTGTTGTGGCAGTATTTACAGGCGGTCAAGGAAAAAGAGGGCTGCTGATGAAAAAAAGGACGGAATTTCCGTCCTCTTTTTTGTTTGGGTTTATAGAAGGATTAGCCCTTGACCGCGATAACCTCGATCTCGACCTTGGCGCCCTTGGGCAGCGCCGCAGCCTGTACGCAGGAACGCGCAGGCGGGTTTTCCGGGAAGTACTTGCCGTATACCTCGTTGAATGCGGCAAAATCGTTCATATCGGCGAGGAAGCAGGTGGTCTTGACCACGCGGTCGAATGCCACGCCGCCCTCAGCCAGCACGCAGTGCAGGTTGTGCATGACCTGCTCGGTCTGACCCTCGATGGTGTCGGACTCGATCTTGCCGGTATTGGGGTCAAGCGCGATCTGGCCGGAGGTGAAAATCAGGTTGCCGGTGATAACGGCCTGCGAATACGGGCCGACAGCTGCGGGAGCGAGTTCAGTGTGCAGAGTTTCTTTGACAGACATGGAGAAAGTTCCTTTCTATGTGGGGTGCGGCTTACTTTTTGCCGCCCTTGACTTTTTTCAGGCGTTCGGTGTTGGACAGGATCTTTTTGCGGATACGCACGCTCTTGGGCGTGATCTCAAGCAGTTCATCATCCGAGATGAACTCGAGCGCGGCTTCGATCGACATCTGGCGCGGCGGGATCAGGCGCAGTGCGTCGTCCGAACCCGAGGCACGCATGTTGGTCAGCTGCTTTTTCTTACAGACGTTGACCGCCATATCGTCCCCGCGCGGGTTCTCGCCGATGACCATGCCCTCGTATACCTGTGTACCCGGGCCGATGAACAGCGGGCCGCGCTCCTGCGCGTTAAACAGGCCGTAGCCGACCGCTTCGCCCGTTTCAAACGCGATCAGCGAGCCGGTGGTGCGCTTGGAAATGTCGCCCTTATACGGCTGATAGCTGTGGAATACGGAGGACAGCACGCCCTCGCCCTTGGTGTCGGTCAAAAACTCAGTGCGGTAGCCAAACAGGCCGCGCGCCGGGATGAGGAACTCAAGGCGCATACGGTCGGCGCCCTTGGGGTTCATGGAGACCAGCTCGCCCTTGCGGCTGCCCATCTTCTCCATGACCGAGCCAACCGCATCCTGCGGCACGTCCGCGATCATACGCTCGACCGGCTCACAGGTTTTGCCGTCAATCTCGCGGAACAGCGCCTTGGGCGCGCCGACCTGGAACTCGTAGCCCTCACGGCGCAGGTTTTCGATCAGGATGGACAGGTGCATCTCGCCGCGGCCGCAGACGCGGAAGGCATCAGTCGTATCGGTTTCGTTAACGCGCAGGGACACGTCCTTCAAAAGCTCGCGGAACAGGCGCTCGCGCAGATGGCGCGAGGTGACGAACTTGCCTTCCTTGCCCGCAAACGGCGAGTCGTTGACCGAGAAGGTCATCTCGACTGTCGGCTCGGAGATTTTGACAAAGGGCAGCGCTTCGACATGTTCAGGGTCGCACAGCGTTTCGCCAATCGTGACGTTCTCGATGCCCGAGAAGCACACGATTTCGCCTGCCTTGGCTTCGTCCACCGGCTTGCGCTCCAGTTCCTCGATGGTGTACAGGGTTACGACCTTGGCGTTGTACGGCTGGGTCGCGCCGTGGTAGTCGCAGACCGTGACCTGCTGGCCGACCTTCATCGAGCCGCGCTCAATGCGGCCGATGCCGATGCGGCCGACGTATTCGTTATAGTCGATAGAGGAAACCAGCATCTGCGTCGGGCCGTCGGTGTCGACCTGCGGCGCCGGGATATGCTCAAGGATCTGTTCGAACAGCGGGGTAAGGTCGGTGCCCTCTGTGTTCGGGGACATGGACGCGGTGCCTGCGCGGCCCGAGCAATAGACGATCGGGCTGTCCAGCTGTTCGTTGGATGCGTCGAGGTTCAAAAGCAGCTCGAGCACCTCGTCGCCGATCTCGCCCAGACGGGCGTCAGGACGGTCGATCTTGTTGACCGCGATGATGATTTTATGGCCAAACTCGAGCGCCTTCTGGAGGACAAAACGGGTCTGGGGCATCGGGCCCTCGGCCGCGTCGACCAGCAGCACAACGCCGTCCACCATCTTGAGGATACGCTCAACCTCACCGGAAAAGTCCGCGTGCCCCGGCGTATCGACAATGTTGATCTTGACGCCCTTGTAATGTACCGAAGTGTTCTTGGCAAGGATGGTGATGCCGCGCTCGCGCTCGATATCGCCCGAGTCCATAACGCGTTCCTCGACCACCTGGTTTTCGCGGAAAGCGCCTGCCTGTTTGAGCATCTGGTCGACCAGCGTCGTCTTGCCGTGGTCAACGTGCGCGATGATGGCAATGTTGCGCAAATCGTTCCGAATCATATCTATTCCTCCATCTACAGGTTATTTTCGTACAGATAGTATTATACCCGCTTTGCGGTAGGTTTTCCACCTGTGTTATCGTCAAAATTCGGGCGGAAAAACCGCGTAAAACTGGCAATATTGGCGCGTTCTGGTGAGATAGGCGTGGAGAAAGCCGGAGCTTAGGCGGGAGAAGGGATGCGGGGCAGCCGGCAACCCAGAAAAGGCGGACGGGCAGGAGGAAAATCGCTGTGTGAAATGTTCGCGTGTGTGTTGTGGCTGACCGTACTAATTTATTTTAATAGTGGTGGTAAAATCGCGATAAAGCTGGAAAAAGGGGATAGCTTATGCTATAATGGTCGCAGTAAATCAAACAGAGATAGAGGAATCAGCACATGAAAGGAATCATTCTCGCTGCAGGGAAGGGCTCGCGCCTGTATCCGATGACGCGTCCGGTATGCAAGCCGCTGCTGCCGGTGTATGACAAGCCCATGATCTATTACCCATTGGCCGTGTTGTTGCAGGCCGGTATCCGTGATATCCTGATCATCATCCCGCCCGGTGAGGAGGGGCCGTTTTACCGTCTGCTTGGCTCGGGCGGACGTTGGGGTGTCAATATCACCTATGAGGTGCAGGAGGTCGCGCGCGGCATCGCGGATGCGCTGCTGATCGGTGAGCAGTTCATCGGTTCGGATGACGTGTGTCTGGTGCTGGGCGACAATATCTTCTATTCGCCGGATTTTGAAGGTTATCTGGGACAAGCACTCAGCTTAGGGCAGGGCGCTTGCGTATTCGGGTATTATGTGGAGGACCCGCGCGCGTTCGGCGTGGTTGAGTTTGACGCGCAGGGACGTGCGGTATCCATCGAGGAAAAACCGCGTTTCCCCAAGTCCAATTATATCGTGCCCGGTCTGTATTTTTACGACAATTCGGTCATGGAGATTGCGCATAACCTCAAGCCTTCCGCGCGCGGCGAGCTGGAGATTACCGATGTCAATCTGGAGTACCTGCGCCGTGGCCAGCTGCATGTGGTCAAGCTCGATCAGGATTTTGTCTGGCTGGATGCCGGTACTGCGGAAAACCTGCTTGACTCGGCGCAGGCGGTCAAGCGCGTACAGGATGAGACTGGCCGATATATCGCCTGCCTTGAGGAAATTGCATTCCAGCGGGGCTATATCAGCCATCAGACACTGCTGCGGCACGCGGCTGCGTTGGATAAGACGCTGTACGGTCAATATTTGCAATGCCTGTGACAAGGGGGACGAACATTCATGGCAGTATATACGGAAACGAAAACCTACCATACCCGCGCCCATATGGGTATGATCGACGTCAGTGATGACTTCCGCGCAGCGGTGCGCAACGCCTGCCGCAACACCGGTATCAAATCGGGCATTATCACTGGCTTTACAACCGGCGGCGTGGCAGGTTTGACTACGCTTGAATTTGAGCCGGGTATGGTGCATCACGACCTCAAGGCCGCGATGGATGTCTTTTCCCCGTACACGGACGAGACAGGCCGCGTCATCCACTACCACCACCATGACACTTGGCATGACGATAACGGTTCGTCGCATATCAAGGCGGCACTGCTTTCACCGTTTATTGTCGTCCCGTTTGTTGAGGGGGAGATTACGCTTGGCCCGTGGCAGAACCTGACGCTGGTTGAGTGCGACACGCGCGACCGCACACGTGATATCGTTTTTCAGGTGATGGGCGAATAAAGCAGCAAAAACCGGCAGCTTTGGCTGCCGGTTTTTTGCGCCCAAAAATGGGCAGGGAAAAGCCGCAGGGCGCACACCCTGCGGCTTTGTATGGGAAATTTCCACACTGAACGGGAAGGAAGCGGCGTCGTGCTCCGCTGTGGCTTTCAGCGGATTTGTTGCATCGCGGGATGCTCCGGCCCGCGATGGAGAATAGGAGGTACAATCAGCGCCGCTCGGGAGATCAGTGGGAGGAAACCGGGTTACAGTTTTACTTGGAAGCCTTGGCAGCCTTGATAGCCTCGATCATCATCGGAACAACCTTGAACAGGTCGCCGCAGATGCCGTAGTCCGCTACGTCGAAGATCGGCGCGGAATCGGACTTGTTAACAGCTACGATGC
>DWZQ01000043.1 GCA_019117485.1 Candidatus Agathobaculum intestinipullorum | reverse complement strand
GTGATCATGTTCTTAACGTAGTCAGCATGACCCGGGCAGTCAACGTGCGCATAGTGGCGGTTCTTGGTGTGATACTCAACGTGAGCGGTGTTAATCGTAATGCCGCGCTCCTTCTCCTCCGGCGCCTTGTCGATGGAGTCGTAAGCCTGATACTCAGCTTCGCCTTCCATAGCCAGAACCTTGGTGATCGCCGCGGTCAGAGTGGTCTTGCCGTGGTCAACGTGGCCGATGGTGCCGATGTTAACGTGCGGCAGGGAGCGGTCAAATTTTTCCTTTGCCATTGTGGATATCCTCCTCGTAATTTGAACTCATAGTCATGGTGAGTTTATTCTACTGCAAATCACAGAAAAATGCAATAGTCTTAGTCGTTTTTATTGCGGTTGTCCATGATCTTTTCCTGAATGCTCTTGGGCACTTCCGTGTAGTGGCTGGGCTGCATGGTGTACTGGCCGCGGCCCTGCGTAGACGAACGCAGCGCGGTTGCGTAACCAAACATTTCGCTCAGCGGAACGGCAGCCGAGATAGCCTGAACGCCGCCGCGCGGCTCCATGCCCTGGATCTGGCCACGGCGGGCGTTGAGGCCGCCGATAACGTCACCCATATAGTCCTCAGGAACCATAACGTCAACCTGCATGATCGGCTCCATCAGAACCGGATCAGCCTTCTTCATCGCTTCCTTGAACGCCATAGAACCGGCGATCTTGAACGCCATTTCAGAGGAGTCGACTTCATGGTAAGAACCGTCGTACAGCGTAACCTTGACGTCTACAACCGGGTAGCCAGCAAGGATACCCGCCTGCATCGCGCCCTGAATACCCTGATTGACAGGCTCGATATATTCCTTCGGGATAGCACCGCCAACGATCTTGTTGATGAACTCGTAGCCCTTGCCGGACTCGTTCGGCTCAACAATGATCTTAACATGGCCGTACTGGCCCTTACCACCGGACTGACGTGCGTACTTCTGATCGACGTCAGCCGAACGGCGGATGGTCTCCTTATACGCAACCTGCGGCTCACCGACGTTCGCCTCTACCTTGAACTCACGCAGCAGGCGGTCGACAATGATCTCGAGGTGCAGCTCGCCCATACCGGCGATGATGGTCTGACCGGTTTCCTCATCGGTGTAGGTCTTGAAGGTCGGGTCCTCTTCCGCCAGCTTCGCCAGCGCAATGCCCATCTTCTCCTGACCAGCCTTGGTCTTAGGCTCGATCGCAACACGGATAACCGGCTCCGGGAAGTTCATGGACTCGAGGATGATCGGGTGCTTCTCGTCGCACAGCGTGTCGCCCGTGGTAACGTTCTTAAAGCCGATGCCGCCGGCGATATCGCCCGAGTAAACCACGTCGATGTCCTGACGGTGGTTAGCGTGCATCTGCAGGATACGGCCCAAACGCTCGCGGCTGTCCTTGGTAGCATTGAGCACAGAGGAACCCGCGGTGATCGAACCGGAGTAAACACGGAAATAGGTCAGACGGCCAACGAACGGGTCGGTGGCAATCTTAAACGCCAGCGCGGAGAACGGCGCGTCGTCAGACGACGGACGGGAATCCTCCTCACCGGTCTTGGGGTTAACGCCCTTAATATCCGGGATATCAGTCGGCGCGGGCATATAGTCGATGACAGCGTCAAGCAGCATCTGCACGCCCTTGTTGCGGTAAGCCGTACCGCACAGCACCGGAACGATGTTATTTTCGATGGTGCCCTTGCGGATAGCAGCCTTTACCTCTTCGGCCGAGATCTCCTCGCCCTCGAGGTACTTCATCATCAGGTCTTCATCCAGCTCAGCGGCAGCTTCCCACAGTGCATCGTGGTACTCCTGCGCCTGATCCTTCATGTCATCCGGGATCTCCTCATCGCGAACATCCTTGCCCAGATCGTCATAATAGACCTCTGCGCGCATGGTGACCAGATCGACGATACCCTTAAAGGTATCCTCTGCGCCGATCGGCAGCTGGATCGGAACCGCGTTACACTTCAGGCGGTCCTTCATCATGGCGACAACGTTGAAGAAGTCCGCACCCATGATATCCATCTTGTTGACGAACGCCATACGCGGCACCTTGTAGTCGTCCGCCTGATGCCAAACGGTTTCGGACTGGGGCTCAACGCCGCCCTTCGCACAGAATACGGTGACAGAACCGTCCAGTACGCGCAGCGAACGCTGCACCTCGATGGTAAAGTCAACGTGGCCCGGGGTATCAATGATGTTGATACGGTGCTCCGGGTACTGGTGCTGGGAGCCAGACCAGTGGCAGGTGGTCGCAGCGGAGGTGATGGTAATACCACGCTCCTGCTCCTGCGCCATCCAGTCCATGGTGGCGGTACCGTCGTGGGTATCGCCAATCTTATGGTTTACACCGGTGTAATACAGGATACGCTCGGTGGTAGTGGTCTTACCGGCGTCGATGTGCGCCATGATGCCGATATTTCTGGTTCTCTCCAGGGAATATTCTCTAGGCATATTGCTCTCCTTTCAAAGGCTTAACGGATCGCAACTCAATAACGGTAGTGCGCGAACGCCTTGTTCGCCTCTGCCATCTTGTGCGTATCCTCGCGCTTCTTGACAGCACCGCCCAGATTGTTGCAGGCGTCCATGATCTCGCCGGCCAGACGCTCACGCATAGTCTTTTCAGAACGGGTGCGAGCGTACTTGGTGATCCAGCGCAGGCCCAGCGTCTGACGACGCTCCGGGCGCACTTCCATCGGCACCTGATAGGTGGCGCCGCCAACACGGCGGGCCTTTACTTCCAGCGACGGCATGATGTTCTCCATCGCTTCGGTGAAAACCTCCAACGGTTCACGTCCGGTCTTCTCACGGACGATATCGAAAGCACCATAAACGACCTTCTGCGAAACGCCCTTCTTGCCGTCGAGCATGATAGAGTTTACCAGCTTCGTGACGAGCTTGGAATTATAAAGCGGATCGGGCAGAACGTCTCTCTTGGGGACATTACCTCTTCTTGGCACTTTACTTCCCTCCTTCAAAATAATTTGATTTCATAGGTACTCCGGCGTGCCTGCCATGGCAGCCGTTGTAATGCCTGTCCGAGGTAATACCCGATTATCAATAAATCGGATATAAAATGCCTCAGACAAAGCATGGTTGCTTTGCTGAAAACTTTTAATTCTCGCAAAACCTTGTGGGGGCAAATTACTTGCCGGCCTTCGGGCGCTTTGCGCCGTACTTGGAACGAGCCTGACGGCGGTTAGCTACACCCTGGGTATCCAGCGTGCCGCGGATGATGTGGTAACGGACACCAGGAAGGTCCTTAACACGGCCACCGCGCACCATAACGACCGAGTGCTCCTGCAGGTTGTGACCTTCGCCGGGGATGTAAGCGGAAACTTCCATCTGGTTGGTCAGCTTAACACGAGCTACCTTACGAAGCGCAGAGTTCGGCTTCTTCGGGGTCATGGTCTTAACCGTCGTGCAGACGCCGCGCTTCTGCGGAGCGGACTGGTCGGTAGCCTTCTTCTTCTGAGAATTGTAGCCTACCTGCAGTGCCGGCGCCGTAGATTTGTATACGACTGCCTCACGGCCCTTACGGACGAGTTGGTTAAAAGTTGGCATTTTATTTCCTCCTTCTTTCAAAGATGATATATGAAAAGCGCGTTTTGCGCATTCCACCAAAACAGGTTCAGCGGAGAACGGTCACGACCGCCGCGCCGACGTCGATGCCGGCAGCGTCGCCCAGCTCCGCCATGGTGGTAATCTCGGTGATCTTGGTGCCGGTTTCGCTGCAAAGCTCATAAACCGGGCCGACGACCCGCTTTTCTGCGTCGAGCGCGACAAAGACCTCAGCGGCTGCGCCGCCGCGGATCGCTTTTTTCGACTGCTTGACACCGATGACCTTGTGCGCCGTGCGAAGTTCTGAAAGCATACTAACCCTCCTATACGGCATACTACATCAGTATAAATGCTTACCTTCAGGAAGTCAAGTATTTTACAAAGGTTTTTTCGTAAATTTTCCGTCTTTTTGCAAGATCGTCCAGTTTTATGCGCAAAGCGCCCGCATAACACCACCGCAAAACAGGGGAACGCCTTTCAGCATTCCCCTGTCCGGTAGCATTTATACAATTTTCCTGTAAAAATACCGTATTTAATCCAAATCTACCGTCTGCTCGTAATGACCGTCGCAGTATTCGGTCATACCGGAGCCGGCCGGGATCAGCTTGCCGATGATGACGTTCTCCTTCAGACCCATCAGCGGATCGACCTTGCCCTTGATCGCAGCGTCGGTCAGCACGCGCGTGGTCTCCTGGAAGGATGCAGCCGACATCCACGAGTCGGTCGCCAGCGACGCCTTGGTGATACCCATAAGCGTCGGCTCGGCAATCGCAAGCCGCAGGCCTTCCTCGCCCGCGTCGATGCGATCCTGCACCTTCTGGTTGTAATCTTCGAACTCGAGCAGATCCATCACAGAGCCCGGCAGCACTTCGGCGTCGCCCGCGTCCTCTACGCGCACCTTGCGCATCATCTGACGGACAATAACCTCGATGTGCTTATCGTTGATATCAACGCCCTGCTGACGGTAAACCTTCTGTACTTCCTTGATCTCATAATCGTGCACCGCACGGGGATCGAGGATGCGCAGAATGTCATGCGGGTTGAGCGAGCCTTCGTTGAGCTGGAAGCCCTGCGGCACTTCCTGTCCGTCGGTTACGCGGATACCGGACGAGGATGCCAGCTGATAGGAACGCATATCGCCAGTCTGCGGGTTGACGACGTTGACCGTCTTGACCGTGGTGCGCTTGGACTCCTCGATGTTGACCACACCGCTGATCTCGGCGAGGGTTGCCGCCTTCTTGGGCTTGCGCGCCTCGAACAGCTCTTCGACTCGCGGAAGACCCTGCGTAATATCCGAACCAGCAACGCCGCCGGTGTGGAACGTACGCATGGTCAGCTGAGTACCCGGCTCGCCGATGGACTGGGCAGCGATAATACCGACTGCCTCGCCCTTGCCGACCGGTGTGCCCATCGCAAGGTTCATGCCGTAGCAATGGCTGCACACGCCCTTGCGTGCGCGGCACTCGAGCACCGAACGGATCTGCACGCGGGTGATACCCGCACCAATGATCGCATCCGCGTCCGCTTCGTTCATCATGCGGCTCTTGGGTACGATAACCTCGCCGGTTTCCGGGTGGCAGACATCGTCCACCGGATAACGGCCGAGCAGGCGCTCACGCAGCGGCTCGATGATCTGGTTGCCTTCCTTGATATCCTCTACCCAGATACCCTTGACCGCACCGCAGTCCTCCTCGCGGATGATAACATCCTGCGAAACGTCAACCAGACGGCGGGTCAGGTAACCGGAGTCCGCGGTACGCAGCGCGGTATCAGCCAGACCCTTACGGGCACCACGCGCCGAAATGAAGTACTCGAGTACGGACAGGCCCTCACGGAAGTTGGACTTGATCGGAATTTCGATCGTCTTACCAGAGGTAGACGCCATCAGGCCGCGCATACCGGCCAGCTGACGGATCTGGTTGATCGAACCACGGGCGCCGGAATCGGCCATCATATGAATCGGGTTGAAGCGCTGCTCCTTCATGTTCTCCTGCAGCTTGGCGGTTACCTTCTTGGTGGTCGACTCCCACTCGGCAACCGTCAGACGGTAGCGCTCTGCATCGGTGATGAAGCCGCGCTTGTACTTCTTGTCGATCTTGGCGACCTGCTGCTCGGACTCGTGAATCAGGCTGGCCTTATCCTCCGGCACGAGCATATCCGCGACCGCAACGGTCAACGCGCCCTTGGTCGAATATTTGTAACCCATCGCCTTGATCGAGTCGAGCACCTCAGCCGTTTTGTTAAAGCCATGGACATGGATGCACTTGTCGATGATCTTGCCCAGTTCCTTCTTGCCACAGGTCATCATGATCTCCAGATCAAGCACCTTGTCCGGGTCGGAACGATCGACAAAGCCGAGATCCTGCGGGATGCGCTCGTTGAAGATCAGGCGGCCGGGCGTCGCATCGACGATCTTGGAAACGGTCTGGCCGTTGATTTCGCGCGTCATGCGCACCTTGATCGGCGCATGGATGCCGACAACACCCTCGGCGTAAGCCATCAGCGCCTCATCCGCATTGCGGAACACCTTGCCGGTACCCGGCTCGGTGTCGCGGTCGATGGTCAGATAGTAGGAACCCAGCACCATATCCTGCGACGGGACAGTAACCGGCTTGCCGTCCTGCGGCTTGAGCAGGTTGTTTGCCGAAAGCATCAGCAGACGCGCCTCGGCCTGTGCCTCCGCAGACAGCGGCACGTGCACCGCCATCTGGTCGCCGTCGAAGTCGGCGTTAAACGCGGTACATACCAGCGGATGCAGACGGATCGCACGGCCTTCTACCAGCACCGGCTCGAACGCCTGAATACCCAGACGGTGCAGCGTCGGCGCACGGTTCAGCATGACCGGATGGCCCTTGATGATGCCGGCGAGCACGTCCCAAACCTCGGGTTTCGCACGCTCGACCATCTTCTTAGCGGACTTGATGTTGGAAGCCGTGCCGTCCTCAACCAGCTTTTTCATGACGAACGGCTTGAACAGCTCCAGCGCCATTTCCTTAGGCAGGCCGCACTGATAAATTTTCAGATCCGGGCCGACGACGATAACCGAACGGCCGGAATAGTCAACACGCTTACCGAGTAGGTTCTGACGGAAACGGCCCTGTTTGCCCTTGAGCATGTCGGACAGGCTCTTGAGCGCGCGGTTATTCGGGCCGGTGACCGGACGGCCGCGGCGGCCGTTGTCGATCAGCGCGTCGACAGCCTCCTGCAACATACGCTTCTCATTGCGCACGATGATATCCGGCGCGCCCAGCTCAAGCAGACGCTTCAAGCGGTTGTTGCGGTTGATCACGCGGCGGTACAGGTCGTTGAGGTCGCTTGTCGCAAAGCGGCCGCCATCCAGCTGTACCATCGGGCGGATCTCGGGGGGGATGACCGGCACAACGTCCATAATCATCCACTCGGGACGGTTGTGCGACAGGCGGAACGACTCGACCACCTCAAGGCGCTTGATGATGCGCAGGCGCTTCTGGCCGGAGGACTCGCGCAGCTCAGCGGTCAGTTCTGCCGAAAGCTGGTCAAGGTCAAGCTCGGCCAACAGCTCCTTGATCGACTCCGCACCCATACCGGCGCGGAAATCGTCCTCGTACTTTTCGCGCATGTCGCGGTACTCGGCCTCGGTGAGGATCTGCTTTTTCATCAGCGGCGTGTCGCCCGGGTCGATGACGATATAGTTGGCGAAATACAGCACCTTCTCGAGCACGCGCGGGCTGATATCGAGGATCAGGCCCATGCGCGACGGAATGCCTTTGAAATACCAGATGTGGGACACGGGTGCAGCCAGTTCGATGTGGCCCATGCGCTCACGGCGCACCTTGGCGCGCGTGACCTCAACGCCGCACTTGTCGCAGATTTTGCCCTTGAAGCGGACTTTCTTATACTTACCGCAGTGGCACTCCCAGTCCTTGGTTGGGCCAAAGATACGCTCGCAGAACAGGCCGTCCTTTTCCGGCTTGAGCGTGCGGTAGTTGATGGTTTCGGGTTTCTTTACCTCGCCGTACGACCACTGACGGATCAGGTCAGGAGAAGCCAGACCGATCTTGATGGCGTTAAACGTATGATATCCCATATATTTTAAGATGCTCCTTCCCTATTCACAGATGAAACCGATGATTGCCGACGCATTATTCGTCCATGCCATCGTCGAAATCATCCCCGGCATCGTCGCCGCCTTCAGCGGCGCTGTCCAGTGCAAAGAGATCGGTATCGCCATCCTCGGCATCGTTGATGCCAAAACCGGCGGCGGTAAATTCCTCATCCGCGCCCGAAACTGCCTGCTCCATCGGGCGGATGAAATCCGCTTCATCCTCGTCGTCCTCAGCCAGCTCGATAACCTCCATATTCTCGTCAAGCACCTGAATATCCAGGCAGAGCGACTGGAGCTCCTTGACGAGTACCTTGAAGGACTCGGGCACGCCCGGCTGCGGAACGTTGTGACCCTTGACGATCGACTCGTAGGTCTTGACACGGCCGGTGATATCGTCCGACTTGACCGTCAGGATCTCCTGCAAGGTATAAGCCGCGCCATACGCCTCGAGCGCCCAAACTTCCATCTCGCCGAAGCGCTGGCCGCCAAACTGCGCCTTGCCGCCGAGCGGCTGCTGGGTAACCAGCGAATACGGGCCGGTCGAACGGGCATGGATCTTATCGTCAACCAGATGGTGCAGCTTGAGGTAATACATATAACCGACGGTAACGCGGTTGTCGAACTGCTCGCCGGTGCGGCCGTCGTAAACGACGCTCTTGCCGTCCTCACCTACGCCCGCGGCAACCAGCGTTTCCTTAATATCGTCCAGCGTTGCGCCGTCGAACACCGGCGTCTCGACCTTCCAGCCCAGCTTCTTGGCTGCAAAACCCAGATGCACCTCGAGCACCTGACCGATATTCATACGGCTCGGTACGCCCAAGGGGTTGAGCACGATGTCGAGCGGACGGCCGTCCTCGAGGAACGGCATATCCTCCTGCGGCAGGATGCGGGATACAACACCCTTGTTGCCGTGACGGCCCGCCATCTTGTCGCCGACCGAAATCTTACGCTTCTGCGCGATATAGACGCGGACGACCATGTTAACGCCGGGCGACAGTTCGTCGCCGTTCTCACGGGTGAACACCTTGACATCCACGACGATACCGGACTCGCCGTGCGGCGCACGCAACGAAGTGTCGCGCACCTCGCGCGCCTTTTCACCGAAGATTGCGCGCAGCAGGCGCTCCTCGGCGGTCAGCTCGGTTTCGCCCTTGGGCGTAACCTTACCAACCAGAATATCGCCCGCCTGCACCTCGGCGCCCACGCGGATGATGCCGCGCTCGTCCAGATTGCGCAGCGCGTCCTCGCCCACATTCGGGATATCGCGGGTGATCTCTTCCGGCCCGAGCTTGGTATCGCGGGATTCGGACTCGTATTCCTCGATATGGATTGAGGTATAGACATCGTCGCGCACCAGACGCTCGTTAAGCAGGACGGCGTCCTCGTAGTTGTAACCTTCCCATGTCATAAAGCCGATCAGCGCGTTCTTACCGAGCGCGATCTCGCCCTTGTCGGTCGAGGGGCCGTCGGCCAGTACGTCGCCGGCCTTGACGCGCTCGCCCAGATCGACGATCGGACGCATGTTGATACAGGTCGACTGGTTGGAACGCAGGAACTTGGTCAGGTGATAAGTCTTTTCCTCACCGTTGTCATACTGCACGATGACCTCGCGCGCGGTCACACGGGTGACCACGCCGTCGCCCTCGGCCAGAGGGATGGTGCCCGAGTCGACCGCCGCCTTGTACTCCATACCGGTGGCGACGACAGGCGCCTCGGTTTTGAGCAGCGGCACGGACTGACGCTGCATGTTCGCGCCCATCAGTGCGCGGTTTGCGTCATCATGGTCGAGGAACGGGATAAACGCGGTTGCAACCGAAACCATCATGCGGGGCGAAACGTCCATCAGGTCGACGTCCTTGCGGTCGACCTCGACGAACTCGTCGCGCATACGGCAGGTGACGCGGTCGTTGAGCAGGTAGCCGTTTTCGTCGATCGGCTCGGTCGCCTGACAGACGATATACTCGTCCTCGACGTCGGCAGTCATATACTGCACCTGATCGGTCACGCGACCGTTTTCCTTGTCGATGATGCGGTACGGCGCTTCGATAAAGCCAAAGTCGTTGATGCGTGCATAGGTCGCCAGATAGGAGATCAGGCCGATGTTCGGGCCTTCAGGCGTCTCGATCGGGCACAGACGGCCATAGTGCGAATAGTGAACGTCACGCACCTCGAACGAAGCGCGGTCACGCGACAGGCCGCCGGGGCCAAGCGCGGACATACGGCGCTTGTGCGTCAGCTCGGCCAGCGGGTTGTTCTGATCCATGAACTGCGAAAGCGGCGAGGAGCCAAAGAACTCCTTGATCGCAGCCGTGACCGGACGGATGTTGATGAGCGACTGCGGCGTGACGACATCCAGATCCTGAATGGTCATGCGCTCGCGGATGACGCGCTCCATACGGGAGAAGCCGATGCGGAACTGGTTCTGCAGCAGCTCACCTACGCAGCGCAGACGGCGGTTACCCAGATGGTCGATATCATCGGTCGTGCCGATGCCATGGCCGAGGCCGAGCAGGTAGCAGATCGACGCGAGCATATCGTCCACGATGATGGTCTTGGGGATCAGGTCGTGGATGCGGGTCTTGACGGCCTTTTTCATTTCGTCGCCCGTCACGCCCGACTCGATGATCTCCTTGAGGACAACAAAACGTACCTTTTCCTTCACGCCAAGCTCTGCGGCAGAAAAACCGGTATAGTCCGAGAAATCGTCGATATCGACCATGCCGTTGCCGAACACCTTAACCGGCGTCCCCTCGCTGGACTCCACCGTCACATGGTTTACGCCGCGGCGGGACATCTCGCGCGCCTGATCGCGGGTGAGGATGGTATCCGCCTCGACCAGCACCTCACCGGTCATCGGGTCGGACACGGTTTCGAGCAGCTTGTGGCCGGTGATGCGGCGGGCAATATCCAGCTTCTTGTTGTACTTGTAACGGCCGACCGCGGAAATATCATAGCGGCGCACGTCGAAAAACATCGCATCCATCAGGCTGGTTGCCGACTCAACAGACGGCGGCTCGCCCGGACGCATCTTCTTGTAAATCTCGATCAGTGCTTCCTCGGCGGTATGCGCCGGGTCCTTGTCGAGGGTCGCAAGGATCAGCGGGTCTTCGCCAAACAGCTCCTTGATCTCCGCATCGGTCTTGACACCAATGGCGCGGATGAACGAGGTGATCGGAATTTTACGGTTTTTATCAATACGGACATAGAATACGTCGTTGGCGTCCGTCTCATACTCCAGCCATGCGCCGCGGTACGGGATAACGGTTGCCGACAGCAGCACCTTATCGGTCTTGTCGTACTCCTTGCCAAAGTAGACGCCGGGCGAACGAACCAGCTGGGAGACGATCGCGCGCTCCGCGCCGTTGATGATGAAGGTCGCGGAATCGGTCATCTTCGGGAAGTCGCCCATGAAGATTTCCTGTTCCTTGATCTCCCCCGTCTCCTTGTTGCGCAGGCGCATGCGCACCTTAAGCGGCGAAGCATATGTGGCGTCGCGCGCCTTGCACTCCTCGACGCTGTACTTCGGCTCCTCGTCCATCGAATAATCGAGGAAGGAAAGCTCCAGATTGCCGGTGTAGTCCGTAATGGACGCGGTATCGGCGAAAACCTCACGCAGGCCCTCGTCCAGGAACCACTGATAGGACTTCTTCTGCACCTCGATCAGGTTTGGCATCTCCAAAATCTCGTTGATGCGTGCAAAGCTCTTTCGTGTGGTTTTGCCGTGCTGTACGTCTTTCACCTTCATGTGCTTTGATCACTCCGTTTCTTTCGGCTGTGTTGGTGTTGATACGCCCGGCGGCGTTGCGAAAATATTGTTTTTGGCCTTGCTTTTGGCGTCAGACCGTGCTAACATGTAATTAGCTATCGGGCATTATTCCCGGAATTTTGTAAGCGTTTTATTATACCATGCTTTCCATTTATCAGTCAAGATGGAATTTGTAAAAAAGCGGACGGTTTTCACCGTCCGCTTTTGTGTTTTTACAGCACCTTGGACAAAAAATCCTTCAGGCGCGGGTTTTGCGGGTTTTCAAAGAAGGCCTTCGGCTCGTTCTGCTCGACGATATTGCCGCCATCCATGAACAGCACGCGCGTGCCGACCTCGCGGGCAAAACCCATCTCATGGGTCACCACAACCATGGTCATGCCATCCTCGGCCAGCTCCTTCATGATCTCGAGCACCTCGCCTACCATTTCAGGGTCCAGGGCAGAGGTCGGCTCGTCAAACAACATGACATCCGGATTCATCGCCAGTGCGCGCGCGATCGCGATGCGCTGCTGCTGGCCGCCCGACAACTGGATCGGGTAGCTGTTTGCCTTGTCCGGCAGGCCGACGCGCTCGAGCAGCTCCAGCGCGCGCTTGTCCGCCTCGGCGTCGGTCATGATCTTGAGCTTGACCGGCGCGAGCTTGATGTTCTCCTTGACCGTCAGGTGCGGGAACAGGTTAAACTGCTGGAACACCATGCCCATCTTGCGGCGCACCAGATTGATATCGGTCTGCTTGGAGGTAATATTCTGCCCCTCAAAGACAATATCGCCGCTGGTCGGCTCCTCAAGCAGGTTCAGGCAGCGCAGGAAGGTCGATTTACCCGAGCCGGACGGCCCGATGATGACGACTTTCTCACCTTTCTCAATGTGCTCATTGACGCCCTTGAGCACCTCGTGCTTGCCAAAGGACTTGCACAAATTCCTAACGTCGATCACTTGCGCGCAGCCTCCTTTCCAGAATACCCAGCAGCTTGGTCAGGATAATGACCAGCACCAGATAGATCAGCGCCAGACAGATAAACGGCACATACGCCTGATAGGTATTGGCAACGATGTTCTGCGCCTGCTTGGTTACATCGCGCAGCGAAATAACCGAAACCAGCGAGGTATCCTTGAGCAACGTGATCATCTCATTGCCCAGCGCGGGCAGGATGTTCTTGATCGCCTGCGGGATGATGATGTAACGCATAGTCTGGCCGTAGTTCAGGCCGAGCGAGCGGCCGGCCTCCATCTGCCCTGCGCCGATCGACATCAGGCCGCTGCGCGCAATCTCAGCCACATACGCACCCGAGTTGATGCCCAGCGTGATGATACCACAGACCAGTGTCTCGTTATCCGTCTTTGGCACCATAATGACAAAGCCCATAATCAGCAGCTGAACCATCATCGGCGTGCCGCGAATCACAGTCAAATACAGCTTGCAGACCGCGTTGATAATGCCCAAAATCGGGTTACGCTTGCCCGCACGCTGCGAATCATGCGCGGTGCGCAGGATTGCCACGAGCAAGCCGAGCACGACGCCCAGCGCCAACGCGCCCAGCGTGACCAAAAATGTAATTTTCAAGCCGTTGACAAACCACGTCCAACGGTCCTGATAGATAAACGTCTGGTACAACTGGAATGCCAGCCATTGCAGCCCGTCCGGCAAGCCCGTGACCCACGCCGGCGCAGTGGCAAGCCAGCCTTCCAACGATAGGATGGTCATGCACCTGTCCCCTTTCTAAAAATGGAAGAAAAGGGGCGGCGCGCGCCGTCCCTTTTCGATTGCCAATCTATCCCCTGCGGGCATTAACCCTCGGACGGGATATACTTCTCAATGATGGAAGCGATCGTACCGTCGTCCTTGAGCTCCTGAATCGCCGTGTTGACCTGATCATACAGCTCGGTGTTGCCCTTGGCAATCGCTGCCGCATAGTCCTCGGTGATATATTCGGTGTCCAGAATCTTCAGACCCGAATTGGCCGCAACAAAGTTCTTAGCCGGCTCATTATCGATAACAACACAGTCGATCTGGCCGTTCACCAGCGCCGCAACTGCCAGCGCACCATTATCATACTGCTTGACATTCTCCTGACCGTAATCGCCGGTGCAGTAGATGTCACCGGTCGTGCCGCTCTGCACGCCGATGGTCTTGCCCGTCAGGTCGACTGCCATCGTGCCGTCTTCCTGCTCAACCGGTGCAATGTCGGAATCCTCCGGCACGATAACGACCTGGATGCCGGTCGCGTAGGAATCGGTGAAGTCAACATTCTGCTCACGATCCGGGGTAACAGTCATGCCGGCCAGAACGATGTCGACCGTGCCGCCGGACAGCGCCGGAATCAGCGAATCAAACGCCATATCCTTGATCTCAAGCGTCATGCCGAGCTTTTCTGCGATCGCACCTGCGATCTCCGCGTCGATACCAGCAACCTTGTTGTTCTCATCGACAAACTCGTACGGCGGGAAAGCTGCGTTGGTGCCCATTACGAGCGTGCCGCCGTCGGTGGTCTGCTCGGTCTGCGCCGCGTCGTCCGTGGTTTCATCGGTGGTCTGCTGCGTATTGCCGCCGCAAGCGGACAGCAGCATCGAGCCTGCCAGTACCATGCTCAGCATGGCGATAGAAAGCTTTTTCATAGTTTTCTCTCCTCCCAAAATTGCCGGCCAATATCGGCCGGACATTTCAAACAAGATTCATTATACAATGACCTGATTAAAAATTCAACCGCAAATTCAGCAAAAACCACCGAAATATCCGCGCGCTTTTCGTCAAAAACACAACGACACACACCGTGACCCCGATGCGACAAGCCGCATAGGCTGACAATAATCCAAATACCGTCTGGAGGGATTTCTATGCGTTATCGACGCAAAATTACATATGACACACCATTCCATCTGCTTTCCGGCCGCCCCGCACACGGTTCTACCGCCACGGCGGACAGTTTTTCCAGCTCCATCGACATCCACGCCTCCCCCTCGCCGCACGCGCCCGTCGTCGGCAGCGCGCCCTGTGGCGCAAGGCTGCTTGTCCTCGGGCGGCAGGCTGGATGGCATGCGGTGCGCTATGATGGCTGCCAAGGCTTTGTTTCGGGCGAGGAAATTGTGCTCAATTACTAATTTTTTGCACCTTTCCGGTCGAATCATCGGCCTTTGCGGCCGGATTTATCCTTGCGTTTACGCTGCATAAACAGTATAATAGAGGTGTTTGATGCGATAAACGCAAGGAGGTACGAAATTTCGTGTATCAGATTTTGAAAAAGCAAACGCTCAACACGAACACCAAGCTGATGGTGATCGACGCGCCGCACGTCGCGCGCAAGGCCGAGCCCGGCCAGTTCATCATCCTGCGCGTGAGCGAGGACGGCGAGCGTATCCCGCTGACGATCGCGGACTATAACCGCGAAACCGGTGCGGTCACGATCATTTTCCAAGAGGTCGGCGCGACCACGATGGCGCTGGGCGCGATGAACGAAGGCGACTGCCTGCACGACTTTGTCGGCCCGCTGGGTAAGGCCAGCGAGCTGGAGGGCCTGAAGAAGGTCGCGGTCGTCGGCGGCGGCCTTGGCTGCGCAATCGCTTATCCGCAGGCGAAAAAGCTGCATGAGATGGGCTGCGAGGTCGACCTCATTGCGGGCTTCCGCAGCAAGGATATCATCATCCTTGAGGACGAGATGCGCACGGCTTCCACCAACCTGTATATCATGACCGACGACGGTTCGAACGGCAACAAGGGCTTTGTTACCGACAAGCTCAAGGAGCTGATCGACGCTGGCAACCAGTATGACGCGGTCATCGCGATCGGCCCGATGATTATGATGAAGTTTGTTTCCGAAGTCACCCGCCCCTACGGCATCAAGACCATCGTTTCCATGAACACCATCATGGTTGACGGCACCGGCATGTGCGGCGGCTGCCGCCTGACGGTCGGCGGCGAGACCAAGTTTGCCTGTGTCGACGGCCCGGACTTTGACGGCCATCTTGTCGATTTCGACAGCGCCATGCGCCGTGGCGCAATGTACAAGGCGCAGGAAAAGCAGGCAGTGGAGCGCCGCGAGGACCACTGCAACCTGTTCAAGATGGAGGTCAAGTAATCATGCCGAATATGAACCCGAACAAGATGCCCATGCCCGAGCAGGCCCCGGACGTGCGCAACAAGAATTTTGATGAAGTAACGCTGGGCTACACGCCCGAAATGGCAATGGAGGAAGCGCAGCGCTGCCTCAACTGCAAGCACAAGCCCTGCATTTCCGGCTGCCCGGTGCAGGTCAAGATCCCCGAGTTTATCGCGCTGGTCGCCGAGGGCAAGTTCCTCGAAGCGGCAGCCAAGATCAAGGAGACCTCTTCCCTGCCCGCCGTCTGCGGCCGCGTCTGCCCGCAGGAGACCCAGTGCGAGCAGAAGTGCGTGCGCGGCATCAAGGGCGAGCCGGTCGCGATCGGCCGTCTGGAGCGCTTTGTCGCGGACTACGCGCGTGAGCATGGTGAGGAGAAGCCTGTCAAGCCCGCTTCCAACGGCCACAAGTGCGCGGTTGTCGGCGCCGGCCCTGCGGGTCTGACCTGCGCGGGCGATCTGGCCCGTATGGGTTACGAAGTGACCGTGTTCGAAGCGCTGCACACCGCGGGCGGCGTGCTGATGTACGGTATCCCGGAGTTCCGTCTGCCCAAGGAGATCGTGCAGAAGGAGATCGACACCCTGAAAGATCTGGGCGTTGAGTTTGTGCTCAACTTCGTTGTCGGCCGCTCCGAGACCATCGACGAGCTGTTTGCAGACGGCTACGAAGCGATTTTCGTCGGCTCGGGCGCCGGTCTGCCGACCTTCATCGGCGTACCGGGCGAGAACGCCAATGGCGTTTACTCGGCCAACGAGTACCTGACCCGTATCAACCTGATGAAGGCATACAAGGAAGGCTCGGATACCCCGATCTTCCATGCGCATAAGGTTGCAGTCGTCGGCGGCGGCAACGTTGCGATGGACGCGGCGCGCTGCGCAAAGCGCATGGGCGCAGAAGAGGTTTACATCGTCTATCGCCGTTCGGAGAAGGAGCTGCCTGCCCGTCTGGAGGAGATCCACCACGCCAAGGAAGAGGGCGTTGTCTTTAAGTTCCTGACCGCGCCGCTCGAGGTGCTGGCCGACGAGAACTACAACGTCATCGGCATGAAGTGCCAGCAGATGGAGCTGGGCGAGCCGGATGAATCCGGCCGCCGCCGTCCGGTACCGGTAGAGGGCTCGGAGTTCACGCTCGACCTTGACTGCGTGATCGCGGCGATCGGCACTACACCCAACCCGCTGATCCGTCACACCACCCCGGGTCTGGACACCAACCGCAAGGGCTGCATCATCGCAGACGACGAGCACGGCATCACGTCCAAGGATGGCGTGTTCGCGGGCGGCGACGCCGTCACCGGCGCGGCCACCGTTATCCTCGCGATGGGCGCTGGCAAGCGCGCCGCCGCAGCAATGGACGAATACATCAAGAACAAGCAGTAATCACCAAGCAAAGCCCCGCCACACGGCGGGGCTTTTTGCATGCAAAAGCCGCCGGACAGCAGGGACACTCCCCTGCCATCCAGCGGCCACTGTATCAGTCATCATTTCGCCGTTTCCAGCAGCGTACCTGTCACCACAGCATTTAGCGCCACGCCGCCCTGTTCCAGTGCAACAGTCAGCGTTTGCGATGCAATGCATCCATCCTCTATGGTCTGCACCAACACCGCGTCCCCAACCTGCTCAAACGCACCGACTGAATGCGCGAGCGCCCACAGGCTGCCTTCGTATTGCGCAGGCAGTTTGCCAAAGATAAACGTCCATGCGCTGCCCGCCTGCGTCATCGACTGGATACAGGCCAGCGGCACCACATCATAGCCGTGCAGTAAGCCTGCACGCACGGCGCCGCCCTGCTCCGCCGCATCCAGCCGGTACTCGTTTGTATACGGCGCAACGCCGGACGCGTACAGCGTCAGCATGCCTTCGGCCAGCGCCGTGCCCTGCTCCCGATCTACCGCTGTGCTGCCTTCCGTTTGCAGGCGCATACCGTCCTCCTCACTGCCGGAGAATGTGACTGCCAACCCATCGCGCACGGTATACTGCGACAATCCATCCATGCCCGCAGTTCCCGCACGGTACTGCGTATAGGCATCAAACATCGCCTGCACCGGCGCAGCCGCCTGTGCATCCACGGCGCCGTCCTCTACCAGACGGTCAAGCAAAGTCTGTCCGCTGCCTTTGACCGGCAGCGACAGCGCCGTATAGCTCGCCGCCGCCACATCGTCGCGCAGGAAATCCGCCGGATCAATCGCTGCCGGATCATATAAACCAGCCTGCCCGGCAAAATCCAATACGCTATTATAAGTAAAATCGCCGCCCGCCTCGGTGTAACCCAACGCGCGCAGCACAAACGCGGCATACATCTGTGCCGAACAGGGTTCCTCCGGCGCAAATGCCGTGGCGGAAACACCAGTCGTCAGGCCGTTATCATACAGATACTGCACATAAGGCTGCTGCCAGCTATCTAAGTCAGTAAACGGTGCGTCGTATTCCAACGCCAACGCGTCCTGTTCTTCACCCAGCAGCCGCACCAGCATGACCGCCGCCTCAGCGCGTGTCGGCGCGCGGTCAAGCTCATAGCCCTGTTCGCTGCCGCGGAACAAGCCGAGCGCCTGCAATTGATCCGCGCAGCCGGTAAAATCGGCCGCAGCAGCCGAAACGGCCAGCGTTCCCACAAGCACAACGCCGGCAAGCGCCGTGCGCAAAAAATGTTTCATTTGAATTTGCTCCTTCCCGCATGGTTCCTTTCTATCTTATCACAGCTTTGCGTTTTTTCCAACACAAAACGGATATACTACGCAGGAGAAAGGAAGTGTATGCTATGACCAGTATGCAAAAATGCGGCGTAATCGGCGTTGGCTTTGTCGGCGCGACCTGCGCCTATACCCTTGCGGTGTCCGGCCTGTTTTCCGAAGTCGTTCTGGTGGACATGAACCAAAAAAAGGCCGAAGGCGAGGCGGCTGATATCAACCACGGTGTTTCCTTCGCCAAGCCCTGCTTTGTCCGCGCGGGTGGTTACGCCGACCTGACAGAATGCGGCCTGATTATCATTGCGGCAGGCGCGAACCAGAAGCCGGGCGAAACGCGCATTGAGCTGCTCAGCCGCAACCGGGTCATCCTGTCCTCCATCCTCGACCAGCTGACCGCAGTCAACCGCGATGCCGTGCTGTTGATTGTATCCAACCCGGTCGACGTGCTGACCTGTATGGCACAGCAGCTATCCGGCCTACCGGCCGGGCATGTGCTTGGTTCGGGCACCGTGCTGGACACCGCGCGTCTGAAATATCTGGTTGGGCAGCGTCTGGGGGTGGACAGCCGGAACGTGCATGCCTTCATCATCGGCGAGCACGGCGATAGCGAGCTGGCCGTCTGGTCGAGCGCCAACATCTCAGGCGTCGATTTGGACGACTACTGCCGTATCACCGGCATCACCGACTCCACCAATCTATTGCACCATATTTATGAAAACGTGCGCGACGCAGCATATTCGATCATCGAAAGCAAGGGCGCGACGTATTACGGCATCGGTATGGCTGTACGCCGCATTGCAGAGGCCATTGTGCGCGACGAGCACTCTGTCCTGCCTGTTACCTCGCTCATTCAGGGACATTACGGCGTAGACGGTATTTGCCTCGGTTTGCCGTCTATCGTCGGACGGAACGGCGTCGAAGCCGTGTTAGACATCCCCCTTTCCCCCGCTGAACTGGCGCAGCTTCAAGATTCGGCAAGCAAAATGAAAGCGCTGATTGATCAGCTGCACTGAAGGCTCCGCTGAACGATAAAAAGAAAAAAAGACGAGTGTTCTTACAGCCTTTCAAATGCTATAAGAACACTCGTCATGGTGCCGGTGACCGGACTCGAACCGGTACGCTGTCGCCAGCGGTGGATTTTGAGTCCACTACGTCTACCAATTCCATCACACCGGCAAATCTGGGATGCGACGCTTTATATTATACCGCATCTCATCCCATTTTTCAAGAGTTTTTACGCGAAAAACTTATCCTTTATTCCGAGCACAAAAATGACCAGCACAATCACCGGCAAGATGTAGCTGACATAAAAGCGGATACCATCGTGCACCTTCAAGCCGCCACCCTCGTTGGCTTCCTCCTTGAAGTTCTTCCAGCCCCAACCATAGCGGCTGGTGCAGAACAGCAGGTAAACCAGCGAGCCAAGCGGCAGCCAGATGTTGGAGACAAGGAAATCCTCCAAATCCAGTACCGCGCTGCCTTCACCGAACGGCTGGAACGACGACCACACGTTATAACCCAACGCGCACGGCAGCGACAGCAAGATGACCAGAACAATGTTGAAAGCAGCCACCTTTTTGCGGCTCCAACCGGTCAGATCCATGCAGCAGGACATGATATTCTCAAACACTGCCAGCACGGTCGAAAACGCGGCAAACGCCATAAAGACAAAGAACAGGCTGCCCCACAAACGGCCAAGCGGCATGTGGTTAAAAATATTGGGCAGCGTAACAAAAATCAGATTCGGGCCGGAGTCCGGCGACACACCGAAGGCAAAGCATGCCGGGAAAATAATCAAACCTGCCGTAAACGCCACAAATGTATCCAAAATTGCTACATTGACCGCCTCACCCAGCAGTGCGCGGCCCTTCCCGATGTAACTGCCGAAAATAGCCATCGCGCCGATACCGAGCGACAAGGTGAAGAACGACTGGTTCATCGCACCAACGATAACGTTAACCACGCCCGCCTCCTGCATCCGGCCGAGGTCAGGGATGAGATAAAATTTCAGGCCCTCCCCTGCGCCCTCCGTCATGATGCTGTTGATTGCCAGCACAATCATGATGCAAAGCAGCGCGATCATCATCACCTTGGTCACACGTTCCAGACCGCCCTGCAAGCCAAACGAGTTGATCAGGAAGCCGAGCACGACAACGACCACCATCCAGCCGACCAGCACCCCCGGCTGGCTGAGCATTTCCGGAAACACCGCATTGGCCTGCTCCGTGCTTGCGCCAACGAAACGGCCGGACGCGGTCAAATAGAAGTAATGCAGCATCCAGCCGCACACAGTAGTGTAGAACATCATCAGCAAATAGTTGCCAATCATCGCCAAATAGCCGTGGATGTGCCACTTTTGGCCGGGCTTCTCCAACTCCTGATACGCACGCACCGGGCTTTTCTGGCTGGCACGGCCGACCGCAAACTCCATCGTCATGATCGGCAGACCGAGAATGAGCAGAAACAGTACATAAAACACGACGAACGCGCCGCCGCCATACTGGCCTACCATCCACGGAAATTTCCACACGTTGCCCACACCGATTGCACATCCCGCCGACAGCAGGATAAACCCGAGGCGTGAGCCGAGTCTTTCTCGTTGCATTGTTTTTTACCCCTTGTTTGATTGATGATCTATATCAAACGCCGTTTCCGACGTTAGCTTGCGCAGTTTGCGCTCCGCCTTGCGCTTTTTACGCAGCGCAGCAAAAAAGTCCCGCAACACCTGTGCGCACTCCTCCCCGAGCACACCCGCTACCAGCTCCGGCCGGTGGTTATAAGGCAGCGCGAACAGGTCGACCACTGAGCCGCATGAGCCTGCCTTTGGATCGGCCGCGCCGTAATACACCGTTTTGATGCGGGCATTGATGATCGCACCCGCGCACATCGGACAGGGTTCAAGCGTAACATACAAATCGCACTTGTGCAGCCGCCAGCCGCCGAGCTTCTTGCACGCTTTACCGATCGCCTCGATCTCGGCATGGTGCAGCGCATTCTTTTTGCCCTCGCGCCGGTTACGGCCGCGCCCGACGATCTTGCCCTCGCAAACGACCACCGCGCCGACCGGCACCTCGCCTTCCTCCGCGGCCTTGCGCGCCAGACGAAGCGCCGCCTGCATATACTTTTGCTGTTCGGTCATAAATTCCCTCCGGGTCTCCCCCTCCCGGCAGACCGCATAAAAACACCCGCCCGGTTGGCGGGTGTTTCTCCTTCTTTCGCTGGCTTACTGCATCATCTGACGCTGGCGCGACAGGTTCATCGTGCCGTCCTGCATGCCGGACAGGTTTTCCAGACAGTTACCCGTGCCGTATGCCACGCAGGAAATCGCCTCGTCCGCCACATGGGTCGGGATGCCGGTCTTGGATGCAACCAGCTTATCAAAGCCCCAGATCAGCGAGCCGCCGCCGGTCATTACGATACCGTTGGTCGAGATATCGCCCGTCAGTTCAGGCGGCGTGCGCTCGATTACCCAGTGGATCGCCTCGACAATCGACGCGCTTACCTCTTCGAGCGCATCCAGAATCTCGGTTGAGTTGACCGTGAACGTGCGCGGCAGGCCGGTCATCAGGCAGCGCCCCTTGACCTCCATCGTGACCTCCTCGGTGCGCGGATAGACACAGCCGATGGTCTTCTTGATCTGCTCGGCCGTGCGCTCGCCGATCAGCGCGTTGTGCTTGCGCCGGACATACTTGACAATTGCCTCGTCAAACTTATCGCCGGCAATCTTGATCGACGTCGACTCGACGATACCGCCGAGCGAAATTACCGCAACGTCGGTCGTGCCGCCGCCAATGTCGACGACCATGTTGCCGTTCGGCTTGGCGATATCAATGCCTGCGCCGATCGCGGCTGCAACCGGCTCCTCGATCAGGAACACACGCTTGGCGCCCGCCTGCGTGCCCGCGTCGATAACGGCGCGCTCTTCTACCTCGGTGATGATGGACGGCACGCAGATGACGACATTGGGCTTAAACAGACGGAAGCCCTGCACCTTGCGGATAAACTCCTTGATCATACGCTCGGTCATCTCGTAGTCCGAAATCACGCCCTCGCGCAGCGGACGGATGGCAATGATGTTGCCCGGCGTACGGCCCAGCATCTTCTGCGCCTCCGCACCGACCGACAGGATCTTGCCCGAAACCTTGTCCACCGCAACGACCGAAGGCTCATTGAGCACTACGCCCTTGCCCTTGACATAAACGAGCACCGTCGCCGTGCCAAGGTCAATACCGATATCACTGGAGAAAAGCGAAAACTTTTTCGCGATCGTTTCCAAAAAAGAAGCCATACTCTTCATACATCCTTTTTGCTCTGTTACCACACATAGCAGCAGTATTATTATACCCTAAGTATCCCGCCATTTTCAAGGCTATTTACAAAATTGTTATCTGTCGGAAACGGTTTACTCGGCTTTCGCCCCGGTTTCCGCCTGATGGGGCAGCATCTCGCCCCGCAGCCGCGCGCGCAACGCGCTATACCGTCTGCCTTTCTGGTTATTGCCTACCATATAGGCCACTACGTCCTGACTGCCCACAATCACCAGAAGTTGCTTGGCACGCGTGATCGCAGTGTACAAAATATTGCGCGTGAGCAATTTGCGCGGCAGCCCATCCGATAACGCGAGCACAACCGCGTCGAATTCGCTGCCCTGCGATTTATGGACAGTAACGGCGTATGCCAGCTCCAACTCGCCCAGCATATCGTATGTATAGGTCGCCAGACGGTCGTCAAACCGCACGATCATGCACTCCTGCCGTGGGAATATCTGCACGATCTCGCCCACGTCGCCGTTAAAAACGCCGGTTCCCTGCTCGCCATCCGCGCCCTTTTCCCAAATAATATCATAATTGTTCCGCACCTGCATGACGCGGTCGCCCTCGCGGAATACCCAATCGCCAAAGCGTTTTTCCAACTTGTTCTCATCCGGCGGATTGAGCGCCTGCTGTAACCGCCGGTTCAGGGCAATTGTGCCGCTCCCCTGCCGTTTGGCCGGCGAGAGCACTTGGATTTGCGAAGGGGAAAGCCCATAGTGCGCCGGCAGGCGCGTCGCGCACAGCTGCGCCACCGTTTCGATAACGGCAGCGGAATCGCTGCGGCGCATCAGGAAAAAGTCGCCGTCCGCGCCGGACGGCACAGGCATCCGCCCCTCATTGACCGCGTGTGCGTTCATAACGATATCGGATTGCTGCGCCTGCCGGAAAATCTCGGTCAGCTGGATGGTCGGCACGCGCTGCGAGGTAATCAGGTCACGCAGGAAGTTCCCCGGCCCGACCGGTGGCAGCTGATCTGCATCGCCCACCAGCACCAGACGCGCCCCGTATGGCAGCGCGGACAGCATCGCCTGCATCAGCGTGATATCGACCATCGAAACCTCGTCCAAAATGACTGCGTCGCACTCAAGCGGGTTGGTCAGGTTGCGGGCGAAAGCCGTGCGTCCGCCCGGGCCAAAGCCGGCTTCCAGCAGCCGGTGGATGGTTTTGGCCTCCATACCAGTCAGGTCGGACAGCCGCTTAGCCGCCCGGCCGGTGGGCGCTGCAAGCAACGTATTTAGCCCAAGCGCCTCAAACACCTGCAAAATGCCGCGCACGGTCGTCGTTTTGCCTGTACCCGGCCCACCGGTCAGAATGACCAGCCCGTTGCGCGCCGCGGTGGCGATTGCAAGCTGCTGCTTGTCCGAATAGTTTACCGGACTATCCATCACAAGCGCCTGTAACAATGCATCTACGTCAAAATCGTATTGGTAGCTGTGTTCCGCCATGCTGCCAAGCATTTCTGCCAGATAAGCCTCGGCATCGTGCATATCGCGCAGGTAAACGGCATCCCGCCCCGCGATATGCTCACACACCAGCCGCCCTTTGTCGCGCAGGCGTTCAATGCTGGCCAGCGCACGGGCTTCGTCAAATACAACCTCGTCATCCGATAAAAGCATGCAGACGGCACGCGTCAGCTTTTCTACCGGGATAAACGTATGTCCATTGTCCAGATTGTACACCAACGTATACTGCACACCCGCGTCCGCGCGCTCATCCGATAAGAGCGATAATCCCAGCTCCATCGCAAGTCCGTCCGCGAGCCGGAAATCGACATCGTAATACGGGTCGCATAGCAGATAGGGGTTTTCACACAGCGCGTCTATCGCGCTGTCATGCAGGCGCTTATACAGCAACGGCGTTAACGACACCGGCAACGCGTGCTCCGCCAAAAAATCCATCAGCAGGCGCATTTCGTTCTGCTCGGTAAATTGGCGGCCGATCTCACGCGCCTTTTTCACCGTGATGCCACGGATATCGGTCAACCGTTCAGGCTCGTTGGCGAGCACCTCGAAGGTGTCCTCCCTGAATTTTTCCGCAATACGGCTGGCGAGCCTCGGCCCCACACCGCGGATAACGCCCGAACCCAGATACTCCGCGATGCCGCGCACCGAACTGGGCAAACGGCGCTCGAATGCCTCTGTTGTAAACTGTTCGCCGTAGGAAGGGTGGGTCACCCAGACGCCGGTCAGGATGACCTCCTCCCCCAGCCCAATATTGGGGAATACCCCCGTCGCGGTCACCTCCGCGCCGTCCTGCGCAAGCAAACGCAGCACGGCGTACCCGTTTTCCTGATTATAAAACACAACCTGCTCCACCGTACCACGGATGAGCAAATATTCCTTCTCGTCCAAACGCAACCGTTCCTTTTCCCTTATTCCAGATACATAATATCCTGCCGTGCTGCCAAATGCCGTGCCGCATTCGGCTCTTTTCCGTTGCCGATTTCCACAAACGTGATCGTCATGCCCGGTAGGTACTGCCGCCGCATGCGCAGCGCAATGCGGATCAGCTGCTCGCTGGCCGCATCTGCACCATCGCCGTACAGCATCAGCTCGGCCGTGCCATGCATGCGCAGCACACGGCTTGCAACCGCCTCATAAACCGTATGCAACAGGGTGTAAAAACCGACAGCTGCAAATACCGCCAGAACAGACTGCCAAAACACAGACATACGCCTCCCCTCCTGTCAGCAGACTATGCCGCTTCGAGGGAAACGGTGAACGGTCATGCAGCAGCCATATCGGCTTTATGATACTTTCCGTCCATGCCTATGCAGGCATTCCACATCAAAATTGTGAGCGCCTACGCAATATATGTTTACGGCCATTATACCATAGGCCGCTTAAAATGTAAAACCATGACACAAGCCGGGAGCCGCCGGATATTCCCGGCGGCTCAGTATGGCCGACGCTCAGCTTTCGTGCCGCGTACACCATTCGCGCAAATCCTCATGGTTCGTACCGCGCATCGGATGCGCATGGCCGCAGCCCCGCTCATGCGGCGGCAGCGCCACGCCGACTGGCTGTCCATCTTCTTCGTTGCCGGTATCGCCGTTTACCGAAGCTGCTGTCGAGCAGGACATCCATGTGAAAACTTTTTCTGCGGCGTCCTTCTGCTGTGGTGTCAAAGGCTTGTGCTGCATCATGCATCCCTCCCGCGGTTAGTATGTGCCGCAAACGCATCGTTACCCACAGAAAAGCCCTCCAATACCAACCAGCATCCGTCCCATCCTCAATAAAAAAATCAAGCAACGCCGCATCATTTCATATGACATGGATAAGGCGGCAGCCGGATCTACCGACTGCCGCCCAAAATCAGATAATGCCTTGTTTCACATTCCATGTGGGACTTGTCGCGCGCGGGGATGCAGCCCCGCCTTTTCTCTGCGGACGGCAGGTGTTTCACTCCACATGGAACAGCTTACACAGAATACCGCGCAAGTATTTCGGACTCTTCCAAACGACAACCTTCATCAAATCGTCCACCTCCCATTAACAGCGAAGCAGGAACCAGCCTGCGGCAATCAGCGCCAGCGCCACGGGCCAAACCGGCAGGCACAGCCCAAGCAACCCGCCGAGCAGCAGGCCCAACCCCAGACAGAGGGCGGCAAGGCCAATCGCCTGACAGCGACAAAACATAGCGCATCACGCTCCTGTCATCAATATAAGCAGACGACAGGCAAGTGGTGCATATAAAGCCCCACTGGGAATGAATTTTATAGAAGTGGTTTCCGTCACTTGTCCGACAGCTCCTGCTTTTTGCCCTCGCCCGTGGCGAAAGTGATCGCGCGGGCGCAGTTGGTGATCTCCGCACGCTGCACCGCGCCGCCAAACTCGCCATCCAGCGTCCACGGGATCTCATCCACCGCGTCAAATGTGATATGCGCGGTACGGAAATAGACAAACCGCGTCGATTCCATATTATGCGTCAGCAAATCATTGACCAGCCATTGCAGTTCCATCGGGTTTTCCACCGGATAGACGAGCAGCACCTCGTGCAGCCCGTCGTCCAGCGCAACGCCATCCGGCGTGATTCCCTTGAATCCGCCGACCGAAACGGAATTTGTCACCATGCCGTAGATGAAATCATCCTCGATAGTGACTTCTTCACTCTCAACGCGGATGTGATATGCCTTGATGTTGGTCAGCGCCTTGACGCCCTCAAAGATATAGGCCGCACGACCGAAAATATTCTTCGATTGCTGGGGCGTAGCATAGGACACCTCGGTAAACACGCCGAACGCTGCGATATAGTTAAAATACCGGTCGTTAAACCGTCCGATATCAAGCGCCTGTAACCGATCGCCCGCCGCGATCACCGCCGCCTCAGCCGGTACCTTGGGAATATCCAAACTCTGTGCAAAGTCGTTGGTCGTACCGGCCGGGATATAGCCCAAAGACGGCCGCACCGGAGCCTCCATCAGACCGGTCACGACCTCATTGAGCGTGCCATCGCCGCCTGCACAGATAATGCGGTCGAACTCCCCTGCCCGCTCGCGCGCGACGCGGGTCGCGTCCTGTGCGCCCTGTGTGACATACAGCGTCACATCATATCCGGCCTGCTGAAAAGCAGTCACGCAGCCGATGACCTTGCCGCTCATCGCGCCGCGGCCGGCATGGGGATTGACAATCCAAAGCAGTTTCTTCACCAGACGCACCTCCTTTGGCGGTCGCTCAGGTCAAAACTTAGCAGATCAGGCTGCATACCGCGTTGGCATAGGCCACCGGATCTTCGACCGGCAAGCCTTCGATCAGCAGTGCCTGCGTATACAGGATATCCGCATAGGTTTTCAGCTGATCCGAGCCTTCCGCCTGCATCTGGCACAGCTTGGCGAAAATCGGATGCGAGGCGTTCAGCTCGAGCACACGGTCGGCATGCACGCGCTGGCTGTCATCGAGCGCCTGCTGGTTGAGTACCTTTTCCATCTCAAGCGTGACCGGGCCTTCGGCACGCAGGCAGCACGGGTGGCTCTTGAGGCGGCGCGTCAGCCCGACCGACTTGACCTTGCCGGACAACGCTTCGCCCAATGCGGACAGTAGTGCGCTGTTCTCCTCGGTCATCTTCTTGATCTCTTCCTTGTCGTCCTCACTGTCCAGACCCAGATCGGCATCCGTGATCGACTTGAATTCCTTCTCCTGATAGTTTGCCAGCATTTTGATGCAGAATTCGTCGATATTGTCATCCAGACACAGCACTTCAAAGCCCTTGTCGCCCAACGTTTCCATCGCAGGCAGCAGCTTGATCTTATCTACCGTCTCGCCGCAGGCATAGTAAATATACTTCTGGTCTTCCTTCATGCGGGAAACATATTCGGACAGCGTGACCAGCTTATCCTCGGTGGAGGAATGGTACATCAGCAGATCCTGCAACAGTTCCTTATGCGCACCATACTCCACATAGGCTCCATACTTGACCTGACGGCCAAACGCCTTCCAGAAGGTTTCATAATCCTCGCGCTTATCCTTCTGCATCTTGAGCAGCTCGCTCTTGATCTTCTTCTCCAAGCTCTGCGCAATCGCCTTGAGGTGGCGGTCGTGCTGCAACATCTCACGCGAGATATTGAGCGACAAGTCGGCCGTATCGACCATACCGCGCACAAAGCTGAAATGGTCGGGCAGCAGGTCGGCGCATTTATCCATGATCAGTACGCCGTTGGAATATAGCTGCAAACCCTTCTCATAATCCTTGGTATAATAGTCCAGCGGCGCATGCGCCGGGATGAACAACATCGCGGTATAGGTGACCGCACCCTCGACGCTCGTGTGGATATGGCAGAGCGGCGGCTGATAATCATAGAACTTTCCGGTGTAAAAGCTGTTGTAGTCCTCGTCGGTCAGCTCCTTCTTGGACTTCTTCCAAATCGGCACCATCGAGTTGAGCGTCGTATTCTCGACGTACTCCTCCCACTCAGGCTGATAGTCGTCACCCGCGTCAGCCGGCTTCTCCTTCATGCGCGAGCGCGTCATATCCATCTTAATCGGGTAGCGGATATAGTCCGAATACTTCTTCACGAGCGCCTGAATACGGTATGCCTCAAGGAACTCATCGTAATTCTCACTGTCCGTGTTGTCCTTGATGGTCAGCGTAATGCGCGTGCCGTTTTCCGCCTTTTCGCATGGGGAAATCTCATAGCCCTCCGCGCCGTCCGATTCCCAGCGGTTGGCCGTATCACTGCCGAGCGCGCGGGAGACGACCTCGACATGGCTTGCCACCATGAACGCCGCATAGAAACCCACGCCAAACTGGCCGATGATATCGACATCGTCCAGCGCGTCATTTTCCTTCTTGAACGCCAGCGAGCCGGAGCGCGCAATCGTACCGAGGTTGCTTTCAAGCTCCTCCGCCGTCATGCCGCAGCCGTGATCCTCGATAATGAACTTGCGGCCTTCCTTATCCAGTGTGATCTCGATCGGCAGGCTGTCGCGCGTCACACCGGTCTTGCCTTCCTTCATCGCGTTATAGTACAGCTTATCCGTCGCATCCGACGCGTTCGAGATCAGCTCGCGCAGAAAAATCTCCTTGTGCGTATAGATCGAGTTGATCATCAAATCAAGCAGGCGCTTGGACTCCGCCTGAAACTGTTTCTTTTCCATGATTGATACACCTCTGCAATAATTGGTATTAGCACTCTACATCCGAGAGTGCCAACACTGTTATGATAATCCAGCAGACAGGAAAAATCAAGGGGGCGGGCAAAAATTCATGATTTGTTTATATCTTGTATCCACCAGACGACAAAGCGGCCCGGGGCAAGTCCCCCGGGCCGCTGGTATTCACTTGATTTTTTCCTCCGCGATGTCGCGCGCACGGAGACGCGAACGGACATGCTCCCGCAGCAACGTATAGATGACCGAAACAATCGGGATCGCAAACAGGATACCCAGTACGCCTGCGAGGCTTGCGCCCAACGTGACGGCAACCAGCACCCAAATCGACGGCAGGCCAACCGAACCGCCAACCACGCGTGGGTAGATCACATTGCCCTCAATCTGTTGTAACACAAGGAACAATATGATAAACCACAGCGCTTGGATCGGGTTCGCAATCAGAATCAGGAACGCGCCTACAATACAGCCGATGAACGCGCCAAAAATCGGGATGAGCGAGGTCACACCGATCAGCACGGCAACAACCAGCGCATACTCCATCTTGAGTACCGACATGCTGATGAAAAACATCAGCCCGAGGATAACCGCTTCCAAACACTGGCCGGACAAGAAACTGTTAAAGGATACCGAAGTCAGGTTGCACACTTCCAGAAAACGGTCGACGCCCGCCTCCGGGAACTGCGCGTAAAACAGACGGCGGAACTGGCGGCCAAGGTTTTCCTTCTGCAACAGGATATAGATGGCGAACACAATACCGATAATCGTATTTGCCACACCGCTCACCACCGATGTCGCAATCGAAACCGTGCTGCTCAGGAAGTTGCTGTTTTGCAGGAAATCGGTGGCCATCTGGCCGATTTCTTTCCAGTCGATGTTGAGCAAATCGTCGCTAATTTTATCAATCTCTTCCGCAAACATGGGCAAGCGCTCGCGCGCCTCCGCCAGCATCTGCGGCACACGGTTGGTAAACTGCGTCATCTCGCGCCCAATTGCCGCAAACGACTGGTACAGTTCCGGCGCGACCATGAACACCACGAACACGATCACACCCAACACAACGGTAAGCGTCAGCAACAGGCTGAGGATACGGCGCAGTTTTCCCACACCCTTGATGGGTACCGGTTTGATTGCCGCAAACACCTTGGTTTCAAAAAAGCGCATGGGCACATTTAAGATAAACGCAATGCAGCCGCCGATCAGGAACGGTGCAATCAGCCCGGCCACATAGCGCAGCGCGGCCGAAACCATTTTGGTATTCTGCAAACCGACATAGAGCAGGATTGCAAACGCAATCAGCCCCAACAGTTTTTTGATGGTATCTCGATTCAAGTTCAATGCAAAGCCCTCGTTTATGATCAATTCGCTTCTATCTAACCATCAATCTGCGGCAAAGTCAAGCATTCACGCTATTTTTTTACAGTTTATTCGCAACATATCGCTTTCTTCCTCCAACCCTTTGTAGGAAATGTCTGTTTCTTCTGCTTATCACTTCCATTTATAGGGCAATTCTGCTAAAATAGATTCATGGCGGTGTGTAGATGTCATGCCATCCGCACGCCGCCGGAATTCAAAGGGGGTATTTGCATGTACAAAAAGTTTTTGGCCATCGTCCTGTCCGTTGCCCTGTGTGTCGGCATAGCGGTGCCCTGCGCAGGCGCGCTTAACTTCGAAGCGGCCAGCGTATTCGTCATGGACGGCGATACCGGCGAGGAGCTCTACTCCTACTACGGCGACACCGCACGCGTGCCGGCGAGCATGACCAAGGTGCTCACCGCGTATATTATCTATCAAGAGTTGGAAAAGGGTACGATCACACTGGATACGCCGATTAAGATCAGCCACAACGTGGCAGTCAAGTCGCGTGACTCGAACTATCCGATGGCCGTACCGCTGACCGAAGGCACAACCTACACGGTCGATACGCTGCTGCACCTGATTATGATCCCGTCGGCCAGCGCATCGTGTATTGCAATGGCTGAACATATCAGCGGCAGCGAAAGCGCTTTTGTGAAGCGTATGAACGAAACCGCCAAGTCGCTCGGGCTGAATGCAACCTATTATAACTGCCACGGTGCACAGCCTAACTACATCACCGCGCGCTCACAGGCCAAGCTGACCAAGATCTTCATCGACACCTATCCCGACATCCTGCGCATCACCAGCAAGAGCGGGGTCAGCTTCAACGGCAGTTATTACAACAACACCAACCACATGCTCAATACCATGGCACCCTACGAGGGGCTGGATGGTTTCAAGACCGGCACGATTGCCGAAGCCGGCTACTGTGTGACCACCACTGCCGTGCGAAACGGCCGCCGTGTGATCGCCGTCGTGATGAAATCCACCAGCGACGCACAGCGCTTTGCCGATTCACGCCAACTGCTCGACTATGGTTTCCAGCAGATTGAGCTGCGCAATGCCTCGCGCGCTTCTACCACCGCCACCATTACGTCCCAGCCTGCCAGTGTGCGGCCATACGAGTCCGCTGCGTTCACCGTGCAGATGAACGGCGTATCCACACCGTATGCAGCCAAAGCCCAGTGGTACGTCGATGGGCAGCCGGTCGAAGGCTACGGCAACAGCAGTTTTTCCGTCAGCGCAGGCAGGACCAGCACGCTCAACTATACGCTGCGTGAGCTGACCGGCAGCACCCTATCCGTCGCATTTGTATTGACCATGCCGGATGGCACGGAAAAACGCGCGGAAACCACCGTTGCCATCGAGCAACGCCCAGTCTCCTATACCGGCTCGCTCAATATCCAAAGTGCGGCGGTCTACCCCGGTAAGACGCTAACCGTCACAGCGGATATCGGAGGTGCAAACGAAATTGCCCGCGTGCAGCTGCCCGCCGGCTGGTATTGGGACGGCGAGCCGATTACAAACTATACCAACAACGCTTTCACGATTCTAAACGACGCGGCCAGCAGTTCCTATACCCTGAAAATCCCGGAGCACGCCGCACCCGGCGCGCATACCCTGTCATTCATCGTTGGCCAAGCGGACAGCACAGGTGTCGAGCAACTTGTTTTGACAGCGGATGTAGAAATCGTCTCCCCCAGCACAGTGGAAGATACGGTCGAACCGGATGAAACCACGGAACCGGAGCAGCCCACAGAGACGGATACCATCACCGAACCGGACGCAGCCGAAGATCCCGCTGCGTAACACAAACGCCGCATAACGAGCATAACAAAACCCGCCCCGATAAAGGGGCGGGTTTTGATTACCCTATGACTTTTCGTAATTCATCATCAGGCTGCCGGAGCGTCCGCGCCGCCCAGCAGATCCTCATAGGTGTCCAGATCGTCCGGCAGGGTGATCGTTACATCGTCGCCCAGACCGTTGATCGTGCAGTCCATCGTCATCGCCAAGGTGATGGTCTGGCCTTCCGCCGTTACGGACATCTGCATATCGAGATCCATGGCCTTGATTGCGCCGTCCTCTACCGTAACCTGCGTTTCTACCTGATCCATCTTGATATCAACCGCTGCGGTGTCCATACCCATGCTCTGCATGACAGAACCGATCAGTGCGTTCATGCCGGAAGACGAGTAGGTAACCGTCATCGCATCGCCGGTCTGCTCGATGGATTCAATCAGGCAAAGCGGCTCGGTCTGCTGCATGGCGGACAGGTCGCCGATCTGGCTCACTGCATCATCAAACGACATATCCATCTTGACCTTCTGGCCGCCCATGTCCATATAGTACACGCCATCGGTGTAGTAGAAAGCAACCTTCTGATCGAGCGTGTTCTCTGCATCTTCACCAACCAGAGCCTCGCTCAGTTCCACATGGATATCGCCGGTCATCGCCATCGTGGACTGATCCATGTTTTCCATGTTCATGTCCGACTTGATCTGCATCGGCATGGTCATGTCCAGAACCTTCACGCCGTCCAACGACGCGGTTGCCGACACATTTGCAGACAGATCGCTCTTGGTTGCGCCGCTCATCTGCTCGGATGCCGCCACATAGCTGTCAAAACGGTCGAACAGCGTCAGCATATCCTCGGCTGCCGCCTCGTCTACCGCACCATCCGCTACCAGCTTTTCCAGCAGCACAGTGTCGTCCGAATCCTTAACCGGCGTGTTGAGCGCCGTCAGGCTCATCGCTGCCACATGGTCGCGCAAAAAGTTCTCCGTGTCGCAGTTGGCATAGTCCACAAGGCCGACCGACTCGCCAAACGAAATCGCATCCGCATAGGTAAAGTCCGCGCCATCCTTGTCGCTGTAGCCCAGCGCACGAAGCAGGAAAGTGGTGTACATCTGCGCCGAGCAAGCCTCGAGCGGCTCAAACGTCGTCGCAGACGCGCCCGTCGTCAGGCCATTTTCATACAGATACTGCACATACGGCTGCTCCCAGCCTTCCAGATCTGTAAACGGTGCGGTGTATTCCAATTCCTTTGCTGCCTCTTCCTTGCCCAGCAAGCGGACCAACATGGTCGCCGCCTCGGCACGCGTCGGCGCGCGGTCCAGCTCATAGCCCTGCTCGGTACCCTGGAACAGGCCGAGAACCTTGAGCTGATCTGCACAGTGGTCGTAGCTGGATGCACCCGCAGTAACCAGCAGGCCGGCTGCCAGCAGAACCGCTGCCAGAATCATTTTGCATTTTCCCTTCATTGCAATGCCTCCTTTTATTTTGCGGCCATGCCTGCCGCGTTATGACCTCATTCTACCATCTTGTCGCCGTAAAGTAAAGTTCATTTCCCATAAAAAAACACGCGCACCCGTTTGCATAGCAGTAGGTACGCGTGTTCTGTCCCCATGGTGCGCACAGTTATCATCTGCCGTCCGTCCCGGAGCATGCGGACAGCCTTACTCCACCCGCAGCGCTTCTACCGCCGCCTCGTCCGGTGTGACATAGGCCGTCTGGTAAACATAATAGATCACCATACCCGGCTTGGCGCCGGCAGGCTTTTTTACCTGCCGCGCCGGAGTATAGTCTACCGGCACGCGCGAGGATTGCCGCGCCTTGGAATGGTACGCCGCGATCATAGCCGCTTCGGTCATTGCCTGATCGGTCGGCTCGCGACCATCGGTCACCAGAATGACATGCGACCCGTGGATCTTCTGTGTATGGAACCAAATATCGCTCTTGAACGCAGTTTTCAGCGTGAGCAAATCGTTTTGCAGGTTGTTCTTACCTGCAAACACCTCAAAACCGTCGCTGGTGCGGTAATGGAAGGGCTTTGCCTGCACAGGTTTGGCGCGCAACTTTTTGTTTCGCGTCTGCTTGTTCGACAGCACGCCTGTCTGCGTCAGTTCTTCGCGCAGCTGGGCAAGGTCGCGTTCGGTTTCCGCCTCACCCAGCGCAGCCAGCACGCTTTCCAGATACTCAAGGTCAGCCCGACCGCGCCCGATCTGTTCGGTCAGTACAGTCTCTGCCGTCTTGGCCTTGTTATACATCTTAAAATACTTCTGCGCATTTTGCTGCGGTGTCAGCCGTACATCGAGTGTGATCTCCACTTCCGGGCAGCCCTCGTCGTAATAATCAATAACGGTTGCCTTATTCATGCCCTTTTCCAGCTGATAGAGGTTCGCCGTGATCAGATCGCCCAGCCGCTTGTACTGCTCACGGTTCTGTGTTTCGTCCAGTTCCTTCTGCTGCGCGGCCAGCTTGCGCGCCAGACGGTCGCGCGCGTTGACGACTGTCTTATGCAGGTCGGACGAGCGGCGCGCCATGCGCTCCGCCCTGCCCTTTTTCTCATAAAAGGCGGCAAGCAGCGCAGAAAAGCTGTCCGCCTGCTGTACGGCCATCACGCCCTCATACTGCGTCACCGGCAGGAACGTAAAGTCAAATACCGCGCCGTCCTCCGCCTTGGACAGCAGAAAAGGCCGCGCACGGCCTTCGCGCAGGAAGTCCATCAAATCGTCGAATACCTGACCGAGTTGCTCGCACTGTGCATCAGTCAGCGCGCCGATGCGCGCAGCTGCGTCACCGGTTGCGCGGTAGCTCAGTTCCCGGCACAGCAGCGGCGAAAAGCCCAACAATTGGCTGAGCAAAAAACGGTCGAGCGGCTGCTCGCCATCCGCCTGCCGCACGGCGGCGGCCAGTCCCGCACCAGACAGCGCATAGGGATCATGCTTATCCTGCGCAGGCGGCATGCGGTAGAACAGGCCGGGCAGCACTTGCCGCTTGCCCGACAGATCGCCGTCCACGCGACGCAACGCATCTAAGATACGCCCATCACCGTCGCACAGGATGACATTCGAGTGCTTGCCCATTAACTCGCAGATCAGCTTCTTTTGGCAGGGTACGCCCATTTCATCAGTCGTATCCAACTCGATCACCAGCATACGCTCAACAGCGGGCTGGGTGATCGCTCCAATCTTCGCACCCTGCACATGCTTGCGCAGCAGCATGCAGAACATCGACGGCGCAGCCGGGTTTTCTCGTGCGGCATCAATGAAATGCACGCGCGCCGCACCTGCCGCAATCGACAGCAGCAGGCGTTTGGCGCCGCCCTGCCCCCGCGTTTGCAACACAATCTCATCACGGTCAGGCTGATAGACCTTTTCCACGCGGCAGCCCGCAAGCGCCTGATTCAATTCGTTTGTCACTGCCCCAAGGCAGATGGCGTCCAATGGCATAGTGAACCTTCCTTATACATATTGGATGCAGTCGGCGTGCAGCTCAGACACCATGGTGCGCAGCTGCGGAAACGCGCCGCCGATCTGTTCCGCGAACACGGCGGCAATCGGGTTCTCCGTCGGGAAGTGACCGGCATCGACCAAAGTCAGCCCGATGGATTGCGCCCGCTGCATCAGGTCGTAACTGCAATCCCCGATGACAAACGCATCCGCCCCTTTGGCTTTTGCGTCGTCCATCATTTTGCCGCATGCGCCGCCGCCGACCGCTACACGGCGCACCGGCTTGCCGCCGTCACAAAAGCGCGCGCCGCCCGCGCGCAGACATTCCTTGACATAGCCCGCAAATTCCCGCGGCTGCATCTCCCGCGGCAGATCACCCACACGGCCAAGCATGTGGTTGTCCCCTGCTTCCATGTTGACCACATTGGTTAAAAACAATGCGGATGCAAGCGCATCATTGACACCGCCCCAAGTGCTGTCCGCGTTGGTGTGCATGCAGATGAGCGCAATGTCATGCTTGATGGCCGCACGCAGCACACGGCCGGTTGTGTCATCGGTTGTAACGCGGCTGACCGAAGTAAAAATCACCGGATGGTGCGCCACCACCAATTCCGCGCCGCGCGCGGCTGCTTCCTCTACAACCTGCTCGGTTACGTCCAGCGCGCACAGCACTGCCGACACCGGCTGTTGCCGGTCGCCGCAAAGCAGCCCGACATTATCCCAATGCTCAGCCAGCTCCACCGGCGCAAAACCCTCTAAAAACCTCAAAATTTCCTGTACGGTCATGCTTGCAATCCCTCCCATGCCTGATTGATCTCACTTACCAGCTTGCGCTGCGCATCCAGCCGCGCCGCGTCGACTGTGCTTGACTGTTCCATGCCGGCCAGTGCGCGGGTTTCGCGTTTCAGCAGCCATTGCAGATAACCCGCCGCGCCATCGGCACGCAGCAACGCGGGCGAAAACGCACATTGCCACAGAGGCACGTCCCTTTTTTCTACGCCGCCGCGTGCAGACAACACAACATACTGCCGCCGATCCTCACGGCACAACGTTTCGCGCTCGATCGTATAACCATTTTGCCAAAGCCACTGCCGCAGTTCGTACACCATTGTCATCGGCTGGAGCAACAGCAGATGTTGCCCGGCGGCACACCACGGTGCAGCCGCAAGAATGTCCGCAATCGTCTGCCCACCCATACCGGCAATACTGATCGTGTCACACTCGTCCGGACGCACCGCGTCCAGTCCGGGCGCGAGCCGCAGCGACAACGATACGCCGTGCTCGCGTGCATTACGCGCCGCGTGCGCAAGCGGGCCTTCGCCAATATCCGAACCGATTGCCCCGACGATCCGCCCCGCGAGCAGCAGGGAGATCGGCAGCTTGCCGTGATCGGTGCCGATGTCGGCCAACCTTGCCCCCTGCGGCACCAGCGCGGCCAGACAGGCCAGCCGCGGTGTCAATACCATACTTTCCATAGTTCACCCAAAAAAACAGAGCCGGCATGTGCCGGCCCCGGTTTTGCCCTTACTCGCCCAGAAATGCGTTGAGTTTGGCAACCAGTTCATCCGCATTGGTGCCGTGTACCATGCAGGCCTCCTCAATGCTCTCGCCCTGCGAAGCGGGGCAGCCAAGGCAATGCATGCCGATTTCCATAAAGAACTTTGCCGTATCCAGATTGCGGTTGAGAACCTCGCCAATCGTGGTTTTTTTCGTAATCGCAGCCATGTTGGACCTCCATCTATTTTTATTTGTTAACAGTATACCGCAAAACCGCATGCATTTCAATTAGCAATCCAAAAAAATCACAGAATGCTACCAATTCCGCCTATGACGGCAAAAAGGCATCCGGCCAGCAACCGGATGCCTTTTCATTCCCTGATTCAGCCCTGCTCGCGCATCTTGGCGAAGCATTCGCTGCAATATACCGGACGGTCGGACTTGGGCTCGAACGGAACCCGCGCCTCGCCGCCGCAAGCAGCACAGGTAGCGGTGAAGTACTCACGCGGACCGCGCGCTGCGTTCTTGCGCGCATCACGGCAGGCCTTGCAGCGCTGGGGCTCATTCTGGAAGCCGCGCTCTGCGTAGAATTCCTGCTCGCCAGCGGTGAACACAAATTCCTGACCGCATTCCTTGCATACTAAAGTCTTGTCTTCGTACATGGTTTTTACCTCTCTTTGATACCGTTCCCTCGGGAAACTGAAATTATATTGCGCACAGGTCCCTGCCTGTCAACGCCTATTGGGGTTTGATAGCTGCCGATTTCCGCTTGATGCGCTGAATGGCATTATCCACAGATTTGACCGGCTTATGCAGCGTTTCCGACATTTCTTCATAGGAAAGCCCGTCGAGAAACAACGTCAAAACCTTCGCCTCAAATTCAGACAAAAGGGCGTATAGCCGACGGATCAGCTCTTCCCGCTCTTCATTGCCAATCACCAGCGATTCAGGATCACCCATCGGTGCCGTAACCCGGTTGTGCGATTCCGCAAGGTCTTCAAACAGAGGTCGATCGATAGACACAGAACGGTTGAGCGGATCGTGCTTCAGCGACGCCGCCGTGCGCACTGCGGAAAAAATATTGCGCATCACACACAGCCGCGCAAACGCACCAAAGGGTGCGCCTTTCGCTTCGTCAAATTCACGAATCGCCTTCATCAGGCCAAGCATGCCCTCCTGAATCAAGTCCTCCGCATCCGCCCCTACTAAGAAATAGGGACGCGCGCAGGTTTTCACCAGACGGGTATACCGTTTGACCAGATCCTCCGCCGCCGTGCCTTTGCCTTGCTGCGCCAAACGGCACAGCGCCTCATCTGACAACGGCGCAGAAAATTCCATTTCGTTACCAGTTCTCATGTCAAAACTCATTATATGCGATTGAATTGGAAATGTCAAGAAATTTTTGTGAAAAACACGATTTTGATTGAAATTTCAAAAAACTTTTTGTGATGATTGAACAACGCCCGCCCAATTATTCAACTGTTACTGATTTCGCAAGATTACGCGGCTTATCTACGTCGCAATTGCGCTCAACCGCTACATAGTATGCCAGCAGCTGCATCGGAATAATCGAGAGCGAAGCGGAAAATTCATACAGGCACTTGGGCAGGCGGATGATATGCTGGCAAACCGACTCGTCGCCGGTAAAATCATCCGTCGTGACCAGCACGACCGACGCACCGCGCGAAACGACCTCCCGGATGTTGGACACCGTCTTTTCAAACAGTGCCGGCTGCGTCGCCAGCGCGACCACCAGCGTCCCCTCCTCGATCAGTGAGATCGTACCGTGCTTGAGTTCACCCGCAGCGTATGCCTCAGAATGGATATACGAAATCTCCTTGAGCTTGAGCGAGGCCTCGAGCGCCGCAGCGTAGTCCAATCCACGGCCGAGGAAGAACACGCTCGGCCGGTTAGCGTACAGCGTCGCAATGCGCTGCATATCCTGCTGCGTTTCCAGCGTCTTAGCGATGCAATCCGGCAGACGCTGTAACTCAGCACACAATGCACGCTCGTCGCCGAGCGAAATCAAGCCGCGCGTGCGTGCAATCTTGACTGCAATCAGGTACAACGCAGACAGCTGCGCGGAATATGCCTTGGTCGTAGCGACTGCAATCTCAGGCCCCGCCCAAGTATACAGCACGCCGTCCGCCTCGCGCGCGATGGTTGACGAAACCACATTGACAATTGCAATGGTGAACGCGCCCGCCTGCTTTGCCAGGCGCATAGCTGCCAAAGTATCGGCCGTTTCGCCCGACTGGCTGATGACAATGCAAAGATCCTTTTTGCCAATGATCGGGTTCTCATAGCGAAATTCGGACGCTACCTCGGCTGTGCAGCGGATGCGGCACATAGCCTCGATCACGCGCTTGCCTACCATACCCGCGTGCAGCGCCGAGCCGCAGCCGACGATATGGATATTCTCAATATCGCGCAGACGCTCATCGGTCAGGCCGTTATCCTCAAATACGACCGCATTGTTCTGGATGCGCGGCTTGACGGTATCGCCCACCGCCTTGGGCTGCTCCATGATTTCCTTGAGCATAAAGTGCTGGTAGCCGCCCTTTTCCGCCGCGGATAAATCCCAGTTCACCGTCTGCACCGGTTTGTCAACCTTGTCACCGAACTCATTCATCACAATGACGCTGTCAGGCCGGACGATGGCAACCTCGTTGTCATCAAGGATGATGTACTTCTTGGTACGGCCGATAATCGCGGTGATATCGGACGCAATCATATTTTCGCCTTCGCCCACGCCAATGATCAGCGGGTTATCGCGTCTTGCCGCAACAATCTCCTCCGGATTGTCCATCGACACCACGCCCAATGCATACGAACCGCGAATGCGCTGGGTTGCGGCCAGCACAGTCTTGGCCAAATCCTCCTGCTTGCCGGTGTGCAGATAGTCCACCAGATGCGCAACCGTCTCGGTATCGGTTTCGGACTGGAAGGTGTAGCCGTGCGCTTCCAGACGCTCGCGCAGCTCCTTATAGTTTTCAATGATGCCGTTATGTACGACCGCAACCTTGCCCTTGCCGTCGCGCCCACCCAGATGCGGGTGGGAGTTGCGGTCGGACGGCTCACCATGCGTCGCCCAACGGGTATGTCCGATGCCGCAGGTGCAGGACAGCTCGCCCTCCTCGCGAATTTTTTCCTCAAGGTTTGCAATACGGCCACGCGTCTTGACTACGCGCAGACCGTCCTTCGTGAACGCTGCAATGCCCGCGGAGTCATAGCCGCGGTATTCCAGACTGTACAGACCTTTTATCAAAATCGGCAGCGCATTCTCGCGCCCCGTGAAACCAACGATTCCACACATATCAGATAGATTCCTCCAAAGAAAATGATGTATTTTTAAAAAAGGGTATAAAAATAGTGCGTTATGCAGCGCTGCTCTGTCCGCGCGGTCGCCCGCGCGTTTTAACAGCCTGCTCACGACCAACCCACTTGTGGCCGAAGGGCACCCGCCGAAAAAACTCGATTAACCCTTCCCTCGTCAACTGCGATACCGGCTGCACCGCAGTTCTGGCGCTTTGACTGCTATTCAATTGTCGTCATGTGCTCCCACCTCCTTTTAAACAAAACAAGGTGGATGCGAAAACCACATCCACCTCTGTTGGCTCTTTCCTATTATACGACAGACTCGATGACTTTGGCAACCCTTTTTGCCAAAGTATCGACCTGCTCGCTGTCCTTGCCTTCTACCATAACGCGCACCAGCGCCTCCGTGCCGGAGGGACGCACCAAAATACGTCCGTTTCCGCCGAGCTCCGCCGTTGCTTCGTCGATGGCCGCCTTGACCTCGGGCAGCTCCTGCAACGTCGCCTTCTTGTCGTTCGGCACCTTGACATTGATCATCAGCTGCGGCCACGGAACAACCTCTGCGGCGATTTCCGAACACTTTTTGCCGCTCTCCTTCAGGATGGACATAAACTGCAGCGCGGTCAGCTCACCGTCGCCGGTCGAAGCATACTCAAGGAAAATGACATGGCCGGACTGCTCGCCGCCCAAAATGTAGCCTTTTTGCAGCATCATCTCGAGCACATAGCGGTCGCCGACATTCGAACACTCGATGCGCATGTTGTTCTTTTCGGCATAGGCATGCAGGCCCATATTGGACAGCACCGTCGCCACAAACGCACCGCCGCGCAACTTGCCTTCTTTCTTCATATGCGCCGCGCACACCGCCATAATACGGTCGCCGTCCAGCTCCTCGCCCGTCTCATCGACAATCAGGCAACGGTCGGCATCACCGTCAAACGCGACACCAAGGTCAAAATCGCCCTCCTTAACGCGCTTTTTGAGCTGTTCCAAATGGGTCGAGCCGCAGTTATCGTTGATATTGATGCCATCCGGCTCATAAAAACGAATCTGGGCCTTGCACTCAACCAGACGCATCAGGCGCTCGACCGTGGTCGAGGATGCACCGTTGGCACAGTCGACTGCGACGCGCAGGCCGGACAGGTCGCCCTTGATGGTCTCGGCTAGATGGTCGGTGTACTCCACTACCGGGTCGATCGCACTCTGGATCACGCGGCCCAGCTTTTCGTGCGTCACCTTTGGAATGGACTCAAAATCGTCGATCAGATCCTCGATCTTAGCCTCGGTCTCGTCAGGCAGCTTGTAACCGTTGCCCGCGAAGATCTTAATGCCGTTGTACTCAAACGAGTTATGGCTGGCCGAGATCACGATGCCCGCATCCGCTTTGTGCTTGATGGTCAGGAACGCGACTGCCGGCGTCGGGATTACGCCGAGCAGTTCGACATCTGCGCCGACCGAACAAATACCTGCGACCAGCGCATTTTCCAACATATCCGAGGAAATGCGGGTATCCTTGCCGATCAGCAGCTTTGCCTTGCCGTGGTGGTTTGCCTCCTGCGTCAGCGCATAGGCCGCCGCCGCGCCGATCTTGAAAGCAAGCAGCGCATCCAGTTCCAGATTGGCCACGCCGCGGACGCCGTCCGTTCCGAAATATCTACCCAAATAAAACACCTGACTTTCTTAGTATTCAGTAGCGGGATCACAGCATCTGCTGTCCGTCCGCCGGTTCCATCTGCATATGCCGGTAAGCCTGCACCGTCACGCAGCGCCCGCGTGGGGTGCGGCTGAGAAAGCCGATCTGCATCAGATACGGCTCATAAACATCTTCTAAAGTGATTGATTCCTCGCCGATCGTGGCGGCAAGCGTATCCAGTCCGACCGGGCCGCCCCCGTAGTTAAGCATAATGCTTTTCAGCATGCGACGGTCGACATTGTCCAGCCCAAGCTCGTCGATTTCGAGCGCTTGCAGCGCCATATCGGCGCTTTTCTTATCAATTGTACCCGTGCCGCGCACCTGCGCAAAATCGCGCACACGGCGCAACAGGCGGTTGGCAATACGCGGTGTGCCGCGGCTGCGGCGTGCGATCTCAAACGCGCCCTCGTGTTCGCACGGCACGTTGAGGATACCGGCCGATCGCTCCACGATCTGGCAAAGCTCCTCGGGTGAATACAGCTCGAGCCGCAACATAACGCCGAAACGGTCGCGCAGCGGACTGGTCATCTGTCCGGCGCGCGTTGTTGCGCCGATCAGCGTAAAGCGCGGCAGGTCGATACGGATCGACCGCGCCGACGGCCCCTTGCCTATGATGATATCGAGCGCATAATCCTCCATCGCGGGATACAGGATCTCCTCGACCGCGCGGTCGAGCCGATGGATCTCGTCGATAAACAAAATATCATTTTCTGAAAGGTTTGTCAATAAAGCCGCCAAATCTCCCGCTTTTTCGATCGCGGGGCCGCTCGTGACGCGGATATTGACGCCCATCTCAGCTGCAATGATACCGGCGAGCGTCGTTTTGCCCAGCCCCGGCGGGCCATATAGCAAGGTGTGGTCGAGCGATTCACCGCGCATCTTGGCCGCTTCAATGTAAACGCTTAAATTTTCTTTCGCCTTGGCCTGACCGACATAATCCGCCATTGTTTTCGGCCGCAGCGAGTTTTCCGTCTCATCCTCGGAGAGCTGACGCGTCGAGATGATACGCTCGTCGTCCGCCATCCCACCGGAAAATTCGATACTCAACAGGACACTCCCTTACTGTCTGACCAACTTCTTCAGGCACTGGCGGATGATATCCTCGGCCGCCATCTGCGCGGTATCCAGCCCTTCCATCGCATGCAGCGCTTCGGCCTGACTATACCCGAGCACCATCAGCGCCGCGACAGCCTCCTGCGTGTGGTTAACACCGCCCGGCGCAACCGCTGCCGCCGCAACCGGCGCCGACGAAGCCGCTGTTTCCAGCTGCTCCTTACTCATCTTATCGCGCAGCTCCAACACAATACGCTGGGCAATCTTTTTGCCGATGCCCGGCGCCTGCATGAGCAGCTTTTCGTCGCCCGTAATGATAGCAAGCGCCAACCGGTCGGGCGGCGCGACCGACAGGATGGACAGCGCGGCCTTTGGCCCCACGCCGGACACGCCGATCATCATCTTAAAGCAGCTCAGTTCTTCCTCATCGATAAAGCCGTAGAGTTCAAAAATTTCCTCCCGCACATTCAGGTGCGTGAGCAGGCGCGCCCGCGCGCCCATCTTCAGCTTGCCGACCGTGTTTTGCGAAGCATGGCACGCATAGCCCACGCCGCCGCAGTCGATCACTGCAAGCCCCTGTTCCAGCACCGTTACCGTGCCGTCAAGATAATAAAACATACTTATAAAAGCCCCTCATATCGCATTACCTGTCTGGAATGTCCGTGGCAAATGGCAAGCGCCAAAGCGTCTGCCGCGTCGTCCGGCCGCGGCAGCTTGGTCAGATGCAGGATGCTTTTGGTCATCTCCATCATCTGCCTTTTTTCCGCGTTGCCGTAGCCCACCACCGCCATTTTCACCTGATTGGGCGTGTAAGAAACCGGATTCAACCCCTTTTGCGCCAGTGCGAGCAGGATAACTCCCCTCGCCTGCGCGACCTGAATGCCGGTCGTAATATTTTTGGAAAAAAACAACTCTTCGACCGCCACTTCGTCCGGGTGAAAGGTATCAACCAACGTGCTGATATCCTCATAAAGCTCACACAGACGCAGGTGCATGGGCATGCCCGGCTTGGTTGTGGCCGCACCATACTGCACCGGTGTGAACTTCTGATTGTCAAACCGCACCACACCGTAGCCAATTGTGCCGTAGCCGGGATCTATACCTAAAATCGTCATAAAACAAACCTCTGAAACCTTAAAGCATTACCGGCACATCCCGCAAGGAATGGCTCCCAAAATCCGCTTACGCTCCCTGCCACACTACTTCTTACATCCCTCGAATACCTACTTTATAAGAAAATGTGACATGCCTCAAACGGTAAATTTCCAGAACGCATAACAAGCCTGATGCGACGGTATTACCTTAACTAAGGTATTTTACCATGAAAGCGTATATTTGGCAACCGTATTTGTAACGGGCCATATGTGAGAAAATGCGTTGCAACCATGTGCGAAATATGGTATGATTACAAATAAGTATGGGAATTGCCGGCTTTTTGCGCAGCTCCCGTCATCTAATTTGTAAGGGAAGTCATAACGATATGAGCGAGAACCAGAAGCAAACGATTTTCTCCGGCGTACAGCCCTCAGGCAAGCTGACGCTGGGCAACTACCTTGGCGCGATCCGGAATTTCCCGCTGCTGCAGCAGGATTATAACTGCATTTATTGCGTGGTCGACATGCACGCCATCACTGTGCGACAGGACCCCGCCGCGCTGCGCCGCGCAACACTTGAGGTGTTGGCGCAGTATATCGCCTGCGGGCTCGACCCGGAAAAAAGCATTTTGTTTATCCAGAGCCATGTGCCTGCGCATGCCGAACTGGCATGGGTGCTCAACTGCTTTACCATGTTCGGCGAGGCCTCTCGTATGACCCAATTCAAGGATAAATCGGCCAAACATTCGGACAACATCAACGTCGGCCTATTCACCTATCCGGTGCTGATGGCCGCAGACATCCTGCTCTACCAAGCCAATCTGGTGCCGGTCGGCGTCGACCAGAGCCAGCATATCGAAATCTGCCGCGACATCGCCAACCGCTTCAACGGCGTATTCCCGGGCACGTTTACCATCCCGGAGGGTCGCTACCCCAAGGCTGGCGAGGGCGCCAAGATCATGAGCCTGTCCGACCCGGAAAAGAAAATGAGCAAGTCGGATGAAAACCCGAACGGCTATATCCTGCTCATGGATAAGCCGGAGGATATCATGCGCAAATTCAAGCGCGCGGTCACCGATTCAGATTCCCGTATCGTCATGGACCCGGCGGCCAAGCCCGGCGTATCCAACCTGATACAGATTTATGCGGTTGCAACCGGCCAGTCGATTGAGGCTGTCGAGGCGGCGTTTGCCGGCAAGGGCTACGGCGAGTTCAAGCCTGCGGTCGGCGAGGCGGTGATCGAGCTGCTGCGCCCGATCCGTGAAAAGACCGAAGACCTGCTGCGCAACAAGGATTATCTTGAGCAGGTATATACTGAGGGCGCGCAGAAGGCAGCCTATCTGGCGCGCAAAACGCTGGACAAGGTCTATCGGAAAGTCGGCTTTGTCAAGCGCTGAAACGTGCTTGTTAAGGGGTAGAAAACAATGCCTGAATATATCGTAATCGGTGTGATTGTGGCGGCATTTGCGGTTGCCGGCGTGCTGTCCTTCTTTTTCACGCCGCCGGTCAAGCGTTTTGCACACAAAGTCGGCGCGATCGACGTGCCGAAGGATAACCGCCGCATGCATAAGGAGCCTATCCCCCGTCTGGGCGGTCTGGCGATCTTTGGCGGCTTCCTGTGCGCAATCCTGATCTTTGGCGAGCTGGACCAGACCATGCTGTGCGTGCTGCTGGGTGCAACGATCATTGTGGCGCTCGGTATTTTTGACGATGTGCTCGCACTGGGCGCCACACTCAAATTTGTCGTACAAATCATCGCGGCTGCCATCCCGGTGTGTGTAGGCGACCTGCAAATCCGTCTGTTCACCAGCCTGAACCCGTTTTCGGATGAGCCGTATTTCCATCTTGGTATCCTTGCAATCCCGGTAACAATCCTCTGGATCGTGGGCATCACCAACGCGGTCAACCTGATCGACGGGCTGGATGGCCTCGCGGTCGGCGTTTCTTCCATCGCGGCGATCACCATGCTGGCGGTGGCGCTGCTCACCGGCAACATGGCCATCGCGGTAACGATGGCGGCGCTTGCCGGAGCATGTATCGGCTTTATGCCATACAACCTTAATCCTGCTAAAATCTTCATGGGCGACACCGGTTCGACCTTCCTCGGTTATATGCTGGCGACGGTATCCATCATGGGCCTGTTCAAATTTTATGCGGTCATTTCGTTTGCGGTGCCGTTCCTGATTCTTGGCCTACCGATTTTCGACACGGCCAACGCCATCATCCGCCGCGTGGCGGAGGGGCGCAGCCCGATGAGCCCGGATCGCGGACATGTGCACCACAAGCTCATTGATATGGGCTTTAACCAAAAGCAGGCGGTCGCCATCCTGTATGCCATCAGCGCCACGCTCGGCCTGACCGCAGTCGTGCTGACCTCATCGGGCGAGGTCAAGGCGATCGTGCTGCTGCTGGCCGTACTGGCGGTGATCTTAGTCGGAGCCTGCATCATCTACGGCGCAGAACACTGGACCCGGCATGATCCCCCGAACGGGGATGAGCAGTCGGACGGCGCAGACGCGCCTTCCCAGACACAGGACACGGTGGACACACAGCCTGACGCTGCACAGGAGGAGAAAAAAGACAATGGACAAGATTAAAGTAATGACAGTATTCGGCACACGTCCGGAAGCGATCAAGATGGCACCGCTGGTGCATGCGCTCGAGCAGAACGAAAACACCGAGTCCATCGTATGCGTGACCGCGCAGCACCGCGAGATGCTCGATCAGGTGATGGAGATTTTTAATATCCATGCGGATTACGACCTGAACATCATGCAACCGCGACAGACACTCTCGACGATCACAGAAAAAAGCCTGCACGGCTTGGACGAAGTGCTCGAGAAGGCACAGCCCGATATTGTGCTGGTGCACGGCGATACGTCGACAACGTTCGCGGGCGCGCTGGCAGCTTTTTACCATAAGATCCCGGTCGGCCATGTCGAAGCCGGCCTGCGCACCTATGACAAATACTCCCCGTTCCCGGAGGAAATGAACCGCAAGCTGACCGGACAGATTGCAACGCTGCATTTTGCGCCCACCCCGCGCAACCGCGACAACCTCGCGCGCGAAGGCATCACGGAAGGCGTTAGCATCGTAGGCAATACGGTGGTCGATGCGATCCACATGACGGTCAAGCCGGATTATGTATTCCGCGACGAACAATTGAAAACGCTGGATTTCGAACACAACCGCGTGGTGCTGGTCACTGCACACCGCCGTGAGAACTATGGCGAGCCGATGGAAAACATCTGCCGCGCGATTGCCGAGTTGTCTGCGGCCTATCCGGATGTACACTTTGTCTATCCGGTGCATCTAAGCCCATATGTCCGTGAGACGGCGGAGAAATTCCTCGGCGGCAATGATCGTATCCACCTTATCCATCCGCTTTCGGTGGATGAAATGCACAACCTGATGGCACGCTGCTACCTGATCATGACCGATTCGGGCGGCTTACAGGAGGAAGCGCCCAGCTTGGGCAAGCCGGTATTGGTGCTGCGCCGCGAAACCGAACGCCCCGAAGCGATTGAAGCCGGCACGGTCAAGCTTGCCGGTGTCGAGCAGGCAAATATCGTGCGGTTGGCGCGCGAGCTGTTTGATGATGAAGCGGCTTATCACGCGATGGCGCATGCCGTCAACCCCTATGGCGATGGCAAAACCTCCACGCGTATCTTGCAGGCAATTGAACACCATTTCGGCCTGCGCGCAGACGGCCCGGAACCGTTTGCACCATGAAACCGTCCAAATATCCTTCCGCGCCGGTGATTGCGGCGATCGGTGCCGCTGTACTGGTTGCGCTGCTGTTCTTGAGTTATCTGCTGTCTTCCGGCCTTCTGCATCAAAGCGATACCGGTATCGTGCTGCAAAACGGCACAGAGAACGCGCCCACCGTTACACCGGACAGCCAACTGTTGACCATACAAAGCGTTGCAGACGTCACGGTCGGAACGGATAATGCCCAGCAGATTATCGCATCGCTGACGCGGCCTGATGCATATAGCTGCTCGATCGAAAACAAGCTGTACTACGACGGCGGCTCGTCCTCGCTGCGCTGCCGTCGGTATGTATATGATGCGCTCGTTCGCACTGACATGATCAATGACACCGGAACGCTGCAAAGCACACTGTTGCGCGATGGTGAAACGGCATATGCGTGGAGCGCGGGTGACACGACTGCATACAAGGGGCAATGGGGCGATTTTTCGGATGACGCGGCCGCCATGTTGCCCACCTATGAGGATGTACTGGCCGAAGAGATCGAACTGACCAGCGCCGGCCGCAGGGATATCGACGGCGAGCCGTGCATTATGGTTGAGTATGAACAAGGCGGCTACCGTTGCGTCTATTTTGTATCGGCAGCGACCGGTCTGCTCAAGAGCGCTTCGTTCTATAATGGAGAAACGCTTGTGCGGGAAGTAACGGTGAGCGGCCTGAAAACCGAAACACCGAGCGAGGACTTATTTACCCTGCCGGATGGGCAGGAGTTGTTAGGAGAAAAATCAGACAATGAGGAATAGCTTATCCATTTCAGATGAAATCCGCGCGCTCGGCCAACAGGCCGAGCGCGAAATCATGCCGTACTTTGCGCGCATTGAGGAAATCTGCGACCGGAACACAGAGAAAGTGCTGGCCGCCTTCGCAGATAACCGCGTGTCAGACAACCTGTTTGCCGGCACGACCGGATACGGCTACGACGACCACGGCCGCGACACGCTCGACCGCATCTATGCGGATATCTTTGGCACGGACGCTGCGCTTGTACGCATCGGCTTTGTCAACGGCACACACGCGCTGTCGTGCGCGCTGTTTTCTGCGGTCAAGGCGGGCGACACCGTACTGTCCGTAACTGGCCCGGCGTATGATACTTTACAGAATACGATCACGGGCGACTACTGCGGCAGCATGAAAAGCTACGGCATTGGCTACAAGCAGGTCGATCTGGTCGACGGCGCGCCCGACCTGCCTGCAATCCGTCAGGCCGCGCAGGACGATACCGTTAAGCTGGTTTTCATCCAGCGCAGCCGTGGCTATGCCGTGCGCAAAACGTTGTCCTGCGCTGAGATCGGCGAGATCTGTCAGACCGTGCGCGCGGTCAACCCACATGCTGCCATCATGGTCGACAACTGCTATGGCGAGTTTGTCGAGGAGATCGAGCCGACACAGGTCGGCGCAGACCTGATCGCAGGTTCGCTGATCAAAAATCCGGGCGGCGGCCTCGCCCCAACGGGCGGCTATATCGCCGGCCGCGCCGATCTGGTCGAAAACGCCTCCTACAAGCTGACTGCACCCGGCATTGGCGGCGAGTGCGGCTGCACAATGGGACAGAACCGCCTGCTGTATCAAGGCCTGTTCATGGCGCCGCATACGACCGCACAGGCGCTCAAAACCGCAATCTTCTGCGCCAAAGTGATGGAAAAGCTGGGCTATGAGGTCAGCCCTAAGGCGGAAGAACTGCGGTATGACATCATCCAGACCATCGCCTTCGGTGCGCCCGACCCGCTGCGCCGCTTTTGTGAGGGGATTCAGGCCGGTGCGCCGGTGGACTCTTTCGTCACGCCTGAGCCGTGGGCGATGCCCGGCTATGACGACCCGGTCATCATGGCGGCAGGCGCATTTGTGCAGGGCGCATCCATTGAGCTATCGGCGGATGCACCGATGCGCGAGCCCTATGTATGTTACATGCAAGGCGGGCTTACCTATGCCTCGGGCAAGGCAGGCATCCTGCTCGCGGCGGAACGCATTCGCAGCCTGCGGATACAAAAGTAACAATTAGCGTATATTTTTGCAGTATAATCGGTAAAATCCCCAAGAAGCAATTGCTTTTGGCGGACGGACATGGTAAAGTTATTATCGCCATGACAAGGAGGTATAAAAAATGCAATTTACCTTTGCACATAACAATTTTAACGTACGCGACTTAGACAAGTCCCTCGCGTTTTACCGCGACGCGCTCGGTCTGGTGGAAACCCGCCGCATCAACGCGCCGGACGGCAGCTTCATCATCGTCTATCTGGGCGACGGCGCATCCGCTCACTTGCTTGAATTGACTTGGCTGCGCGACTGGGATCGCGCCTACAATCTCGGCGACAACGAATTCCACCTTGCTTTCCATGTCGATGATTACGACGCAGCCCATCGCCTGCACCAGCAAATGGACTGCATCTGCTTTGAAAACCCGGCAATGGGTATCTACTTTATCGCCGATCCGGACGGTTATTGGCCGGAAATCATCCCGGCAAAATAACCTGCGGCCGATCAGGCCGCCTATTCCGACAGAGAGGACGGAAAACCGTTGAACCCGCTTTTGGATCTGTTCCTAACATTCGCACGCATCGGTGTATGCACCTTTGGCGGCGGCTATGCCATGCTGCCTATCCTACAGCTTGAGGTCGTGGAGAAACGCAATTGGGCTACTGAGGATGAACTGATGGACTATTACGCCATCGGGCAATGTACGCCCGGCGTGATTGCCGTCAACACCGCTACGTTTATCGGCTATAAGCACCACGGCCTGCCCGGCGCGGTCTGTGCGACGGCAGGCGTAGTATTCCCTTCGCTGGTGATTATCACGGTTATTGCCGCTTTCATCCAGCAGTTTGCGCACATGCCTGTCGTGCAGGATGCTTTTTCCGGCGTGCGTATCGCGGTATGTGCGCTTGTGCTACAATCGGTGTGGAAAATGACCAAGAAAAGCGTTATTGACCTGCCGACCGCAATCATCCTGCTTGCCACGTTTGTGGCTGTCGCATTCTTCGGCATATCGCCTATCGTGATGGTCATTGCCGCTGGCGCAGCCGGTATCCTGCTCGGCTTGTTGCGGAGGCGACGCACATGATCTTTTTACAGCTGTTTTGGGAATTTTTCAAAACCGGCCTGTTTTCGATCGGCGGCGGGCTGGCTACCCTGCCCTTCCTCAAGGAGATTTCGCTCCATTATCCGTGGTTCACACCAAGTGACCTGTTGGATATGATTGCCGTATCCGAGTCCACGCCGGGACCGATCGGTGTTAACACAGCAACCTATGCCGGCTTCCATGCGGCAGGCATCCCGGGTGCATTGATGGCAACATTTTCGCTCGTGCTGCCCTCGGTCATCGTCATTATCTTCGTTGCACGGGCCTTGACACGTTTTCGTAACTCCAAGCTGGTGCAGGATGGATTTTATGGCTTGCGCCCTGCATCAGCCGGTCTGATCTTCGGCGCCATGCTTGAAGTGTTTGCAGCTTCCCTGCTCCACACCGAGCTGTGGGACGGCTTGCACAGCCTATCTTCCGTGTTCAACCTGCCGGCAATCGCCTTTTTTGCAGTGCTGTCTATTGCAATTTGGAAGCTGCCCAAGGTGCACCCAATTTTGTTCATTTTCATCGGCGCAATATGCGGCGTATTATTTCACTTTTGATAAGCGCAGGGGGCGGGAACCCAAAGTTCCCGCCCCCTGCGCTTATCTGTATGAATCCGTATACTTACCGGGCCAGCCAATCCTCCAGCACGTCCCGGAAATGTACCGCTGCAACGCCGTTTTCCTGTAAAAACACCGCCAGCTCCGTTGTTTGTGATAAAGTGGATGCAACATCATCAATGCTGTCCACCATATCCTGCCCGTCCTGCACGGCAATACCAAAACGCTCCCCATCCGCCGTTTTATTCCGGGTCACCAGATAACGAACCAATTTTTACACCCCCTATGCGCACCTGCGCCGTTTTAGCCGCCACCGTATGCTGCCTGCCATATGCCCATGCATACCGGCCTTCCCCCCTATACTGCCGCGGCCATTGTATTCAGCTCCTTCCCTCTCATTTTACGCGCCTGCATTTTCACGTTATGTCGAATTTTGTCGAACAAAAGATAAAAAAATTACCGCAGATGCCTTGACATCTGCGGTAATTCATTACTCCATCAAAAATGACTCCACCAATTGGCAGGCATCCTCGATACAGCCGGAGCACGAACGGCGTACCTTGCCGTCTGCCACGCCTTTCAGCTCCCGGCACAGATAAGTACCGTTCTTTTCACTAAACGACGCTGCCAACGCCTTGGTGGTCTTATAGGTTGCTCCTTTGGTAGCCCCCGGGAACTCTGGTCCCTTGCTGCCACGCAGGCCCGCCAACATCAGTGCGCCGGATAACGCACCGCATACCTCCATCAGCCCCATGCCCAAGCCGAAGCCCTCGGCCATTTTATAAGCTGTTTCCTCATCTAAACCAAATGCATCACAGTAAGCGCAAACCACCGCCTGTGCGCAATTATATCCCTGATCGTGCAGGCGCTGCGCCTGCTCTGCCCGTTCTGTCATGCTGTCATAACCCTTTCTTATACAATCAATATTCGACCTGCGAGAAATAGTACAGGATGGCGTTGCACTGCGCGCGCGCCTCGGCCTGCCAATCCTCCTCGCTATCAATAAACTTCTGATCCTCTACGTTGTCAATAAAGCAGAATTCACTGGTCACTGCCGGAATACACAGGGACGCTGCGGCACGATTGGTATAATAATAATCTCCATTCGTGCCCTCTTTGAACACCACCTGACGGATCGGCACACCGAGAGCACTGTATTCATCGAGCAACGCTTCGCCCAACAGCTTGGTTGGCCCGCCGTTCTTATCTGCAATCTGCGCCAGAACCTCAGCGCCTCGCGCTGTCGTGTTGGCAGCGTTGTGATGGATACTGAAGAACAGGTCGACCGAGGACGCATACTGCTCCATCACCGTGCCGCGCATCAAAAGAGAACTACCATCCTCAAGCGTATCGCGCACCATAATAACGCGCACGCCCTCCTGCTCCAGATAGTCTTGCAGGTACTGCGCCACATACAGGTTGACATGCTTTTCATCCAGCGATTCATCTTCATTATGCGCGCCAACATCGCTGCCGCCATGGCCTGCATCCACAATCACGGTCATTTTACCGTCCAGATGCGAAGTGCGCGGCGGCTGGACCGGATCTTCCGGCTCGCCTTCGCCCTCATCATAGTCGCGCACACGCACCAGATAATCTGCGCTGCAATAGCGCCCAGTTCCCACGCTTGTGTCCAGCAAATGCGCCCAGCCATCGTCCAACTCATCCACAACGACCTCGTCGCCATTTTTCAGACGGCCCACGATTGCATATTTGGTCGCCGGACCCGCACGCACGGCCAGCGTCGAATCCACCTTGACCTGATACACACCCGGTACGAAAGGCGTATCCTCTGTCTCATCCTCATCCGGTGTATCCGGCTCATCCGGTGTATCCGGCTCATCCGGTTCATCCGGCGTATTGGACGACGAGCCACTGTCATAATCGCGCACGCGCACCAAATAGTCTGCGCTACAATAGCCGTTTGTATTACGGATATGCGCCCAGCCGTTGGAAATGCTATCTACAATGACCTGCGCGCCGTTGGCCAACTGGCCGACCATTGCATAACCTGTGCCCGGACCAGAACGAATGGACAGCGTGGTATCTACCTTCACCTGATACACACCTGTGACAAATGGCTCATCCTCTGGTGTTTCAGGATTCGGCGTAGGCTGCGTGCCAATTTCCGGGTCCTCCGGTGAAACCACCGCAGCGGTCTTGATCTGTACCGTTTGTGTGGCGCTCTCAAACGCCGCGGTAAAGCCAATAGCAGATGAGACATCCGCAATTTTATAATAGTTGTTGCCGTTAATATTATAACCCTTAATCGAAATGCCCTTGCCGTCAAGCAATACCTTTGCGGTGGATGCCTGCACACGCAACGAGGTCGAGGATGCAACCGTCATTTCCCCGCCGACGGTGGTATAGGGTTGTCCGGACAACAGGTTGACCGCATTCTGCGCACTGTCCCACGTTACATTGAACGAGGCGCTTGTACCATTGAGCATATACGCCACATCACGCAGCTTGAAATAGTTGTAGCCATCAATATTATATGCCTGTGGGTTTACCGCCTTGCCATTTACCTGAACCTTATGGGTCGACGCAACCACGCGCATAGCGCGCGCAGTAGGCGCGGTCATCACGGATGCCGCGTCCGTTTCCTCGTCGGCCAGTAACATCCCGTCGGAGGTGTCCGTTTCCGGCATATCCTGTGGCATTTCCACGACTTGCCCGGACTGTTCAGTCGGCGTTTCTGCCGCTGCCGCGCCGACAGCCGTTATGTAGATCATTGCGCATAACAGCGCCAAAATTCGTTTCCAGTGCATGGGAAATCCTCCATATTCTTTGGAGTGGGGTAACTATTTGCAACGTATTTTATCACGAAACCGCCCGAATTTCAATGCTTTATGCCGCAAAGCGGGGCATTTGTAATATTACAAATGCCCCGGCCATGTATTCCGTTTTTAATCAAAGCATCGCCGCGCCGATCAAACCGGCATCGTTGCCAAGCGAAGCGCAAACAATTTCGGTGTTGCACTTTTCACTGCGGAACGTCTGCGGCGTCGTCAGACGGCGCACCGGCTCAAGCAGCTTTTCGCCGTAACCGGCAAGACCGCCGCCCAGCACAATGCTCTCCGGCTGGAAGATATTGATAAATGTAGCAAGACCGCTCGACAGGTTTTCACAATACTCGTCAAACAGTTCTCGCGCAAGCAAATCGCCTGCATCCACCGCGTCGCAGATCATCTTCGCGTCCAGATGCCCCGCGTGCTTGCTGAGCATACTCTCACGCCCTGCGGCCAGCGCACGCTCCGCGAACTTGACAAAAGCAGCAGCCGAAGCATACGCCTCCAAGCAGCCCTTGCGACCGCAGTTGCACGGCTCACCGTCACGCTGGATGACAATATGCCCCATTTCACCGGCAATGCCGTTGCAGCCGGTGTACAGCTTGCCGTCAATGATAATGCCGCCGCCCACGCCAGTACCCAGCGTGACCATCAGCATATTGCGCGCATTCTGTGCTGCACCCGCCGTCGCCTCGCCAAGCGCCGCGCAGTTGGCATCGTTGTCCAGCTGCACCGCGCAGGAAAACTCCGGCTTGAAGGCATCTGCAAAGCAGACGTTGTTCATACCCAAGTTAGTGCCGAATTTGAGCGTGCAGGTTTCCTTGTCGAACGAACCGGGCACGCCAATGCCAATGCTAGTAATCTGGTCAGGCGTAATGCCACGCTCGCCGCACAGCGCCAACGCCAGCAGCTTCATGTCGGCGCACAGGCCGGGCGCATCCCCTGTCCGGGTTGGCGTACTCTGCTTGCCCAGCAGCGTGCCGTCCTCCTCACAGAGCGCTGCCTTAACCGAGGTGCCTCCCAGATCAATACCAATTCGCATAAATTCCCCTTCCCTTCCGTTAATTCAAAATAGTTGCAGCCCCCGGCTGCGGAAATATGTATCCAGCCGCTCCCGGCTGCTGTTGACGATCAATTCCTCCGGAAAACCGATTTCCTCCAACATCGCCATCGCGTTATCCACATAGCCGACGCGATTCTCAATATGGGAATCGCTGTTGACTACGATCGGCACTTCATATTGCTTGCACAGCCGGGCAATGGCAGTGCAATTCTCCTTGCTGCCCTGACGGATCGCGAACGAATTACTGTTGATTTCAACCAGTTTACCGAATTCATTGCAGCGGGAAATGATGTATTCCTGATCAAAATCATAGTGTGCGTTGCCCGGATGCCCAAGTGCATTGACCCTCGGGTCATGCAGCACTGCCTCCAGCGCCTCGGTGTGCATGGCTTTGGTCGACGGCGCAAAACAGTTTTCATGGAATGAAGCGAGCGCAAATTCTACTGGCCGCAGACTTTTTTCACTGATTTGATCCAAAACCCCTCCCGGCCGGATGTTAAACTCAATGCCACGAATCACGGTAACACCGTCGATCTGGCGCGGCAGGATGTCCAGATTGGAAAAATGCCACTCGTGCGGCGCGTCTGTCATATCCGGGCCATGGTCGGTAATCGCGATGGCAATCAGGCCGCGGGTCTTGGCGCCGCGTGCCATTTCAGCCACAGTAGAATAGGCATGTGTACTTGCAACGGTATGTGTGTGCAGGTCTGCTACGATTTGCATGGGTTTCTCCTTTGGTGAATTTTAGTTGCCGTACTGTTTGAGCATACGCTCCTGTAATTCCTTGGCCGCGTTAAAGCCCATCTTTTTCTGGCGGTCATTCATCGCTGCGACCTCAATGATAACAGCGAGGTTACGGCCGGGCTTGACCGGGATTGTCATGCTGGGCACGGCAATATCCAGAATAGACGTAGTCTGGCCGTCGAGGCCGAGGCGGTCGTACTGCTTGCCTTCCTCCCACGGTTCAAGGTTGATAACAAGCTCGACCTTTTCGGTCATCTTGATCGCGCCGACACCGAAAATACGGCGCACATCGACAATGCCGATGCCGCGCAGCTCGATAAAGTGACGGATTACCTCAGGCGCGGTGCCGACCAGCGTCTTGTCCGACACGCGCTTGATCTCAACCGCGTCGTCTGCGATCAGGCGGTGTCCGCGCTTGACCAGCTCGATGGCCGTCTCAGACTTACCAACACCCGAATCGCCAAGCAGCAGCACGCCTTCGCCATAAATTTCAATCAGCACGCCATGCAGCGTGACACGCGGGGCAAGGTAAACCTTGAGCGACGCGATGATCGCACTCATAATGGTCGAGGTAAAGTCGTTGGTACGCACAATCGGCACACCATATTTCTGCGCGGCTTCCATGCACTCCGGAAACACATCAATATTACGCGAGATGATCAGTACCGGGATGCCGGTGGAGAACAACCGGTCAAAGCAGGCGCGGCGCGCATCCGGCTCCATGCGCTCTACATAACTTGATTCGACCTTGCCCATAATCTGAATACGGTTGGGGTCAAAATAATCGAAAAAGCCCGCCAGCTGCAAACCGGGGCGATTGACGTCGTCCTTTGTGATCTCGGTCTTTTCAAATCCGTCCGGGCCATAAACCACCTCGAAGTTGAACTCCTGGATCAATTCCCCCAAACTGACGCCGAACTCTTTTAACTGCATAAACATACTCCCTTCCGCAATGGCAGGCGATAATATGATTGTATTATACCCCTATTTATCCCGCTTTTCAACGATTTCCGGCATGCCGTCGCCAAAACTTGAAAATGCTGATTTTTTGTAAAAAATAACTTGCATTTTACCCTTTGTTATGGTATTATAATATCCGTTATGCAATGCAAAAGAGAAGGAGGTGCAGGAAAATGGCAAAGTGCGATATTTGCGGCAAGGGCGTGACCTTTGGTATTCAGGTTTCCCACTCTCATCGTCGCTCCAACCGTACCTGGAAGCCGAACGTTCGTCGCGTCAAGGCTCTGGTCGACGGTACTCCCCGCCATATCAACGTGTGTACTCGGTGCCTCCGCTCCGGCAAGGTAACCCGCGCGATCTGATTGCAGACGCGGCTCCGTTGAAACTGTCAAAGCGCTCTGCTTGCAGGGCGCTTTTCTACTGCCCATTTTTCCCGAAGTAGGTGATCCCCTTATGAAAAAAGCCCTGCGCCCCGCCTTTGTCGTAACCATTCCGGTGCTCTGCGGCTATCTGTTCATCGGCATTGCGTTCGGTGTGATGTTGCGCGACATTGGCTACACTTCCCCGTGGGCGTTCCTGACCAGCCTTACCGTCTACGCCGGGTCAGGGCAATACCTGTTGGTGTCCTTGCTCGCGGCGCACGCTTCACTTGTGACCGTGGCGTTTATGACGCTGCTGCTCAATTGCCGTCACATTTTTTATGGGCTATCCTTTCTTGAAACCTTCCACCAGATGGGCATCGCCAAGTGGTATATGATCTTTTCGCTGACGGATGAGACCTATTCACTGCTATGTTCGCTGCGCACGCCGGACGGCGTCGACCCGAACGCCATGCGTCTCTGGATTGCCGTACTCGACCACAGCTACTGGATTGGCGGATCGGTGATCGGTGCAATCCTCGGCGGCATGCTGCCGTTTGATTCGACCGGTATCGACTTTGCCATGACGTCACTATTCACGGTCATTTTTATCGAGCAATGGCTGAGCACAAAACAGCATGTGCCTGCTTTCCTCGGCTTAGGTGCTGCAGCGGTATCGCTGGCGATACTCGGGCCGGACAACTTCATCCTGCCCGCGATGCTGGCCATCTGCGTGATGCTGGTCGCGTTGCGCGGCCGTCTGGCAAAGGAGGCGGCGTAATGACCACACAAAGAGCTGTCGCTATGATCTTGGTCGCCGCGGTATGCACCTTTGCAACCCGCGTTGCCCCCTTCCTGTTATTCAACGGCAAAAAGCCCATCCCGCCCATCGTGCGCTATCTGGGCGAAGCGCTGCCACCCGCAGTAATCGCGCTGCTGGTTGTATACTGTGTGAAAAATGTCAACTGGCTGGCTGCGCCGCACGGCGCGCCTGAGCTGCTTTGCATCGCAGTAACTGCTGTGCTGCACATCTGGAAGCGGAACAACCTGCTGTCAATCGGCGCGGGCACCGTGCTGTACATGTACCTCGTGCAAAATATCTTTATCTGACCTATCCCGCGCCTTTTTTGCGCGGGATTTTTGTTTTCTCTCCCACCAATCTATGATACAATAGAATCCAGCCAGAAAAAGGAGCGATCCCATGGAAAGCATTGTAGAAGTCCTCGCCCGCGAAATCGGGCAAAAGCAGGAATATGTAGAAAACATCGTGAAATTGCTTGACGACGGCAACACCGTCCCCTTCATCGCGCGCTATCGCAAAGAGCTGCACGGCTCAATGGACGACCAGACCATCCGTCAGCTGGCTGACCGGCTGGCCTATCTGCGCAATTTGGACGCCCGTCGCGAGGAGATCCGCAGCACGATCGAAGCGCAGGGCAAGTTGACGGACGAATTGGCATCTGCCATCGCGTCCGCGCAGACGCTTGCCGCGCTTGACGACCTGTACCGTCCTTACCGTCCCAAACGGCGCACCCGCGCGTCGGTCGCACGCGAAAAAGGGCTGGAACCGCTGGCCGAAGCGCTGCTGTCCGCGCGCGGCCCTTCCCCTGCGCCAGAGGAACTGGCGCAGCCATATATCAACGCCGAAAAAGGCGTGGAAACCGCGCAGGACGCGCTTGCAGGCGCAAGCGACATCATCGCGGAAGATCTGTCGGACGATGCGGCGCTGCGCGGACGTTTGCGAACGCTGCTGCACCGCACAGGCGTCATCCGCACGGCGGGCTGTGACGAAAACGACACCGTCTACACCATGTACCACGACTTTTCCGAGCCGGTGCGCAAACTGCAAAGCCACCGCGTGCTCGCCATCAACCGCGGTGAAAAGGAGGACAAGCTCAAGGTCACGCTCGAGTGCGACGAGACCGAAGCACTCGCCACCGTCACCCGCGCCGCAGTGCACCCCAAGAACCCCTACGCCGCTTTTTTGCGCGAAACCTGCGCAGATAGCTGGAAACGTCTGCTATTCCCCTCGCTTGAGCGTGAACTCCGCAGCGAACTGACTGACGCGGCCAGCGAACAGGCCATTCATACGTTTGCGCTCAATCTGCGGCCACTGCTGCTGCAACCGCCCGTGCGCGGTCGTGTCACGCTCGGCTTTGACCCCGGCTACCGCAATGGCTGCAAGCTGGCCGTTGTGGATGAGACCGGCAAGGTGCTGGACACTGCGGTGATCTACCCCACCCCGCCGCTCAAAAAAACCGAGGATGCCAAACGCACACTGCGTCGCCTATGCGACAAGCATAAAGTCACCTGCATTGCCATCGGCAACGGCACAGCCTCCAAGGAAAGCGAGATTTTTATTGCCGACTTCATCCGCGACTACGGCGGCGGCATCGACTATATGGTCGTATCCGAGGCTGGCGCTTCGGTCTATTCCGCCTCGCCGCTTGGGGCGGAAGAATTTCCGGACTTTGACGTAAACCTGCGCTCTGCGGTATCCATCGCGCGCCGGCTTCAGGACCCACTTGCCGAGCTGGTCAAAATCGACCCCAAATCCATCGGCGTCGGCCAGTACCAGCACGACATGCCGCAGGCACGCCTGAGCGATACTCTGGACGGCGTCGTGGAAGACTGCGTCAACGCGGTTGGCGTGGATTTGAATACCGCCTCCCCTGCCCTGCTGCGCCGTGTCGCAGGCATCAGCCAAACGGTTTCCAAAAACATTGCCCAGTGGCGCGAGGAAAACGGCCGATTTGATAGCCGTGCACAGCTGAAAAAGGTCAAAGGTCTTGGACCCAAGGCATTTGAGCAATGTGCGGGTTTCCTTCGCGTACCGGATGGCAAAAACCTGCTCGACCGCACAGGCGTACATCCCGAAGCGTACAAGGCCGCCGAGACCCTGCTGATGCTGTGCGGTTACACCGTTGCAGACGCAGCACAAGGCAAGATCGGCGAACTGTCTGCCCGCGCAAAGCAGCTCGGTCTGACGGATGCTGCCGCACGCTGTGGAGTCGGCGTACCTACGCTGACTGATATCATCGCCGAATTGCAAAAGCCCGGCCGTGACCCACGCGACGAACTGCCGCCCCCGCTCCTGCGCTCGGACGTGCTGGATATTGCCGACCTCAAGCCCGGCATGAAGCTCAAAGGCACGGTGCGCAACGTTGCAGACTTCGGCGCATTCGTCGATATCGGTGTGCATCAGGACGGTCTGGTGCATATTTCGCAGCTTTGCAACCGCTATGTCAAGCATCCGTCCGAAGTTGTGACGGTTGGTGACGTGGTAGACGTAGCTGTTCTGTCGGCCGACCCCAAAACGCACCGTATTTCCTTAACGATGAAGTTATAATATAGCGATATAAGACAAATAGAAAGGCGCAGCTTACGCTGCGCCTTTCTTCTTCTGTTTTTCGCTGGCAACCTATGCGATCCGTATTCAGCCGCAGGATTTGCAGCCGCAGCCATTGGAATTGCCACAGCCACAGCCGCCATTCGAGCCACCGCTCAGTGCGCCGCACAGATTATCAGAGCACTCCGGCTTGGGCGGGAAGAATTCCTCGATCGGGAACTCAAAGTTTGCAAAGATCTCGCAGGGATCCTGCTCACCACCGACGCCACTGCCCGAGCAGTCTCGGCGCGGCAGGCAAATGTCGTATGCCGGCATCAGCAGCTGAATATCACGTTCGAGGCGGATGATCGAGAACTGGCCCAGCGTAACGAACAGCTGATAGCCGTCGTTATCCAGCACCAGATTATCGCCACCGAAGCACGAGCAGATCGAGCGCGGTACCTCGTGCAGCGCGCAGCAGCAGCAGTTGCACGAAGTCTCGGGCGCAACAACGCGCGCGTCGAGCACGATCGGGTCAACAACCTCGACAACTGCGGTCGGCTTATTGCTGTCGGGTGCAAGCTGGACGTCCATGCCGTCCTCGATATAGCGGGACGAGAAAATGCGTGCGCCGCCCTCGCCGCCGAACAGCACGACGCGCTTGTCAAATACCGCAAGGCCGTCGATAATGCGCGGACGACCGACCACACAGCTTACCTCACATTCGATACGGTAGAAAAAGCGAATGTCAATCGTGTAGCAGCCACGGTTATATGGCATCTGATGTTTATACATCTATAACTCCTCATTTTATCACCATGTCAACCACAACATAAAAACAGGGCGGGATTTCTCCCGCCCTACTATTATACTTTCCCTTGCAATTTATTACGAATACCC
>DWZQ01000042.1 GCA_019117485.1 Candidatus Agathobaculum intestinipullorum | reverse complement strand
GTCATTGACAAGATCGTCTACACCAAAACCGTCCGCGTAACCTCGAATAACCCCGGAAATTTGCATTTGCAGATTTATCCGCTGCTTCCGCATTAGCCTAAACCGACGTTGTAACCTCGGATGCCGCGTTTGGTAATCTGCTGTTCACACAGGGCATTCACCAGTCGGTTATCTACTCTTCTATTCTGGAGCCGCTGCTGATTGTCAACATGAACGAAAATATGGCGGCCTATTTGGCTGGCGAGCCTATCCCCAACATCATTAACGTATCCATGGTTCCTGATTTCGGTATGCTGGGCGGTTCGGGCAGCACGATTTGCCTGGTCATCGCTACACTCCTGTTCAGCAAATACAAGCCCAGCCGTGACATCGTTAAAATGGCCGCTATCCCCGGCATTTTCAACATCAACGAACCGATGATCTTTGGCTATCCAATTGTATTTAACTATGCTCTGGTTATTCCGTTTATCGCCGTTCCGGCCATGGGCATCACAGTCTCCTATGTAGCGACTGCGCTTGGCCTGATGAATCCCTGTGTCGTTCAGGTTCCGTGGACCACGCCCCCGCTCGTAAGCGGCTTCCTGGCCACTGCTGGTGACTGGCGTGCTGTTGTGGTACAGGCCATCATCATTGTTCTCGGCGTGTTGATCTACCTGCCCTTCATGAAAATCAGCGAAAAGGTGCAGGCAAAAATGATGGAATCCGATGCGTAAAATCCCCCTTGTCCTTTAAGTATTCCCCAAAAATTTTAAGAATGGAGTAATGTGACCATGAAGAAGATTTTACTTGCTTGTAATGCGGGCATGTCTACCAGCATGCTTGTCCGCAAGATGCGTGCAGCTGCCGAGGAGCTTGGCATTGAGGCCGATATCAACGCGGTATCGCTAACCGAGGCAAACGACCTTATTGCCGACGTGGATGTCGTCCTCCTCGGGCCGCAGGTCAAATTCCAGAAGGCTGCCGTGGAAAAGGTTGCGGCCGGCCGCGCACCGGTTGGTGTGATCGATATGCGCGACTACGGCACCATGAACGGGAAAAAGGTATTGCAAACCGCACTGGACATGATCGACGCAGAGGGGTGAGCACAGATGGATATAGAAAGCATCTGTTTTGAGATTATCACCTGTGTCGGCAGTGCAAAATCTGCTTTTGTTGAATCCATTGGGCTTGCAAAACAGGGCGACTATGCCGCTGCCCGTGCTAAGATTGGCGAGGGTGATGAGTACTTTGCCGAAGGTCATCATGCCCATGCTGACCTGATTGCACAGGAGGCGGATGGGGATCCGGTTACGCTGTCGCTGCTGCTGCTGCACGCGGAGGATCAGCTGATGAGCGCGGAAACCGCCCGTATCTATGCGCTCGAATTTATCGAATTATACGAAAAGCTGCACGCTCACGGGCTTGCTTAAGGACACAACTGTATACCGCCGTTACTGCACAGGGCAGCCTTGGCCTGCCCTGTGCGCGGCGGAAAATCGCTGCCCCAAATTGGGGGGAGCAATTTTTTTGCACTTTTTTCGAAAAATAACTTGTTTTTTTTCATATAGAAAAATCAAAAATGGAGGTTTTACGATGTCGATTTTCAAGCTTTCCCCGGCCTATAAGGGTTATATTTGGGGAGGAGATCGGCTGAAGAAGGAATTCCACAAGTCCTTTTCCGGACCGGTGCTGGCGGAGAGTTGGGAACTATCCTGCCACCCGGACGGACCGAGTACGATCTCTTCCGGCGCATATGCAGGATGCAGCCTGCCCGACTACCTGGCAGAACAGGGGACTGGTGCACTCGGCACGAACTGCGAGCGCTTTACAGACTTCCCCATTCTCATCAAGCTGATTGATGCGCGGCAGAACCTTTCGGTACAAGTGCATCCCAGCGACGCCTATGCCCGCAGCCATGAAAACCAAAACGGCAAGACCGAGATGTGGTATGTCATCGACTGTGAGCCAGACGCGTTCCTGTATTTAGGCCTAAAGGAACGCGTTTCCCGGGAACAGTTTCGGCAACATATTGAGGAAAACACGCTCGATCAAATTCTCAACCCGGTGCCAGTACATAAGGGCGATATGTTCTTTATTGATGCCGGCACGATCCATGCGATTGGCAAAGGGATTGTCATTGCAGAAATCCAGCAGAATTCCAATGTTACATATCGCGTGTACGATTACGGACGGGTCGGAGCGGATGGCAAGCCGCGCGATCTGCATATCGAAAAGGCGTTGGAAGTGGCGCGGCTTGAACCGCCTTGTGGCAGCAATCGCTTCGGCGGGCACCTTGCAGAGTGCGAATATTTTACGGTCGACCGGTTTGACATACAAGCGGGCACGATTCAGGGCACTGTCACAACAGACAGTTTCCATTCCCTGCTGATCGTTGATGGCGAGGGCGAAGTCGCCTGTGGCGAAGAAAAACAGCCAGTACGAAAGGGCGACTGCTTGTTCCTGCCTGCTGACAGCGGGACGTACACCGTTACCGGCAGCCTGACGATGCTGCGCACCACAATTCCGCCTAAGCCGGTCTGCCGTGTCGGCATTGATTTGGGCGGAACATTTATCAAAGCGGGTGTCATTGACCCAAATAACCGCATTGTCGGCCGCAGCGAACTGCCAACCGAAGCGGACAAGCCATGGGAGCAGGTAGTGGACAACATGGTGCGTGCGGTGGAAGCCGCTCTGCAGGATGCTGCACAGACGCTTGACGATTGTGAAGCTGTGGGTGTTGGCTGCCCGGGTACCATTGACCCGCAAACCGGAACGGTCGTATACTCCAATAATCTGGGCTGGAATGATGTGCCGTTGGCAGATGCGCTGCGGCAGCGGCTGAATATGCCGGTGCATATCAGCAACGATGCCAACTGTGCAGCGTTAGGCGAGGTCGTTGCGGGCGCGGCACATGGCTGTCGTAACGCCGTGATGCTGACGCTTGGAACCGGTCTTGGCAGCGGCATCATCCTAAATGGACAGATTTTTGAAGGCGGCGGCCCCGGTGGTGCAGAATTGGGCCATACCATGCTCCGGCAGGATGGCGAACTATGCACCTGTGGCAGGCACGGTTGCTTGGAAGCATATGCCTCCGCCACGGCGCTGATCCGCGAGGCACGGCGCGCAGCGCAGACACATCCGGAATCCAAGCTGTATACTTTGTGCAGCGGCCAACTGGACGAGATGAATGGTATCATCCCGTTCGAGGCGGCCAAACAGAACGATCCTTTTGCAGAGCAGGTGGTTTCGCAATATATCAATGACCTTTCTGACGGCATCGTTGATGCGGTCAATCTGTTCCGACCGGAAGTCGTGCTGCTGGGCGGCGGCATTAGCCGACAGGGGGCTTATCTGACCGACCGTCTGCAAGACAAGGTTGCACAGCGTGTGTTTGGTGGGGAGCGCTCTTATCTGCCCGCTATCCGTTGTGCAGAATTGGAAAATGATGCGGGTATGATTGGCGCAGCGCGTATCAGCTGACCGTGTGCCGTCCACCATACGGCCAGTTTAAGCCTACCTTTCAGCAGAGCAGCAGGCACTTGCCGATTGTACTTGTGCTAGCATGTAGCACGATCATTTTCTTTGAAAAAGGTTTCAAATTTCTGCGATTTTTGCAGGATATCCTTTGCGCAGGAGAAAAACTTTGGTTGCGATTGACATGTTTTTTTCTTCCTGCTATGATAGGTCTATATCCACCGTTGCGCAAAGGGAGTGCCTGATATGACGTTTGGCGAACGTGTTGACGCAAAACAGGATCTGTTGAACGAAACCGACGACACAATTCTCATCTACATCAAGGAACACATGAAGGAAATTTCCTCCATGACCATTCAAAAAATGTCACAGGATTTGTTTGTTGCGCCCAATACCGTCATGCGTTTTTCCAAAAAATTAGGGTACAGCGGTTTTTCGGAACTGAAATTTGCGATTCAGAACGAGTATCATCCTGTCAACAGCGTTACCTTGGGGCGTCAGCTGATGGATATGCTTCCCGGAAACATTGTCAAAACCTTGGACATCATTGATATGACTCAGGTCGAGGCGGTGGCAAAAGCCATCCACCAATCACGCTGCTGTATTTTGGCAGGCGTGGGGGATTCCAATTATTTCTGTGAGCTGCTGGGTAAAAATCTCCGGTGCGTGGATTGCAGTGTGCAGTACTTTATACAGATTCACGATATGGTCTATGCGGTGGAGCACGGCAGCCCGGAAGATATCGTATTAATTATCAGTGCGCGCGGACAAAACCAGCGTCTGCTCGACCTCGCCCAAAAAGCCAAAGCAAAAGGGATGCAGACGATCAGCATCACGCATATGAAAGAGAATCCGCTGGCGGAGTTGGCCACATATCAGCTGTACTTCTGGGGCGAGCATCGCACCGTGCAAGGGTATAATGTAACCGACCGCATCGGGTTAATGGTTTTGATCCGACTCATCAGCGAAATCTTCTGGAAAAAATATAGTTTCACCTGAACGTTGCACCGGCGTTCATGGCTCATGGAGATGTGCACAAAGCACATCTCCATTTTTTGTTCAAAACAACCTGCAAAACCGCTTCACAACACGCTGTGTTGGTATATATTTTTTGATATTTGCCGCGTTTTGTGTACTTATATACAAAACGCCATACAGGGCATTTCGTTGTGGTATGATATCTACATAACGAACCGATCGGTGAAGCAACTTCCAACCAACAGATAATGAAAGGGTTGTAGATTGATGGATTTGAAGCAAATCACCAGCGAAAAGCTGATCTTTTTGGATTGCGACTTCACCAAAAAGGAAGACGTCCTCCGTTTTCTGGTAGAGCGGCTGTATGACGAAGGGAAAATTGCATCCAAAGAGGACTTTTTGAAAGCCGTTATGGAACGGGAAAGCCTTTCGGAAACGGGCATTTCCGACGGCGTTGCTATCCCCCACGGCAAGAGCAGCACGGTGCGCAAGGCAGCGTTCGCCTTTGCCCGCATGAAAAAGCCAGTGGCCGACTGGGAAAGCTTAGACGAGAGCAACGAGGTCACGCTGGTTTTCCTGCTGGCCATTCCAACCAGCGAGGCTGGTTCCACCCATCTCGATCTGCTGGCCGCTCTTATGGGTCACACGCAGGACGAAGCCTTCTTAAACAAACTGCAACAAGCGGCCAGCCCGGCCGAGATCTACGAAAGTCTGGACATGGGCGAGGCTGAAGAGAGCGATACGAGCGAAAAGACCTACTCGCACACCATCGTCGCCGTCACCGCCTGCCCCGCCGGCATCGCGCATACATATATGGCGGCCGACGCACTGGTCAAGGCCGGTGAGGAAATGGGTGTCAAGGTCTACGTCGAAAAGCAGGGTGCAAATGGCGTAGAGGATCGCCACACGACAGAGCGCTTGCAGCAGGCAGATGCAGCCATCTTCGCTGTGGACGTTGCAGTCAAGGAAAGCGGACGATTTGACCACCTGCCGGTTTACAAGACCCGCGTAGCCGCCCCGATCAAGGACGGCAAGGGTGTCATTCAGGCCGCGCTGGATCTGGCAGCGACCTCGGAAAAGGGCGAATACCATGGTGAAATCGAACCGACGGAATCGAAAGGCAGTGTGCTGTCAGATGTAAAGGGCGCGGTTCTGACCGGTATCTCGTACATCATCCCCCTGATTGTGGCAGGTGGTATGATCAACGCATTTGCCGTGCTGCTGGCGCAGGGTTTTGGCTTGCAGGATCTGCTGGCGACCGAAGGCTCTTGGCTATGGTCGTTCAAGCAGATGGGCGGCGGCCTGCTCGGCACGGTCATGACCCCCGTTCTGTCCGCTTATATGGCTTACTCGCTGGGTGACAAGACCGCCCTTGCTCCCGGCTTCGCGGCCGGTATCGCGGCAAACCTCATCGGCGGCGGTTTCCTGTGCGGTATGCTCGGCGGTCTGGTTGCGGGTTACGCCGTCCGCTGGCTACGCAAGGCCATCCCGGCCAAGGGTACCCTCGCAGGCTTTGTCTCCTTCTGGGTATATCCGGTTCTGAGCACGATTATTGTCGGCGTCGCGATTTTCCTGCTGGTCGGCAAGCCGGTCGCCAGCCTCAACGCCGGGCTGATCGAGCTGCTCGGCTCGATGAGCGGTTCCAACGGTGCGCTGCTTGGCACGATTCTGGGCATCATGGTTTCTTTCGACTTAGGCGGCCCGGTCAACAAGGCAGCTTACACCTTCTGCGTTGGTGCGATGGCCGAGGGCATCCTCATGCCTTACGCTGCCTTCGCTTCGGTCAAAATGGTTTCTGGTTTTGCCATCACCGGCGCGACCAAGCTGTTTAAAGCATATTTCACCAAGGAAGAGCATGAAATTGGCAGCTCTACCTGGATTCTCGTTCTGGCCGGTATCACCGAGGGCGCAATCCCCTTCATGATGGCCGATCCTGTGCGCGTCATCCCCTCTCTCTGCATCGGTTCGGCCGTTACCGGCGTCATCATCGGTGCAACCAGCATCGGTTTGGATGTGCCGGGCGCCGGCATCTTCTCCATGTTCCTGCTCAAGGACGGCATCGGTCTTCTGCCCAATGCACTCATCTGGTTCTTTGCCGCAGTCGCCGGTGCGCTGGTTTCCATGACACTGCTCGTCTTGCTGCGCAAGGCAAAACTCAATAAGATCAACAAAAAGTAATCATCACTGCAATCAAGGAGGCTGCAATGGCATCTCAGATTCATGTAGTACCGCATTTTCACTGGGATCGTGAATGGTACTTTACCGCCGAGGAATCCAAAATCCTTCTGGTCAATGATATGGAAGAAGTGCTCACGATGCTCGAGCAAGATCCCAACTATCCGTACTTTGTTTTGGACGGTCAGACCGCCATTCTGGAGGATTATCTGGCGCTCTGTCCGGAAAATCGCGATCGCCTTGCCAAGCTGGTGCGCGACGGCCGTCTGATCATTGGCCCGTGGTACACCCAGACCGACGAGATGGTAGTCGGCGGCGAGTCCATCGTACGCAATCTGCTCTACGGCAAGCTCGACTGCAAACCCTTCGGCGAGCGCATGATGATCGGCTATCTGCCCGATTCCTTCGGGCAGTCCGCCCGCCTGCCCCAGATTCTCAACGGTTTCGGCATCCACCGCTGCATGTTCTGGCGCGGCACCTCCGAACGCATGGGTAGCGACAAGACCGAGTTTGTCTGGCAGGGGGAGGACGGTGCGCAGGTAACCGTGCAACTGCTGCCGCTGGGGTACGCCATCGGCAAGTATCTGCCCGAGGAACCGGACGCACTCCGCGAGCGCATGGACAAATATCTGCCGGTTCTGGATCGCGGCGCGACGACCGACCATATTCTGCTACCCAACGGCCACGATCAGATGCCCATCCAGAAAAACATTTTTGCTGTGATGCAGCAAATCGAAGCGTGCTATCCCGGTCGCAAGACAAAACTCAGCCGCTATGAGGAAGTCTTTGATCTAGTCGAGCAAAATCTGGATTCGCTCGACACCTTACACGGGGAATTCCTCGATGGAAAATACATGCGCGTCCACCGCAGCATCTACTCCTCCCGCGCGGATCTCAAAGCGGCCAACACCCGCATTGAAAACAAAATCACCAACATTCTCGAGCCGCTGGCCTCGATTGCGTACAGTCTGGGCATCCCCTACCATCACGGCCTGATCGAAGCGATCTGGAAAGAACTGCTCAAAAACCATGCACACGATTCCATCGGCTGCTGTTGTAGCGACAAGGTACACCGCGCGATTGCAGACCGTTTCTTCCTCGCCGAGGATCGCACCGACAGCCTGATCGAGTTCTACAAGCGCAAGATCGTAGACGCGATGGGTATGGAGCATGGTCTGGACAAGTTCACCGTCTTTAACACCCTGCCCTATGACCGCAAGGAGGTCATCACGGGCTCGATCATCACCCGTATGAAGCAGTTTGCGCTGCGCAATGAGGACGGTCAGGATGTTCCATTTGAAATCCTGCATCAGGAAATCGTAGATGCCGGTCTGATCGACCGCCAGATCGTCCACTACGGCAACTACGATCCCTTTGTCCGCTACGATATCGCCCTGTATGACACCGTTCCGGCCATGGGCTACCGCACCTACTTTGTTCAGGCCACAGAGCAGCCGCCCGCTCTGCTGTCGGTTGACACTACTCCCTCCGATTGTCTGGAAAACGGATTCTACCGGATCGAAATTGCGGAAAACGGTTCGCTGACCGTCACCGACAAGGTGCAAGGTACAACCTATGAGCAGGTGCTGCTCATTGAGGACGGCAGCGACGACGGCGACGGCTACGACTACTCTCCGCTGGAGGACGATTTGGTGCTCACCAGCGCATCGGTCAAAGCCACTTCCCGCATCACGCACCACGCACTGCTATCCCGGGCGGATATCTCCTTCCGGATGAATATTCCGTCCAATCTGGAAGCGCGCCGTCAGAAGTGGTATGATGGTTATATGGACATCAGGCTGCATGTCACGCTGCGCCAACATTCGCCGCTCATCGAGTTGTCGGTCGAGGTGGATAATCAGGCTGACGACCACCGCGTCCGCCTGCTCATCCCCAACCAGATGGCTGCCCAGTGTTCGGTCAGTGACAACCAATTCGGCTCGATCGTCCGCCCGGCACGCGATTCGGCAATGGACAATTGGGAAAAAGAAAAGTGGTCGGAACGTCCGGATGCCATCTATCCCTTCCTGAGCTATGTTGCACAGGACACCGCGCAGGGACTGTCGGTGCTGACCAACTCCGTGCGCGAGTTCGAGCTGGTCGGCGAGGGCTTCCAGACCATCGCCATCACGCTGTTCCGCAGCGTCGGCGTGCTGGGTAAAGAGGATCTGTACCGCCGTCCCGGCCGTCCCTCGGGCATCCGCATGGACACCCCAGATTCGCAGATGCGCGGCGTGCAGATCTACGACCTCGCGCTGACCGCCGACCGCACCGCCGTCTGCCAGCGCGCCAAGGAGTATATCACACCCCTTGTCACCTACAACAAAATGCCGTACAACGCAATGAAGCTCAACGCGCCGCTCGTGCAGACCCCCTACCAGTTCAGCCTATTTTCACTGGACAACCCACTCGTCACATTAAGCGTGGTCAAAAAAGAGGAGGAGGGCGACGATCTGCTAGTGCGCTGCTACAACGCAACCGACTTGGCGCAGACCGCGGTGCTGCATACCGACCTGCACTTTACCGGCGAAAGCGCGCTGGACGAGAGTATTTGCGCCGGGACACCCGACTCGCCTGCGGTCTGCTTTGCCCCCAACCAAACCCGCACGCTGCGCCTCACGCGCTGAACACAGGAAAGGAGAGTTCCATTCGATATGGCTGTACTCAAGCTCAAACCCGCCTGCAAGGACTATATCTGGGGCGGCAGGCGTCTGATGGAGGAATTTCACAAGACCTATGACGGTGACCGGCTGGCAGAGACATGGGAACTGTCCTGCCACCCGGACGGCCTGTCCGTCATCACAAATGGCGACTGGGCAGGCAAAAGCCTGAAAGAATATGTTGCCGAAAACGGCATCCAAGTCCTTGGACGCAACTGCCGCCGCTTTCAGGAGTTCCCCATTCTGGTCAAGCTCATCGACGCGAAGGATAATCTGTCCATTCAGGTGCACCCGGACAATGGTTTTGCGCTACAAAATGAGGGACAGTATGGTAAAACCGAGATGTGGTACATTGTCGATTGCAAGGAAGGCTCCTACCTGTACTATGGCTTTTCACGCGAGATCGACCGTCAGGAGTTCCAGCAGCGCATCGAAAACGACACTCTGCTCGAAGTGCTCAACAAAGTGCCTGTCCAGAAGGGCGATGTCTTTCTGATCGAAGCGGGCACGATCCACGCCATTGGCAAGGACATCGTTATCGCGGAGATCCAGCAAAACTCCAACGTCACCTACCGCGTATATGACTATGGCCGCCGGGATAAGGACGGTCATCAACGTGACCTGCACATCGAAAAAGCCCTCGCTGTCACCAACCGCATTCCCATCCTGCGCAATAAAAACGCCATCCCGCATCTGGCAAACTGTGAATACTTTACAGTTGACAAGCTCAATCTGGATGGCTGCATGATGGAGCGCATGGTGGGCACCATCACCGACGACTCGTTTGTCAGCATTCTGGTGCTCGACGGTCAGGGTGTCATCCGCTGCGGCGACGACTGCGTGGACTTTGCCAAGGGCGACAGTCTGTTTCTGCCCGCAGGCAGCGGAGAGTTCTCTGTCGAAGGTCCTTGTGAAGCACTCGTGACCTCCATCGGCAAAAAGGCCAGCCCCATCCGTATTGCGGTCTATATGTCCAGTAAATCCATTGAAATCGGTCTGATGGATGTCAACCAGTCGTGTATCGCCAGCACTACCCTGTCCATCAACCCCAAGGACGGCTGGCAGCAGACCATCGCCCGCATCGGCGACACCGTGCGCGCGCTGCTGCACGAACACGATCTGCGTCTGGACAACTGTGTGGGCGTGGGCGCAGCCCTTCCCGGCACGATCGATCCCAAACACGGGCAGATCATCTACTCGAACAACATCGGCTGGGCGGACGTTCCCTTTGTGGAAGAGCTGCAAAAGCACCTGCCCCTGCCCATCTACATCCAGAACAACGCAAACTGCATCGCACTGGGCGAACTGGTCAGCGGTGCGGCGCAGGGATGCGCTAACGCCCTGCTCTTTACCATCGGCAACGGCATCGGCGGCAGCGTCATTCTCAACGGTCAGCTGTTCGAGGGCGGCCGTCTGGGCGGTGGTGAGCTGGGGCACACGACGATTTGCTTTGACGGGGCGGATTGCACCTGCGGACGCAAAGGTTGTCTGGAGGCATATGCCTCTATTCCCGCGCTCATCCGCCAGACCCGCGAGGCTATGCTCAATACGGATGACAGCCTGATGTGGGAGTTGTGTGACAACAATCTGGACAACGTGACCGAATTTACTGCTTTTGATGCTGCCGCGCAGGGCGATCCGCCGGCCATCCAACTGATCGACCTGTATATCCGCCGCCTGTGCGCCGGCATTATCAACGCCGTCAACGTGTTCCGCCCCGAGGTCATTCTGCTACGCAGCGCACTGCTCGACCGCCGTGAAGATCTGCTGGATACCATCCAGCAGCATCTGGCGACCGAGTGCTTCGGTGGGGACAAAAACAGCATTCCCACAGTGCGGAAGATCGCACTGGGCAGCATGGCCGGTCTGGTCGGCGCGGCAAACCTGATATAACGAAAGAGATGTGATCGCATGAAATTCCTGTTTGCCTCCGATTCCTTCAAGGGATCACTGACCTCCCAGCAAATCGGAACGCTGCTGACGCAGGCCGCGGCCGAGATCTTTCCGCAGGCCGAGACGCGCACACTATGCGTCGCCGACGGCGGCGAAGGCACCATGGATGCGGTCGTGCACGCGCTGGGCGGCATCTTCCAGACTGTTCCAGTATTTGGGCCGTTGGGCGACTCGGTGTGTGCACGCTATGGCCTGCTGCCCGGTCAAAAGGCCATCATCGAGATGGCCGAGGCCTCCGGCCTGCCACTCGTCCCCGTCAACCAGCGTAACGCTGCCAAAACATCCAGCGTCGGCACCGGCATGCTCATCCGACATGCGCTGGATGCCGGTATCCGTGACATAACCATCGCCATCGGCGGCAGCGCCACCAATGACGGCGGTATGGGCGCCATGCAGGCGCTCGGCATATCCTTTCTGAATAAAAACGGACAAGAAGTGCACGGATGCGGCGCGCATCTGGCGCAGGTTGATCGCGTTGACATGAGCAAAATACACCCAGCAGTTGCACAGACACGCTTCACCGTCATGTGCGACGTGACCAATCCGCTACTGGGGGAACACGGTGCGACCTACACATTCGGACGGCAGAAGGGTGCAGACGATGCCATGCTTGCACAGCTCGAACAGGGCATGACCCGATATGCCGATGCAGTACGGGCCGCTCTCAGCTGCGATACGGCGGCCGCTCCCGGCGCAGGCGCTGCCGGCGGTCTGGGTTTTGCCCTGATGGCCTTCCTGCACGCGCAGACCCAACCCGGTATCGAGGCCGTTCTGGATCTGCTGGACTTTGACCGCGCACTGGACGGTGTCGATCTGGTCATCACCGGCGAAGGCCGGATGGACTGGCAATCGGCATTCGGCAAGGTGCCTTCCGGCATCGGAAAGCGCTGCAAAAAGGCCGGTATCCCTGCCGCCGCAATTGTCGGCGGGCTGCTCGATGGGTATGAGGCTATCTACGACTGCGGTATCGAAAGCGTTGTGACCACGATTAACGGCACCATGTCCATCGAGGACGCGATGGCGAACAGTCAGGCACTCTATCTGGATGCAGCACGGCGTCTGCTTCGAGCGGTTCGCTGCGGGATGAAACTCTCACAAAAAGAAGAAAACAAGTAACGCCTTTCATCGGCAGCCCTGTGTGCTGGACAAAGCACATAGGGCTGCTTTCATTTCATGCCGTCACGCAAACCCCTCTTTTCGGAGACAGCGCTGCCTTCCAATGGGGAAATGGGAAATTCCAAATCTGCGCATGCTCCGTTGCTGCGTTCTCCTTGCTTTGCCTTTCCAGCGAAAAAGAGGGAACTTATTTCTTTTTGAACTGCAATATGATATGATAAAAATGTTAGGAGGGCGCAGTATGAAGTGGAGACGACTGTTCCTTACCGTCAGCGGCATGATTCTTGCCGTGTGGCTTTGTGTGATCCTCGGTGGTGGGAACCCGACAGAGGATGCGCGTCTGCGCATTGGCGCGACCTATATGACCATGAACAACCCGTTTTACAGCGTAATTGATGAGGAACTGCGGCTGATGATCGAAAGCCGCGGTGATATTCTGCTTACACGTGATCCCGCGCTCGATCAGGACAAGCAAAATGACCAAATCCACGCCTTGCTGGCTGCTGACATTGATCTTTTGGTCATCAATCCGGTGGATTATCAGCAGATTCAACCCTCGCTTGAGGAGGCTCGCGCGGCAGATGTGCCGGTTGTGATCGTGGATTCCCAGGTTAGCGACCCCTCGCTTGTCACCTGCACGATCGCATCGGACAATTACGGCGCAGGTGTGCTGTGTGCGGAACATCTGATGCGCACACGTGATTCCGCGCATATTGCGCTGCTTGAGCATCCGTCTGCACAGTCGGGCGTCGACCGCATTCAGGGCTTTTGCGATACGATCGCGGCATACCCGCAATATCAGATTGCAGGCCGTGCGAGCAGCGACGGACAACTGGAGCTTGCCATGCCGGCGATGGACAAATTGCTGCAAACCGACCCTTCCATCAACGTCGTCATGTCCCTCAACGACCCGACTGCACTTGGCGCGATGGCAGCGCTGCAGGATCGCCATTTGCTTGACCAGACGCTGGTTTACGGAGTGGATGGCGCACCGGAAGCCAAAAGCATGATTGTGGAAGGCGCCATGACTGCAACCGTTGCGCAGTCTCCGATTCAGATCGGGCAGGCAACTGCGCAAGTGATTTATCAGATTCTGTCTGACGAGGATTATCCAACCGAAATCATCGTGCCTGTCGAGCTGATTACAGAGGAAAATGCCAGTCAATTCGGCGTGAACGGCTGGCAATGAAGGGGGCAATGCCATGCAAAAAGACGAAGGCCTGACGCTTCTCCGGCAGTGCATGCTGCTGATCAACCTTGCGGCTTGCGCGTTTCTCGGCTGCGTGTTTATCCTGACGCCGCTGCGCGCGGCTCAGCGCGCGGAAGGCATCAGTTTTCTGCAGGGGTTGAGCAGCCTGCCCGCCGCACCGTGGAGCGTAGCCACCGCTGCCATTGGTCTGGCGGCTTTCGCTGCCATTGATCTAGCGCGCAGGCGCGGAAAAAGACGAACCGGACGCGCCGCCTTCTGGCTTGAGCCTCTTTGTGCGCTGACCGTTATTCTGGCGTTGCATCTGGACTATAACGGACTGCTACTGCTGGCCGTGGTCAATCTGGTCAATGATCTGCACGGCCGCGTCCGGCTGCTGTTCCTCGGTGCGATGACCTCGCTTTATCTTTTAACCAGCTTAGATGTTTTACAATCTGCCTTCCACATGGTGTCAATATCCGAATATCTATCCTATTACGAAGGACAGCCACGACAGATGATGCAGACCACGATCGGCTTGCTTACCGCACTGAACCTTATTCTGTTCATCGGGTATATGGTGGTTTTAGTAGGCCGGCGGACAGAGGAAAACGTGGCGGTTCGTCGCCTGAACAGCGAACTTGCGCAGGCAAACGACAAGCTGTCCGTTCTCAACACCCAGCTCAAGGCATACGCCGCGGAAAGCGAGCGCATGGCGGAAACACGCGAACGCAACCGGCTGGCACGGGAAATCCACGACACACTCGGCCACGCGCTGACCGGCATCACCGCCGGTGCGGATGCCTGCATTGAAATGATGGACATTTCGCCCGATATGGCGCGCAAGCAGATGGAACTGATCGCCAAAACTGCCCGCGCCGGGATGAACGAGGTACGGCGCTCCGTCCGTGCGCTGCGACCGGACGCGCTCGAGCACTTTCGTCTGTCCGAAGCGCTCGCACAACTTTGCAACGATATGCAGCAAACCTCTCACGCAACCATCCGACTGGACATGCAGCCCGCAGATATGCGGCTTTCGCAGGATGAGGAGGACGCGGTTTACCGCATCGTGCAGGAAAGCGTGACCAACGCCATCCGGCATGGCCATGCGACCGACATTGCTGTGCAGCTATCCGGTGAAAACCGCCGTCTTTCGATCATCGTGCAGGACAACGGCATCGGCTGCGAAAAGATCGAACAGGGTTTTGGCCTGCGTCATATGCGGGAACGCCTGCGGCTGCTCGGCGGCAGCTTGCGGATTGATGGTAAAAACGGTTTTCGGATAGAAGCGTCCATACCGCTTCGATGGGGGGATGAAATATGATCCGTGTATTGATTGCAGACGATCAGGAGCTGATCCGCCAGAGCTTGAGTTTTGTGCTGGATGCGCAGGCGGACATTGAGATGGTAGGCACTGCATCGGACGGCCGCGAAGCGATCGAACTGGTGCGCAGGGAAAAGCCGGATGTCGTTTTGATGGACATTCGGATGCCCGAGGTGGACGGTGTCGAATGTACACGATTGATTAAAAGTGCGTATCCACAGATCAAAGTTATTATTCTGACCACGTTTGATGACGACGAATATGTGTTCGGCGCACTGCGCTACGGGGCGTCCGGCTATTTGCTCAAAGGTGTTTCCGTCAAGGAACTGGCAGACGCCGTGCGCGAAGTCGTGCGCGGCGGGTCAATCATCATGCCCGGTGTGGCGTCCAAGGCGCTCGAGATGTTCGCGCGTATGGCGCGTGGCAGTATGCAGATCACAGTGGACGAAAAGCAGACCACCGACCTGCAGGAAAACGAATGGCGTGTGATCCGCGAGGTCGGTTGTGGCAAATCCAACAAGGAAATTGCTGCGGCGCTCTGTCTGTCCGAGGGTACTGTACGCAACTATTTGAGCAGTGTGCTGAGCAAGCTCGACCTGCGTGACCGCACACAGCTGGCGATCTGGGCAGTACAGTCGGGCGTGACGACCGATCCGTTTGGAGGCAAGCCATGGGAGGGCTGATGCGGCGGCTGGCCGCAGGCGTATTGCTGGCCGCAGGCGTTACTGCCGCAACCGTATTTGCTGCCGCGCAGGAAACCGTTTTGACGGTCGGCGTGGTTGCCGGCAGTTACTGGGACGCACCGACTGGAAATTGCTATGCTGTGATCGACAATGCAATCAACCGGTTCGAGCAAGCGCACCCCGGTGTGCGTGTGGAATACGCCAGTGGCATTTTGAAACGGGACTATTCGGAATGGCTGGCCGAACAATTCCTGCTTGGCAGTGAGCCGGATGTTTTTTTGGTGCTTCCTGAGGATTTCGGTATGCTGGCAGAGCTGGGTGCATTGCAACCGCTGGATGGCCTGCTGGCTGGCGATGATGCGGTATCTCCTTCCGACTTTTATGAGGCGGCGCTGCAAAGCGGGAGCGCGGACGGCGTACAGTACGCCCTGCCGTACGAGTGCGCCCCCACCCTGATGTTTGTCAATAAAACGCTGCTGGAAAACGAGGGCATCCCGGTGCCAGAAAATAACTGGACGTGGGATGATTTTTATGCAATCTGTGCGCAGGTGACGCGTGATACCAACGGCGACGGCATCATAGATCAATTCGGGAGCTACGGCTATACCTGGCGTGATGCGCTCGCTGCCAACAGCGCTTCTTTATTCGATGAAACTGGGCAGAATTGTCTGATCGCGCAGCCGGCATCCGTGGAAGCGATTACCTTTGCACAAAAGCTGGCACAGCTCTATGCGGACTGCGATATCACGGCGCGCAGCTTCGACGAGGGGCACGTCGCGTTCCGCCCCTTCCTGTTTTCCGACTACCGTACCTATCAGCCTTATCCGTGGCGTATCAAGCGCTATTCAGGTTTTGCGTGGGACTGCATCCCCATGCCTGCCGGTTTGTCCGGCACAGGGCGGTCGGAGCTGAGCACGGTTCTGGCCGCTATCAGCAGCCGGTCCACACAGAAAATGCTTGCATGGGAACTGCTCAAGGAACTTACATGCTCGGATATTACACAGACCATGCTGTATACCGACTCACACAGCGCTTCCGCTCTGCGGCGCGTAACCCAGTCGCCCCAGACACAGCAGATTCTGCGGGCAGATACCCCGGGCGAGAGCCAGCTTGGGCTGGAAATCCTGTCGGACACGATGGAGCAGGCCGTTGCCGCGCCGCATTTCCGCGCCTACGATCAGGCGCTGCTGCTCGCGGAAAGTCTGGTCACCTCCGCGATGGAGGACGACCACAATCTGTCGCTGCAACTGCAGCGTGCGCAGCGTGAACTGAATGAATATTTGCAAAACTGAATCCAGAACTGTACGCAAACCGACCTTAGATTGGATGAATCATCCAATCTAAGGCCGTTTTTTTGTTTTGCTTGCACAAGGCGAATGACATTTGTCATATAAATCAAGACAACTGTCATCCGTCATTGATGACAAAATACAGATGTGTATCCGCTTCCCAATTGGTAAAATTGACTCAACAAAAACGAGAAAGGGGAAAACACAATGCGATATCTGATTTTAGTCAGCCACGGCACCTTTGCTCCCGGTCTGCACAACGCGGTCGGCATGATGGCCGGTGCGAATCGCGAGGACATCCGCTCGACCAGCCTGCTGGACGGCATGGATGTGGACACCTACCGGAAAGCCTTTGCCGAACTGGTTGCCGATGTAACAGCAGAGGACGAAATTCTGCTTTTTGCCGATATTATCGGTGGCTCGCCGCTGACGACGGCAATGGAAGTGCTGACGGAAAAGAGTCTTGCGGCAAACACGGCGGTAATCGGCGGTATGAACCTGCCGCTCGTCCTGACCGCTGCATTCGCAGACGCAGACGCACCGCTTGCACAGATCGCACAGGAAATCATGGAGGAAGGCCGCGGACAGCTCAAGCCGTTCGACCTTTCCGATGGCGACGAAGACGAAATTTGACAGCACATTGCAAAAATAGCAAGGAGGAAAACATATGTCTATTTCATTTATCCGTGTAGACGATCGCATGATCCACGGCCAGACCTGCACCCGCTGGGCGCTCGAATATCCCTGCGACGGCCTGATTGCCGTCAACGACAAGGCAGCCAAAACGCCGGTGCTCAAGGCCGCATACAAAAACGCCAGTGATAAAAAGACCTTTGTCTGGACGCTCGACGAGTGGCGTGCCAAGTGCGGCAAGGTACTGGCAAGCAAAGACCGTTATTTCCTGATCACCAAGGACCCGATCACGATGAAGCAGATTCTGGTCGACGACGGTTTTGACCCCGGTGAGGTCAAGACGGTTATCATCGGGCCGTGCAACGACCGCGAGGGCGCAGTCAAACTGGGCAACAACCAGTCGATCACGCAGGCCGAGGCAGATGCGCTTGAGGCGATTATGCAGAAGGGCTACGAAGTGGAGTTTGCGCTGATCAAGGAAGCCGCCATCGGCAACTGGAAAAAGTTCCGCGGCCAGTTCGGCTATTGATTTGGTCAAAATCCGCAGATTGATGCGGTTTTGATACAAAAGGGGTACAAACTGAAAGGTAAGGTGAAAAATTTATGGAAATCCAAGTATGGCAGGCGGCATTGTTCGGCTTACTCGCCTGTTTGGCATCCATGCCCGGCCTTGGCGGCACGGTGCTCGGCAACTATACGCTTGGTCGTCCGTTGGTGGCTGGCCTGCTGGTCGGCCTGATCATGGGCGATGTGCAGACCGGTATCTATCTGGGCGCTGCGATTCAGGTCGTTTACATCGCACTGGTCACGCCCGGCGGCACGGTATCCGCTGACGTACGCGCCATCTCCTACATCGGCATCCCGCTTTCGATCGTTGCGGTGCACGGTATGGGTCTCAGCCCTGCATCGCCTGAAGGACAGGCCATGGCGGTCACGCTTGGTTCTGCCGTTGGCACGCTCGGTACGGTTCTGTTTTACGGCACGGCAACCGTCAACCTCGTTTGGCAGCACATGGGCTGGCAAGCGCTGGAAAAGGGCAACCTGAAAAAGCTCTATCTGGTTGATATGGGTCTGCCGTGGATCTCGCACATCTTGTGCTCGTTTATCCCGACCTTCATCATCACCAAGGTCGGCGTCAACATGGTCGATCTGATGAAGGCATATCTGCCGATGGACGGCACCGCCATGAAAACACTGTTTACGGTCGGCTCGCTCCTCCCGGCAGTCGGTATTGCAATCCTGCTCAAGCAGGTGGCAACCAAACCGGTCGATCTGCTGACGTTCCTGTTTGGCTTTACGCTCGCGGCCTGCATGGGTCTGAACCTGATCGCGGCGTCGGTCGTTGGCGGCTTCTTCGCGGTCATCAACTACCGCATCAAGCTGCTGAGCATGCAGAAGGCTGCACCTGCTGCCGCATCTGATGCCGGTGCGAATGAATTTGATGATGACGAGGAGGAAATTTGACCATGGCTGAAAAAAAGCTTTCCAAAAAGGCGCTGGCGAAGTCCTTCCGTAACTGGTATTACGGCCATCTGACCTGCTTCTCGCAGGAGCATATGCAGACATTCGGCTACCTGTGCGCCATGCTCCCGCTGGTAGAGGAGCTGTATGAAACCAAGGAGGAACAGAAGAACGCCCTCCAGACTTATTCCGCATTCTTCAACACCGAGCCGCAGCTCGGCACGGTGATCGTCGGCATGACCGCCGGTCTCGAAGAGGCCAAGGCCAACGGCGAGGAGATCGACGGCGAAATGATCAACGGCATCCGCGCCGGCCTGATGGGCCCGGTTGCCGGTATCGGCGACAGCCTGCTCGTCGGCACGCTGATCCCGATCCTGCTGGGCATCGCGCTCGGTATGTCGTCCGGCGGTTCGCCGCTCGGCGCGATCTTCTATATCGTGGTGTACAATCTTGTGCTGACGCTTGGTATGCGGTTCCTGTACTACAAGGGCTATGAACTGGGCGGTAAAGCGGTTGAGCTGATTGTCGGTGAAAAGGCAAATGCTATCCGTGAATCGGTTATCATGCTGGGCACGGTCGTTATCGGTGCGGTTGCCGCAACCTGGATTTCCATTACTACGCCTTTGGTTCTGCCCGGCGAGATTGCCTTACAGGAAGGTGTACTCGATACGATTTTTCCCAAGCTCCTGCCGCTTGCAGCCGTTATGTTCTGTTACTGGCTGATGAGCAAAAAGAAAATGGCGCCCACAACCGTAATGCTCATTCTGGTCTGCGTGGCGCTGATCGGCGTACTGCTCGGCTTCTTTGACCCGCAGCTGAGCTACTAAGACACAGATCCGGAAAGGAGCTTTCGCAGATGAAAAATCAACTCAGTAGAAAAACGCTGCTCCGGGAAGCGGAGCAACAAAAGGACGCGCTCAAGCGGCTGCAAGGCTGGCTGAGAAACGCGATGCTCCTTTCCTCCTGTGCTGCCGTGCTGGCGTGGTGGGGGCTGAGCGGGGCTGGGCTGCGTCTGGCCTGCGGTGTGGCTGGGATTGTGCTGGCAAGCGTCGGCGTGATCTGCGCCGCCTTGATTGAACTTGGCATCCGCAACGGTCGCCGCAATGTGGCCCATATCTTAAAGGCGGTGGAGCAGGCATGAATCAATCTGACAAAACGGCGTTTCCCCTTCGCTTGTTATGTCTGGACATTGACGGAACCCTGCTGAATACCGCGCATCAACTGCCGCCCGAGAATCGGGCGGCAGTGCAATATGCGGCAGAACACGGATTGACGGTCTGCCTGATGTCTGCCCGGCCGCCACAGGCGATTGAACCAATTACGCAAGCGCTCGGCGTACCGGGGCCAGTGGCGAGCTTCGGCGGCGCGTTGATAGAAGATGGCAAAAAACGATTGTCTGACTGCCGTTTACCGGTGGACGCCGCACGGACTGTGATCGGTCTGGCACAGCAGGCGGGCATATCGCTCAGCTTTTACCGCAATCGTGATTGGCTGGTTACGCAGGAGGATTTCTGGAGCCGGACAGAAGGCGAAATCACCGGACTGCATCCGACCTGCCTTCCGCTGGTAGCTGCACTCGCAGACGGCGCGCCGCACAAACTGCTGTGCATGGGCGAAAAAGCAGAGATCGACCATTTTTTGCATCTGCTGCAAAGCAAAATGTTATCCGTCAGCCTGCTGCGTTCCAAAGATACCTATTTGGAAATCCTGCCGCAGAACGCGGATAAAGCCGATGCATTGCGCACATTATGTCAGCTGTTGCACATATCCCCTCGGCAAGCGATGGCAATCGGCGACCATGATGTTGATTGCACGCTGTTGCGCGCCGCAGGCATCGGTGTGGCGATGGGCAACGGCTCTCCCGCCGCGCGACAGGCTGCCGACTGGATTGCGCCGGACAATGACCATGCGGGCGTGGCAGCGGCACTCTGTTATTGGACAAAAGAGGAAAACGCCTAAAATATCGTTTCCTTACCCTCAATCTGGACAGAACGAAAAGGAGTGCTTACCAATGCAAACCTATATCACCATTCCAGAGGCTGCGGTGAAATGGGGCGTGAGTGCGCAACAAGTGCGCCGCAGCTGTGAAAAAGCGCAGATCGACGGTGTAATGCGTCTGAGCCGACTTTGGCTCATCCCGGAGAATGCGATGCTGCCACCCGATCTGGAATACGCTGCGGTACATCGCAGCATTCCTGCATGAACGGGCAAGCACGCGGCACGCTGTCACAGACCGACCTTCACTTACACTCCTCGGTCAGCCCGGATGGGGAAATCTCCCCGCGCGGGTTGGCGGAACTCTGTTGCCAATGCGGTGTGACGCTGGCCGCACTGACTGACCACAATTCCATTGCAGGAACGGAAGAATTCATCTGGCGTAGTGCGCAATTAGGTGTACGTGCTATTTCAAGCATTGAACTGGACTGCACATTTGGCGATCGAACCCTGCATGTATTGGGCTATGGCATCCACATTGCCGATATGACACTGCTGCACGCGCTGCAAGAAGTACAGGCACGGCAGAAAGCCGTCGGTATGCGGCTGCTGGATATGGTCGAAGCGCTCGGGATTCGTTTTGACCGGGAGCGAGTACTCGATCTGGCAGGAGATGGCGCAGTGTGCGCAGAATTGATTGCAATCGATGCGCTGTCACACCCGGAAAACCAGCAGCATCCGCTGTTGAAGCCTCTGCTGGAAGGTGACGCACTGGCGGCCTGCACACCGCTTCAGTTTTACCAAACGCTGTGTACACCGGGCAAACCTGCATATGTTCCAGTCGAATATATGACTGCCGAACAGGCAATCCAGTTGCTGCACGATGCAGGCGGGCTCGCAGTACTCGCACATCCGGGCGCCAGCCTGTCGAACCCTACGCTACCGGATGCGCTTATGCAGTTACCGTTCGATGGTATCGAAGCATTTAGCAGCTATCACACAGCGGCACAGGCAGCAGGCTATGCGGTACAGGCACAAGCACGCGGTCTGTTGTTGACAGGCGGCAGCGATTTTCATGGCCGAAGCAAGCCGGATATCCGCGTTGGCGCGATCGACTGGCTGGGACGGGAAAACGAAATGCGTGTTGCCTTTCTGCCCGCGGTGTCTGACTTATTACATAGCGGCAGGCACTAATCTTCAAGCTTCCCCATAAAACAGTGCGTCATACACCACCCTGTTGCAGATCATCAAAACTTTTTGCAATCCTGCAGAGCATCCGTCATGTTTTCTGCATCAACCGAAAAGGGAGCGTTACGAACCTTTATCCTGTAACGCTCCCTTTTTCTATATGATTCAAGTGACATCAACGGAAATACACACCATTATTTACGCCCATGTTATGGAGGATGCAGATAAAAAGAACGCGGATATTTTTTAGCTGATGTGTTTTTGAAAACAACTTAAAATGAAGAAAAGCGGTTATTTCTTACGAAATAACCGCTTTTCTTGGTACGCCAGAAGGGATTCGAACCCCCGACCTTTTGGTTCGTAGTTAGTACCACTCGCAAAAATCGTCGAAAATCCAGAACAAACAGCACAATTTTATGCTGATATATGGCCATAAACTGCGCAATCTACAAACATTCACGCAAGGCTGTTTTGGTGCTCATAAACACCAAATAAACACCAAGCCGACGAAGCAGAAACCATGCTTTTTCAAGCCCAAAATCTGAGGGATTTTGCGGGTCGTAGCATCCACTCGCGGCCAGCTCGCTCACAGTACCTTCTTATACGCTGACCATATACGCGAAATGACCGCCCTACCCTGACAAAGCATGCGGTCATTTCTTGATCTCTTAACTTGTTCGGGCTGACTGTCTGCCGGCAGTGCCCTTTCTATTGCCAGAATACCCACGCCCAGCGGGATTGTCAAGCCGTCCAGTAGGGCGGTTTTCTTTTGCACATAGATCGCGCCCGCTCGGCTGGCAGATTTACTTTGCAATGGTGGTATTTCGCCACCTTAGAGGCGATGGGTAGATATTTACGCCCCTTTAAAAACATCACTCATCCCATGTAGCGTTACCGTCGTGAATCCCGACGGAATGCACAGGCGGGTACCGCCCGATATGATGGGTACCTATTGCGCCGAGGGGGTGGCGTTTTACCACCCCCTGATTGTACGGAAAACTCAATAACAAACCGTTATCCAGAATACTGTCAAACACTCAATAGCAAACCGCTATCCAGATAGCGCCGAGCCCGGCAGCACCCTATCAGGCCTATTCCTCAAACACACGTCCAAGGTCAATATAACAGCCGTCCAGCACGTTTACCTTGAGCACGTCCGTCCCGCTGCCCAGCGCGGCAGCTGCATAATGGCCACCCTCCAGTACAAAGACCTGTATGCTCTTCTCGGCAGGGTTGACGATCCAGTATTCCCGCACGCCTGCACGCTGGTAAAGATTGAACTTTGTCAGCCGGTCATTTCGGATGCTGGAGGGAGACAAAATCTCTATCACCAGATCAGGCGCACCCCTGCAGCCCTTATCGTCGAGTTTATCCCGGTCACACACCACGGATATATCAGGCTCGACAACCGTATCCACACTTGATGCAGCATCGCCCGGCTTCTCAAATAACCGGACCGCAAACGGGGCAGCGTATACTCGACACTTCTTACCCTCAAGGTAATTTGCAATCTGCCGGAACAATTCCCCGCTGATCTCCTGATGGGCGCGGGACGGCGGCGACATCATGACCGGCGCACCCTCGATCAGCTCGACGTGTTCTCGTTCATCCCACGTCAGATAGTCCGCATAAGTGTAATGCTTTTCCTGCGGCAACGGCATTTACTTTCCCTCCCGTCTGTTTATTGTTTCGCCCGTTGATGGATTGATACCGAAATCAATCGAAGTCTGATCCCGCTTGGCTTGCGTTTGAACTGCACGCGCAATAAAGGCAGGAATATTCTCCCCGGTGGCATTCGCAGCTTGTGTGGCTGTTTTCAGTGTTTCAGGCAAAAGGGTAATCATTGGGGAATCCGAACCCGCTGAGGTTATCCCTGTATCCCGCTTGACCTGTTCTTCAATGGCTCGGCCTATGAAACCGTTCAGGCTTTCCCTGCGCTGTTCTGCGTGGGCTTGCAACTCGGCCTTGCGGCCTTTGGGTACAGCAATGTTTATGCGGTCGTAGGCCTTAGCCGCATACTTGTTATTTGCCCGAATCCTTGCTTCACTGTTTTTACGCTCAGGCATTTTTGTTCCCTCCCTATTGCGTAATATGAGAGTATATACCGCTCTCATCGTACCATTATTATACCTCATTTCAATACAATTAACAAGTACATATTTGCACAATAAATACAATTAAGCATTGTTCATTGTGTCTATTGCATGTAATGTTTAATTGTACTATAATATAATCACAGCAAGGGAAAAGGCAAAACAAAAGCCCCCGAGCTGGGAGCCAACAGGCGGCACGGTTGTTCCTCCGTGGGAGGTGATACCGTGGAGATCGTACTTGCATTGTACATCATCTTTTTAACGGTTCTCGTCTTTAAAAAGAAATAACCGCCCTTAGCAAAAAGAGCGGCTTTCCTTACAAGTTCTCGAGATTATGAGGAAGCCGACCCGTTGCAGCGGGGCAGCCGCCTTGTTGGTTTCATTATAGCCCTGCGCTCCGTCTTTGTCAAGGCGTGGCGTTTTATTCCTCTACATACTCCATGATATCGCCAGGTTGACATTCGAGAATTCTGCACAATTCGCTGATTGTGTCTGTGTTAACCCGTTCGTTTTTTCGAAGTTTGTTTACAGTTGCCGGATGAATTCCACGCTGCCTAAGCCAATAGGTAGCACTTAAATTGCGGCTTTCGAGTAGATCGAATAGTTTCCTATAAGAGATTGGCATGGTACACCTCCTCAAGATTATTATATTACAGGAGGGTGTTCACGTCAATGTACATATATTACAAGCGTTCATGTTCACTTTCGTGCACAATGTTTATTGCATATATGTTCATGATAGTGTACAATATAATCACAGCAAGGGAACAGAGCCGAGGGCAAGACCACCCGACCAAGAGCCGCACCGCGTACCTGTGAGCGAGAGCAATAGACACGCAAGCGGGCGGCTGGCGCAAATCCCGCTGACTGGTTGCAAG
>DWZQ01000041.1 GCA_019117485.1 Candidatus Agathobaculum intestinipullorum | reverse complement strand
TTCTTTTTCCTTTTCTGAAAGCAAAGCATATTCTTGAAAGCCAAAGTTTTCTCCGGGGATAAACGACATAACATTAAATTCGTTGCATTGAAAAATCACTTCCGGAATCAAGGCAGGTAAATCATACTGTTTGAGAAAGGAATATACTGCAAATTCTCTTTGCTGTGTCACGCGCACAGATGGCCGTTTGGGGATTTTGATGACAAACAGCCCATTGCAAAGCAGCACTTCGCTGTCATCCCCCGCATCCAAGCGGCGGAGTTCTCTCACCGGACTTCCGATCCGTTCCATGGCATTCTCAATATCCGTTATTGGAATTTGCGGACTACTAAATTCACACATCGTCATTCCCCTTCCACGCTACTTTGGGACGAATTCCGACTATTCAAAATAAACGCCTTCGGCGTCATGCCGGTGCAGCGCTTGAAGCGGCTGCAGAAGGAGGAGGCGTCCGAAAAGCCGCAGGACAGCGCGGTTTCCCCCACGGTGTACGCGCCGCTCAGGAGCATCTTTTTGGCGGCGTTGATGCGCACCTGCATCAGGTACTGCTTCGGCGACATGCTCTCCGAGGCGAAGAAGATGCGGTAAAGGTACGTTCGGTCGATGCCGATGTACCGGGCGAGGTCGCTGACCTGAATCGGGTAGCCGTAATTGCTCTTGATGTAGCCGATCGCCTTGTTCACATACTCGTGCTCGCGCGTATAGGCGCCGCCGTGCGCCGATTTTTCCAACACGGACATCGCGCCGTAAAAGCAGCTCATCACCTTGAACAGGCTGCCGCCGCTGAACTCCTCGATCATCTCACGCAGATAGCGCGCGAATTCCTCGCCGTTTTCGACCGCGACGACGTACCGGTTCACAAGGCCGGTGCGCCGCAGGATCTCGAGCACGTCGAAGCCGTCGAACGCCACCCACATGTATTCCCACGGGTCTTTGCGGTCCGCGGTGTACAGCGTGCGCTCCCCGGGGCGGATCAGAAAACAGGAGCCCGCGTGCAGCGTATACGTTTCCCCGCCGACCACATACGTGCCGCAGCCGGAAATCACATAGTGCAGCAGATACTGGTTGCGCACGGCCGGCCCCCAGAAGTGCCCGCTTTCGCATTTCTCATAGCCGCAGTAATAGACGGTCACGGAGCCGCCGTTATTCAGATTTTCAGCGCGGTGCTTGATGGCGTTCATGTTCTTCCCCCCTGCGTTTTTTCCAGTATACCATACTTCCGGCAAAAATACAACAAAACAACAATTTTCCGAAACAAAAGCTATTGAGAACGCGCGCGTTCCCCCACTATAATAAAGCTACAAAAAGATTTTACGAATCACGATCTTTTTGGGGAAAGGATGGAATCGCTATGCCAAAAATCACCTTTATGGGCGCCGGCAGCACGGTCTTTGCGCGCAATGTGCTCGGCGACTGCATGTGCACGCCCGCGCTCTGCGAAAGCGAAATCGCGCTTTACGACATCGACGCGGAACGCCTTGAGGAATCCTACATCATCCTCAGCGCCATCAACCACAACACAAACCAGGACCGGGCCACGCTCAAGACCTACTGCGGCGTTGAAAACCGCAGGGAGGCGCTGCGCGGCGCAGACTTTGTCGTCAACGCGATCCAGGTCGGCTTCTACGAGCCCTGCACCGTCATCGACTTCGAGATCCCGAAGAAGTACGGCCTGCGCCAGACGATCGCCGACACGCTCGGCATCGGCGGCGTCATGCGCGCCCTGCGCACGATCCCGGTACTCGAGGACTTCGCCCGCGACATCGAGGCGGTCTGCCCCGACGCGTGGTTCCTCAACTACACGAACCCGATGGCGATGCTTTCCGGCTATATGCAGCGCTACACGAATGTGAAGACCGTCGGCCTCTGCCACAGCGTGCAGACCTGCTCGCGCGACCTGCTGAAGGGCCTCGGCATGGAGGATAAACTCGAGGGCCGCCGCGAGCTCATCGCCGGCATCAACCACATGGCGTGGCTCCTGCAGATCACGGACAGGGACGGCAACGACCTGTATCCCGAGATCCGCCGCCGTGCCGCGGAGAAAAACGCTGCGGAAAAGCACAAGGATATGGTGCGCTACGAGTATATCCGCCGCCTCGGCTATTACTGCACAGAGTCGAGTGAGCACAACGCCGAATACAACCCGCTGTTCATCAAATCCAGATACCCGGAGCTGATCGATGCGTACAACATCCCGCTCGACGAGTACCCGCGCCGCTGCGTCAACCAGATCAAGGGCTGGAAGGAAGAAAAGGCCTCGATTCTGCAGGACGGCCAGGTCAGCCATTCGCGCTCCGAGGAATACGCCTCGTACATCATGGAGGCCATCCTCACCGGCGTGCCGTACAAGATCGGCGGCAATGTGCTGAACGCGGGCCTGATCGACAACCTGCCCGCCGACGCGTGCGTCGAGGTGCCGTGCCTGATCGACCGGATGGGCGTCAATCCCTGCCACGTCGGCCGTCTGCCGGTGCAGCTCGCCGCGATGAACATGACAAACATCAACGTGCAGCTCATGACGATCGAGGCCGCGCGCACACGCAAACGCGAGGACATTTACCGCGCCGCGATGCTCGACCCGCACACGGCCGCCGAGCTCTCGATCGACGACATCGTGAAAATGTGCGACGAGCTGATCGAGGCCCACGGCCCGTACATGGCGATGTACAAATAACCCTGTGTTCCAGCCCCTGACCGGACAGCGTTCCGTGTGTCCCGTCTCCCCACCGGTCCGCGGCACGCGCCGGTCCATGCAAACCAAAAGGCTCCTGTCTGAAACAGGAGCCTCAGTCTGTCGAAAAAGTCCAGCAAAAGCTGGGCATTTTCGCATGTATAAGATATAATGGAAGTGGTGGTGAGAAAGATGCTGAAACGAGGAAAAATGGATCGGGATGTAGTGGAGATCGTGGGGATAGACAGCCTGGTGCCAAAGGAGCACCTGCTGCGGAAGATAGATAAGGCAGTGGACTTTAACCGTTTATATGAAAAGGTGGAGCCGTTATACTGTGAGGACAATGGCAGACCCAGCATAGACCCTGTGGTGCTGTTCAAAATGGTGCTGATCCAGCATCTGTACGGATTGCCGTCTCTGCGGCGGACAGCGGAGGAAGTAAGCGGCAGCATTTATTACCGCTGGTTTCTGGGGTACACCTTACAGGATGA
>DWZQ01000040.1 GCA_019117485.1 Candidatus Agathobaculum intestinipullorum | reverse complement strand
CGCCCGACCCGTGGGAGCGTCTGCGGCGGCGACGGTATCGGCTGGAATAAGTTGCGAAAAGACAACGGGAGGCTCCGTTTTTCTGGCTTGTAAGAGGTCTAACAATTCGGACACGGGAAACGGCGCAGCTTGGGAGTGCATGGGACACGGGAGTGGCAAACAGGCCGTAAACAGGTATACCGCTATGCGGTTGACGATGCGGTTTTTCAGAATAACAGCCGATGGGCGGGCGTAAACCGATGGTTTCAGGGAAGTTTACAAAAATTATTCCCATCTACTATATAGGATAGGACGCCGAGAGCGGAAAATCATGACAAAAGCGGCGACGACGGGAAACGCTGGACGAAAGGAGGCTGGCCATGACGCGGGAACGGCTAGAGCAATATGAGAGTCTGATGCAGGAACTGACCGAGGAGCAGGAACGGCTTGCGCAGGAAACCCGGCATGCCCGCTGGATCGAGGAGACCTACGGTGTGGGCTGCCTGTTGGGGGTGGACTACCTCGAGCAGTCGCGGGAACGGGTGCGGGAGCTGAGCGGACGACGCGCGGTCGAACAGCATGAGGTGCGCGGCTGGATCGACGGCGTGCGGGACAGTATGGCACGCCGGGCACTGCGGATGCGGTATCTGGATGGCCTGAGTTGGGCCGACATCGCGCGGCGCATGGGCTATGCTGAAGAGTCCGGGCCGCGCAAGCTGGTTGCCAAGGTGGTGCAGGAGCTGCGCAGCTGACAAGTGGCGGTTCCCGAAAAGGGAGCGGCCGCTTTTGTGCGGGCGTCGGTGTAAAATTAGAGTACACCCAAACGGGCAGGCGGGAAGGAGGTTCGAAAAGCGTAAAAATAAAATGGTTTTCAATATTTCTTTACGGATGTAAAGCAAAGTCCCTGAAATCAGATTGACAAAACATCAACAGGAGTGTGGAAAACATGAGCAAAGGAGCAAACCTTGGGTATGTGCGTGTTTCGACCGTTGAGCAGAACGAGGCACGGCAGGTGGAGGCGCTGGAAAAGCGCGGCATCGACAAGTGGTTTATCGAGAAGGTGAGCGGCAAGAACATGGACCGGCCCAAGCTACGCGAGATGTTGGACTACGCGCGCGAGGGCGACACGGTGCTGATCCACGATCTGAGCCGCATCAGCCGAAATTTGGCTGACCTGCTGACACTGCTCGAGGACTTTGAACGGCGCGGGATCTCACTGGTCAGTCTGCACGAGAATATTGACACATGCACGCCGATGGGCAAGCTGACGCTGTCCATTATTGGTTCCATAAACGAGTTCGAGCGCGCCAACTTGCTCGAGCGGCAGCGCGAGGGCATTGCAATCGCCAAGCGCGCGGGCAAGTACAAGGGACGCAAGCCCGTCGAGGTCGAGGATATCGCAGCGGTGTACCACGATTGGGTTATGCGGCATAAGAGTAAGGCGCAGCTGGCGAGGGAGAATGGGGTCAGTCGGCCGACGCTGGATCGGCTGCTCCGGGAGTATGAGAGGGAGAAGATAGCAAAAGAGCGCCCTGAGTAGGGCGCTCTTTTTCATCGGTATTGAATGTTGGAAAATGTGACTTTTGGAACGTTAAGTCGCTCTAGGTTGAGTTTAATGTGTTCCCTATTAGGGCATTTTGGCCCTAACATTACAGACTTGATGGTAAGGGGGTACGGTGTTTCACAGTAGAGCCTTGGAAATAGTTCGTTTTTCCTAACAGGATGTTCTTTTGCAAGCTGTGGTAAAACAGATTGAGTGAATCGAATTTCTGCTTCTGTTTTGTATGCTTCATCCTTAAAATAAAAACGGTAATTGCTATACATATCTTTAAGATATAAATATTCTGGGGATTTCTTGTCCCAGTTTTCCAATAAATATTGTTGGAAAATATCTTTATATTCGTTTGCATTTGTGTTCGTATCAAACCTACTGGAATACGCCACAGGATGAAAATTTAAATTAGTGGTATCAAATTCAATTCGGCAACCTTTTCCGTCGTCAGCATATTGTACCCACATAGGAAGCAGTTCATTGCTTTCAGATGATAAGGAAAGAATATAGGTGTGATTTATTGGTTTGGTTGATAATTCTGATCCGGTTTTATCTTTAAATATTTCATCAAATAATTGTCCCTCGCGTGGATCATTTAAATAAATCGCATTGTTTAAATGAAGTAGAATTTGGGGAGGATCATTTTTTTTAGCCATATTGGATATAGTAAGCATAGCGTAAAGAGCTGTTAGTGAGGTATATTGATAGCCATGAGAAGGTGTGCTTTTTTTTATTGTTTTAAAAGAATCAATTATTTCTTTGATTCTTTGATATGACGTAATAGCTGTTTTCTGATCGGTTTCACGAAAGTACACTAATACTTTTACAAAATCCTGGTTTTTAAAGACGGGTAATAATGGCGCATATCTGAGTACATATTGATATAAATTATATATGAGCTGATAGGGACTTGCAGGGGTGTTTTCCCATTTTCTAATAAGACAATTTTTTAAATCATTGGATAGCTCTTGACTTATAAGTGCATTAAAGAAATTTGTGCAATACAGTTGAAGTAATGATGCAAGATCAAGGCGAGTTGCAGCTGCGTCATTGGATTTTTCTTGAAGTAATTCTGCTTTTGCACATGGTTTTACCATGAGGGGCCTGAATAATTCATCAAATATTTGTTGCAAGTCATGTACCGTGAGTGTTTCGGAAGATTTATATTTTTTGAAATATGGGATCATGTTCATAACAGGATATTTGCGATGATCACGCTGTTTGTTGGAAAGAAATATTGCGGAAAGAGCAGTGTCAACAGTGAAAGCATTGATTGGCTCGTTGGGACGGAACGAACCATCCAAAAAACAATTCATTGCACCAATACGGCACGCGAAATCGACGGCGTTCAACTGGTCAGAAGTGTGTGTCGTTTCATTTATATCTGTAAAATACATATGGGTACCATTCCTTTCGACAGATGCTGACTTTATTATAGCACAATGGGAAAATTTGAAAAGAGGAAAAACCCAAGCGCTTGGGCGCGTCCGGCAGGACGGCTCAGGCGCTTTTTTGTGTGCGTGCAAGTTTTCCGTTTTTTCCGATTTTTCCGATTATACTCGGAATCAGAAGAAACGCATGGTGTGAAGGTGGTGGATAGGTCGGATGGTCGGGAGTAAATATACGGACGAGCAGCGGCAGCGGTTTGCGGCGCTGCTGGCGAGCGGTTTGAGCGCGAGCAAAGCTGGCGCGGAGCTGGGCATCCCCAAGTCCACTGCCTGTGCATGGGCGCAGCGGCTTATTGAGGAAAGCGACGACTACGCTGCCGAGCGGGAGCTGGAGGTGCGCCGCATGGTCAAGCGCTGCATGAAGATCGCGCGCGGGTCGCTTGGCGCGATTGACAGGCAGGTTGCCGCGGCGGCAGCGGACGGAAAGCGAATTTCCGCGGGGCTGAAGGTGTTAGCAAAGGCCGAGAAAGACGGCATGGTTGCGCTGACCGCCGAGGATATCAAGCTTCTGCGCGAAATTATCGACAATTATACCGGCGTAGGGTTGCGTGACCTTGCCGCGACGATCAAGGCCGTGGATGAGAAGCAGGCGCGGTTGGAAAGCCAGTTACGGCAGCAGGATGAGGTCGCACATGCGGATACGGCTGCATTTGACCTGCCTGCACGCCTGATTGCACCGGCGTTTGCATCGGTGCATCTGGACGTGCTGGAAAGCGCGCATACCGAGTATGCGCTGTGCGGCGGGCGCGGTTCGGGAAAGTCGTCCTATATCAGCCTTGAGATCATCGATTTGTTGAAAAACCATCCGGATATGAATGCGCTGGTGTTGCGAAAGGTTGGTAATACGCTGCGCGGATCGGTGTTCGCGCAGATCCTGTGGGCAATCGGTGAACTCGGGCTGGCCGATGAGTTTGAGGCTACGGTCAGCCCGATGGAGATCACCCGCAAGGCGACGGGCCAGAAAATATTGTTCCGCGGCGCGGACGATCCGCTCAAGGCCAAGTCGGTCAAGCCGGTGCATGGATATATCGGCATCCTCTGGTTTGAAGAGCTGGACCAGTTCGCCGGGGATGAGGAGTGCCGGAGTCTGCAGCAATCCGCGATCCGCGGCGGCGACCGGGCATATATTTTCAAGAGTTTCAACCCGCCCAAGACCAAAAACAACTGGGCGAACAAATACGTCGATCAGCCGAAGGAAAACCGGCTGGTTTCTCATACAGATTATCGGTCCGTACCCGCAAAATGGCTTGGCAAGGCCTTTTTGGAGGAAGCGGAGTATCTGAAAGAGGTAAACCCCACCGCCTACGAGCATGAATACCTCGGCATACCGAACGGTAACGGCGGCATGGTGTTTGAAAACGTCGTGGGCGAGGAGATCACAGACGAGCAGATCCGCCAGTTTGATCGCGTGCTGAATGGGGTGGACTGGGGCTACTACCCGGATCCGTGGGCATTTAACCGGGTGCAGTACGATGCAGCGCGCCGCACGCTGTATATTTTTGATGAACTGCGTGCGTACAAGAAGGGCAACCGCGAGACCGCAGACCTGCTGCTTGGCCGTGGTATGACCCGGGATGACCGGATCACGGCGGACAGCGCAGAGCCGAAAAGCGTATCGGATTATCAGAAGTTCGGTCTGCGGTGCTTTGGCGCCGAGAAAGGGCCGGGCAGCGTCGAATACTCGATGAAGTGGCTGCAATCGCTGGTCAGGATCGTCATTGACCCACGCCGCTGCCCGCATACCTATGAGGAATTTACGTCCTATGAGTACGAGCGCACCAAAGCGGGCGAGATTATGAGCGGGTACCCGGATGCCAATAACCATCATATCGACGCCGTTCGCTATGCGACCGAGCGGGTATGGAAGAAACGGGGGCAGTAAATGAAAACCTATCAAGATTTCAAACAGTGCACCGACCGTGCGGCGTTCCTTCTCGAGGCGATCAGCGAGCACCGCGCATCTGTGATGTACCATATCGCAAGGGATGCGGAAGAATACGACCGGCAGCGCAATGTTTCCATTTTGTCGTATCAAAAGCTGCTGTACACCATGAGCGGCAAGGCCGTACCGGACAATTACAGCGCCAACCACAAGATGGCAAGCAACTTTTTCAACCGTTTTGTCAACCAGCAGGCCAGTTACCTGCTTGGCAACGGCATGACGCTGGAGAAAGCGGAAAATAAGGCGCGTCTCGGGCGGGATTTCGATACCAAGCTGTATCAGGCCGCGCGCAGCGCGCTGGTGCAGGGCGTGTGCTTCGGGTTCTGGAATTACGACCATCTGGAAATGTTCAAGCTGACCGAGTTTGTGCCGCTTTATGATGAGGAGACCGGTGCGCTGCAGGCTGGCATCCGGTTCTGGCAGGTAGATAAGGACAAGCCCCTGCGGGCGACGCTGTATGAGCAAGACGGCTATACGGATTATAAACAGCACGAAAAGGAACTGCGGGAGGAGAATGGCAAGCGCACCTACGTTGAACTGGTGCACCGCAGTGCTGCGGACGGCGAGCAGGTGGAGCCGTGGAAGAATTACCCCGGTTTTCCCATGATCCCGCTGTATGGCAACCCGCACCACCAGAGCGAGCTGGTCGGCCTGCGGGAGAATATCGACGCTTATGACCTGATCAAAAGCGGCTTTGCGAATGATCTAGACGATGTGAGCCATATTTACTGGATCATGAAAAACACGGGCGGCATGGATGAGCAGGATATCGCGAAATTCCTCAACCGGATCAACAAAACCCGTGTGGTCGATTTCCCGGACGGCGACGATGGCGCGGTCGCGGAGCCGCACACGGTGGATGTCCCGCACGATGCGCGGGAGGCTGCGCTCGAGCGGCTGAAAAACGATATGTACGAGGACTTTCAGGCGTTCAACGTGTCCACGCTCATGGGCGGGCAAAAGACCGCCACCGAGATCGACGCCGCCTATACGCCGCTTGATCTCAAGACAGATCAGTTCGAATATTGTGTACTGGATTTTCTGTATGGATTGTTCCGTATTGTTGGAATTGAGGATAACCCGACTTTCAAGCGCAATAAGATCCAGAACATGAATGAGCAGACGCAGATGGTGATGCTGGCCGCGGCTTATCTGGATGACGAGACCATCATCGGCAAGCTGCCGTGGCTGACACCGGAGGAGGTGCAACAGGTTTTGGCGCGCAAGGATGCCGAGAACCTCGACCGTTTCAACAGCAATGGGCTGCCGATGACTGAAACCGCAGGAGGGTGATGCGACATGAAAATCAGCGTATATAGTGGATTTGGCGACTATTCGATATCGATGGACATGGAGTACGATGCCGCACTGGCAGATGACCGCGAGGAAGCCGGAAAGCACATCCTTTCATTCTTTGGCAAGCAGGCCACCAACAAAATCGAGGCAGTGACCGACCATGGCGACGCCTGACCCCGGCCACCAGCTGACCGACCAGGCGCTGTCTGCACTGGAGCAGCGGATTGCAGCCATCTACCGGCAGGCCGCGGATGAGATGAAGGACACGATCGCCGCATATTTCGCCTCATTTGCCAAGCGTGACGCGGAAATGCGGTCGCTGATCGGCACGGAAGTCAACGGCAAGCTGTGGACGGAACAGGAATACCGGCAGTGGCGGCTGGCACAGATCGGGCGCGGGGCGCGGTTTCAGGCGCTGCGCGACCAGCTGGCTGCCCGCATGACCGAGGCGAACACGGTCGCGGCTGCATATATCAACGATGCGACCCCCGGCGTATACAGCCTCAACCGCAACTATGCGGCCTACACCATCGAACAAATCGCGGGCAGTGTCGGCTTTACGTTGTGGGATGAGGCGACGGTCAAGCGGCTGCTGCTCGAGCAGCCCGACCTCATGCCAGAATATCCACAGGCGCGGGCGGTCAAGCGCGGCATTGATCTGGCGTGGGGCAAAAAGCAGATCACCGCGCAGGTCACCCAATCCATCCTGCAGGGCGAGAGCCTGAAGGGCATGGTGGAGCGGCTGCAAAAAGCCATCCCGAATATGAACCGCGACAGCGCGATCCGCGCCGCGCGCACAGCCTTCACCGGCGCGCAGAACGCCGGGCGCATGGACAGCTATGCCGCTGCGGACAAGATGGGCATCAAGGTGCGCAAGCGCTGGGTAGCCACAAAGGACGGCCGCACGCGGCATTCGCACCAGCGTCTGGATGGGCAGACCGTGGATTGGGACAAGCCGTTCTCTTCGGAGCTGGGAAAAATCCGGTTCCCGGGCGACCCACGAGCAAAGCCGGCCAACGTATATAATTGCCGCTGTACGGTGCGCACAGTGGAAAAGCCCGGCATAGAGGCCGAGCCGCGTCATATGCGCGTGCGCGACCCCCATACCGGTAAGAATGTGCTGGTAAACGAAATGACCTATGACGAGTGGAAAGCATGGGTGCAAAGACGCCAATATAGTGATATAATTGGTGTAGAAACCGCTAATGGGATACGGATCACATCGGTTTCTGCGCATTCCTTGGAACGGGGCGGAGAGAGGGACGTTACCTTGGCGGCGGTTACCGATGCGGTGACAAAACCGCTGCACATCCAACCGGTCAGGGTGGATGAGAAGGGGCAGAAAAGCCAGCGGTTTATTGGGGCAACGGCTACCGTCAATGTCAATCCGGATACCGGAAATATTGTAACAGTTTGGAAAACAGGGCAAAAGACGCGTAAACGATACGGAGGGAAAGGATAATGTTTTTACCGGAGCAAATCGCGTTTATCAAGCGTTTGGGGCTGGATATGGATTTCGACAACTTATCTGACGACGACTATTGCCGGATCGAAGCGGCGGTGGGCGATGCGTATACGGATGAGGCGCAGGCGCACCCAGATGAAGCCACGGATAGCATTCGGATGTGTGAAAGCATACTGGACAGGCTCTCAGACGATGATGAGTGAGGTGTAGGACCACTATGGCGAAAAACCTTGGCGGCGTTGTTTTCAACGATTACGGCCAAGATGTGCTGGATGCAATGCAGGATGCCGCGGTGCGGGCGCTGGAACGCGTCGGGGAACAGGCCGAAGGGTATGCAAAAGACCTTGCGCCTGTTGACACGGGACAGCTGCGTAACAGCATCTCCCATACCGTTGATGCCGGGGAGTTGGCTGCATACATCGGTACAAACACGGAATATGCGCCGTATGTTGAACTGGGCACCGGCATATATGCCGGGGGCGGCGGTGGTCGTCCTACTCCTTGGGTATATCAGGATGTAAAAAGCAACCAGCATAAGACGCGCGGCAATCCGGCGCAGCCGTTCCTTGCCCCAGCGGTAAAGGACCATCCGCAGACCTATCGGAATATTGTGGAGGATGAACTGAAAAATGGATAATATACGCCTGACCGCGCAGAAAGTGACGGCGATCGAGACGATCCTGTCGCGCGGCGACCGTGTTGAACTGATCCCGGGAAAGGATGGGGTCAGGGTCATCCGCATCAAACGGAACGAAATCAAGTAAATAGCTTCCCGGCGGTAAGCGTTCCGCCGGAAGACCCGAGCGTGGGTAGCCTGTAAGTACGGCTTACAGGTTGCCTGCGCTTTTTCTTTTGATAAATCCCGCAATTCTATGCGGTTTTTATGACATATCCATACGAAATGCCGTAGTTTGGAAAGGAGATTGGGACAATGGCATTGACCAAGAAGATGCTCCGGGCAATGGGCATCGAGGACGACAAGGCGGACCAGATCATGGATGCACACACAGAAACCGTGGATGCCCTTAAGGAGCAGCGCGACCAGTACAAGGCAGACGCGGAAAAGCTGCCGGCAGTTCAGAAGCAGCTGGATCAGGCGGCGGCAGATCTGGAATCGGCCGGAAAAGACCCCTATAAGGTCAAGTATGACGCGCTCAAGGAGGAATATGCCCAGTACAAAGCCGGCCAGCAGGCCAAGGAGGCGCGCAGCGCAAAGGAGGGCGCTTACCGGGAGCTGCTCAAAGCTGCCGGCATCCCGGACAAGCGGCTGGACGCGGTGCTCCGGGTGTCCGACATCGATGCGCTGGAGCTCGGTGAGGACGGCAAGCCCAAGGATGCCGACCAGCTGACCGCGCGTATCAAAACCGAGTGGGCGGATTTTATCCCGACCACTACCGAGCAGGGCGCGCAAACCGCCACGCCGCCCGGCAATAACCCGCATCAACCGGCCAAAGACCCCGGCGAGATGAGCATGGCGGAATACATCAATTACCGTAAAGGAGAATGACAGATGCCGAATACCTTTCTTACCCCTAACATTATCGCCCGTGAGGCGCTGATGGTGCTGCGCAACAATGCGGTGATGGCCAATCTGGTGCACCGCGATTATTCGAGCGAGTTCGTCGCCAATAAGGGCGACAAGATCAGCATCCGCAAGCCTGCCAAGTTTGAAGCCAAGGAGTTTAACGGTTCGGCCATCGAGGTGCAGGATGCGGCCGAAAACAAGGTGGATGTGACGATGGACAAGCTGCTGGACGTGTCCTTTGCCGTCACCTCCAAGGAGATGGCGCTCAGCATCGAGGACTTTTCCCAGCAGCTGCTCGTGCCGGCAATGCAGGCGTTTGCGGACAAGATCGACGGTTACCTGATCGCGCTGGCCGGTGCGATCACCGCCAACAAGGTGGTGCAGGCGGATGCGGTGACAGCCGTGGACGTGGTGGATGCGCGCAAGTTCCTGACCAGCCATGCCGCACCGCTGACCGAGCGCCGTTTTGTGTACAGCACGGGGGTCGAGGCCGACCTGCTCAAGACCGACCTGTTCGTCAACGCCAGCGCGGTAGGCGACGCGGGCACCGCGCTGCGTGAGGCGTCGCTCGGACGCAAGTTCGGCATGGACTTCTACGTCGACCAGAACATGGACAGCGGCACGGCCAGGGCGGTGGCGTTCCACAAGAATGCGTTCGCGCTGGTCACCCGTATGCTGGAGCAGCCGCAGGGCGCGGCCAAGTCGGCCATCGTCAACTATGACGGCTTTGGCCTGCGTGTGGTCTATGACTACGACATCAAGAGCAAGACCGACGTGGTCTCGATCGATATGCTGTGCGGCGTGAAGACGCTGGACGAAAACCTCGCGGCCATCATCGCCGCATCGTAAACACCGGGGAGGGCAGTGCGATGCTGGAAGAGATCCTGATGCACCTGAACAACTGGTTTCTGGTGCCGGACGGCGTCCATACGGGCGTGTATTCCATCGGGGACGGCGGTATCGCGCTGCCGTTCCTCGTGGAAGGGCAGTATTTCCGCATTTTCGGCAGCGTGCGCAACGATGGCCTGCACCAGTATCCGGCAAGCGATCTGACTACGGAAACCTTTGACGGCGTGATATGGGCGCTGGCCGTGCCCAAGCAGGTGGTCATGCTGGCCGATGAGATCAAGGCATGGAACGAGAAACAGGGCGGGCCGAGCGCGTACACGTCGGAGAGTTTTGGCGGCTATTCGTACAGCAAAGCGGCCAACGCGGACGGCGTGCTGCTGGGCTGGCAGGATGTGTTCAAGACCCGGCTGAACCGCTGGCGGAAGATCCGCGAGGTCGGCTTTGTGCAGCCGGACCGGGTTTGCAGGCCATACCAGCGTCCGTTCAACCCGGATGCCCCGTGGAGGTGAGGAAGTGTCATTGCTTGACGCATACGCCCGCCCGTGCGTGCGGATGGACAAGACCGGCGTGGAGGACGGCGAGGGCGGTTCGCACGTACACTGGAAGGATGGCGCGCCGTTCACCGCTTATTTTGCGCTGGATACTTCGATGGAAGCCCGCCGGGCGGAACGGACGGGTGTGACCAGCCTGTATAGCGCGCTTGTCGACCGGGATGCACCGATCGGGTATGACGATTACTTCAAGGACAGCACAACCGGCCTGACCTACCGCGTGACCTCCAACCCGGCGGAAAAGGCGTCGCCGCTGTCGGCCGGCTTTGCGCTGAAATACTTCACCGCGGAACGGAAGGAGCTGCCGACATGACCAAAGCCGCCGCACTTCATCAATTCTTTTCTGGGTTTGGCATTCCGGCCTATCCGGCGAGCGCCGTGCCGCGGGACATCGGTTTTCCGTGGCTGACGTATGAGCTGGTCACGGCCGCGTGGGATGGCGGCGAGGTTGGCCTGACCGTCAACCTGTGGTATTACACCGAGGGCGAGAAGGCGCCCAACGACAAAGCGCAGCAGATTTCCGCGGCGATTGGATACGGCGGCGTGACCATCCCCTGCGACGGCGGGTATATCTGGCTCAAGCGCGGTACGCCGTTCTGCCAGAGCCTGACGGATGAAAACGACAGAACGATCAAACGGCGGTATATCAATATCACCGCCGAATACCTGACAGCAAATTGAAAGGACTGATACCATGGGTAAATTTACGGTGATGCCGCAGAGCACGTTCGAGGAGCTGCAGCTGGATGCAGGCGTGCTGCTGCGGCGTTTCGATCCGGACAATCCCACCGCCCCTGCGGACGAGGACATCATCTGCGCCACGACCGGCGGCATCAACGCATCCTGCGTCCCGTCCTACTCGGATATGGGCGAGGATGTGGACAATTGTCCGGCCAACACAAAGGAGCTCAAGCATCTGGACAGCTGGGAAAGCAAGATGTCGTTCACGTCCATCGGCACGTCGCCCGAATCGATCCGTCTGGCGCTGGGCGCGGCGGATGTGTCGGGCAGCAAGGTCACGCCGCGCCGGAGTTTGCAGCAGGGCGACTTTTCCGACCTCTGGTGGGTGGGCGACCGTGCGGACGGCGGCATGGTGGCAATCTGCCTGAAAAATGCGCTGTCTACGGGCGGCTTTACGCTGCAAACGACCAAGAACGGCAAGGGACAGGTGTCGGTCGAACTGACCGGCCATGTATCCATTCAGGAGCAGGATACCATGCCGATGGAGTTTTATTCCGCCGCGCCCCCGGCCATTGCGTCGGTGCCGGCGCAGTCCCATGAAATGTTGGGCAAGCAGGTATCCGAGTTTGTGACGCCGGAGACGACGGTTTCCGACCGCGGCATGGTTGAGGGTACGCTCAAGTATGTAACGGGCTTTACCGCATTCCATGAGGATGCTCCGGAAGAACAGAGCGGCAACTATTTCCCGCTGATCCTCAGCACAACGGGCGGGAAAATGACCATTAAGAAGAACGGCAGCGCCGCGCCGGATAAGACGGATATGGCCTTTGACCCCGAGATTTTGCTCCGGGTAGGCAGCAAGTCCGATACGTTCACTATTGAGGTGGACGGCAAAACGTACATCCGGCTGGATTTCAGCGCGGCTACGCTGTTGAGCGAGTAAGGAGGGCACCATGAAATTATCCGAACTGTCTACCGACCGCGCAGCGGACGTGCTGTGCGAGATCACCCCGTTTCTAGCTAATCTGGCTGGGGACACCGCGCTGCAAGATACGCTGCGGGACAAGCTCAAGCTGCAAGACGGCCAGAAGCCGAGCATGGCCGAACTGTACACGTTCGGCGCACAAAAGCTGGCCGTCATCGTCCCGATTGTACTCAAAGACCACCGCGCCGACGTGTTCGGCATGCTGGCGGCGCTCAACGGCACCACAGCGGCGCAGATTGCCGCGCAGGGCGTGATGGACACGATGGGGCAGCTGCGCGAGGTCATGCAGGATGGGCAACTGCGGGATTTTTTCAAATCGTTGCAGCAGGAAGGGAACACGTAATCCCCTCCCTGCTGTCCATGCCGCGGCTGACCGCCCGGGCGTACATTGCGGCGCTGCCAGCTGTGCTCAAGCAGCGGATGCGCGAGGAGGTATACCGGCACTATGTCGCGGAAGCGCTGCGCGTCGTGGGAGAAAACACGGCGCGCCTGCTGCCATCGGACGGCACTTACCTCAAGGTGCGGTACGCCGAGCTCATCGCCACCAAGCCGGCAGACCCACGCACGGGTGAGCAGATTGTGGACGGCATCAAATCCAAGCTGCGGCAGATAGGCGGTGCACCATGAACCTGTTTGAATTGTTCGCAAAAGTCAGTCTGGATACCAGTGATTATGAGAAAGGTGTGGCCAAGGTCACTAAGTCCGGGGAATCGCTGGGCGGCAAGCTGAAAAATGGCCTTGCCACAGCGGGCAAGGCCGCGGCTACCGGGCTGAAAGCTATCGGGGGCGCGGCCACGGCAGCGGGTGGTGCGCTGCTGCTGGTGGAAGCGCAAACCGAGGAATACCGCATCGCGCAGGGCAAGCTGAATACTGCGTTTGAGGCGGCCGGTATGTCTGCAGGGGAAGCCCAGCAGGCATACACCGGATTTTACGGCATCCTCGGCGACACGGACACGGCGACCGAGGCCAGCCAGCTGCTGGCCAAGCTGGCTGAGGGCGAGCAGGATATCGCCACATGGACGGATATCGCGGCCGGTGTATACGGCACGTTCGGTGACAGCCTGCCAATCGAGGGCTTGATCGAGGCGTCAAACGAGACGGCCAAGGTCGGGCAGGTGACCGGCGTGCTGGCCGATGCGCTCAACTGGGCAGGCATCAGCGAGGATGAATTCAACGAAAAGCTTGCCGCCTGCGGCAGCGAATCCGAACGCAACAACCTGATCATGCAGACGCTTTCCGGTACCTATGACGCGGCCAGCGAGGCGTTTTACCGCAACAATGAGGCGGTCGTGCAGGCGAATGAAAATCAGGCGCTGCTGGATAAAACCATGGGCGGGCTGGGTGAGACGGTCTCCAAGGTAAAAAACCGGCTGCTGTCTGAATTTTTGCCCGGTATTTCCAAAGTGGTGGACGCATTCAACGACCTGCTGAACGGCGTTTCCGGCGCGGACAAATCATTTGCTGATGCCATTGGTTCCTTTATCAACAGCGCGGTCAAGAAATTACCGGAGTTCGTTGATTTTGGCGTCAAAATCCTCGAGGCGGTCATATCCGGCATATCGCAAAGTATGCCGGTGCTGGTGGATACCCTGCTGCCCGCCTTAATCGACGGCCTGATCACGATTTTTCAGGCCATCGTGGAGGAATTACCGAACATCATCGCCGTGCTGACCGAGGCGCTGCCCAAGGTGGCCGCCATCCTTGCGGAAGCGTTGCCGACCATGGTGCCTGTGCTGGTGGAAGCGGCCGGCACGCTGATTTCCACCATCTTCAGTATGGTGCCGCAGCTGATCGTTTCCGCGTTTCAGGCTTCGCCGATCGCCGCCACGATCGCCACCCTGATCGGCGGCCTCAAGCTGTCCAGCATCATTTCGGGTGTGGTCAGCAGCATCAGCAGCCTGTCCGGCGTGTTCACGACGATCATTGGCGTCGTCAAGGGCGCGGCCGGTGCGTTCAGCGGCCTGTTTGGCATTCTGGCAGCTAACCCGATCGGGCTGGTCATTACGGCGGTCGCCGCGTTGGTGGCCGGGCTGATCTATCTGTGGAACACCAACGAGGGGTTCCGCGATGCGGTCAAGGCCATCTGGGAGGCGATCAAAGGCTTCTTTATCGCGGCTGTCGAGGCGATCAAGGCCGCGTGGAGCGGCATCGCGGAATTTTTCAGCGTGGTATGGGAGGGCATTAAAACCGTGTTCTCCGGCGTTGCGGAATTTTTCGGCGGTGTGTTTTCCGCAGCATGGGAGGCCATCAAAGCGGTATGGGGCGGCGTGGTCGCGTTTTTTGACGGCGTATGGCAGGGCATCCAGATCATCTTTTCCGTGGTGGCCGAGGTGCTGGGCGGATTCTTTGCCGCGGCGTGGGATGCGATCACCGCCGTGTGGAATGGAGCGGTCGCGTTTTTCACAGCAATCTGGGACGGTATCCGCGCGGTGTTTTCGGTCGTGGCAGACGTGCTCGGCGGGTTCTTTTCGGCTGCGTGGGACGCGGTACAGGCTGCATGGAACGGTGCGGTCGCGTTTTTTACCGCCGTTTGGGACGGCATCCAGACCGTGTTTTCGGTCGTGGCGGACGTGCTCGGTGGGTTCTTTTTGGCAGCGTGGGACGCCATTACCGCAGTATGGGGCGCGGCGGTCGACTTCTTTTCCGGCATCTGGGAGGGCATCAAAAGCATCTTTGCGCCGGTCGTGGAAACGCTGGGCGGCGCTTTTTCCGAGGCATGGGATAAGGCAAAAGGCGCATGGGGTACGGCGGTAGAGTTTTTCTCCGACGTCTGGAACAAGATCAAAAACGTGTTTTCCGGTGTGAAGGGCTTTTTTGAGGAAAAATTCAGTTCGGCCGCTGCATCGGTCAAAAGTGCGTGGAGCGGCGTGTCCGACTTTTTCTCTGGCATCTGGGACAAGATCAAGGGCGTGTTTTCGGGCGCGTGGAACACGTTCAAGGAGATCGGCGGCAACATCGTCAGGGGTCTGTGGGACGGCATTACCGGCCTTGCCGGCTGGCTGTGGGACAAGATCTCCGGCTGGGTATCCGGTATCTGGGAGGGCGTCAAGGATTTTTTCGGCATCCATTCGCCCTCCACAAAGTTCGCTTGGATTGTTGAGATGTGGGTCAAGGGCATGACCGGCTCGCTCGACCGGAATGGCGGGCAGGCGGTGCAGGCCGCGCAGGCGTGGAGCCGCGACCTGTATGACGCAGTCGCCATCACGCCGCCCGAGCTGGACTTTGGCGTGACGGCCTTCACACCTGCGGAAAGCAGCCCTGCCGGCGGTGCCTCGGGCGGCGGCAATACCTATGTAACGATCAATTCCCCGGTGGCAGTGGACGCGGTGCAGGCCGCGCGCGAATGGAGAAAACAGTCCCAGCGGATGGCAATGGCGAGGTGACAGCATGGTCGACAATATCACAATTGTATCCGCCTCTGGGCGCGGCAGCGTCACCATGGCGAACCGCGACTATGCGGGCTATTGGCTCGGCACGGTCGACTGGGGCGAGGTCACCGGGCAGAATAAGCTGTACAGCTACTACAACCAGCTGGGCGAGACCATCGTGTCCACTGCCATCGGCAGCCGGGAGCTGTCGGTGGAGGGCTGGATCATCGAGCACAGCGGCGTCACCCTGCGTCAGCGCAGCGATTTCCTCAACAGCTTTATTTCGCCGGTCGACGAATATGACCTGCTGTACAACGGCTGGAAGATACGCTTCCGGCCGACCAGCTCGGTCATTTACAGCCGGACGCGCAAAAGCGATAACGCCCTGCTGCGGAAGTTCCTCATCCAAGCCATCTGCCCGCAGCCGTTTTTCACCGGCGTGGAGGAGACGGTGGCACCCTTTGATTTCTCGGCCAAGCAGTTCCGGTTCCCGACCGGCTTCGGGCAGGCAAGCCCGGTCGTGTTTGCCACGACGGACAAGCTGTTCAATACGCGCATCCACAACCCCGGCGGGTTTGCCACCGGCGTGACCATCCGCATCGACTTCATCGGCGATGTGGTCAACCCGCGGATTAAGGATTTACAGACCAACCAGCTGATCGGCGTCAACCGCGCCTTTGCAAACGGCGACCGGCTGACTATGGTCACCGTGCCGGGGCGCAAGTCCATGACGCTGCGGCATGAGGACCAAAGCGAGGAAAACGTGATCAAAAACCGGCATGTGTCGACCTCGTGGCTGCAGCTGGCACCCGGCAGCAATATTTGGGCGGTCGAGTGTGACGACCTGCAGCAGCGCGTCAACATGCAGGTGCGCGTCTGCTTTTCGCCGCTGTATCTGGAGGTGGAATAAGTGGAACTGAAAATGGAGGTCTACGACGCGGCGCTGACGCTGCTCGGCATTCTGGAAACCTATGACGCGGTAATTATCGATGACCGGGCGTTCCAGCCCGGCTCGTTCTCGCTGGAATCCATTGCGGACAGCACGACGGTGCCGCTGCTCCGACCGGGGCATATCATCTGGCTGGAGGGGCAAACGGCGGGCGTGATCGAATGTGTGCAGGCTGAGAGTTCCGGGGCGGGGCAGACGCTGTCGGTGCGCGGCTGCCTGCTGGCCGGGCTTCTGGGCCGCCGCATCCTGTGGGGTATGTATAACCTGTCCGGCAGCCCGCCGCAGCTGATGTACGACATAGTGCAGGACTGCGCCATCATGCCAACACGGGGTGACGCCGCGCAGCGGGTTGTCCCCAATCTGGTGCTGGACGGCGCGCCGCCTGCGGATGCCCGCACGGTGCGCAAGCAAAGCACCGGCGCGTCGCTCACCTCGTTCCTGACCGAGCTTGCGCAGGCCAATCAGGTGGCCTATGGAGTGCGGTTTGACCCGGCGGCGCCGCAGATGGCGTTCTGGGCGCGCGTGGGCGTCGACCGCACGGTCGGGCAGTCCGCCGTCGACCCGGTGTTTTACAGTACAGAACTGGACGATGTGCTTGCGTCTGAATACGCCTTCGATTCTAGCGATTACCGTAATATTGTTCTGGTAAGTGGAGAAAGGGAAGGGGACGCAAGAAAAAATGTTGTGGTCTATGATAAAAGTGAAGACATAGGATTGCCTTCGGGGTATACGCCGCTAGAGTATATCGAAAGCACGGGAAAGCAGTATATCAATACCGGTTTTCTCCCGTCAAATAATACGAGAATGACGTTTGTTTTCCAGCCGACAACAAAAGGCGGGCAGGCCCTCTTTGGATGCAGAACTCGCTGGAACTTGGAAGTTTATCAAATTATTTGGAGTCAAGACGGATACTACACGTCGGGCTATAATACGGAAGCGACCCAAACATTCCATGTTTCGGACGATGACTTTTTTGCAAAGTCAGCCATAGAAAAAATCGCTGAAACAACGATCATATTGGGTCAATCCCAAAGTTATCAGAACGTACCGTTTCAATGTACTAATCCGTTGTACCTTTTTGGACTGAATAATAACGGAAGTGTCCAGTATCCTGCATCTATACGGCTTTATTCTTGTGTTATATCTGAAAATTCGGTTGTGTTACTGGATCTTGTTCCGTGTAAAAATCCAGATGGGATGATTGGTCTTTATAACACGGTGACAGGGGTATTCTACGGGAACGCTGGAACGGATGATTTTATTGCCGGGCCAGTCATTGCAGGAAACAGCCCTTCTGGTCTTGAGCGTCGTGAAATGTTTGTAGATGCAAGAGATTTACAAAGCGACACAGGCTTAGAACCACCTATGTCAGATGCCGAGTATGAAGAAATGCTTTGTACGCGTGGGAAGGAAAGGCTGGCAGAAAATCAGCTCGTGCAAAGTTTCTCGACTACGATTAGAATGATCGATCCAACGTATCAGTATGGCGTGGATTTTTGGCTCGGGGATACAATCACGGTTACCGACGAACGGTTGGGTATAACCATAAACGCGGTGGTAGAAGGTGTAGAGCGTTCTGTGGGCAAATCTGGCGAGGATATGGTGCTCACGCTCGGCTACGGCCTGCCGACCCTGTCGGACAGATTACGGAAAGCGGGTGTATAAATGTCGGTCTATTACGGATTTTTTGATGCGAAATTCGAAGAAAGCACCGCGTCCTATGACCGGGAGTATGATTCTGCGGATTTCACACAGTATTTCGGTGAGATCATCGGCTCGGGCGTGTGCATCCATGATAACCCGGACAGCATGAAAGTCTCGATACAGGACGGTAGCGCGGCCGTTGCGCCGGGTTACCTGTTTATCGACGGTTATTGGCTCAAGAACGATGCGGACTATGTGGTTTCGCTGCCCGCGGACGGCGTATATGCAGTGCTGGCGCAGCTCGATCTGGGCAACCGGATGATCCGGATCGACGTGCAGCAAAAGCGAGAGGACGCATCCTATCCGGATGCGCTTGTGCTTGCTTTTGCTGACGCGCAGGGCAATGTGGAGGATACGCGGTATGATACGTCGCTCTGCGGGGTGATTGGTTCGGCTGGCAGCCTCGCCACCAAGATCGAGTTTGCCATCCAGTACATCGATACCGAAATCGAAGGCAGGCTGGAGCAGGCTGAGGCGCAGATCAACGCGAAAGTGGAAGAACTGGATGACAAGATCGCCGAGGTGGATGCGCAGGTGGCAAAGTTGGCACCGCCTGCCGTGGGGACGATAAAGTTCAGCGCGAGCCAGAGCATCGAGGATGGATGGCTCAAGTGCGATGGTTCCTTTGTAAGTGAGCAAGAGTATCCAGAACTGGTTGCGGCACTTGGAAAACTAACACCGAGTCAGGATAAATTCAACCTGATTGAATATTCCGGTGACATACAGGGTGTTGGAATCAGTAATTTTGTGTTGTATGAGGATTATTTGTGGACGTACTGCTTGGACAACCATACTTTGTATGGTATCCCTGTAAATGGCGGCGAATTAAAGTCCGTTTCGACTAGCAGTGAAGACACCCATTTCAATAGTTTGGTGCATCCCAGTATGGACTATCCATTGGCGCTGTCCATTGTGCCTCGCAAAGTCGGTGCCGGCGCTGTGGTTTTCATAGCACAAATGTTATCAGATTCCCCTATCCAACCGGGAGGGGATGGGAATGACGCGGCAAAAAGCGATGACATCCAAAAAGTGATCCCCATCTTCTCAGGTGAACTGAGTGTTGAGTCGGAGTCTATGACTATGAAAATGCCGGTATTGACCATCAAGGACGGAATTTCAACGAAAGATCCCGTTTACAGTAGTTATATTTGGGAATGGTATGCATTAAGTAACCGTAAATGTGTTCCGTATATTGTATCTGTCTTAAAAGATGGTGTGGAGCAGTACTACTGTGCTGTGGGATGCAGGAAAGCGTGGAGGTACGATACCTCTTCCCATGTTAACAAATACCAAGACGGCGGTTTGGCCGTTTTGGTTTGGGACGATTCCTCTACGGAAGGGGACATCATCACCGAAGATACAGCTGGATGCGATGGCAGGGTGGGCTTTAGCACGAAAAATAAAGACCACGCTGTTTCGGTATCCTTTCCGCTGCAATCATCACAATCTTACGCTTCTTCCTCATCATACCCGACAAATATGTTTAATGCTAGCGGCAGAAGCGGTTCAGTTGAATTGCTGCCGTACCTAGGTCCGCTGAATATTGCTGGCTCGGATAAAATGATAGCGCAATTTGACATAACCTGTGTGCATTGGGTTTCGAAGCTGTCGGGCACTTCCAAAACCGTTACCCCGCTGGTCAGTTCGCTTCCGGCCATGGCAAAAACTTTTTTGGATGCCGCGCAGTACTTATGGGAAAAAGACATATATTTCATTTTTGTAGGTACTGGAATTATTTTCTCCCGTACACTTGAAACAGGTGATTTTGGGTATCTCGACACCACTGGCGTGATCGGTATTATTACGCAATATGGGGATTTACGGTATGACAGCGATACGGGGACGGTATATATCATGGGCATAGATAGCACAAATCAATGCAAGGCTGCAAAAATCAAATTAGATACCCTTTACAATTACGCGAATGACGGCGCGTGGCTGCCGCTCATCGCGTCGAACGGCGTGCCGGCCTACATCAAGGCCAAAGAGACGGAAGGGTGATGCGGCATGGCTTTGTCGTGTGGTTTCTGTTTGGGCAGCTTGGAAACGCGCTGGGACTCAAGCCAGTTTTCGCAGGCGGTCGACGCTGCGGTGGGCGAGGGCATCACGGCGGCGGCAGACCAATTTGCCCTTGAGATCGACCATGATTTCACCGTCACGCTGCATCCGGGCTATGCGCTGGCGGCCGGGCGGTTTGTCGGGTCGGATGAAGACCTGTCGTTCACGCTGCCGGTTGCGGACAATTACGTCGACCGGTATGACGCGGTTGCCATCCGGGTGGACAAGGCAAACCGCACCGCTGCAATCGAGGTGCAGGCCGATGTCGTACCGGACGCGCCGCTGCGTGACGGCAGCACGCATACGTTGTTCCTGTTTCTGATCTATGTCCGTCGCGGTGCTACGGTGCTCCGGCCGGAGGATATCACCGATGTGCGCGGCGACCCGGCGCGGTGCGGGTATCTAACCCCACTGTCCGCCGTGGCGAATGATGTGGAATACGTCTACCAGTTCCTGACCTCGGGTATCGATCAGCAGGTCGACCGCATCGCCGCGTTGGGTGATCAGGCGATGCGGCGGGCGGATCAGGCCATCGCCGAGATCGATCAGGCGATCGCCCGTGTGGGCGGTCATGCGGTGGGTGACCTGCTGACGGCAAGGCGTGCCCCATCGCCGGAAAGTGCGTGGCTGCTGTGTGACGGCCGCGCAGTGCCGGACGGATATCCACACATCCGGATACTGGTCGGCGAAAATATGCCGCAGTTGTGCGCTGCGAGCAACCGGTACCGGACATGGATGTACGCAGGCGGGATGCAGACAGGATAATATCATGCAATCTTTTCATCATTTGACCAAAGGATGACAAAAAACCGCCCGGCAGGGCGGATAAGTGAGAGCGGCCGCAAGGCCAGAGAAAGGAGATACAAAAATGGATCGTGTAACCGAAATCAAGGCCGCCTTTGCGGCGGCTGTAGCTGTGTTGACTGCCCTTTGGGGCTGGTTTGGCTGGGTGGTTTTGCTGTTTGTCGCCTGCATGGTGACAGATTATGCAACGGGTACGATGGCAGCGATGTACACGGGCAGTTGGTCGAGCAAGGTAGCGCGCAAAGGCATTTTACATAAGCTGGGCTGTATTGTCGTGGTGGCTGTGGCCGGAGCGGCTGACCTGCTGCTTGGCATGATGCTTGCACATCTGCCGGGCATCGTGCTCCCGTTTGATTATACCGTGCTGATCTGCCCGGTGGTGGTCGTGTGGTACATCCTGACTGAGCTTGGCAGCATCATCGAAAACGCAGTGACGCTCGGCGCACCGTGCCCCAAGTGGCTCGCGGGCGTGGTGGACGCGGCAAAGGATGCGGTGGAAGAGACTGGCGGTAAAATCCTGCCGCAGTCGGAGGAGGACGAGGAACCATGAGCAGTATCCGATGTGATGTATACGACCCGAAGGAGTACGACATCTGGTTTGCGGCGGCGCCCTACGGTGCGGCCAGCAAGCCCGCCAAGACGCTGAAAACGTGGGCGGCGGAGGAGCAGGCCGACGTGGTGTACAACCTGTGCCTGTTCAATATGACCGGCTCGGGCAGCGACCAGTACGGCGTGATCCGCGGCCGCACCTTGCAGTACCTCAAGGCCAAGAACGTGGACTGCGGCTACGGCGGCACAAGTGAGCGCCTGACTGTCAGCCCCGGCAATGTGGTCGCGGGCGTGAAGGTGGCGGTGCGGGACGGCGTGGTGCTGTCCGGGCTGGACAAGTCCACATTCCGCAGCCGCAACATGATCGGCGCGCTGGCCGATGGGCGTATCATCGTCGTGCAGTCCTCGGACGGCTGCACCGAGGAGCAGGTGGCGCGCTATGCCGCAAATCAGTACGCCGTTGACCTGCTGCTGGTGCAGGACGCGGGCGGCAGCACCGGCATGTACCGCGTTTCGGACGGCTATCTGTTCGCCCCGGAG
>DWZQ01000039.1 GCA_019117485.1 Candidatus Agathobaculum intestinipullorum | reverse complement strand
GGATATTTATACGCATATTACGCAAGAAAACATGAGGGAAAAAGCAGAGGCAATCAAGGGTAATTTGGTGCTAATGTGAAAATTGCAAAAAAGGGCAAATCCGCATAAAAAACACGGATTTGCCCTTCATTCTGGCCCGTCTGATGCCGTCTGATTTCAAGCAAAAGTTGCAGAAAAGTTGTAGTTGTAAGCCCTTTTTACTACATCTTGTGCCGTCCTATTTCATCAGACACTATATATTGTGGAATTTTAGTCTAATGGCTTCATCGTGGGGAACAGCAGCACATCGCGGATGGACGCGGAATCGGTCAGGAACATGACCAGACGGTCGATGCCCATGCCCATGCCGCCCGTCGGGGGCATGCCGTATTCCAAAGCGTTGATGAAATCCTCGTCCATCATGCTGGCTTCGTCGTCGCCCGCCTCGCGCAGTGCGACCTGACGCTCAAAGCGGCCGCGCTGGTCGATCGGGTCGTTCAGCTCCGAGAACGCGTTGCACAGCTCACGGCCCGCGACAAAGCACTCAAAGCGCTCAGTCAGGCGCGGGTCGGACGGCTTGCGCTTTGCCAGCGGCGAAACCTCAACCGGATAGTCGGTGATAAAGGTCGGCTGGATCAGGTGCTCCTCGACAAATTCATCGTAGCACAATGCGAGCAGGTCGCCCCAGCTTTCCTTGCCCTTTTCGATTTCGATGCCCTTGGCCTTAACTGCCGCCAGCGCCTCGTCGCCGTCCATCGCCATGAAGTCCAAACCGGCATACTCCTTGACCGACTCGGCCATAGTCATGCGCTTCCAGCCCTTGGAGAAGTCCAGCTCGATACCCTGATAGGTCACATGGGTGGTGCCCAGCACCTTTTCGCACACATGCACGACCATATCCTCGGTAATATCCATCATGCCGTTGTAGTCGGTGTAGGCCTGATACAGCTCGATGGTGGTAAACTCCGGGTTGTGCTTGGTATCCATACCTTCATTGCGGAAGATACGGCCAATCTCGTACACCTGCTCAAAGCCGCCCACGATCAGGCGCTTGAGGTGCAGCTCGGTCGCAATACGCATGTACATGTCGATATCCAGCGCATTGTGGTGCGTGATAAACGGCCGCGCCGCCGCGCCGCCCGGGATGGTGTTCAGGCACGGGGTCTCGACCTCCATAAAGCCGCGGGAGTCCATAAAGTTGCGGATCTCGCGCACGATTGCCGAACGCTTTTCGAAGGTGTCCCGCACCTCCGGGTTGACGATCAGGTCGACATAGCGCTGGCGATAGCGCATATCGGTATCCTTCAGGCCGTGCCACTTCTCGGGCAGCGGCGCAAGGTTTTTGGCCAGCAGCGTCAGCTCGTGCACCGCGACCGAAATCTCGCCCTTCTGGGTGCGGAACACCTCGCCGGACACGCCGATGATATCGCCGATGTCAAACTTCTTGTAGCCCTTGTACGTCTCGTCGCCCACGTTGTCGCGCTTGATATAAAGCTGCAGGCGGCCGTAACGGTCGGACAGGTCGGAAAACGACGCCTTGCCCATGATACGCTTGGACATCATACGGCCGGCCAGCCGGACGGTCTTGCCCTCCAGCTCGTCAAAATGCTCGTGGATGTCCACTGTGTGGTGGTCGCGCTCAAAGCGCACCTGCTGGAACGGGTCTGCGCCCGCCTGCTGCAGCTCCGCCAGCTTTTCGCGGCGGATGCGCTTAAGCTCGTGCAGTTCCTCCGCAGTCTGCTCCTGCGGCTGCTGCGCCTGATGCTGTTCTGCCATAGTTTCCCCGTCTTTCCTCTGATTTATTTCTTGATATCCATTACCTGATACTTGACCACGCCGATGGGTGCTTCCACCTCAACGACCGTACCCACCTTTTTGCCCAGCATAGCCTTGCCAAAGGGCGACTCATCCGAGATCTTGCCCTCCATCGGGTCAGCCTCCTGCGAGCCGACAAAGTGGTATTCCTCTTCCTCGTCCAGTTCCAGATCCTTGACGATAAAACGGCAGCCCGGCGAGATTTCGTCCGCGGCGTAGGTGTCGCCGGTTACGACGACGGCCAGCTTGATGATCTCCTCCAGCTCCGCGATGCGGGAATACAGCTTGCCCTGCTCATTCTTTGCCTCATCATACTCGGCATTCTCGGACAGGTCGCCAAATGAGCGCGCTTCCTTCAGCTGCTCGGCCACCTCGTCCGCGCGGGTGGTCTTGAGGTATTCCAGTTCTTCCTTATAAGCGTTCAGGCTCTCCTGCGTCAGTTTGATTTCTTTGGCCATAGTTGCAAACCCTTCTTATTTCATAGGTTCAGCGGCGCGCTGCGCCGCCGTACAGTACCCTTTATTATACGGTACCAATCGGCACACTGTCAAGCAAGCAAGTGCATTTTTGCCCATTTTACCAGTCCGTGCGCCGCATCACCGCAATAATGCAGCCGCTTGCTGCAATTGCGGGTCATCTTGCGGGTCGAGGAAGTAGAAATCCACCGCCTGCGCGTCGGACAGCGCGACCTCCACATCAGGCGCGATACCCACACCGGCAAGGCTTTCCCCCTGCGGCGTGAAATATTCCTCAACCGACAGGTTGACCGCCGACCCATCGGACAGCTCGATCGTCTGCTGCGCACGCCCCTTGCCGGTCGTGTGCGTGCCGACGAGCGTGGCGCGGTCATATTCCTGCAAGGCGGCGGCGAAAAACTCAGCCGCCGAAATGCTCTGCGCATCCACCAGCACGGCAAGCGGCAGGTCGAGCATTTCTGCGTCCGACTCGTACACCGTCTCGGTGCCGTCCTTGGTGCGCAGCGTCATAATTGTGCCCTCGGGCAGCAGCGGGTCGAGCATTTCACTCATCTCCACCACACGGCCGCCGCCGTTGTGCCGCACGTCGATCACCAGCGCCTGCGCGCCCGCGTCCAGCAGATCATCGAGCGCCGTCTGGAACTGCGCTGCCGCGCCCTCATGGAAATTCTCGATACGCAAATAGCCGACCGTATCGTCAAGCATCTCGCCCCACGCCATTTTCTGCGTCACGACCGCGCGCTCCATCGTCAGTTCGCGCGCCGCGCCGTCCGGCGTATCCGCAACCGACACCGTCACCTCGGTGCCGGCTTTGCCCGCGATCGCGTCAACCACTGCGTCGGCACCGTCCTGCGCAACGGTCAGCCCCTCCGCACCGACGATATAATCGCCCTTTTCTATGCCTGCCGCAGCCGCGGGCGAATCGTCATACACCAAGCTCACGTGGATATCGCCGGTTTCTGTGATGACTGTCACGCCGATGCCGCAGCCCTTGCCCCCGCTGTTAAGCTGGTAGGCTTCATACTCCTCAGCCGGGATGTAGCTTGACCACTTATCGCCCAGCCCGGCCACATAGCCGACGGCTGCATAGTCCGCTACGGCCTGTTCATCGACCGTGCCAACATACTGCTCACTGACGATCCGGTCAAGCTCGCGCAGTTTACTGCCGACAGTTTCCGTGCCCCATGCCATCGACGCCAGACAGATGCCCGCCGTTGCGGCCGCCGTCACCAGACACAGTGCCAATGCCCCGCCCAGCGTGACATGCATTTCGCGCAATTCTTTCATAGTATCCCTCCATCACAAAAGGGAGGGTGATCCCCTCCCTTTATGTATCCTTTTTAGAAAAAGCTCTTCGGGTCGACCGTTGCGCCGTTGATGTACACCTCAAAGTGCAGGTGCGGGCCGGTCGAGTTGCCTGTCGAGCCGACATAACCGATAACCTGACCCTGCGTTACAGTCTGGCCAACCGATACCGCAAACGAACTCTGATGTCCGTAGGCCGTCATCATACCGCCGCCATGGTCGATAACCGTATAATTGCCGTAGCCGGAAACCCAGCCCGCAGTGATAACCGTACCAGATGCCGCCGCAAGGATTTCCGCGCCGTAACCCGCCGGGATATCCTCACCGGCATGGAACTTACTTGTGCCGTAGATCGGGTGGATACGCCAGCCATAAGCGCTCGAATTGGTCGTGCAGCTCGGGGTCGGCCAGATCAGCGTACCGTCGCCCATCGGCACCGAGCCGTTTGCCGCCGCCTGTGCAGACAACGCCGCGATCTGGTCGCTCACGTCCTGCATCTCGCTCGCAATACGGTCGTACTCGGCCTCGCTCTCGGCCTTATACGCTTCGATGCTCTCGGCCAGCGCGGCCTGCTCGGCCTCGCTTGCGGCCAGCTCATCTACCTTGTAACCCAGATTCTTCTGGTATTCCTTCTGGTCATCCTGCGTCTGCTGCAATTCCTCGCGCTTCTGCTGGATATCCTCCTTCGCGGCAGTATACTCCGCTACCGTCCGCTTGTTATCCTCCATGATCGCTGTGACGATCTCAAGGCGGGAAAGCAGGTCGGAAAAGCTGGTGGAATTGAGCAGCACTTGCAGGTAGCTGCTGTCGCCCTGCTCGTAGGTGGTGCGCACCGTCAGCGCGAACTCCTCTTCCTTCTTCTCCAGCGCCTCCTCGGCTGCTTTCAGTTCGGTGGTCTTGATGTCAATCTGGCCTTGCAGGCGCTCGATATATGCCTCAACCGTCGCGATCTCTTCCTTGGTCAGGTCGATCTCGCTTTGCAGCGCGGCGCGGGTCGCTTCCACGTCGCTCGCCTGCTTGGTCAGTTCCGCGATCTTTTCCTTGACCGCCGCCTTCTCATCCTCCAAGCTGGACAGCTTATCCTGCAACTCGTCGGCATCCTCAGCCGCGCCCGCAAATGCAATGCCGGACGCCAGCATGGACGCGAGCAACGCGACCACGAGGATACCGGCGATGATACACGAGATCAGCCGGGTGGTGCTTTTCTTCATCATAATGGTATTCGCTCCTTTGTTCTTGCCGATGGGTCAGACGTTCATAAATTTGCGGATGCTCGTCACCGAACCGCCGATGCCAAACAGCACGCCTGCGCCCAAATATACCGCCAGCACCAGCCACTGTAACTCGCTGAACGGTATGATGTGGAAATACGGGATTACGCCGCTGGCCACGTTGGTCAGCTCCGTATACAGCCCCCACTCGGCCAGATAGGCCAGCCCGCCGGCAAGCAGGCCGAGCACCATGCCCTCAATCACGAACGGCCAGCGGATAAACCAGTTGGTCGCGCCGACCATCTTCTGGATGGAGATTTCCTCCCGGCGCGCGAACATAGCCAGCTTTACCGTGTTGGCAACGATGAATATCGAGATCACGGCAAGGCCGACTACCATCGCCAGCGCCACGATGTTGAATACATGCTGCACCTGAATTAGGCGGGAAATCAAATCCTCATCCGCGCGGATATAATCCGTGCCGTCCACCGCGCTGATCTGCTCGATGGTCTCCTGCGCCAGCGTTGGGTCTTTCAGGGTGAAAATAAAGCTATTGCGCAGCGGATTGTTGGCGGAATTGTAGTTTTCCAAAATCACCGCGTCGTCGCCCAGCTCCTCGCGGTATTTTTCGAGCGCCACGTCACGGTCCTCAAAGTCGATGGTTGCGATGTTGTCGATGCGTTCGAACTCGCTGCCTAGCGCCTTGGCCTCGCGCGTAGTCAAATCCTCGTCGATAAAGACGACGATCTCGTTGGACTGCTGCAAGGTCTGGATGCTCTGATTGATATTATAAGCAATCAGCGTGACGGTTCCCGTCAAAAGCAGGCAGGCGAGCATGATGAGCACCGCCGCAATCGACATGAACCCGTGCTTAAAGATATTGCGGAAGCCTTCCTTCCAATAGTAACCAAAACGTCTCATAGATGATAGTACCCACCTGTCTGGTCGCTGACGACCTCACCTTGGTCGATCATGACGACGCGTTTTTCGAACTCGTCCACAAGGCCTTTTTCGTGCGTGACGATCAGCACGGTGGTGCCCAATTCGTTGATCTTCTCAAACAACGTCATCAGTTCGAGCGAGCGCGCCGGGTCGAGGTTGCCGGTCGGCTCGTCGGCGATGATCAGGCGCGGGTTGTTGACCAGTGCGCGCGCAATGGCTACGCGCTGCTGCTCGCCGCCCGACAGGTTCATCGGCTTGATCTGCGCCTTGTCCGACAGGCCAACCAGATCGAGCACATAAGGCACACGTTCCTTAATCGCCTTGCCCTTGGCACCGATCGTGCGCATGGCGAACGCGACGTTCTCATACACCGACTTGTTCTTGATCAGGCGGAAGTCCTGATACACGACGCCCAGCGTGCGCCGCAAATAAGGGATCTGGCGCTTTTTCATCTCGCCGACGTTATAGTTGTTGACCAGCACGCGCCCCTCTGTCGGACGCACCTCAGCGGTCAGCAGCTTGATGATCGTGGTTTTGCCGGAACCCGACGCGCCGACCAGAAAGACAAACTCCCCCTCGTCCACACGCAGGTTGGCTTTATTCACCGCACGGGTACCGTTATCGTACACCATGGTGACGTCGTTCATGCGTATCACAGGCATTCCTCCCAGAAGCCGATCTAAGTAAGCCAAAAAGGCAAAGGTGCATGCATACATCATACACCTTTGCCTATTATAACAGATTTTCCGTTGTGACGCAAGACGACAATCCCCGCCAATTTTCCGGCGCACGCCATTTTTTCATGTAATTTCTGTGAACAGAACCGGATCAGCGCACGCCTTCCTCGCGGCTGGCGAGATATTTGCGCACCATCAGCGCCACTTTGAATACAATCGCGTGGTCAAACTCGCGCAAATCCAGTCCGGTCAGCTTTTTGATCTTTTCCAGACGGTAAACCAGCGTATTGCGGTGTACGAACAGCTTGCGCGAAGTTTCGGACACGTTCAGGTTATTCTCAAAGAACTTCTGGATGGTAAACAATGTCTCCTGATCGAGCGAGTCGATCGAACCCTTTTTGAACACTTCGCTCAGGAACATTTCGCACAGCGTGATCGGCAGCTGATAGATCAGGCGGCCGATGCCGAGGTTTTCAAAGCTGATGATATTCTTTTCCGTATCGAACACCGCGCCGACCTCGATCGCAGTCTGCGCTTCCTTAAAGGACTTGGCGATGTCCTTCATCTGCGACGACACCGAGCCGATGCCGATCAGGCACTTGACCGACAATTCACTCAGCAGCGCTTCCTCAATCGAAGAGGCGATCTTGGCAAGATCCTTCACGTCGCTGCCCGCCTTGACCTCCTTGACCACAACGATATCGGTCTCCGAGATGTGCAGCACAAAATCCTTCTGCTTGTCCGGGAACATGCCGGTCACAACGTCAATGGCCGCTACATCCGCGGGCATCTGCTGGCGCACAAGGAATACCACGCGCGGCACGTCGTTGCCGAAGTGCAGCTCGCGCGACTTGATGTAAATATCGCCCGGAAGGATGTTATCCAGAATAATATTCTTGACAAACGTCGCCTTATCGTGCTTCTCATCGTACAGCGTTTTGATATTATTGATGGAAACCGCCACCAGTGAGCAAATGCTGCGCGCCAATTCGTCCTCACCCTGCACGAAAACAGCATATTCCAGCCGGCTCGAACGTTCCCCGGTCGTGTGGTAGGTATAGCCGCCAAAGCGCACCAAATCCCCCGCAAAGCCCAGCTCGGTGATCGCTTCCTCGCGCATCTCACCGATACGGGGCAGGTCGGTACATGCCACGACCGCGCCGCTTGCATCCACGATCCCGATGGTACGATCCACCGTGTCCTTCATCTGCAAAACAATCGACTGGAACAATCTTGAAGCCATTTCCATCACCTTTCCCGTATTTCCCGCTTCGGCGGCATACGCCGCACTGCACGGCTGCCCGGCACAGCGAATCTGTGCTTTCCCGACATTGTTCACAAGAACGCCCGGCGTTCCTTTCGCATTTTATGACATTATATCATAGTCTTCTGGATTTTTGTACAAAAATCTCAAAATTTTTTGTCGAATTTTTGATACGCTATTCCGTCCGCCCGGTCAGGGCTGCCAATTCCTCCGCCGTCAGGGGCCGGTATTCCCCGGGGGCAAGCGCCGGGTCGAGCAGCAAACCGCCCAGCTTGATGCGGCGGAGCCGCACCACGGTACCGCCTACGGCGGCCACCATACGCTTGACCTGATGATATTTCCCCTCGCGCAGCGTCACGCGCACCCAAGCCGCCCCCAGATCGGGCGCAGCTTCCAGCCGCGCCGGACGGCAAACCGTACCGTCCCCCAGCGTCAGCCCGGCGGCAAACCGCGCCGCCGCATCGGGCGCGAGCGTGCCGTCGACTTCGGCCTCATATACCTTATCCACATGCTTTGTCGGGCTCATCAGCGCATGGCTGAGCGCACCATCATCCGTAACCAGCAGCAGGCCCTCGGTGTCCTTATCCAGCCGCCCAACGGCAAACAGGCCGCGCCGCACCTTTTCCGGGAACAGTTCCAGCACGGTATCATGCCGCGCGTCCCGGCTTGCCGTAATCACCCCGGCAGGCTTATTGAGCATGAAATACCGCTGCGCCTGATAGGACTGCGTCTGCCCATCCAGCGCGACCTGCGCCGTATCCGCGTCCACCTTGGCCGCGGGGTCGCGCTCGACTGCGCCGTCCACCTGCACGCGCCCCGCGCGGATCATCGCCTGCACTTCCTTACGGCTGCCGCAATTCAAATGCGCCAGCAGCTTGTCCAATCGCATCCGTGGCATTTTGTCTCCCCCGACAATGGATTCCTGATAACAGCATACCACTTTTTCGCAATTTGCACAATAGTCAATTGCAGAAAAAGTGCAATCCCCCGAAATCCACCAATAGATACCATAATTCTTACCGTTTTTTTTCGTGCAATTATACCGTATATGCCAACGCACCCCGCACCAGTGGTGCGAGGTGCGCTGGACTGCTATGGAATCGCCTTACGCGGACGGCTCCTCCGCGCCATCCGACCCTTCGCCGCTGGGCGATTCCGTCAGGCCGTGGACGAAGCCGTCCGATTCCGCTGAGCTGATATCGGCCGCGATCAGGCGATCGCGCCGGATGAGCAGGTTTGCTATCACGCCTTGCTCGCCGGTCGGATAAGAAAGCAATTCATAAGTATACAGCGTTGCCCGTTTCCCCTGATAGGGCGTCAAGTCCAGCCCCTGCTCGAGCTGGATGGCATTATACGCCTGATAGATGTCGTCAAAGGTTTTGGGGATCTGCACCTCACGCTCGCTGCGCGGCTCCGGGTTGACCTGCCAGCCGTAGCTTTCCAGCAGCGCGACCCGCTGCTCGTTTGTTTTCAGTTTGCTGTTCATATCGACCTCGCCCGAAGCCACCTGCGCATCCATCGTTCCCGCCGCCGGCACAAACCAAACGGCGCCCAGCGCGACCGCGCCAAACGCCAGCACGCCCGCCACCACTTTTTTTACCGATACCTTGGCTGCAAAAACGATCATGCTCTCGTCCCTCCTGCTTTTGTTTCATCCTATGCCGGCAGATGGACAGACAGAACCAAAACTGATGTTTTGCGCCCCCGGATTTTGTTATTTTACGTCGCTATGACCCTGTCATTGCAGCGCATACACCCTTTATACTACCAAAACAAAGCGCCGCAGCAAATGCTGCGGCGCGAAGCGTCGTTTTTCGCGAATTATTCAGCCAACTGTGCCACGATAGCGTCTGCCAACGCCGCCAGCGAGCCTAATTGCCCCTCTGCCAGCGAGGATTTGAGGGCAACCGTGTTGTCGAGCACGGTCATATTCTTCATCCCCTCCAGAATGGCCTTCATGTGGCGACCGGACACCGGCGCCCAAGTGCCATTCTCGATCAGCGCCACCGTGCGGTTCTGCAGGTTCAGCGCCTTCAAGTCGAGCAGGAAGGATTCCATGCGCGGCTGCAAACCGCCGTTGTAGGTCGGCGCGGCCAACACCAGATGGCTGCACCGGAAGCTCTCTGCGACCAGTTCGGACACATCCGTGCCGGATACATCATACATTGCGATCTTATGCACGCCGCGGTCAGCCAGCATGCCGGCCAGCACGCTGGCCGCATTCTCAGTGTTGCCGTACATGGTGGCGTAAGCGATCATCACGCCCTTGTCCTCCGGCTGGTAGGTGCTCCACTTCTGATATTTGTCCAGCAGCAGGCTCAGGTTGCTGCGCCAAATCGGGCCGTGCAGCGGGCAAAGCATCTCGATATCAAGCGCAGCGGCCTTCTTGAGCAGCGCCTGCACCTGCGCGCCGTACTTGCCGACGATATTGGTGTAATACCGGCGCGCGTCGCTCATCCACGCGCTGTCAAAGTCGATCTCATCGTCAAAGATATTGCCTGCCAGCGCACCAAACGTGCCGAACGCGTCAGCCGAGAACAACGTCTTGCCCAGTTCGTCGTAAGTGACCATAACTTCGGGCCAATGTACCATCGGCGCCATGACAAAGTGCAGCGTGTGCTTGCCGGTGGACAGCTTATCGCCCTCCGCCACAACCAGCGCGCGCGCCTGCATGTCCTCCGCATAGAACTGCGAAATCATGGCCAGCGCCTTGGCGCTGCACACGATCTTGGCTTCAGGATAGCGGTGCAGCAGCGCTACGATCATGCTGCAATGATCCGGCTCCATATGGTGCACAACCATATAGTCGAGCGCGCGGCCAGCCAGCGCGGCCTCCACATTCTCATAGAACTGGCGGCTGATGGAATCATCCACCGTATCAAACAGGACGGTTTTTTCATCAAGCAGCAGGTAACTATTATAAGAAACGCCGCGCGGAATGGGGAACAGGTTTTCAAACCGGCCCAACCGCCGGTCGCTCCCGCCGACGTAGACAAGGTCTTCCCGGATTTTTCGGATTGCATACATCGCAACCAACCTCCATAACATCTTATTTGTTAAAATTGTATCACATATTCCGCGGCTCGTCTACCCCGGCAGCATGCCGGGGCCGACAAAAAACCGGCTGTATAAACAGCCGTTTTTTGACAAAATCAGTAGGTTATTCCTTGCTGAGCGCTTCCATACGCGCCTTGTTCTCTGCGATGACCTTTTCCTGTACCTGTACCGGCGCCTCGTCGTACCGCTCGAAGTTGGACACGAACGAACCGCGGCCCTGCGTCATCGAACGCAGCGTGATCGCGTAGTCGGACAGTTCGGCCATCGGGCACTCGGCCAGAATCTCCTGCTTGCCGCCCTCGATCGGGTTCATGCCCATGATGCGGCCGCGGCGCTTGTTCAGGTCGCCGATAACGTCGCCCATGTAGGAATCCGGCACAACCACCTTCATCGAGCAGACGGGCTCGAGCAGCACCGGGCTGGCCTGCGGGATACCGGACTTATATGCCAGACGCGCCGCCATCTTGAAGGACAGCTCGTTGGAGTCGACATCGTGATAAGAGCCGTCGAGCAGGGTTGCACGCAGGCCGACCAGCGGATAGCCCGCCAGTACGCCGTGCTCCATCGCCTCGCGGATGCCCTTGTCAACCGCCGGATGGAAGTTTTTCGGTACCGAACCGCCGAAGATCTTCTCCTCAAACAGGTAATCGCCTTCCGGATACGGTGCGAACTCCATCTTAACGTGACCATACTGGCCATGGCCGCCCGACTGCTTCTTGTGCTTGCCTTCGACCGTAACCGTCTTGCGGATCTTCTCACGGTAAGGCACGATCGGCGCGGTCAGCGCGACTTCAACGCCGAACTTATCCTTAAGCTTGGAGCAAATGACATCCAGATGGATATCGCCCGCGCCCGAAATGGTATGCTGCTTGGTCTCCGGGTTAAACTCAGTCTCAAACGACGGGTCCTCGTCATGCAGACGGGACAGGCCGGCGGAAATCTTCTCCTCTGCACCCTTGACCTTTGGCGCGATGCCCTGCGTATAGCACGGGGGCGCAAATACGATCGGCTCCAGCTCAACCTTGCGCACGCTCATCGAAAGCGTGTCGCCGGTTTTGGTGGTGACCAGCTTGGATACCGCGCCGATATCGCCGCAGCCGACAACCGGCACTTCGGTGGTCTTTTTGCCGCAGACCGTGTAGATGTGGCCCATCTTCTCGTTGGCGTCCGCGCGCTTGTTGACCAGCGTCATATCCTGCTTGACTTCGCCCGACATGACCTTGAAGTACGAGAAACGGCCATACTGGTCGGCAACCGTCTTGAATACCAGCGCGCAGGTCGAGCCGTTCGGCGTGCAGTTGATCTCAACCAGCTCGCCCTTTTCATCCTCGCAGATCTCAACCGGCTTTTCGTCCGGGGACGGCATGTAATCCGCGATGCCCTTGAGCAGCGCATACGAACCGATGCCAGTCGCCGCCGTGCCGCAGAATACCGGCGCGATGACCAAATCCTTTACGCCCTGGCGGATACCGGCGATCAGCTCTTCGTCCGAGAACTCCTCGCCCGCAAAATAGCGCTCCATCAACTCTTCGGACAGCTCGGCCACGTTTTCACACAGCGCCGCACGGTGCTGGTCGATACGGTCCTTCATGTCGTCCGGAATCGGGATTTCAACGCGCTTGTTGCCATCCATGCGGTAAGCCTTGCGGATAACGCAGTCGACAACGCCGACGGTGTCGCGGTTGCCTTCAAAGATCGGCACGACAATCGGGGCGACCGACACGCCGAACTGCTTTTGCAGCTTATGCAGCGAGGTATAGTAATCCGAGTTTTCCTCGTCAATCTTGGAGATGTAGAACATACGGGGCATAGAGCGCGCCTCGCAGCGCTCCCACGCCTTTTCCGTGCCGACGCCCGGGCCGGACTTGCCGGTGGCGATAATCAGCGCGGACTCCGCCACGCGCAGTGCGCAATTTACTTCGCTTTCAAAATCAAAAAAGCCCGGGGTGTCCAGCAGGTTGATCTTGCAGCCGTTCCACTCGACCGGCGCAACCGCCGTCGAAATCGAAAATTTGCGCTTGACTTCCTCGGGATCGAAATCACAAACAGTATTGCCGTCCGTGACCTTACCGACACGGTCGGTCACACCGGCGATATAGAGCATGCTTTCGACGAGCGAGGTCTTGCCGTCGCCGCCGTGTCCCATCAGACATACGTTACGAATCTTGTTAACCGGGTAATTGGCCATATTTGATAAACACTCCCCTGCCCGCGCATTACGCGCGGACGCTTTGATACCGGGAACGATTCCCTTATTTGTAATTATACACGATTGCACGCATGCATGCAAGCTGTTTTTTTGTGCATTTTTATCGTGGCAATTTCCACAATTTTGTCCTGTGACGGCCGCCCAAAAATTAAAAAAATTTTTTTGCATTTACTGTCACAAAATCGGCCTGCCATACGTTTATAGAAATAGAACATCTTTCCACCCAAGCAAAGGGGGGCGTCTACATGACACGCGCTTATCTGGCCACCGCCGCCGCAGTGCTGGCGCTCGCGCTGGCTGTTTTTTCGGTAGTATCCGTCCTGCCAATTTAGAGTAATGCTGCATAATTCAGCAAGAACGATTTGCGTGTAAATTTTGCGTCCGGATGCGGCACGGTTTCGCAGCAATTCTTGATGTATTGTAAGAAATCGCAACAAAATCTGGGCACAAAATTTCCGCAAAGCATCGAAGCTGTAATTGTGCGGTATTGCTTTAATCCACCTCTCTTCTGAATACCGTCCGGGGCGGCGCAGTTTGCGCCGCCCCACAGGACATGCGTCCAACCAGAAACGAAAACAGGCGGCGCCTTGCTTTGCAAGGCGCCGCCTGTTTTACTTCATGTACGATCTGCTACTCAATGCGTCTGCTGGGTAATCAGGAACACCGGAACATACCAAATGAGCACATACAGCAGCAGGTGCAGCACAGGCAGCGCGTCGACCGCGTTCTGTGCCACCAAATACGCCACGATCAGCATGCCGCAGATACCGGCGAATGCGCCCAGCGTCAGCGACGAGCGCACCGCACCCGCCAGCTTGTCCGCGCAGCGAAGCACCTGCATCAGCGCACCGGCACCCTCGCGCGTCAGGATGGCCGCCGGGGCGTCGCCCTGCGCATAATTGGGGTCCAGCAGGCGCGTTACCCCGTCCGCATCGGGCTGATCGGCAAAGCCGCGCCGCAAGTCAAACTCCGCCTCTACCATGGCGGGGGAAATATTGAAATCGCGTACCGCAAGCGACGCGTTCATATGCATGCGGCGCATCAGGCGCATCGCGCGGTAGGTCAGCTTGGTCGGCTGGTAGCGCAGCGCCAACACACCGGCCAGCACATTATCCGTCACCAGATAGGTACATACCTGCTCGCCCTGTCCGGCCGGGATACGGATGCCCATTTTGACCATAAGCGCCGCCGTACCCAGCACGACGCGCGTCGTACCGATATCACCCGTGATACCGCCTTCGACCGCCTTGACGTTGCGCGCGGTCATGGTCACGCCGTAGCGCTCGCGCGTGGCATCGGTCAGCACACGGCCAAGTTCAAGCCCCGCCGCGTCCGCCAGCGCCGCCGCACAGGCTAGCACCTTGTCGTCCGACAGGCGTCCCATATTCTGCAACGACTCGAGGGCGATCGAACCGGACGGGAACAGGTCGTTCTCGGTCAGCACTACTTCCTCGGTGCCGCGCAACAGATTGGCCTGCCGCGCACCCGCAATCGCCGCGCCCGAGGCCAGCAGGCGGCGGGACACATTCTTATAGCTCGCACCGAAGGCACACAGCAGGCCGAGCGGTGCGGAAACCGACAAAATTGCCGAGAACGCCCAGAAAAAGCGCATCGGTTCGCCGCGTCCGACCGAAGCCAGCAGCGAAAAAATGATCGCCGCCGCCAGCGCGACCGGCACATAGATCATCGAAAACCGGTCGACCGTATCCGGCCGCTCCATCTCGGTGAGGAACGCCTTTTCGTCGAACAGCGGCCCCTTCACCGCGCGGCACACATCGTCCGCCGCATCATAATGGCTATAAACCGCGGCGGGCTGCTCGGCCGAGCAGATTGCCTGATACGCACGCGCCCGCGCGACGAAACGGCCGCGCTCCTCGCGCATGGCCGCATACAGCAACAGAATACTGACCGCCAGATAGGGCACGCTGACGCCGGACTGGTTATCGAACACGATGATCGACGCACCGTGCAGCAGGGACGCCAGCACCGCAAAGGACACCAGCGAAGCGCGGTCCGGCATGCCGTGCAACAGGTTATAAAAGCCCATGCCAAACACGTCGATACCGATGAACAGCGCAAGGAATTGCAGCAGCAACAGCGCGCCAATGCCCAGCGTCGGGTTATCCACGACATGGAGCACCGCCGGGATGGGCAGCACGTCAAAACTGGGTGCCAGACTGATGTACGCGGCGGCAACCGCCAGCAACAACACGATCGTCGACCGCACGGACAACCCTTTTGCCCGCCGTTTGAACACGCGGGCGGCCTGCGCCGGGTCGCGCAACTCGATTTCTTCTTCTTCCTCCGCCTGCTCGGCCGCAAGGCGGGCGGCACGCGCCTCCTTGCGCGTCATTTTCTGTCCGTGGGCACGCGACGCAGCAGCCGGGCTGCCGGGCGCATTTGCCGCGGCGTTGGCCGCCTGCATCGGCGGCTGGAAATCCGCAGGCAGGTCGGGGATATCGTCAAATTCTTCCCCGTCCATCGAACCCTGCTTGGCGGCGAGTTTGGCCTCGCGTTTCGCCTGACGCGCCGCCGCCTTGGCTGCGATACGCTCCTGCCGTGCGTTCGCACGTTCCAGCCGGGCGTTCACACGCGCCTGCCGGGCGGCAATCCGCGCGGCGCGCGCGGCGTTTTCTTCCTCCTCAAGCGCAGTCAGGTCGGGAATCCGGGATGTTTCCGACGCTTCACTGCGTGCCGGGCGTGTTTTCGGCGCGGTGCGCGGTGCGGTCTGCGCCCGCTCCGCCGCCTTGGGCGCGGCTTCCGGCGCTGCGGCCACCGTTGCTTTCACCGGCGCGGCTTGGGGTGCGGCCTCCTCCTTGGGAGACACGACCGGCGCTGCCTTGGGCGCGGCCTCCGCCTTCGGTGGCGCAACCGGCGCTGCCTTGGGTGCCGGTTCAACCTTGGGCATTACAACCGGCTCGGGCGCGGGACGAGCTGCGCGCGGCGCAGGCGGCGCGCTGCCTTCCACCTCGGCAATGATCGCGTCCAGATCAAACTCCGGGTCGTCCGGCACGTCGCTGAGCATCGCCTTGATCGCCTCAAGGTTCATGGTTTCGTCTTTTCTGTCCATATCGTTATCCGTCTGCCTCCTTTATTCGCCCTGCGTGCGGCGGCGCACCGCTTCAAACAGCAATACCGCCGCTGCGTTGGATGCATTGAGCGAGTTGACACGGCCGCGCAGCGGGATGCTGACGATATAGTCGCATTTGTCCCGTGTCAGGCGGCTCAGCCCCTGCCCTTCCGAACCGATGATGATGGCGGTCGGGCGGTCGAAGGCTGCCTCATACAGGCCAACCGTGCCGTCCGCCTCCGCGCCGAACAGCCACACACCGCGCTCCTTCAGCTCGTCGAGCGCCGCGGCAAGGTTATTTGCCTTGTGTACGCCGACATAGGCCAGCGCACCCGCCGCCGCGCGGGCGACCGCCGCAGTCAAACCGACCGCGCGCCGCTTGGGGATAATGGCCCCATGCGCGCCCGCCGTCTCGGCCGAGCGGATGATCGCGCCTAAATTATGCGGGTCTTCGATCCCGTCGCACACGACGATGAGCGGTACTTCACCGCGCTCCTGTGCCACACGGAAGATATCGTCCAGCGAGACATACTCCTGCGCGGCCGCCTGCGCGATCACGCCCTGATGGTTGCCCGTCGGGCTCATATGGTCGAGCTTGCGGCGGTCGCAGGTGACCACCGGCACGCCATGCCGCCGCGCTTCCGCCGCGACATCACCGATGCGCGCGCCCTCGGCCACAAAGACCTTATCGACCGCGCGCCCGGCGCGCAGCGTTTCCAGCACCGCATTGCGCCCCTCGACCAGCGTGCCGTCGTCCTCCCGCGGGGGACGACGCCTGTTTTTGTTATCAGCCATATTGCTACGCTCCAAAAAACCTTAGATATTGGCATTATAGCACACATTCCCCATTGCATTCAATGATATTCGGTCAAAAAACGGCAAACGCGCTATTTTTCTCCCATTTGCATGCAAAAAGACGGGGCTTCCCGCCCCGTCTTGTCTGCATTGCAAAGGACAGCGTCCCCGGCCTGCCCTTACAGCGTCTGCTCCACGCCGTTGATGCGCGCGTGCTCGCCTTCCTCAAGCGGCACGAGCAGGCACTTCTGCCCGTCGACCACATCCGTCCGGATGCGCCCCGCCCGCTCCTGCGGGACATGCAGCTCGATTCCAGTCTCCTCGCGCCACGGCGATTCATCCGCGTCCGCATCCGCGCGGGCAGCCGCCTGCGCGGCCAACTCCTGTTGCAGCACCGCGACCTTTTGCTCGAGCGCCGCCGTATGCGCGCGCGCCGTGCCCTGTTCGACCAGCTTACTGTCGAGCACGTTATCCGCCACCGGCGGCGTATCGCCGAACACATGCGCGTAGGTTTTTTCAATCTGCGTGCGCACCGCCTCGGGCACCTCGGCCTCCTGCGCAAGGCCGGACAGCGTTTCCGCCGTCAGGCTGACCGGCGGCAGCGACTCGTCCTCCTCCCGCTCGGCCACCATGCCGCTGATGGTTTTCTGGATCTGGAAAAAGGCGGCGTCGGCCTGCTCCTCGTCGTCGCCAAACGCATCGCACACCACGCTGCGGAACGCCTGCTTGTCCTCGGCCGCCGTACGCTGCGGCACGCAGCCGAGCACGTTTTCGATCAGCTCGGGATGCGAGCCTTTTCCGGTTTTGACATAGTACATCACGGCGTTTACATCGCTGCCGCGGTTTACGAACGCCGGATAGACAAAACCGAGGTCAGGCAGGCCGACCACCCAGTCGCGCACACGCGCGCCGATGCGGTTTTCGTCCTCGCGGTAGCCCAGCGCGGGCTTGGACAGCTCCACCGGGCAGACCGCACACAGCATATATTCGTAGATCTCCTCGGACTCGTCCTGTTCCTCGCCCGAGGTCGCCTTACTCGGCACGTCGTACACATCATGGTAGACCAAAATTAAGTAATTGCCCGGATAGGCATACTGTTCGATGACCTGTTCATACAGCCGGTCGAGCAGTTCCTCATTGGCCAGCTTGCTGCCCTTGAGGGCGAGCAGGTACTTCTGGTGCTCGGTCGCCTGTTCATCGCGGGCAAATTCCAATTCCAGCAGGTTGCTGCCCAGCGTGCCGGACAGCGTTTTCTTGGCGATCTCAAGGTATTTGAAATACTCGTCCTCCTCGAGTTCGGAAAAATCCTGCGTAAACTTCAATACGACCTGCTTGCCGCTATTGACATAGCAGCCGCACATGCGGCCAAAGGTACATTCGGTCTTTTTCAAACGGCGGCGCAGCTCAAGCACGTCGCCCTTGGTGATATTCATGTCGCTCTCTCCTGTCCTGCGTACTCTGACCTTTAGTATACGACACCGAGCAGGCCGCGCGCAAGGGATTTCTGTCCGTTACGCGCGGAATACGGTCTTGCCATCCTTGATGGTTTCGAGCACGCGGATAGCCCGCAGCCGGTCAGGCGGGACGGCCAGCGGGTCGGCATCGAGAAGCACAAGGTCAGCGGCCTTGCCCGGCTGCAATGTGCCCTTGCTGTGTTCTTCAAAATACTGGTGCGCGGCGTTTGCCGTCACCGCGCGCAGCGCGTCCGATACCGGGATACGCTCGGCTTCCCCCAGCACCACACCGTTTGCCGTGCGGCGTGCGACCGCGCACCAAAGGCTGTGCAGCATATCGGGCGGCAGCACGGGCGTATCCTGATGGAACGTGAACGGGAGGCCGCATCGCAGCGCCGAACCCGCCGCACTCAGGTGCGCGGCGCGCGTTCCGCCGAGGTTGCGCAGGTGGACGTCGCCCCAGCGGTGAATATGCGCGATGAAAAAGGATGGGATAATGCCCAGCCGCACCATATCGTCCATCTGGTCGGGCGCGAGCATCTGCGCGTGGATCATCACCGGACGCAGGTCGCGGAAATCCGGGTGCGCCCGCTCGATTCCGTCCACAACGCGCAGCAGTTGTGCCGCCGCCGCGTCGCCATTGCAATGCACCAGCGGCTGCATCCGGCGCTGATAGGCGGTCTCAAGCGCCTGCCGCAGCGCATCGTCATCCATTGCCGGATAGCCGCAATCACCGTCCGGCGCGTTCTCATAGGGCGCACGCAGCCAAGCGGTGCGCGCCTGCGGCGACCCATCCAAAAACAGCTTGCAACCGCTGAGTTTAAAATGCCGGTCGTATCGTCGTACAGCGGACGGGAACGCACGCAGCGCCGCATCCAACGCATCCATGCCTGCGTAAGCGATGACATCGAGCGCAAGCACATCCCGCTCGAGCAGCGCATGGTACAGGCGGAACAGCCCCTCGGGAAGCATGCCCTCCTGCACGGTCGTGATGCCATAGGATGCATACATCTGCTGCGCGCGGCGGCAGGCGTCGAGCAAATCGTCCAGTGACGGCGACGGCACATGCTGCTGATACTGCAAAAAAGCGTTTTCCTCCATATAGCCGGTCAGTTTGCCGTTTTCCCTGCCGATCATGCCGCCCGCAGGCGCGGGCGTATCCGCCGTCACGCCAAGCAGCTCGAGCGCGCGCGTATTGAACACACCCATGTGCCCGGACTGATGCACGGCCATCATCGGGTGCGTGGTGGAAACCCGGTCAAACACTTCGCGCGTTGGGTGGCGGCCCTCCGCAAGCACGTTCTGGTCATACCCCCGGCCGACTACCCACTGCCCCTCCGGCACCGCATTTTCCTCCAAAAAGCGCGTAAACGCCCGCCCAATCCCGGCAAAATCCGTCGCCTCCCCCAGCGGCGCTTGCAGCATGGCATAGGCCGCGCCGGAAAAATGGCTGTGCGCGTCGAGAAAAGCGGGCAGCAACGCGCGCCCATCCAGATTGACCATCTCCGCCCCGCGCGCCTGCGGGCGGATTTGCTCCCAATCCCCCACCGCAGCGACCGCCCCATCCTCGACCAACAATGCTTCCGCCCGTCTGTCGGACTCCAATGTGCGGATCGCCCCGCCGTAATACAATGTTTTCATATCCTGCCTCCACCTTTCCAGTCATGCCCTTTAGGCAACACCGCACAATTGCATCTTCGATGCTTTGCGGAAATTTTGTGCCCAGATTTTGTTGCGATTTCTTGCAATACATTAAGTATTGCCGCGAAACCGCGCCGCATCTGGACGCAAAATTTACACGCAAATCATTCTTGCTGAATTATGCGGTGCTGCCTTTAGTATACCACGGCAGAACGAAAATCATTTCCATCTGCAACCGGCCATACACAAAAAGCCGCCCCGGTTGCCGGGGCGGCTGCATGCTCCATCTCGTGTTTTTATTCTTCCGTCAGGCTATACCCATAACCAAACAGGAAATAATTGTACGCTTCGGTATCTGCGGTGAACGACAGGGTAGCCGTCTCCCCTGCGGCCAGCGGCCCCATGTACGCATCATGCACCTCTACCGGTTCATCCGGGATATTGGCGGTGCCTTTATACTGTTTCGGGTCATCCAGCTGATAGAGCGAAACCTGCAATTGCAGCGTTTCAAAATCCACGCCCGTGCGGTTGGTGAAGCTGGCGCGGTGCTCGCCCGCATAGCCCTTATGACCGTTTTCGGTATTACGATAGGCAAACGCCGTTTCATTCATCACCCGGCTCAGTTCCTTATAGATCGCATCGTCGATATCCGGGTTATCCCCCGGCTGGCACAGGTCTTCCGATATCTGATCCGGTGTATCGTCCGCCTCCGGCTTTTCCGCACCGGCCGGCTGGCTTGTCGTCTGCTCCCGCAGGCCGTCCGCCGCGCTGACCGTAAACTTATCCCCCAACAGGTTTTTCAGCAATCCATAGATCGAAATCAGCACCAAAATGATGCCGATCACCGTTAAAACCGTCAGCCCAACATTTTTCATACGATCTTTCATCGCGCACTGCCCCCATATCCCAATCGGAACCCCACATGGCGTGTGTCGCCGGCGTTGCCGCATCATTGGGCCAAGGCGGTTTGCAAGGTGTGGCGTTGCCGGTATGCTTTGCTATGATTATAACATATCCCCTACCGCCCTGCCAGCCCCAATCTTCCTATCCGGCCATTCTATTTGCCAAATGGAGACGACAGCGGTTGCTGCGGGACGGGTTACGATTCTCCCTCATCGGCCAGATGCGTCTGCAACTCTTTCAGGAACAGCGCGGCCGCTTTGGAAAATACCTGTGATTTTTTCCACACCAGATGCATACCCAGTTCAAGCCGCGGCCGCAGCGGTCGGAAACACAGGTTACTGCTCTCGGTATTGACCAGCTTGTCGAGTGTGAAAGCATAGCCCATGCCCTCGTCCACCATGAGCGAGGCGTTATAAATCAGGTTATAGGTGGCGACCGTGTGCAGCTGCGTCGGTTCCCGGCCCAGCCAGCGGTACAACCCGCTTTTGTTATCCGCCTGCCGGGACAGGATGAGCGGCTTATCCCACAACTGTTCCGGCGATACTGTCGCCTGCCCGGCCAGCGGACTGTCGCACCGCATCAGCACGCCCCATACATCCTTCATCGGCAGTGCCATGTAGTTGTACCGTGTCCGGTCGATATCCCCCAGTAGCACGCCGAAGTCAAGCAGCCCTTTGTCCAGCCGCTCGCACACGTCAACCGCGTCACCGCTGACGATATGGAACCGCACGCCCGGATGCGCCTGCTGCACCCGCTTGGCCGCCTGCGCCAGCTGACGCACGCCGTCGGTTTCGCCCGTGCCGATGTACACATCGCCTGTGACCGCCTCATCCGGCCGCATGACTTCCTGTTCCGTCCGGCTGACCAAATCGAGGATTTCTTCCGCACGACGGCGCAGCAGCATGCCGTCCTCGGTCAGCGTGACCTTGCGGCTGCCCCGGATGAGCAGCTGCTTGCCCAGTTCATCCTCCAGCTCGCGCAATTGCCGGGATAGCGTCGGCTGTGTCAGGTGCAGCGACTGGGCGGCCGCCGAAATATTCTGCTCCCGCGCCACCGCGAGAAAATATTGCAGTACGCGCAGTTCCATCCGCGCCACCTCCTATCACTCCGATCATAGCACAGCCGCAGTATAGCTTGCAAGCATAATACAGTATACCGGATAGGCATTTGTGGTGAAACCGACTTGGTGCTACAATACAGGTAGCGAAACAGGCAAACAGGAGGAAGCCATGGAAAAGGAAGCGTTTTTAGAACACCTCAGCAGCGGTCTGCCGGTGGTTGGCGGCAGTTCGGCGCACCAATATATGCACCGCGCCAGCCAGCGGGCGCTGCGCATCACCGCCCAGATCAATACCGGCTACCATGAGCCGGAGGAGCTGCGCGCGCTGTTCTCCGAGCTGATCGGCAAACCGGTGGACGATAGCTTCGGCCTGTTCCCGCCGTTTCACACCGACTGCGGCATGAACATCACGGTCGGCAAGAATGTTTTCATCAACATGGGCTGCAAATTTCAGGATCAGGGCGGTATTTTCATCGGGGACGGCAGCCTGATCGGCCATAACGTAGTGCTCGCCACGCTCAACCACGACATGCACCCCGACGAACGCGCGACCATGCTGCCCGCCCCCATCCGCATCGGCCGGAATGTCTGGATCGGCTCCAACGCCACGGTGCTGCCCGGCGTGACCATTGGCGACGGCGCTGTGGTCGCCGCGGGCGCGGTGGTGACAGAAGATGTACCGGCAAACACCGTCGTGGGCGGCGTACCCGCCCGTGTGATGCGGACGGTCGTCCATTAACAGGAAACGAGGAGGAAGCAACGATGGCAGTAAAACAAACGGCAGGCCGGGATACGTTGGGTGCATTCGCGCCCAAATTCGCCCAGCTCAATGATGATGTTTTATTCGGCGAGGTTTGGAGCCGGGAGGATAAGCTCTCCCTGCGCGACCGGTCGCTCGTAACCGTGGTCGCGCTGATGGCGCAAGGTCTGGTGGACAGCTCCTTCCAGTACCATCTGGCCACCGCCAAACAGAACGGCCTGACCCGACAGGAAATTGCCGAGGTTCTGACGCACGCGGCGTTCTACGCAGGCTGGCCCAAGGCATGGACGGCGTTCCGCATGGCAAAGGAGGTCTGGGCCGAGGACGAAGGCACGGACGGCAAGGCACAGCACCAACGCGAGATGGTTTTCCCCATCGGCGCACCCAACGACGGCTTTGCGCAGTATTTCGTCGGGCAAAGCTACCTGCATCCGCTCTCAACGGAGCAGGTTGGGGTATACAATGTGACCTTTGAGCCGGGATGCCGCAATAACTGGCATATCCATCACGCCGCCAAGGGCGGCGGGCAGATCCTGCTGTGCGTGGCCGGACAGGGATGGTACCAGGAATGGGGTAAGCCGGCGCAGGCGTTACAGCCGGGCGATGTGGTCAATATCCCGACGGGTGTCAAACACTGGCACGGCGCTGCAAAGGATAGCTGGTTCTCGCATCTGGCGCTCGAAGTGCCGGGCGAAAGCTGCAAAAACGAGTGGCTGGAAGCGGTCACGGACGCGGACTACAACCAACTGGGCTGACCTGTCCCCTGCCAATTGCAACAACTTGAAAGCCCCGCGCCGCAGATAAGCGGCGCGGGGCTTGTGCTTTAGTTGAGGATTTTCCAAAACAGGTCGCGGTTAAAGCGGCTGTGGAACTGTTCGATCTGATCGGCGATGCTCTCACAGCACTGCTTGACCTCGGGGTTGGCCCCGCCCTTGGCGTTGCGCTCCTTGAACACATGTCCCCACTCGGTCAGGTCGATCTTGAAGATAAAGTTACTCGGGATGCTGAGCATGTACAGCCCGCGCTTGACATCCGGGTCGTCGGCCATATCCGCGCGGATGTAGCCGTTTACCGCCTTGACGTACTGCACGCCGTCGTGCTCAAAGGTTTCCGGCACGGACAGGCCGAGCGCCTGTAAGGCGAGGTCAGTCGGCATAATCTTGCCCTCGTACCAGTCGGACATTTCATAGGAGAACGATGCCAGCCGCGTGCTCGATCGGATGATGCGGTTATTGAACCGCTTTGCGTGCGCGTCCCAATCGTCCTGTCCGGCGCGGTGCAGCCCCTCTACCGTGACCGACATGTCGATAAACCGCAGCATGGTCGTGTGCTTCCAGCCCCACTTGGTCAGCTTGTCCAGCCAGTCGTCAAATTCGGCGAAGGCTGCCGCCTGTGTTTCGTCGTAGTCCTTCAAACCGCCGTCCGGCCGCAACACCGTGCGGCAGACCTCGCGGATATGCAGCTCCTTTTCGCGCGTCCACGAGCGCTTGCTCATAAACATCGACACAATCGCGTCGTCAATGCCGGAAATCTGGTTGAGATAGGTTTTCATCGTTCGTACCCCTCTTTGCTAAACTGCATTGATTATATCATATTTGTCACCCGCCCCGCAACCTGCGCAAGCGACGCAAAGCCCCGCCACGGCAAAAGCCGCAGCGGGGCTGTTTGTTCGCAGGGACAGTTGGCTTACGCCTTGCCCAGCTCCTTAACGCAGGCCTGCGCCGCTGCAAGGCGGGCAATCGGCACGCGGAAAGGCGAGCAGGAAACATAGTTCAGGCCGACATTGTGGCAGAACTCGACGGAGGACAGGTCACCGCCGTGCTCGCCGCAGATGCCCAGCTTGATGTCCGGACGGGTGCGACGGCCTTCGGCTACCGCAAAGCGGATCAGCTTGCCCACGCCGTGCTGGTCGAGACGGGCAAACGGGTCGGACTCGAGGATCTTCTTTTCGAAATAGGTCTCGAGGATACGGCCGACGTCGTCACGCGAGAAGCCGTAAGTCATCTGGGTCAGGTCGTTGGTGCCGAAGGAGAAGAACTCGGCTTCCTCGGCAATCTCGTTGGCCGTGACCGCAGCACGCGGGGTCTCGATCATCGTGCCGATCATATACTTCATCTTCAGGCCGGAAGCCTCGATCAGCTCGTCAGCCTTGGCCTTGATGGCCTTCTTGACATAGCGCAACTCGTTGATCTCGGAAACCAGCGGCACCATGATTTCGGGTGTGATCTTCAGGCCGTCTTCCTTCCACACGTTGATGGCAGCGGAAATGATGGCCTCGGTCTGCATCTCGGCGATCTCGGGATAGAGCACGTCCAGACGGCAGCCGCGGGTACCCAGCATCGGGTTGAACTCATGCAGGTCGGCAACCTTGCCCTTGAGCTTCTCGAAGGATACGCCCATCTCGTTTGCCAGCTCCTGAATATCCGCATCTTCCTGCGGCAGGAACTCGTGCAGCGGGGGATCGAGCAGGCGGATGGTTACCGGCAGGCCACCCATCGCGCGATAAATTGCCTCGAAGTCGCCGCGCTGCATGGGCAGGATCTTGGCGAGCGCCGCCTTGCGCTGCTCGACGGTATCGGAAATGATCATCTCGCGCACAGCCTTGATGCGCTCAGGCTCAAAGAACATATGCTCGGTACGGCACAGGCCGATACCTTCCGCGCCGAACTTGCGCGCCTGCGTTGCATCGCGCGGGGTGTCGCCATTGGTGCGGACGTGCAACGTGCGGATCTCGTCCGCCCAGCCCATGAAGCGGCCGAAGTCGCCGGTCAGCTCCGCGTCCTGCGTCTCGATCTTGCCGAGGTAAACGTTACCGGTCGAGCCGTCGAGCGAGATGAACTCGCCTTCCTTAACGACCGTGCCGTCGGCAAAAGTCAGGGTCTTGTTTTCTTCGGAAACCTTGATGCCGTTGACGCCGGCAACACAGCAGGTGCCCATGCCGCGCGCAACAACTGCCGCGTGGGAGGTCATGCCGCCGCGGGCGGTCATGATGCCTTCGGAAACGGCCATGCCGTCGATATCCTCCGGGCTGGTCTCCTGACGGACGAGCACGACCTTCTCGCCGGTCTTGTGGGCGGCCGCCGCCTCTTCCGCGGTGAAGTAAACCGCACCGCAAGCCGCACCGGGGGAAGCCGGCAGGCCGGAGGTAATCGGCTTTGCAGCCTTGAGGGCAGCCGGGACAAACGTCGGGTGCAGCAGCGCGTCGAGCTGCTTGGCCTCAACCTTCATCATGGCCTGCTCCTTGGTGCACACGCCCTCGTCGACCAGATCGACCGCGACCTTCAGAGCGGCCTGCGCGGTGCGCTTGCCGTTACGGGTCTGGAGCATGTAGAGCTTGCCGTTCTCAATGGTGAACTCCATGTCCTGCATGTCACCGTAGTGCTGCTCAAGACGGGAGGAAATGTCAACAAACTGCTGGTAAACCTCGGGCATGGTGTCGGCCAGCGCCGAGATCGGCTGCGGGGTGCGGATACCGGCCACAACGTCCTCGCCCTGCGCGTTCATCAGGAACTCGCCGTACAGCTTCTTTTCGCCGGTCGCCGGGTTGCGGGTGAACGCAACGCCCGTACCGGAGGTATCGCCCATGTTGCCGAATACCATCGACTGGACGTTGACCGCCGTGCCCCAAGAGTGCGGGATATCGTTCATGCGACGGTAGGTGTTGGCGCGCGGGTTGTCCCACGAGCGGAATACCGCGCGGACAGCCTCCATCAGCTGCTTCTTCGGGTCCTGCGGGAAGTCCTCGCCGAGGGACTTCTTATAGTGATCCTTAAAGAGCACGATCAGCTCGCTCATATCGTCGGCGTCCAGCTCGTTGTCCATCTTGACGCCCTTCTTCTCCTTAACCTGGTCGATGAAGGTTTCAAAGGTGGACTTGGGCAGCTCCATAACGACGTCCGAGAACATCTGGATGAAACGGCGGTAGGAGTCACGCGCAAAGCGCGGGTTATTCGTCAGCTTGGCAACAGCTTCGCAGATCTCGTCGTTCATGCCGAGGTTGAGGATGGTGTCCATCATGCCGGGCATGGACGCGCGCGCGCCCGAGCGAACGGAAACCAGAAGCGGCTTTTCCGGGTCGCCCAAGGTCTTTTCGGTTACCTTTTCCAATTTATCGAGGTACTCAAGGATCTGATCCTGAATGTCCGGATAGATCGTCTTGCCGTCCTCATAATACCGGGTGCACGCCTCGGTGGTGATGGTAAAGCCCTGCGGCACCGGCATGCCAAGGCCGGTCATTTCAGCCAGATTGGCACCCTTACCGCCGAGCAGCTCACGCATGGAGCCGTTGCCTTCCGGGAACATATAAACGTACTTCTTCATTTGGGTCGTTTCCTCCATTTCGTTTGGTGCTCTCTCAAAAACACTCTTCAATCACGCATGAATATTATAGCATGTTGGGTGCGCGCTGTTCTATTGTAGAAATTCACCGATTTCCCAACTTCTTCTTGTGCAACATGCTATATCTTCCCGTTTTTTCGGCAGAAAATCCTCTCTATTCCTTGTCTACTTTTTCGTTTCTTTTGCGTTTTTGCCCAAAAAAATAAACAATCTCAGCACACAACCGCCCGCTGGCGCGCCTTTTGTGGAATCAAACGAAGAAATGCCGGAAGAGCTGCAAAACACCATCTTGCTGCACATCTGCCTGCAAAATGGCGGCAAAAAAACAGGGGCCGCAAAGGCCCCTGTCCTGTCTGTCATTTATGCCGCGACCCGTACCAGTCCACCGACCGGCTGCGAGCCAATGCCCGAAACGCATATCCCCAACGCATCGACGCCCTGATAGTGCGTCTCGATGATGGAAACCGACAACATGTAACCCGCCGACGAGGTAAACGCCCCGTCCGAGAACTGATAGAACGTATTCCCGTTGAGGGCTGCATAATATTCGAGCAGCACACGCACGCCAGCCGCATCCAGATCGGACATCCTGTAATAAAAACAGGTCGTACCGCGATCCTTGCTGCTGCCCAGCAGCGGCACGCCGGCTACCTTGCCGAAATCCGGCACGGGATAGAGCTTATCATAGCAGGTCGAAGCATCCGGCTGGTGGGTGCTGGTATACTGCGCCGGCGCGAGTGCGGTGTCACCCTCCAGCGTTTCCAGCACGCTAATCGGCACCGCGTACGACGGGGTGCCGCTGTCGCGGCTGCTGACCGTAATACCGACCAGCCGCCCCTGCGCGTCGACCAGCGCGCCGCCCGAATTACCGCTGATGACCGTCGCACTGCTTTCGATCATCGGGATGAGCAGCTCGCTGTAACGCGGATTGCTGACTGTGCCGGACGTAACCTTGGCACTGCCGCCGCCCGGATAGCCCAGTGCAAACACCTTGTCACCCGTCTGCACTTCACTGGAAGTTTCCAGATAAGGCAAGTTGCTGCCCACCACGCGGATATGCGAAATATCCGCTGTCGTATCAATGTCGTAAATGCTGACCTCGCGCTTGGTACCGTCGAGCATTTCTGCCACCAGCCGCTGCACGCCGTTGGCAACATGGCCGCAGGTGACCGCATCGCCGTCCGCGCTGATGACCACGCCGCTGCCCTTGCTGATCAAGCTGCCACGCGCGTCATACGAATACAGCTTGAACACCGCCGGCATACAACGTTCGTAGATTTCATTCGCCGTCAGCTCTGCCGATGCCGTAATCGTGACCGTACGGCGCAGGCTGGGGTCGGCCATGCGGGTGACGATGGCCGCCGCTTCGCTGCGGCGTATCGTGCTGGACGGCAAAAAGCTGCCCGCGCTGTCCGAACCGGTCAGTACGCCCGCGCGGTACAACAGATAGACCGCATCCGCGTAGGACGCGGACATGGATACATCCGGGATGGCGCCGTCCGCCACCGTGTTGATCGTAGGCAGGGCATCCTCCGGCAGCGCCGCAGCCAGCACCGACGCGAATACCGCGCGCGAGGCAGGCTGGGTGTAATCCGACCGCGCAGCGGTCAGGATGCGGTTTTGCAGCGCGTAATCAACATAGGTCTGATACCACGGCCGGCTTTCCGCAAAATCCGAACTGCCGGTATTGTAAATGCTGTGCAGGCAGGCGGCCAGCTTGACCGCCTCGGCCACGGTCAGCGCGCTGTCCGGCGCAAAGCGCGTATCCGACTGACCGTTGATCAGCCCATACTCATACGAGGCGCGCACATTGTCCGCATACCACGCATCAGCCGCCACGTCGGTAAACTGGCCGGGCGTGTAAGTCGCCTGCGTGGTGAAGTTTTCATAGCCTGCCAGCGCCGCCGGCAGCGTGCCGAGCAGCATCGCCACCGCCAGCAGCAGGCTGCAAATCCGTTTTTTCACTGGTATTCCCTCCGTTTTCGGCCGTCCAGCGGCCTATCCCCAGTATACACCCGGCAGCTTGTCGGTTTGGTGAACAATTTGTGACCTTTGCGCCTTTTTCAGCCGCGGTAGGCCGCGACGATCTCACCAATGTACATGGTGTGGAAATCCGGCGTGGAGTAGCATCGGTCGATGGTTTCCTGTTGCAGGATGTCGGCCGGGGCGATCTCACTCTTGCAGCGCTTACAGCAAACCAGAACCAGCTCGGCCTCGGCAAAGGTGGGCTGGCCGTCGACAAATACCGGCGTCAGGCCGCTGTCGTGCATCTTATCCATGTCGCGGCCGGACTTGGTGCCGAGCAGGTTGAGCTGGTCACGGTATCCGTCCTGTAAAAAAGACAGGGTGAAATACTCAGAGTTATCAACAAACTCCTTGGTGTACCGGCTCTGACGGATGTAGCAGGTCGCCGAGGGCTTGCCCCAGATGATGCCCACGCCGCCCCAGCTGGCGGTCATGGTATTCCACTTCTCCTCGGTACCGGCCGAAATCAGCATCCACTGCTTGCCGATCAGGTCAAAGGGATTAAAAGACTGCTTTTCAATGTTGATTTTAGTAAAAGCCATGGGATGTATCCTCCTATTCATTCAAAACGATCGTGTCTGCGTAGCTTCATTTCCTGCCACTCGTCTTTCGTGATCAGGATCTGACGCGGCTTGGAGCCTTCCGACGGCCCGATAATGCCGCGTTCCTCGATCTGGTCGATGATGCGTGCGGCACGCGCATAGCCCAGCTTGAGCCGCCGTTGCAGCATGGACGTGGACGCCTGCCGGCAATCCATGATGACGTCGATCGCTTCCTCAATCATCTCGTCCTCATCCTCGCCGGGGTCGCCGCTGCCGCCGCCCTTGCCGTCGGCCTGCTCGGCCTGCCGCTCGATGTGTTCGAGGATCTCCTCATTATATTCCGCAGTGCTCGTCTGCTTGATATGCGCAATGACCGATTCGATCTCGTCGGACGAAATAAAGCAGCCCTGCACGCGCGTGGGTTTGCCCTCGCCGAGCGGCGCATACAGCATATCGCCCTTGCCGATCAGCTTTTCCGCGCCAGTCGTGTCCAAAATGATGCGGCTTTCAATCTGGCTTGCCACCGCAAACGCAATGCGCGACGGGATGTTGGCCTTCATTATACCGGTGATGACGTCAGCCGACGGTCGCTGGGTTGCGACGACCAGATGCATGCCCGCCGCGCGCGCCTTCTGCGCGATACGGCAGATCGACGTTTCAACCTCTTTGGCGGCCACCATCATCAGGTCGGCCAGCTCGTCGATGACAATGACGATTTGCGGCAGCACCTGATACTGGTCGACGGCTGGTTTGGCCTGCTGGCCTTCCCCTTCGTCAGCATCCTCGTCCATAGCAGCCGCAGCCGCTTCGGCCTTGGCGCGCTCGGCACGCATCAGGTCGTTATAGCCGACCAGATTGCGCACCTGATGGTCGGCAAACAGCTTGTAGCGCCGTTCCATCTCGCCCACCGCCCAGTTGAGCGCACCGGCGGCCTTTTTCGGGTCGGTCACAACCGGGATGAGCAGGTGTGGGATGCCGTTGTAGTTGCCCAGCTCGACCATCTTGGGGTCGACCATGATCAGGCGCACTTCCTCCGGCATGGATTTGTACAAAAGCGAAATCAGCATCGAGTTGATGCACACCGATTTACCAGAACCGGTGGTACCCGCGATGAGCATATGCGGCATTTTGGCGATGTCGCCGATCACCGGCTTGCCGGTGATGTCCTTGCCCACGGCAAAGGACAGGCGGCTGCGCGCGTTGGTGAACGCGGGCGACGAGATACACTCGCGGATATAGACGGTGTTGACCGTCTTGTTCGGCACCTCGATGCCGACGGCAATCTTATCCGGGATGGGCGCGATACGCACATTGGCCGCGCCGAGCGACAGCGCAATATCATCCGCCAGCGCCGTGATGCGCGAAATCTTAATGCCGCGCGGGATGGTCAATTCAAACCGCGTGACCGACGGGCCGCGCACGATGCCGATGATCTGTGCGTCGATATTGAACGAGGCCAGCGTGTCGATCAGGCAGGCCGAGTTTTCACGCAGTTCTGCCTCCGCCCCGGCAACCGACGTATGCTGGCCCTTGGCCAGCAGTTCGATCGGCGGATAGTCATACACCGGGGCGGGCGCTTTCTGGTTTTCGTCCATCTGCTCGCTCAGCTCATCCTGCTCGTCTTCGGTCAGCTTGTCAGACTTGGCAGGCTTTGCAGGCTTTTGCGCCTTTTCCGGCTTGTCCTCCCGCTCTTCTTTAGGTTCTGCGGGCGGCTCCTCCTCGCGGTTCTCAACCAGATCGAGGATGCTCACCTGCTCGCCTGTGGTTTCTTCCTTTAAAGAGCGCAGATATTCGTCCGGCGCCATCGGCTTGCCGCCCGGCGCGCGGCGCACGGGTGCATCCGGGTCGGCGCCCGGCTTGTCCTCTCCCGGCGGATCGGTGTCCAGCGGGATGTCGATATCGCGTTTACGGCGCGCGGCACGGCGCTCCTCACGCCGCTGGGCGTGCGCGCTGACCGCCTCGTGTACGTTAGGCAGCTTGGGCGGCGCTTCATAACGCGCGCGCTCCTCCTCATCCTCGTACTCGTAGTCAGGTGTACGGAACATCTCCCAAAGCGCCTGCGGCGTGATGCGGCAGGCGACCAGCAGCGCCGCCACGCTCAACAGCAGCAGCACGAGCAGCGCCCCGATCGAGGACAGCGCCCACTCGAGCACGATATACAGGCCGCCTGCCAACAGGCCGCCTGACCCGCCCTCCATGCCGGTTTTCAGCAGGGCGAACAGCGTTTTCATCGAAAAATCATATTCGTTGGCGCAGGTCAGCGCATGGATGATACCGCCGATAAAAACCGGCAGCAGCACAATGCACGTCCCGCGCAGACGGACCGGCCCTTTTTCCCGCACAAACAGCAGTCCGGCCAGCGCAAACAGCGCAAACGGCAGCACATAGCCGCCCCGTCCGACCAGAGCACCGACGCCGCTGTGCAGCCAGTCGAGCAGCGCGCCGTCGATCGGCAGGATTGCCAGCAGGCACAGCAGGCCCGCAATGCCCCAGATCGCCCCCCACGCCGCGCGCGACAGCGCCTGCTCCGGCTCGGGCGGGCGCCGCGCGGTCTTACCGCGGGCAGCCGTTTTTTTGGTTGTGGTTTTTTTTGCAGCCAAAGTGTCTTTCCCTCAATTCATTTGCTTTGCCGCGCACGGACGCGCGCGGGCTTTTCCCCGGCACAGGCCGGATGATTGTTCGGGCAATACCGCATCATTCAGCAAGAATGATTTGCGTGTAAATTTTGCGTCCAGATGCGGCACGGTTTCGCGGCAATACTTGATGTATTGCAAGAAATCGCAACAAAATCTGGGCACAAGATTTCCGCAAAGCATCGAAGATGCAATTGTGCGGTGTTGCCTTAGGTAAAGGCGAAGAAAAGTCCCGTTATCCGGAACTTTCCCTCTCCCCTATCGTGCTTATCACACCATTTTAATCAGGCTCGCGACGATGGTAATCGTGCCGATCAGCGTGCAGTACACAACGAACGGACGGAAATTGCCGCGCCCGGATACAAAGCGCACCATGCGGATAGCCGCAAGGCCGCTCAGCATAGCCGCCAGAATACCGGCGATGCAGCAGCCTACGCTCACGCCTGCCATCGCAGTGACCGGGTCCTTTACCACGTCGACAATCTCCAGAATGTTCGCACCCAGAATGACCGGCAGCGACATGATAAACGCAAACCGCACGGCAAAGTCACGCGAGAAACCGCGGAACAGGCCGGTGCAGATCGTGGTGCCCGAGCGGGACAAGCCGGGCAACACGGCGAAGCACTGGCCGATGCCGACGATCAGTGCGTCCAGCCAAGTGGCGTCCGTCTCCGTCTTGTGCTTGCGGGGTGCCTTTTCGGACAAAAACAGGATCGTTGCCGTCAGCAACAGCAGCAGGCCGACGAGCAGCGGCGAAGAGAATGCCTCCTCAAGCTTACTTTTCACCGGCAGCACCGCAAACATCGGCACGATCGTCAGCAGCAGCATGACGATAAACCGGCGGTACGGATGGCCGTTGATCTTGAAGCCGTCGCGCACCCAGCCAAAAAACTCGACAAACAGCTCCTTAATATCCTTCCAGAACGCCACAATGACGCTCAGCAGCGTGCCGAAGTGCAGCAGCACATTGAACAACATATAGTTGATCTCCGCGCCCTCGCCGAACAGCGTCTGCACCAGCACCAGATGGCCGGAGGACGAAACGGGCAGGAACTCGGTCAGGCCCTGCACGATGCCCTGAACAATAGCAAACCATAAACTCATGCAATATGTCTCCTTCTGTCAAGCGGTTTTGCATACGGAATTATTATAGCATATCCGCATGGCCGATACCACCTTTTTCCGTAAAAAGGCCGCTGTGCATCCACATTTTACACGAAATCCCCAGCAAGGATGCGGTCGATCGCGGCGGCGACACCATCCTCTGCGTTGGTCAGCGTCTGCTGCTTGCAAATCGCTTTGACCGCGTCGTTGGCGTTGCCCATCGCAATCGGCAGCGCAACCGCACGCAGCATTTCCAGATCGTTCTCGCTGTCGCCCATCGCGGCGGCGTGGGCAAGGTCGGTGCCCAAATCACGGCACAGCATGCCCAGCGCCGTACCCTTATCCGCTGCGGGCGTGACGACCTCAATATTATCGGTCGCGGAGCTCATCACGCGCACGCCCGGAATCTGGCTGATCTGCGCGCGCACCATTTGCAGCATGACCGGGTCGCTGCTGCGGGCAAAGATCTTATCAACCGACACATGGTCGTTTGCGATATATTCTGCGATCGAGGGCACGACCCGCTTGACCGCAAGGAAGCCCTCATTGGATTTATACTTACCAAACTCCATCTCGTCATAGGGCGTAATGAGCAGCGTTTCGCCCGCGTAAACCATGACGGTCAGGCCGATACGCTCGACCGCCGCCGCCGCACGCACGGCCGCCTCCCACGGCATCGACATCCGCATGGTGCACTGTCCGGTCGACACGCGCGACAGCGACGCGCCGCCCGCCGTTACCATCAAATCATCCGCGCCCAGCTTGACGGCAAACTCGCGCGCCTCACCGCAGATACGGCCGGTCGACACCACCACATGGATGCCCGCCGCTTTGGCGCGGCGCACCGCGTCCACGGTTGCGGGCGAAACATCATTGTTCGGCGTCAGCGCCGTGCCGTCCAGATCGAGCGCAATCAATTGAATATCCTGCATAAACCTTATCTCCCTATCTCCATATCAATTTTCATCCCCTCCTAAGATACCGCATCGGGTGATAAATTGCAAGCCCACAAAGGGTCAAACATTTGTTCTTGTTTTTTGTCCTTTCCTCGGCTATTCTTTGGCTCATGGGAAGACAAGCAAATCCACCCCCAAAGGAGATGATGCCATCTTGCGAAGTTCAGAAGACCCCGCCGCGCTCGTCGACCTGCTGTACGAGATCGCCGGGGATGCGGACGCCCCAGCCAACAGCCGCCTGAGCGCGATCAAAGAGATCCTCGACCGGACGGTCGGCAAGGGCGCGATGCTGGGCGGCGGGGAACAGAAGCCCGAGCCGGTGGAGATCGTGTTCCGGATCGTCGACGCACGGTCGGATACGACATAACGCCCCGGCAGGCGGCGTTCGTGCAGTCGGAGGCGTTCGAAACGCTGTTCGGCGGCGCGGCAGGCGGCGGCAAAAGCCACGGCCAGCTGCTCGACGCGCTGCGGTTCGCGGTCTGCTACCCCGGTTCCCGGCAGCTGATGCTGCGCCGCACCATGCCCGAGCTCGAGCGCTCGCTTGTGCCTGCGTCGCTGCGGCTGTTCCCGCAAACGGTCGCCAGCTACAAGGTCAGCGAGCACCTATGGCAATTTGCCAACGGCTCGACGCTCGAATTCGGCTACTGCGACGCGGAAAGCGACGTGACCAAGTACCAGTCCGCCGAGTATGACGTGCTGCGCTTCGACGAGCTGACCCACTTCACCGAAAGCCAGTTCACCTACCTGATTTCGCGTGTGCGCGGCGCCAACCACTTTCCCAAACAGGTCAAGAGCACGACCAACCCGGGCGGGGTCGGCCACCAGTGGGTCAAAGCGAGGTACATCGACCCCATGCCGCCCGACACTCAGACCGACTTTGACGGCGGCTCACGGTTGTTCCTGCCTGCGCGGCTTACGGATAACCCCTTCCTGCACCGCGCGGATGCGGGCTACGAAAAGCGGCTGCGTCTGCTCTCGGCACGCGACCGGCGCGCCCTGCTCGACGGCGTATGGGAGCTGGACGAGGGGCGCTACTTCAGCGAGTTCAGCCCCGACCTGCATGTCGTGAGTCCGCACGCCATCCCCAAAGACTGGCGGCGCTACCTGACGATCGACTACGGGCTGGATATGCTGGCGGCGCTCTGGGTAGCGCAAAGCCCGGACGGATACAGCACCGTATACAGAGAGTTATATCAGTCCGGTTTGATTATCTCTCAGGCGGCCGCAGCCATCCTGTCGTGGGAACCGCCGGGCGAACGCATCGACTGCCGTCTTGCTCCGCCCGATCTGTGGAACCGGCGGCAGGAGACCGGCAAAAGCGCGGTCGAACTGTTCGCAGACTGCGGATTGGATTTCGACAAGAGCAGCAACGAGCGCGTTGCCGGGTGGCTGGCGCTGCACGAGCTGCTTGCCCCGCGCAAGGATGAGACGGGCGGGGTGCGGCCAAAACTCACCATCTTCAACACCTGCCGCAACCTCATCCGCACGTTGCCCGCCTTGCAGCACGACACGCGCAACCCGTCCGACGTGGCGAACACGCCGCACGAGCTGACCCACGCGCCCGACGCGCTGCGCGGCTACGCCGCAACCGTGTACGAGCCGCCCGCACCTGTTTCCCCTACGGCTTACGACTGCGAAGTCGGGGAATTTCTTTCCTACTAAGGAGGTACTATGACCATTTTACTTTACTGCATCGGCGCGGCACTGCTGGTGCTGACCGGCGCGGTCGTGTCCGGCGGCCTGCGGCTGCCGCAGCGCGCCCCCAAAGCCGGCGACGCGCCCACCCCGGCGGACGACGCGCTCAGCCGCGATCTCGCCGCGCTGATGGCCTATGGACGGGAGGACATGACCGATGAAATTTGATCCGTCCCCTGCCGCCATCTGGCGCAAGTTCGAGCGCGACCGCGACTACAAGCGCTCGATCGGCCTGTATGACCGTGTGCGCCGCAACGAAGCGTTTTACCTCGGCCGTCAGTGGGAAGGGCTGCGCGTACAATCGCTTGACCCGCTGATTTTCAACGTGCTGCGCCGCTGTGTCAACCTGTTCGTGTCCATGCTGGTGTCGGACGACGTGGCGGTGCGCGCCCAGCCGTTCGACATGGATGGCGACGGCCGCAAAACCGCCCGCATCCTCGAGCGCGCGTTCGCGTCTGCGATTGAGCGCTCGGGTGTGAAGGCGCTTGGCCGCCCGCTGCTCAAAAACGCCTGTGTCGACGGCGATGCCTGCTTCTATATGCACTTTGACCCATCCCTCGAAACCGGACAGGCGGTCAAAGGCGATATCGTGGCCGAGCTGATCGACTCGACGAATATCTGCTTTGGCAACCCGGCCTGTGACGAGGTGCAGCGCCAGCCGTACCTCATCCTGTCCATGCGCCGCGATGTGGACGAAGTACGCAAGGAAGCCCGTGAAAACGGCCTGTCCGCGGCAGAAGCCGAGGCCATTGTGCCGGACGACAACGAGGACTATCTGCGCTACCGCCTAAACGGCGAAAACGACCGCGTCACCGTGCTGCTGCACATGCGCCGGACGGAAAACGGCATCGCTTTCACCAAAACCACCCGCACCGCGACCGTCATGCGCGAAAAGGAGCTGCCCTACCGCTATTATCCGGTCACGCACCTGTGCTGGAACCGCGTGCGCGGCTCGTGCCACGGCGAAAGCCCGCTGACCGAGGCCATCCCCAACCAGATCGCGATCAACAAGCTGTACTCGATGTATGTGCAGTGCATCAAACAGGTGGCCTTCCCCAAGATCATCTACGACATGACCCGCTTCCCTGCCGGTTGGTCGAACGACGTGGGCAAGGCGGTCGGCATGCGCGGCAATCCGAACGAGGCAATCGCCACCGCGTTCAAAGCGCCCGATATCTCCTCGCAGGTGCTCGGCCTGCTCAAACAGATGATGAACGACACCGCCGAGCTGATGGGCGCGAGCGAAGCCGCGCTCGGTACGGTAAAACCGGACAACACCTCGGCTATCGTGGCGGTGCAGAACGCGACCGCTGCCCCGCTCGAGCTGACCAAAATGGAGTTCTACCGCTTCACCGAGGACTGGGCGCGCATCTTCCTCGACCTGATGGGCGCGCACTACGGCGTGCGCACGCTGGTGGTGGCGGACGAGGAGGGCGAAACGCCCTACCGGCAGAGCTTTGACTTTTCGACCCTCGCCGGACAAGACCTGCGGCTGCAAGTGGATGTGGGCGCGGCCAGCTACTGGTCGGAGACCATGCAGACCATGACCAACGACCATCTGCTCGAGAGCGGCGTCATCACCGACCCGCTTGTGTACTTGGAAAACGTGCCTGATTATCAGGTGCGCGGCAAGAGCGACCTGCTGCACGCACTCCGCATGCAGCGCCAGCAGCAAAAGGAGGAAAACGCTAATGGAAACCAGACGCAAAACAACCAGTAACCCGACCGCCGCCCCGGTACAGACCGCTCCGGCTGCCCCGGCCGCCGCCGACCCGTTTGCGAAGGGTGCGCCTGCACAGAATACGGGCGACCCGACCGCGCAAGCTGCACAGGGCGGTCAGCAGACCTTTCCCGTGCCGGTTGACGGCAAGATGGTGCAGCTGACGCTTGAGCAGCTGATCGAGGCGGCAAGCCTCGGCCTGTCCAAACAGAACGCCTACATCCGCCGTAACCGCGCGGCAAACGGGATGCCCAACGGCCAGATCTACGCCGCTTTTGTCGAGGAATACCCGGATGTCAAGCCGGAGGAGATCCCGCCGCAGGTGTGGGAATGGGCGCAGCAGGAAGGCTCGCTCGTCTCGGCCTACCGCAAGTGGGAGATCCTTGAGCTCAAGGACGAACTGGCCGCACTCGAGATGAACCAGAAAAACCGCCGTGCGGCGGTCGGCCCGGCGCAGAGCGACGGCGAACCGGCGGGCGTTGATCCGGTGACGCTGGCACTGCTCGGCAAGTAAACAATCTGTATAAACAGGAGGTATTATACTTATGGCTATCAACCTTGCTACCAAATACTCCGACCAGATCGCGGAGGTATTCACCCGCGCATCCTTCATCAAGGGCAAAACCGCCGAGACCTTTGACCTGACCGGCGTCAAAACGCTCAAGGTATACACCCCGATCACGGTCGAGGAGGTCGATTACGACCGCGACGGCGGTCTCAAGCGCTACGGCGACGTGACCGAAATGCAGGACGTGGTGCAGGAACTGACCATGACGCAGGACAAGGCGTTCACGCTGACGATCGACAAAGGCAACAACCTCGACCAGAACCTCGTCAAGAACGCAGCCGACATGCTGCGTTTACAGCTGAATGAAAAGTCCACCCCGGCGGCGGACAAGTATGCGTTCCTGCGTTTTGTCACCATGGCGGGCACGCTGGCCGAAAGCGACAAGCCGACCAAGTCCAACATCATCTCCAAAATTGCGGACGCGTCGCAGGCGCTGGACGACGCGCTGGTGCCGGACGACAACCGCTACCTGTACCTGACGAGCGAAATGTACAAGCTGGTCTGCACCTCGGACGAGTTCGCGGGCGTGGACGTGCTCGCCCGCCAGTCGATCGCCAAGGGCGTGTGCGGCGAGGTGTTCGGCATGAACGTCGTTCGTGTGCCGAAGTCCTACCTGCCGGATAACGTTTATTTCCTCGTCACGCACAAGGATGCGGTGCTCATGCCGTACAAGATCGCGGACGCAAAGGTGCATGAGGACCCGGTGGGCGTATCCGGCGCGCTGATCGAAGGCCGTCACTACTACGACGCCTATGTGCTGGGCGCAAAGTGCGGCGGCGTGTACGCACTGGTCGAAACCGGCTCGATTTCGGCCGCGCCGAGCATCTCCGCCGGCAAAATCACGGCGACCGGCGCCATCCGCTACACGCTGGACGGTTCCGACCCGCGCTATTCGGACTCCGCCAAGGATTATGTGCCCGACACCCCGCTGACCGCCGAGGAAGGCTGCCAGATCCGCGCCTACGCGACCGAGGAAGGCAAGTACCCGTCCCCCGTTGCCGCGGGCTGATATTCGCCCGGCTGACCGGCCGCTGCCCCGCGCAGCGGCCACAGCCGCCGCTTTCCGGCACCCCCTGCCGGAGGAAAGGAGAAACCTATGACCGGAACCGCATGTTACGAAGCAGCGCTCAACCTCTTGGGCGAAACGCTGGACACTGGAGTGTACTACGAGCAGTTTGCACTCCCCGCGCTGGGGCAACTGCTGGCAAACAGCCTGCGTGAAATCAACGCCGTGCGCGTCTCACAGGGCGAGGACGCGCTGGCTGTGCCGCCGCGCATGGCTTCGCTGGACGAGGATATCCCAGCGGACGAGAGCCTCGTCGCCGAGTGTTTTCCCTATGGGCTGGCCGCGCTTCTCGTGGCCGACGATGACAAGGCCAAATTCAACTGGGCAGCGTCGGAGTATGCCGAACGCCTGCTGTGCCACTGCCCGGCGCAGCTATCCGCCGTACAGGAGATGATCTGATGCGCGCCTACCAGTTTCCGCAACCCGAGGTTGTGCAGGAGACCGTAGTCAGCAGCTTTGGCGGCGTGGACTTCCGCACCCACGAGACCAAACTGCCGCTCTCCCGCTCGCCTGATATGCAGAATATGATCTGCGACCAGAACGATTATCTGGTCAAGCGCACCGGCTGGCAGACCCAGCAGACCTACGGCGCACCCATCTATGGCCTGTTCCCGCTGCCGGACGGCAACGGCTGCGCCGTACACGCCGGCAAAACGCTATACACCCGCCTATCCGACGGCTCGCAGGCTGCGTTGTGCAGCGATATGAACGAAGCCTTTTCGCAGTCGTTCGTCATGGGCGGCGTGCTCTACCTGCTGGATGGCAAAACCTTCCGCGCCGTGCAGCGCAGCGCGAAGGGCACCGGCTGGGAGGCTGTGCGCGTGCAGGATATCGCCTATGTGCCGACCACAACCATTTCCGCCGCACCCACAGGCGGCGGCACAAGCTATGAAGCAGTCAACCTACTCACCCCCAAGCGCATCAATACCTTCATCGGTAACGGCTCGGCCACACAGTTCCAAGTGGACTCCAAAGAGCTGGATAATGCCACGGTAACTGCCGCGGTCGATAACCAGACCGTCACCGTCTCTTCGGTCGATCGCGCCACGGGACTGGTAACACTCGCCAGCCCACCCGCCAACGGCAACGGGCTGGCAAACGTCGCCATCACCTTTTCCAAAACCGTGTCGGGCAACGCGGATAAGATCAACCGCTGCCGCTTTGCCGGCCTGTATGGCGGCAAAAACGACACGCGCGTATTCCTGGCGGGCAACCCGGACGAGCCCGCCTGCGACTGGCAGAGCGGCCTGTACGATCCGACCTACTTCCCGGATACGGGATACACCCGCATGGGCACGGACGCGGCTGCGATTGTCGGCTACCTCAAGCAGTACGAGAGCCAGCTGATCGTCAAGGAGGGCGGCGCACAAGAATCAGCCAGCTACCGACGCACCTTTACGCTGGCCGACGACGGCACGGCACTCTATCCGCTCAGTCAGGGCGCGCAGGGCGAGGGCGCCGTCTGCCCGCGCAGCTTCGCATCCCTCAATGACCTGCCGATGTTCCTGTCCGCACGCGGTGTGCAGGGCGTGTTCGGTACCTCGGTGGCCGAGCAGCGCACCATCCGCTCGGTATCCGACGCGATTGTCCCCAAGCTCGAGGCGGAACCCGGGTTGGAAAACGCCTGTGCTATTGTGTTCGAGGGCAAGTACTATCTGGCCGTGAACGGGCATGTGTACATCGCCGACGGCGCGCTGACCGAACCCAGCGGCGACCCCGCGTGGTTTTACTGGACAAATGTACCCGCCCAGTGCTTCGCCGTGCTGGAAAACCGGCTGTGGTTCGGCACGGCAGACGGGCGGCTGTGCCGGTTTTCCCTGCCAGAAGAAGATGGCGCCTACTGCGATGACGACGCGCCCATCGACGCCTACTGGCGCACGCCCACGCTGCCGCTGGGCGACTGGGGCCGGATGAAAACCGTGCGCGACGTAATCCCCACGCTTGTACCGCACTCACGCTCGGGTGCTACCGTGCAGTACGAGAGCGAGGACGGCAAAACGCTCGCACTGTCGCGCAATATGGATTTGTTCTCCTTCAAAACGCTGGACTTTTCACGGTTTTCCTTCCGCTGCGTGCCGGGCGCACTCAGCTACCGCACACGCTACCGCCAACACCGCATGCCGCTGCTGGCCGTGCGCATCGGCAACGACCGGATTGACGAACCCTTCGGCCTGCTGGCGTTAACCATCCGCTGGACGGCCGGACAAACCATCATCTAAGAAAGGAGGAGGATCGGCATGGCCTCCAATTACAAGCAGAACTTCGACTATTCCGAAGCGATCGCCAACACCACGGACTCCGCCACGCGCCAGCAGCTGCTAACTGAGCGCCAAAACAAAATCGACGCCGAGGGGCTGAACGGCAAGGTCGCCTCCAACGCGGCGGTCTCGACGTGGAACGGCAGCTACCGACCCTATTCGGTATCGTCCGGCGGCTCGTCGGGCGGCGGCTCAAGCCGCGTCGGCGGACACTCGTCATCCAATAGCATCGACCTCAGCGCACTGTTTCAGGCCGCCGAACAGGCGCGTTTGCAGCGCTTGCAGGCTGCGCAGCAGCGCATCCAAAGCCAGCTGACCAGCAACCTCAATGCAATCGAGCAGGACTACACCGCAGGCATGAAGCAAACCGACATCAACGCGCAGCGCTCGGTCATCTCCAACGAGGAACGCATGGCCGCGCTCGGCCTGAACATGGGCGCACGGAGCGCCGCGGCCACCTCGGGCGCAGCGGAAACCAGCCGCATCGCGATCGACAACCAGTACCGCAGCGATCTGAACGCACTGGGTCAGGCACGGCTGACCGCGCGCGCCGCCGCACAGGACAGCGCCGCCGACCAGCTTGCTTCCGCCGAAAGCGCCTATTTCACCGCCAGCGAAAACGCCGCTCTGCAACAGGCGCAAATGACGCTGTCGCAATACAACAGCGACCGCGATTACAGCCTGTCTGTCGCCGGACTGACCGGCTTTCTGGGCAGCACCCCCACGCTGGCTTATCAGGACTTCCTGCTCGACGTTTCACAGGCACAGAGCGAGCAGCAAGCCGCCATCAACGCGGTGCAGACTGCCGCACAAGCGCAGTCGTACGAGCAGGCGCTCGAACGATGGAAGACCTACGGCTATGTGCTGCAAAACGACGCGTCCATCCTCGGGGTGCCGGCGGGCACCCCAACCGCAGACGAAAGCTACCGCAATGCCAGCCTTGCGCTGCAACAGTGGAAAGCCGGATATTGGTATTGATATGCATTTTTTGCATAAAACGGCCGGCCTCCGCGAAATGAACCGCAGAGGCCGGCCAAAAAGAAATGAAGGTATGGGCATGTCAAAAGCAGGCAAATGTTGTGTCGCCCGTAGGAAAAGGATGTTCTGTCCCAGAAATTATGCAAAAAGATGTCTGGCACTATCTTATCACGGCGGGCCGGATCGGTCAAGTATTTTGATTACAAAATATTAGTATTTTTTCTTATATGTACCATGTTTTTGCATACACCGTATATTGATGCAAAAATCCCGCCCGATAAAAAGGCCGCGCACCGAAGTGCGCGGCCTTTGTTTGATGTCTGTATCGGATAGCGGATTACTTGTCCTTCAGGTTGAAGAAAGCATCCTTGCCAAGGTACTTGGCGACATCCTCGCCCAGCTCCTCCTCGATGCGGAGCAGCTGATTGTACTTGGCAACACGGTCAGTACGGCTCGGCGCACCGGTCTTGATCTGGCCAGCGTTGAGCGCAACCGCGATGTCCGCGATGGTAGCGTCCTCGGTCTCGCCCGAACGGTGCGAAACAACGGCGGTGTAGCCCGCGCGGTTTGCCATCTGGATCGCGTCGAGGGTCTCGGTCAGCGAACCGATCTGGTTTACCTTGATCAGGATGGAGTTGGCAACGCCCATGTCGATGCCCTTCTTCAGACGGGTGGTGTTGGTAACGAACAGGTCGTCGCCTACCAGCTGGATCTTGTCGCCAAGAGCCTTGGTCAGCATCTCCCAGCCTTCCCAGTCCTCTTCAGCCATGCCGTCCTCGAGGGAGATGATCGGGTACTTCTCAACGAAGCCCTTCCACATCTTAACCAGCTGCTGCTGGGTCATCTTCTTGCCAGACTTCGGCTGGATATAGCACTTCTCCTCGTCGTTCCACCACTCGGAGGAAGCAGCGTCGATCGCAATCATGAAGTCCTCGCCCGGCTTGTAGCCAGCTTCTTCGATCGCCTGAACGATTACCTTGAGCGCGTCCTCATCCTTCTTCAGGTTGGGCGCGTAGCCGCCCTCGTCGCCAACGCCCGCAGCCGGGGTGCCGTTCTCCTTGAGGGTGGTCTTGAGCTGATGGAATACCTCTGCACAGCGGCGCAGCGCCTCGCGGAAGGACGGCGCGGAAACCGGCATTACCATGAACTCCTGAATCTCAACGTTGTTGGTCGCATGCGCGCCGCCGTTGAGGATGTTCATCATAGGCATCGGAAGGGTCTTGGCGTTGCAGCCGCCGATATAGTTGTACAGCGGCAGGCTGAGAGCCTCGGCAGCAGCCTTGGCAACTGCCAGCGAAACGCCCAGAATCGCGTTAGCGCCGAACTTGGTCTTGTTCGGGGTGCCGTCCGCGTCGATCATGGCCTTGTCGATCGCCTGCTGGTTGAGCGCATTCATGCCGATGATGGTCTCGGCGATCTCGCCGTTAACCGCGTCGACAGCCTTCAGAACGCCCTTGCCGTTGTAACGGGACTTGTCGCCGTCACGCAGCTCGCAAGCCTCGAAGATACCGGTGGAAGCGCCGGACGGAACAGCCGCACGGCCCATATACGCGCCGGTGTCACCCTCGACATAAACCTCAACCTCAACGGTCGGATTGCCGCGGGAGTCCATAACCTCACGGCCGAGTACATCAACGATTTCAATGTAACCCTTCATAATACTTACTCCTTTTTATATCAAATTTGGGGTTGCGCAAAATTTACTTGACCAGCAGGCTGTGGCCGGTCATTTCAGCGGGCTGCTCAAGGCCCATCATCTCCAGCAGCGTCGGCGCAAGGTCAGCGAGCACGCCGCCCTCGGCCAGCTTGCCCTCGTGGCCGACCATGACGAGCGGCACGGGATTGGTCGAATGTGCGGTAAACGGAGTTACGCCGTCCGCGTCGAGCATCTGGTCAACGTTGCCGTGGTCGGCTGTGATCAGGCACTGGCCGTCCATCTTGAGGATGGCGTCAACCACCTTGCCCACGCCGTCATCGGTCGCTTCGATCGCCTTGACAGCAGCCTCGAACACGCCAGTGTGGCCGACCATGTCGCAGTTTGCAAAGTTCAGCACGATTACGTCATACTTGCCGGACAGGATGCGCTTTACGCACTCCTCGGTGACGGCAGGCTCGCTCATCTCGGGCTGCAGATCGTAGGTTGCGACCTTGGGCGACGGGATGAGGGCGCGATCCTCGCCCGGATATTCCTTCTCAACGCCGCCGTTGAAGAAGAAGGTAACGTGCGCGTACTTCTCGGTCTCTGCGATGCGCAGCTGGGTCAGGCCCTTATCCGAGATATACTCGCCGAAGGTGTTTTTCAGGCTCTGCGGCTTGAAGGCCACCTCCACGCCGGCGATCGTCGCGTCGTACTGCGTCATGCAGACATAGTGGATGTTGCGGCGCTGGCGCTTAAAGCCGTCGAACTCATGGTCGACAAACGCACGGGTGATCTCACGCGCGCGGTCGGGACGGAAGTTAGCAAAGATGATCGCGTCGTCGTCCTGCACGGTCGCGCCCTCGGTCACGATCACCGGGACAACGAACTCATCGGTCACGCCCGCGTCATAGGATGCCTGCATAGCCTCGTGCGCGGTAGCTGCGTGCTCGCCAACGCCCTCGGCGATTGCCTGATACGCCTTCTCGACGCGGTCCCAGCGCTTGTCGCGGTCCATCGCGTAGTAACGACCGGAAATCGTCGCGATGCAGCCCAGACCCATGACATCGATCTTGTTCTGCAGGCGGTCGATATACTCAATACCGGACTGCGGCGGGGTGTCTCGGCCGTCCATGAAGCAGTGGAAGCAGACCTTGGTCAGGCCGTTGCGGCGCGCCAGCTCAAGCAGCGCGATCATGTGGTCGATGTGCGAGTGTACGCCGCCGTCGGACAGCAGGCCGAAAATGTGCAGGGTGGAGTGGAACCACTTGCACTGGTCGATCGCGCTCATCAGCGCCTCGTTGGAGAAGAAGTCGCCGTCCTGGATGGACTTGGTGATGCGGGTCAACTCCTGATAGACGATGCGGCCCGCGCCGATGTTGGTATGGCCGACCTCGGAGTTGCCCATCTGGCCGTCCGGCAGGCCGACGTCCAAACCGGACGCGCCGATATAGACCAGCGGGTTCTCCTTGAAAATGCGGTCGAGGTTCGGGGTCTTTGCCGCTTCGATGGCGTTGCCCTTCTTCTCATCGCGGTGGCCGAAACCGTCCATGATGATCAGCGCAGTCGGCTTCTTCGGCTCGTCCGCCGCCTTGGCTTCCTTGGCCGTGGTCTTGCGGGTCGTGGTCTTTTTGGCCGCCGTCGTCTTTTTCGCAGCGGTCTTTTTCGCGGCCGGCTTTTCCTCCGCTGCGGCAGCGGGGGCAGTCTCGGCCTTGGCTTCCACCACAGGCTCCGCCTTAACCGCCGGCTTGGTCTCCGCCTTAGCTTCAGCCACAGCGACCTTTTCCTCGGCCTTGGCTTTCGCCTTGACCTCAGCCACAGCTTCCGCCGCAGCCTTTGCCGCCTTGGTCTCCGCCGAGGCGGACACGTTCTGTTTCTTCATAATGTTAAAAACTCCTTTTCGGAAACGGACGGAAGGGGACAACGACTGTCCCGATGTCCCCTCCCGCACGCACGGCACGGGAGAAGTTCCCCACCGTATTCCTTATCTTATTGGTTGGCTGCTTCCACGATGGTGGCAAAGTCAGCGCTCTTGAGGGAGGCGCCGCCGATCAGGCCGCCGTCCACATCGGGCTGGGCCAGCAGCTCGGCCGCGTTCTTAGCGTTCATCGAACCACCGTACTGGATGGTGATGCCGCGGGCAGCGCGCGCGCCGTACTTCTCGCGCAGGCAGTCGCGGATCGCGCCGCAAACCTCGCCCGCCTGCTCAGCGGTAGCGGTCTTGCCGGTGCCGATCGCCCAGATCGGCTCGTACGCGATGACGACCTTCTTGACATCCTCCACAGCAACACCCTGCAGGGCGATCTTGATCTGCTTGCGGATGACCTCCATGGTCACGTCCTGCTCGCGCTCGGTCAGGCTCTCGCCGACGCACAGGATCGGGCGCAGGCCGTTCTCAATCGCAACCAGCACCTTCTTGTTGCAGGCCTCATCGGTCTCGTTAAAATACTGGCGGCGCTCAGAATGGCCGATGATGACGTACTTGACGCCCAGCTCCTTAAGCATGTCGGCCGAGATCTCGCCCGTAAACGCGCCGGACTTCTCGAAGTGCATATTCTCCGCGCCGATGGCAATCTTGGAACCCTTGGCAGCCTTTACAGCAGCCTGGATATCGGTAAACGGCACGCAAAGAACCATCTCACACCACTTGGTCTTGCTCAGCAGCGGCTTCATCTCCTCGATGAGGGCCTTTGCCTCGCTCGGCGTCTTGTTCATCTTCCAGTTGCCGGCGATGATGGTCTTACGGTATCTGCGATTCATGTTGGTTTGTACCCCTTTCATGCTTTTAAGCAGGCGAAACGCCCGCGTGTATGTATTATCTGGGGCGTTACCGCCCCAGTATAACGCATCCTGATGCGCCGCAGCGCGAAATGTGCCTTACTTGTCCTGCAGGCAGGCGATGCCCGGCAGCTCGAGGCCTTCGAGGAACTCAAGCGATGCGCCACCGCCGGTGGAGATGTGGGTCATCTTGTCCGCAAAGCCCAGCTTCTCAACCGCTGCTGCGGAGTCGCCGCCGCCGATGATGGAAACCGCACCGGACGCAGCGATCGCCTTGGCGACCTCCTTGGTGCCGACTGCGAAGGTATCGAACTCAAATACGCCCATCGGGCCGTTCCAAACGACCGTGCCCGCGTTCTTGACTGCGTCAGCGAACAGCGCAACGGTCTTCGGGCCGATGTCCATGCCCATCATGTTATCCGGCAGCTTGCCAGACTCGTAAACAACCGGCTCTGCGTCCGCGCCGAAGTGGTCGCCACACACGGTGTCAACCGGGAGCAGGAGCTTGACGCCCTTGTCCTCCGCCTTCTTGATCAGGCCGAGCGCGAGGTCGAGCTTGTCCTCCTCACACAGCGAGGTGCCGATCGCGCCGCCCTGTGCCTTGGAGAAGGTGTAGGCCATGCCGCCGCCGATGATGACGGTGTCGCACTTGTCGATCAGGTTGTTGATAACGTTGATCTTATCGGAAACCTTTGCGCCGCCCAGGATGGCAACGAACGGACGGGCCGGGTCGGAAAGCGCCTTGCCCATAATGGAGATTTCCTTGTTGATCAGGAAGCCGCAGACAGCCGGCAGGTAATCCGCAATACCGGCGGTCGAAGCGTGCGCACGGTGCGAAGTGCCGAACGCGTCGTTGACATAGATCTCAGCCATGTCGGCAAACGCCTTAGCCAGCGCCGGATCGTTCTTGGTCTCGCCCTTTTCAAAGCGGACGTTCTCGAGCAGGACAGCCTCGCCGGGCTTAACCTCGGCAGCCAGCTTCTTCGCGCTCTCGCCGACAACATCAGCCGCCAGCTTGACTTCCTTGCCCAGCAACTCGCCCAGGCGCTTAGCCACCGGCGCCAGCGAGTACTTCATATTAACCTCACCCTTCGGGCGGCCCAGATGCGAGCAAAGGATAACGGCTGCGTTGTGATCCAGCAGGTACTGGATGGTCTCGAGCGAAGCGCGGATGCGCTTGTCGTCGGTGATGTTGCCGTTTTCATCCTGCGGCACGTTAAAGTCACAGCGGACAATAACCTTCTTGCCGTTTACGTCGATGTCTTCTACGCTCTTCTTGTTGTACTGCATAAATATCCCTCTCCCTTTCTAAATGTAAAAGTTAGCGATATGGAGCATTTTTAGCGGGCTTCCCATAGGAAGAGTTCCGCTTCCATTACAAAATTATACTCGTTTCCTCTGGGTATAGCAAGCAGAATTGTGAAAATCCTTATCTTTTTGTTCTCTTTTAGAAAAATTTTGCGTTTTGGCACAAATAATTGTGAAAAATTAAACAATATAACCAATTGACCTACGCGCGCGAGGCCCCATAAAACGCTACGGCCAGCGCCTGCGGCCCGGTATTGGTGATAACCGACGGGCCGATCGGGCAGCGCAGCACACCCTTGAAGCCGATCTCGGTACGCAGGCGCTTCTCCAACTCGTCGATGCGGGCGGCGGGCACGTCGCCGTAGAGCAGCAGCGCGTTCTGCTTGTCCGGCTGCTGCACGCGGCCGGACACCTTGCGGATCAACCCTGACACGAGCGCCTTTTCGCCGCGCACCTTGTCGCACACGGTCACGGCGCCACCATAGACATGGCTGATGGGCTTTAGCCCAAGCGCCTCGCCGACAAACGCCGCCCCGCCCGAAATGCGGCCGGACTTTTTCAGGTGTTTGAGGCTGTACACGCCGAGGAACGCCTCGACCCGCCGGAGCCTGCTGATGACCACCGCGCGGATGGCCTCGAAGCTGTCGCCCTGTTCGCGCAGCGCCGCCGCGATCGCGACGATGTGGCCATAGATATAGGTGTAGGTGGCCGAGTCGAACAGCTCGATCACCATGCCGTCGCCGCATTCCTCGCGGAACATGTCGCGCGCAAGGCACGCCGCCTGATAGGTGCCCGAGCCGTTTGCGTTGATCAGCACACCGAGCAGATGGGTGCAGCCGCGCGCGGCGGCGCGCTTATAGGAATCAAGGAATGTGGCCGGTGTGACCATAGCGGTCGTCGGAATCTCACGGCTGTCCGCGAGCAGCTTCCAGTACTCCTCTGCCGTGATATCGTAGTATTCGCGAATGGCGCGCCCCTCATGCGTCAGCGTGATGGGCACGATTTCGATGCCGTAGCGCTCGACCAGCTCCTGCGGGATATCCGCGGAGGAATCGGTCAGGATATGTATTTTTTCCATTGTTCTTCTCCTTATCCCTGTGGGAACGGTCCTGCAAGCTGAAGGTTGATAAAGCCGGTCTGCCGCAGCGCCTCAAACGCGATCACCGCTACCGAGTTGGACAGGTTCAGGCTCCTTGCGCCCGCGCGCATCGGGATACGCACGCAGCGCTCGGGATGGGCGGTGAGCAGGCTTTCCGGCAAGCCGCGTGTCTCCTTGCCGAACATCAGGTAATCGCCGTCACGGTATTCGGCCTCGTGATAGGCGCGGGGCGCCTTGGTCGTGGCGTAAAAATAGCGCCCGTCCGGATTTTTCTCAAAAAATTCGTCCAAATTCTTGTACATGCGGACGTCGAGCAGATGCCAGTAATCCAGCCCCGCACGCTTCATCCGCTTATCGTCGATGGCAAAGCCGAGCGGCTCGACCAGATGCAGCACGCAGCCTGTCGCCGCGCAGGTGCGGGCGATGTTGCCGGTGTTCTGCGGGATCTCCGGCTCGACCAGAACAATATGCAGCATGGTTTTCTCCTTACCTCTCATTTCTCCCTTTATTCTATGCGATATGCGCGCCTTTTTCAAGCTGTTTGCGGGTTTTTCCATAAAAATATTCCCCCAGCCAAAAAGCTGGGGGAATAGAACATCCTGTTATGCGATTTCAGCGTACACGCCGTAAATGTAGCCCTGCGTTTCGGCCTGCTCGTCGGTGAGCACCTCGCCGGTCAGCTGTGGGCCGTTTTTGCCATCTACATATTCGCAGCCCAGTTTGCCGGTGTGCAAGGTGAGCGTCTGGGTATCTGTCGTGCCGTCGGTAAACGTGACGGTAACGGTCAGGGTCGCGCCGTCAAATTCGTCGATGCGGTCGTGCCACGCATCCTGCAAATCGCCCTCCTGTGCCATATCGACCGGCTTAGGCTCGCCCCACAGACCATAACTGACTTCCGGATCATACTCGTCCACAAAGCCATTCTCTACACGGCGGCTGATATCCACCCACCATAGTCCCTTTTCCGGCTCCGATTGCACCATCATGTCGTCCGCGCCCGCAGTCACTTCGCTGGTGCCCTGCAGGATCGCTTCGACA
>DWZQ01000038.1 GCA_019117485.1 Candidatus Agathobaculum intestinipullorum | reverse complement strand
TGCGTTCTCCGGTATCATCTTTTCGCAATTCAGCGCAAGTACCAGTTGACCTCGCCGCTCATATACGTTACACTGGTCTTGCTTTGGTTTTGTGTTCACAAACTAAGCCTAAAGCAAAAAGGCAGGCAAGGCAACCCTTTTCGGGCTGCCCTGCCCGTCTTTTTTTCTTTGGCCTATTTTGCAACAGGCCCTTTGTTGTTTATTTGCTTATATCATGCTCTTCCCAATCAATAATAAACAAATCATTCGGCGTACAATCCAACAACTGACACAGTGTCTCAATGCGTTCGAATTTAATCGAGGATGTTTGGTTGTTCACCATGCGATTAAAGTTCTGATAACTCATACCCAATTGCTTGTAAAGCCAATATTTCGTTTTTCCTTTTTTCTCGAGCAAGGGCAGGACATTCAAACTCACCATAGCGAACGCCTCCATTATCTAATGTGTTAGTTAGATAATAGAGTTCCCAGATCTCAAATATATAGACTTTTACATTAGATAATGTTAAAGTCTATATATGAAAGGAGGAATGGCAAATGAGAGAAGACGCCTGCTGCTTTACCGGTCACCGCGACATCCCACCGGAAATCCTGCTGGCACTCGCCGCAAAGGTGGAAGCTGAGGTTCTTGAACTGATTGCATACGGCATTCGATACTTTTATGCTGGCGGGGCGCTGGGCTTCGACACGCTGGCCGCCGAAACAGTACTGCGACTGCGCGACCAGTTTCCGCAAATCCAGCTCATTCTGGCGCTGCCCAACCGCGAGCAAACCCGCGGTTGGTCTGCCGCATCGGTTGAACGATACGAATCTATCCTACGCCGCGCGAACGAAGTGATTTACACCTCCGAACATTACACCCGCGGCTGTATGCAGCGCCGCAACCGATTTATGGTTGACCACAGTGCTGTTTGCGTTGCATACTGCACCCGCGCGACGGGCGGCAGCGCGTATACGCTGCAATACGCCCGTAAAGTCGGCCTGCGCATTCTGCTTTTGTCCGCGTAAACAAAAGCAGTCTCCCAACACCGGTTGAGAGACTGCTTTCCTTATCGCCGGGCGTTTTCCTGATAGTTTGCAAAGATCGCATCGACATCATACCCGCATTGCCGCGCAAGGAAATACATGTGCTTGCATGGCGCCAGTCCTTGCTGATTCTTGCGAAAATCCATGCAGGTGCAGGAGCGAAGCGAGGTTTTGTACTCGCCGGATGTGCCGATGATCGTGTACGGATGGTCATCCTCCAGCTTCAACTGTATCTGTTGACATCTCGAGCGGACATACCGCGCATATTGTTCATCATTTTGATGCAAAAACAGCGGCCATGGGCCAAACAGCGCACGCTTTTGCCGGTACACCCCATTTTTCAGGATCGGCTCTGCGCCGCGCTGGTTTGCCTGTCGTTCTCTCCGCTCTATTTCATCGCGTAAACGGTTCAGCGCCGCCCACTCGTCCTGCCTTTGCTCGTTTTGCGACGGTTGCTGCGCCGCCTGCACATGCTTTGAGGGCTGCTCCTGCTTCGCCTGCTCACTCATGGATTGCTCATTTCGTGGTTGCTCCTGCGCTGTCCGCTCACTCCGGATCTGCTCCTCTCGCCAGTGCTCGACCAATTCCGCGAAGTCCTCGTCCCGTTTGTCGCGCCACAAAAAGAAGCGGACCGCCAAAACGATCAAAGCCAAACCGCAGATCTCAAACGCCGCCATCACGATCACCTGCAACAGCTTCAGCAGCTGCAACGTTCTCCCTCCTCTCTATTCTCGCTATTTGACTTGTTTTCTGGTCTTTAGCCCACCGCCCTGCCGCAGGCTTTGCGCGACTGCCTCGATCGTCTGCTCGTGCGTCGTATCCAGCAGATGCGTGTAGATCATGGACGTGGTCGAGATTGTACTGTGCCCCAGCGAGCGGCTGATGTTGTAGATCGTCGCGCCGGAATAGTTCGCAAGCGTCGCAAAGGTGTGCCGCAGCCCATGCAAGGTCAGCTTGGGCAGATGGTTCCTACGAATGAACGCGCTGAACGTCTCGGTCAGGTAATTCGGCCGATACGGCTCTCCATCCGGCCAAGTCAGCACATAACCCGAGTCCTGATACTCCTTGCCGAACAGCAGCCGATTCTCGCGCTGCCGTCGCCGTTCGGCGTGCAGCATGCGCACGACCTCCTCCGGCATGTGCAGCAGCCGGGTCGAAGAACGGTTCTTAGTGTCCTTCTCGATCACCTGCGAACCGGCCATCGTGCGGGCACGGTGCACGCACAGCGTGTTCTCGGTAAAATCGATGTCCTTCCACCGCAGGCCGCACATTTCCTCGCGGCGCAGGCCGAGATACCCGGCCAGATACACGACCGGCTCGAGCTTGTCGCCCTCGACCGCGTCCAACAGCCGTCGCAGCGAAGCGACGTCGTAAAACTGCGGTTCGGGACGCTTGAACTTGGGCGGTTCGACGCGGTCGGTCGGGTTGCGAGCAAGCACGTCCTGCATGACCGCGATGCGCAACGCGTTGCGCAGCAGATCGTGGTGCTTGCGCGCGGTGTTGGGCGACAGGCCACAGTCATGGCACAGGTAGGCATAATACTGCTGGATGCGCTGCGGTGACAGCGATTGCAGCGGAATTGCACCTAGTTGCGGGATGATGTAGTTGACAATCATCTGGCTGTACCCATGCACCGTGGTCGCGGCACGATTGGGCCGTACGACCGCGTCCATCCAGTAGTTCAGCCACTCGGCAACGGTCGTGTCGTTTGGCTTGGTCAGCGCGCCAAAATCGCGCTGCACTTCATGCAGCCGCAGCACCTTGCGGGCGTCGGTCAGCCGCGCGAATGTGCGTGTCTTTTTGATCTGGTGTCCGTGCGCGTCGCGCCCGAAATCCAGATTGACGTAGTATTTCTTCTTCTCCTCGTCGTACGAAATATTGCGCTCGACGCGCGTGCGGGACATATTGTTTCACAGTCCTTCCCTTGTCAGATTGGGAACCCGGTACGGCGGTGCACAGCCGCGCCGGAAAGACGGATACCGGTATCGTCAGGCGCCGGAGCGGGGCTTTTTCGCCCCGCTCCCCTTGCCTGCTTATAGTGTAGCATAAGTTCAAAAAGTAAATCTACCGGAATATCTACCGAAATTTTAAAACCCCGTTTTCCGTTGTAAAAACCAGTCAAAAGTAAAAGATACCGCCTGTTATCAGGCGGTATCAGTTGGTATTTTGGTGGAGCCGAGGGGAGTTGAACCCCTGTCCGAAAGCACATCCACCGTGACTTCTCCGGGCGCAGTTTGTCTTTTGGCATTCCCTCCATGACACGCCGGCAAACAGGCTGGTCACTTCAGTAGAGTCATCTTACATGACGGGGGCAACTCTTACCCCGTACACGTTCACCACTAATCGACGCCGGATCTCGGAGCCGTGGTCCTCCCCGAGCCGACGGGCTAAGCCTTAATTAGGCAGCCTGAAGAGTATAATTGTTGTTGTTTAATTTATAAACAGTTGGAGCTTTTTTCGCAGATCCCCACTGCGGCCCGCTATCCCGGCTTCAACACCCCCGTCGAACCCGTTACGGCCCCATATAGGGTGCATCACCCGATGCGTGTTTACCGATTGCGCGCTTTCATCGCACGGTCAATTTCCCGCTTTGCATCGCGCGCGGCAATGCTGTCGCGCTTGTCGTGCAGCTTTTTGCCCTTGCACAGGCCAATCTCAATCTTAACGCGGGAATTCTTGAAATAAACCGACAAGGGGATTAGCGCGTAGCCGTCCTGCTTGGTCTTGCCGAACAGGTTTGCAATCTCCTTTTTGTGCATCAGCAGCCGCCGCACGCGCAACGGGTCTTTATTAAAGATATTTCCCTTTTCGTAAGGCGAAATATGCATCCCACGCACAAAAAGCTCGCCATCCTTGAAGGTGCAGTAAGAATCCTTGAGATTGATCTGCCCCTGCCGGATCGACTTGACCTCGGTGCCGGCCAGCTCAATACCGGCCTCATACTTTTCCTCGACAAAGTAGTCATGCCATGCTTTTTTGTTGGCCGTGACCTGTTTGGTGCCTTGCTTGGACACAGCGCCCATGGCAATCCCTCCTTTTCGTGGCTTGTTTATCATACCATGACAAACCATGTTTGTAAAGGCACAACAATGTTACAAATTGCGTCAAAAACGGCGCTGCCGCTCAAAAGAGCGGCAGTTCCCCTGTAATCGGATCGACTTTCTCCGGCAGCGCAGGCTCAAACGCCAAACAGGTGTAGGTAGGCTGTCCATGGAACTCGGTCAACCCACTATCGCAAATCAGCGCTGACAGGATGCCCGCCGCCTTCGCCTTGCGGTCGATCTCCAGCAGCTCCTCTTCCGAATCGACATAGACGCACACTTTAGCCACGCCGCGCGCAAACCACTCGCTCAGCGGTGTGGCGGACTGACCGTCCTGTGTGAGCACCACACCCGTTTCGTCCGCCTGCACCTGCCCCAACCGCTGCTCGCGCGCGAGCGCGGCGAGCACCGCCGTGACACAGGCGTGCCCCGCCTGCGCCGCGATCTTCCCCTTGCGCATTTTGAGGTCGCGCCGCATGACGATCATCTGCTTGGGCTTGTCCATCCCTGCGCCTCCCTGCTTATTCGACCGTATTGGTCAGGCTGCCGATCTTCTCAATCTCACAGGTGACCACATCGCCCTTTTTCAGGAAGTTGGGCGGCGTAAAGCCCATACCTACACCTGCGGGTGTACCGGTGGCAATGATCGTGCCCGCCTTGAGCGTCATACCCTGCGACAACTCGGAAATGATCTCTGCAACCGTGTGCAGCAGATGGTCGGTGTTGCTGTTCTGACGCGGCTCACCATTGACCGTAGACGCGATATTGAGCGCCGGTGGGAACGGGATCTCATCGGCCGTGACAATACACGGCCCCATCGGCGTAAAACCGTCGAGCGACTTGCCGAAGTACCACTGGTTATGCGCGGTCTGCAAGTTGCGTGCCGACACATCGTTGACGATCGTGTAGCCGAAAATATGACCCGGTGCCTCTGCCACGCTGACATTCTTGCAATCCTTGCCGATAACGACACCCAGTTCAACCTCATAATCCAGGCTGTCCACCAGACCCTCGTAAGCCGGGATCGGGTCGCCTGAGCCGCTGGCCTCACACACACGCTTACTGAAATAAACCGCCTTTTTGCGATTGATGAGGAATGCGTCCTCGTGGAAGCGCGCGGACTCCACTGCATGGTCGGCATAGTTGATGCCCAGGCAGATGATATCCTGCGCCGGGTGCGGGATGGGGGCGCGCAGACGCACACTGTCCACCCGGATCGCCGCGCCTTCGGTCGCCTGCTCGGCGTCCGACAAGCGCGCCAGCTGCGCGGGCGAAATACGGCGGATCAGGTCGTTCATATCGGTAAACGACAGGCCAAACGCCTCGATCGGCCAGATCAGGCCGATCCAGCCGTCACAGCCGACACCGATGCGGTCAATGCCGTCGTTATTCTGGTAAGTATACAATTTCATTGCTTTGTTCACGCTCCTGATGCGATTGCTTTTTTCTTTATCATAGCACAATCTGCACAAAAATAAAAGCTGATGTTTGAAACTTCCCACAAAATATGTTATGATTGACGCAGAGCGAATTCACAATGCCCGTACCCCCTTGTCATTTCGCACAACAATACCAAACGAGGTGAACGCCATGGCCGATACCTGCGAAGACTGTGCATACAGCGTATTTGATGATACTCTCGGCGAATATGTCTGCGAGGCTTATCTGGATGAGGACGAATTTTACCGACTGACGCAAACGGGCGGGGCTTGCCCCTATTATCGCCCCGGCGACGATTATGCACTGGTACGCCATCAGAACTGAGGAGGAAATAGCATGACCGAATGGGAAAAGGCAGCCGCCGGGCTGCTATACGATGCCAACTACGACCCCGAGCTGCTGCAAGCGCGTGCCAAGGCGCAGGATTTGTGCATGGACTATAACCAGCTGCGCAGCACGCAAAAGGACGAACGTATTGCGCTGCTGCGCACGCTGCTTGCCGCCTGTGGCGAGGACATCATCATCGAACCGCCCTTCTTCGTTGACTACGGCAGCAACATGCGCGTTGGCAAAGCGTTTTACGCCAACCATAATCTGGTTGTACTGGACGGTGCGCCCGTCACCTTTGGCGACCACGTATTCATTGGCCCGAACTGCTGTTTCTCAACGGCTGGACACCCGCTCGACCCGGCGCAGCGCAACGCCGGTCTGGAGTATGCCAAGCCCATCACAGTCGGCAATAACGTATGGATCGGCATGGGCGTGCAGGTGCTGCCCGGCGTGACCATTGGGGACAATGTCGTCATTGGTGCGGGCAGCGTTGTGACTAAGGATATCCCGTCCGGCATGTTAGCTGTGGGTGTACCCTGCCGCCCGGTACGCGAAATCGCAGAAAAACCGCGCCGTGTCATTCTGTAATAACCCGCAAACAACAAACCACCCTCCATACCGGAGGGTGGTTTTGTTTATCTTACGCAACCGCTTCCACGGTCTCGACACCGTTTTCACGATAGGTGTACACGGTAAAGCCACTGTACGACCAGACACCGTCCTCACCCTCGCCCATACAGCTGGGTGAATAACTCTTAGAGCTGGGCGAACCAAGCGCAGCCTCCAGTGCGGATGCCGACGAGCCAATGTAACCGGATGCCTGCGATGCGGTCGGCGCTGCAGGTGCGGGTTCGGGTTCTGGCTGCGGTTCCGGCTCCGGAGTGGGCTGCGGCGCAGGCGTCTGCGTCGTACCGGTAGACGTACCACCGGATGAACTGCTGCCGCCCGACGGTTTGGACGTGGTCGAGCTGCTGTCCGACGACGGTTTGCTGGACGACGAACCACTATTCGAGGTGGAACCCGAAGTCGTGCCGCCTGACTGCGGCTTGCTCTGCGAAGCGCTGTCCGAGGTCTGGCTGCCGGACGCATCATCCTTCTCCGCATCCACCTTATCCTGCTCCTCGGCCTTCTCTTCGTCCGTCGTATCCTTATCGTCCTCCGGTTTGACCGTATCGACCGCTGCATCATCCTGCTTTGCATCGTCCTTTTCGGTCGGCTGGCCGCCACAGGCCGCCAGACTGCCACACAACAGCAGCGCAAGCAATAACGCTGTAATCTTCTTGTTCATAAAAACGTCCTCCCGTTTTACTTTCTAATCCTATGCCCTATTCGACGGAATCCCCCACAAAAAGGTTCCCCAATTCGGGCGGATATTTCAAGATATTTGCAAGGTTGCGTTCAACGATTTCAACAATCACCGTATCGCCCGCCTGCACCTGCTCCAGCGGATAAGGCATCTGCCGCGTGATCACTGCCTCGCGGAAATCCGCGGCGAGGAACGGGTGCAGGGCGTTGCCGAACGAGTCACGGCACAGGATCAGGCGGCCGTTTGGCGCGCCCTCGCTCGTTGTCTGGATCAGGATGTCCTCGGCTGTGCGCGGCGGCATGACATACGAAAAATTGATCTCATACTGCTGCTGCGCCTCCCGCGCCGTCCCGGTGGGATAGAGCATCTCATACAAGTCGCCACGATGGGTGTTTTCGGTCGCATAAGACGCCTCACCGAACGCGGTGTGCGGCAGGCCAAGCGTTTCCATCAAAAAGTCATGTGCGAGCGCCGCACCGCGGTTTGTCCAATGCGAATCCGTGCGCAGGTAGAGCGTTTCGTCCTGTTCCGACAAAAAAGTAAACAAATCGGCATAGTTTACGCCATATTCCTTTAGATACGGTGCGACCAGCTCATAATTGCCCGGGGAATCGCTTTGCAGATAGCGCGCGGGCATATTTTCCGGGTAAAGCGAATTCTTGTTCGGCGCAATGGTGAACAGGAATGTTGCGCCATGCGCTTCGCAGTACGCCTGCATGTCCGCGATAGTCTGGGCAATCTGCGCCGCTTCGGCATCCGACAGCGTCGCACGATTCTGATAATCGTCAAGCGCTGCCGCGTAATACAGCCAGCCATCCTTGCCGTAAATCACATCCTCGGCGGGCGAAGTCGCCAAAAGGGTAGTTTGCAAAGCGGCGTTCGCCGTGACCATCTGCTGCCGCAACGCAAAGTGGTCGGCAATGTAGTCGGCCACTTGACCGAGCACGTCGGTATTCCAACTGCCATCCTCCTTTTGCATCATCGGCTTGGGTGACAGTCGTTCGTTTGCAGCCGCTTGCGTTGGCGGCAGGAACAGCATGCCCGCCGATGGCAGCAGGCAACACAGCACAAAGACTGCGGTGAAAACCTTATATTTCATGGCAGCCTCCTCAGAACTGGAAATAGATGAACGGATTGAACGTACCGGCCGACAGGTTGAGCATACAGAGCACCAGCAGCGCCAGCGATCCGGCAAGCGTAACCGTCTCATTTTTGATGGGTAACCGTTTCGCAGTCGGCACGCAGAGCACAAGTGCCAGCACAAATGTCAGCAGGAAAGCGGGGGTTAGCAGCGCACACACGGTTGCCGTTCCCGTCCAGCCCAGCCCGATGCCGGTGAACATCGCGGTGAACATCGCGCCTGCCTGTGAAAGCGTTTCCGCGCGGAACAGCACAAAGCCCAGCACCACCACCATCATCGTGTACACATGGCCGAGCGCCCTGCCCTTGAGCCGCTTTTGCGGGATCACGCCGCTGTCCTCAAGCACCGAAAACGCACCGTGCCACAGCCCCCACAGCACAAACGTCCAGTTTGCACCATGCCACAGGCCGGTCGTAAAGAACACGATGCCACGGTTGACCCATGTACGTCCCCTGCCCTTGCGGTTGCCGCCCAGCGGAATGTACAGGTAATCGCGGAACCAAGTCGACAGCGAAATGTGCCAGCGCCGCCAGAACTCCTGAATGGTTGTTGACGCATACGGGTAATCAAAATTTTCAAGAAAGTGGAAACCAAACATGCGCCCCATCCCGATCGCCATATCGCTGTAACCAGAAAAATCGAAGTAAATCTGCAAAGTGTAGCAAATTGCCCCCACCCAACCGGCAAACATGCCGATTTCTCCTGCGGGCAGCGCGAATACCGCGTCCGCCATCTGCCCCATCGCGTTAGACAGCAGCAGCTTTTTGGACAGGCCGCAGATAAACCGCCGGATACCCAGCGCGGTCTCCCGCGGGCTGGTCTGACGCGTGTCGATTTCTCGCTCAATATCGTGATATTTAACGATCGGCCCCGCGATCAGCTGCGGGAAGAATGAGATATAGAGCAGCACTTTCAGGAACGACCGCGACACCAGTGTCCGGTCGCGATAAACGTCGATAACATAAGACAGCCCTTGGAACGTGAAGAACGAAATACCAATTGGCAGCGTGATACCGGGCAGCGGCAGCGCCGTGCGGAACAGGCTGTTGATCGTGCCAATCGCGAAATCCGCATACTTAAATACCGCCATCATGCCGATACCGCCCGCAACCGCAAGCCCCACGCCCAGTTTGGCGTGCTTACCCGCTGCAATCAGTCCGCACAGGTAATTGAGCAGCACGCTCGCGAGCAGCAGTGGCAGATATACCGGCTGTCCGAATGAATAGAAAATCAGGCTGGCCGCAAGCAGCAGCAGGTTTTTTGCCCGCACGCCGCGCAGCAGACGATCCAATAGAAATACCGCAGGCAGAAAACAAAACAGAAAGATCGCTGAACTAAAAACCATAGTGTCCTTCCTTTATCATATTTGGCGGCGACGCTTTGCGTAACACAAATCGCGCAAATACATGCGAAACCGCTTCTATTATGCCTGCCCGCGCCCCGCTTTACTCCCCTGCCCACCGTTTGTGACTGCAATACCGCCGCTGACCAGTACCAGCGCGATCACATTGCGCAGCGTTAAAATCTGTTCTCCCAGTACAAGCGCGGAAAGCAGCGTACCGAACACGGGGATCAGAAAACAGAACAGGCTGACCCTGCCAACTGGGAACCGTCCGAGCAGCGCCGTCCAGATCGTAAACGCTGCGGCGGATAAGACAGCCAGATAGACCAACAGCAGCAGCCCGCCCGGCGTGACCATGCCGAGCTGTCCACCGCCCGCCCAACCGAGCGCCAACAGGAACAGACCGCCGCACAGCAGCTGCCAACCGGTCAGCAGCATCGGATCGCGGCCGGGGGTGTAGATGCGCGAAACCAACGCGCCCGCACCGGCCGACACAGCCGAAAGCAGCACCAGCCCGTCCCCTTGCAGATGAAAGCCATTCAGTCCTCCCACGCCGAGCGCCAATACGCCTGCAAAGCCACAGATGCAGCCCAGCACCTTGCGCCGGTCCATCTTGTCGTTCGGCAGCGCCAAGTGTGCGAAAATCAGTGCGAAAAAGGTCTGCGTGCCCGACAGCACCGCCCCTTTTGTGCCGGTTGTGGCGGACAGTCCGATATAATAACACACATACTGGATCGCGCTTTGGAACAGGCAGATCCAGAATATCGGTTTCCATTCATCCCGATGCGGGAGGATGCGCCGCCCCATCAAACGCGCGGTAAACAGCACCAGCAATCCGGCCAACGCAAATCGCAAGCCTGCAAAATATAGTTGGGAAAACGGTGCATCCGCACCGATCGCAAACAGCGCATACCCTTTTTTGATACATGGGGCTGCACTGCCCCAAAGCACGGTGCACAGCACCGCAGGCATATATAACCGACGGAGCAGCCCCGCCTTTTGTTCCTTCATGTTTCTTTTCCCCTTTTCCCCATATGGAGTCAGTATAGCATTTTCCGTCCAGCCGCGCAAGCAAGGGATGTTTATGGGACATACCTTCCGCTATACTGTAAACAGAAAGGGGTGACCGGCATGATTTACACCTGTCAGACCAAATGCTGCCACTACATTTTTCCCGGCAGCGTGCAGCAACGCACCTGCCCGGACTGCGGTAAAACGCAGCTCCGCCCAGCCACGACGGCAGAACGCGCCGAATATTTCCGCCGGCAGTCCATGATTTTAAGGCAACACCGCCGCCCGGGCTGAGTGGCATCGTAAAAGGCCTTCCGCACACACGGAAGGCCTTTTACATACCGTTTTCTGTTGTCATTTGTTTTCTGACTCCCTCAAGGCAGCCCCATCAGCCACCGTAATGTTCAAACATTACTTGGCGATGCGACGCGCCTTGCGAGACATCGACTTGACGCGGCTCTGGTCCAGGTCGAGCATACGCGCTGCAACCAGATCGTTGAAGAAACCCTTCATCATGATTCGTCACGCTCCTTTTCTGTAATGTTGTGAAACCGTTTTCGTTGGTTTCTGGTATTATAATACACGGAGCGGCTCGGAAATGCAAGGGGCAGCTTTTATGAATATCGACCAATCAACGATCTATATTTTTATGCATATTGTCCGATGACAATTCACAGTTTGTACATATATTGCATAATTTAATTGTAAGTTTTCAACAACTTAACATTTATGATACTCTTTTGCCAGTTTCTCAAAAAGCGGAAGCGCACGGCGGATGGTTTCAGTTTGCACGCAGTAGGAAATGCGCATGTGACCCGGCGCGCCAAAGTCCGCACCCGGCACCACCAGCAAGTCATACTTCTTAGCACGCTCGCAAAACGCATGGTCGTCCGGTTCCAGCGTCTGCGGAAACATGTAGAACGCACCCTGCGGCTTAACGCAGGTGTAACCCATGCTGGTCAGGCCGTCAAAGAGTAGGTCACGGTTGGTCTGGTAGACCGTAATATCGCTGGTCAGCCCGGTACAGCGCGCGGCCACGCGCTGGAACATGCTGGGTGCACACACATAGCCGAGCGCGCGTCCCGCGCCGCATACAGCGGCATACAGGTCTGCGCTATCTGCAGCCTGCGGCGGCACGAGCACATAACCGATGCGCTCGCCGGGCAGCGAAAGCGACTTGGAGTAGGAATAGCACACAATCGTGTCATCGTAATAAGTCGGCACAAAGGGTGTCTGCACACCATCATAAACAATCTCACGATACGGCTCGTCCGACACCAGATAGATCGGATGCCCAAACTGCGCCTCTTTTTCGCGCAGCAATTCGGCCAACTGCCGGATTGTCTGCTCCGAGTAAACCGCGCCCGACGGGTTGTTCGGCGAGTTGATCACCACCGCCTTGGTATGTTCATTGAGAACCTTTTCCAGCGCATCAAAATTGATCTGGAAGTCCGCAATCGACGGCGGCACAACGACCGCCTTGGCGCCCGCGCCGCTTTCAATGAACATCAGGTATTCCGGGAAATACGGCGCCAGTACGACAAATTCATCCCCCGGGCAGGCAATCGCCTTGAAGGCGCAGGACAGCGCGGCTGCCGCGCCCGCGGTCAGATACAGACTATCACCAGTGTAATCCGTGCCAAAACGGCGATTGATATCAGCTACCAACGCCTTGCGCACGTCCGCCGCGCCCTGCGCGGAGGTATATCCGTGCAGCGCAACCGGGTCGCCCGCGGCTTCGGCCAGAATCGCCTCCCGCACTGCATCCGGCGCGGGTACGTTCGGATTACCGAGCGAAAAATCAAGCACGTTTTCCCGGCCGACCACTGCCGCCCGCTTGTTGCCGTATTCAAAAAGCTCGCGGATGGTGGAGCGGTTGTTCCCCAACGCGGCCATCTTTTCATTTAACATCAAATAAACGCCCCTTTCTATCAGATTTTATTATAGCACAGTGCAAAAGCATCCGCAAGTAAAAAGCCCTTGCCACCGAAAGGCGGCAAGGGCTTTCCCATTATTCCAGCTTCATCTGCTTTTCCGGCAGATCCTCGTCAGTCAGCAACGCGCCGATCGACGGAATGCTGCGGCAGCGGTAGCGGCCGTTGTCCGACAACCCTGCCTCCTCCATACGGCAGGCACGCGTGATCGTGTGCTTGCCGCGCAGCACCATAGCCTGCACACCCTGTGTCGAGCGGCTGGCCTTGATGTCCAACATGTTCGCGCGGAAAGTCAGCGCACGGTTCGCAGTCGAGAACATCGTAATCTCGCTTTCCTCATCAATCGGATAGAAGAATGCCACCGCAGGCGACTTGGCCGAATACGCACCGGTCAGGCGGCGGCGGTTGGTCTTGGTTTCAAAGCTCTCGAGCGAAAAGCGGGCGGCCTTACCATTCTGGAACACAATCGCCATATTGCCCTTATAATCGCCGGGCAGGATGGCGTAGACCGGAGTCTCGCCCTCGTCCATGTCCAGCTTGCCAGCGAGATAATCGCCCAGCACCGACGCCTTGCAATCCTCAAAATCATACAGATGCGCCTTATACGCCTGCTGCATATTGGTAAAGAAGATCACCTCGGCCTTATTCGTCGCTTCGGCCTGCCAAATTACTTCGTCGCCCTCTTTGAGCTTATGCTCCTGCGACATGCGCCAAGACTGCGGCGTAATCTTCTTGAAATAGCCCTCGCGCGTCAGGAACAGCAGCACCGGGTAATCCTCGATATGATCCTCCTCGTCAAATTCGGGCACCGCCTCGGCCGTCACCAAACGGGTGCGGCGTGGCGACGGGTACTTTTTGACAACCTGCTCGAGTTCCTTCACAATGATATTCCGGATTTTGGCCTTGGATTTCACAATCTCCTCGAGCTTCGCAATCTCGTTTTCGAGGTCGACCGTCTCCTTGGTGCGTTTGAGGATATATTCCTTATTGATGTTGCGCAGACGGATATCGGCAATAAACTCAGCCTGCACCTGATCAATGCCAAAGCCGATCATCAAGTTTGGAATGACCTCCGCGTCCTCCTCGGTTTCACGGATGATGCGGATCGCCTTATCAATATCCAGCAAGATCTTGGCCAGACCTTGCAGCAGATGCAGCTTTTCCTTCTTCTTATTGAGGTCAAAGAACACGCGGCGACGCACACATTCGGTACGCCACGCTGTCCACTCTTCGAGTACCTCACGCACGCCCAGCACACGCGGCATGCCGGCAATCAGCACATTGAAATTGCACGAACAGCTGTCCATCAGCGGCGTCAGCTTCATCAGCTTGGCCATCAGCTTGTCCGGGTCGGTGCCGCGTTTCAAGTCAATGGCGATTTTCAGGCCGGACAGATCGGTCTCGTCGCGCACGTCGGCAATTTCGCGCAGTTTGCCGCCCTTGGCCAGCTCCGCCACCTTGTCGATAATCGCCTCGATCGTGGTCGTGTACGGAATTTCGGTGATCTCGATCAGGTTTTCCTTTTTGTCGTACGTCCATTTGGCGCGCACCTTAAACGAACCGCGACCGCTCTCATAGATGCCGCGCATCTCCCGTTCGTCGTAAATCAGCTCGCCGCCGGTCGAAAAATCCGGTGCAGGCAACGTGGAAAGCAGATCATGGGCGGGGTTTTTGATATACTCGATCGTCGTGCGGCAGACTTCCTCAAGATTGAAGCCGCAAAAGCTGGACGCCATGCCGACCGCAATGCCTGTGTTCGCCGAAACCAGGATATTCGGGAAAGTCGTTGGCAGCAAGGTAGGCTCCTTCATGGTGCCGTCGTAGTTGTCGACAAAATCCACTGCGTCGGCATCAATATCGCGGAACAACTCGGCACAGAACGCGTCGAGCTTGGCTTCGGTATAACGCGGCGCAGCATAGGCCATATCGCGCGAATACACTTTGCCAAAGTTACCCTTGGAGTCGACAAACGGCGTCAGCAGCGCCTCATTGCCGCGCGTCAGGCGCACCATCGTCTCGTAGATAGCCGCGTCGCCGTGCGGGTTGAGCTTCATCGTCGAGCCGACGATGTTGGCCGACTTGGTGCGGTTGCCGGTCAGCAGCCCCATTTTGTACATCGTGTATAGCAGCTTGCGGTGCGACGGCTTGAAGCCGTCGATCTCTGGAATCGCGCGCGAAACGATGACGCTCATCGCATAGGGCATGTAGTTCTCGCGCAGCGTGTCCGTGATGCGCTGGTCGACCGATGGATGCTCCTTATATACTTTTGGCTCGTCGTTTTTCTTCTTTGCCATCCAAATTTAACTCCTTATCAGGATATATCCGCCAGATCGAGATACTGTGCTCCATTCTCCGCAATATATTCCTTGCGCCCGGAGAGATTGTCGCCCAGCAGCAGGTCGAACATCTCGCTCGTCGCCTTGGCGTCCTCCGGCTGGATGCGGATCAGGCGGCGTGTCTCCGGGTTCATCGTGGTTTCCCACATCATGTCCGCCTCGTTCTCGCCCAGACCCTTGGAGCGCTGGATCTGTATCTTTTTGCCCTCGAGTTTTTTGAGAATTGCCGCCTTTTCGCCCTCGTCAAACGCGAAATAGCTCTTATCGCGATAGGTGATTTCATAGAGCGGCGATTCTGCGATATATACATAACCCCTTTCGATCAACGTCGGCACCAGCCGGTACAGCATGGTCAAAATCAGCGTGCGGATCTGAAAACCGTCCACATCGGCATCGGTGCAGATGATGATACGCCGCCAGCGCAGCGCCTCCAGGTCGAATGCGGACAGATCTTTCGCCGCCTTGCCACGCACCTCGACCCCGCAGCCGAGCACTTTCAAAAGGTCGGTGATGATATCGTTCTTGAAAATCTTACCGTAATCCGCTTTCAGGCAATTGAGTATCTTGCCGCGCACCGGCATGACCGCCTGAAACTCGCTGTCGCGCCCCTGCTTGACCGAACCGAGCGCGGAATCACCCTCGACAATATACAGTTCACGCCTTGTCACATCCTTGGTGCGGCAGTCGACAAACTTCTGCACGCGATTGGCAAGGTCAAGCCCGCCGGACAGCTTTTTTTTGATATTCAGGCGCGCTTTTTCCGCCTGCTCGCGGCTGCGCTTGTTGATGAGCACCTGCTCGGCAATCTTGTCCGCCTCGGCCTTGTTCTCGATGAAGTAGATCTCCAGCCCCTGCTTGAGAAAATCAGTCATCGCCTCCTGGATGAACTTATTGGTGATGGCCTTTTTGGTTTGGTTCTCATAAGAGGTCTGGGTGGAAAAGCAGTTGGTAACCAGCACTAAGCTATCGAGCACATCCTGAAATGTAACCTTACTCTCGCTCTTGGTGTACTTATTATTTTGCTTCAGGTAACTGTCGAGCGCCGAAACAAACGCCGAACGCACTGCCTTATCCGGTGCGCCGCCATGCTCCAGCCACGAGGAGTTGTGATAATACTCAATGCGCGACACGGCGGACGAAAAGCAGAACGCACAGCTGAGCTTTACCTTATATTCCGGCTTGTCCGCGCGGTCGCGGCCGCGCCGTTCGCCCTCAAGGAACTGCACCGAGGTCAACGGCTGCTCGCCAACCAGCTCGGTAACGTAGTCGACAATACCGTTCTGGTACAAAAATTCAGTCGTCTCGAACTTACCGCCAACCTGATTTTTCAGCACAAACTTGATGTGACTGTTGACCACGGCCTGCCGTTTGAGCGTATCAAGAAAGTAGTCGACCGGAATATTGATATCGGTGAACACCTCGAGGTCGGGCTTCCAGCGGATGGTCGTGCCGGTCTTTTTCGAAGCCGTCGGCTTTTTGACAAAGCCCTCCTTCGCATCAGTCTTATTTTCGCCCTTTTCGAAGTGCAGGCTGTATTCAAAGCCGTCGCGCACGACCGTTACATCCATGTATTCCGAAGAATACTGGGTCGCACAGGTGCCAAGGCCGTTCAGACCGAGCGAAAACTCATAGTTCTCACCCGTGTCATTTTTGTATTTGCCGCCCGCATACAGCTCGCAGAACACCAGTTCCCAGTTATAGCGCTGCTCCCCCTCGTTCCATTCGATCGGCACGCCGCGGCCATGGTCGGCTACCTCGATCGACCCATCCTCATAGCGGGTCGTCACGATTTCCGCACCAAAGCCCTCGCGCGCCTCGTCAATCGAGTTGGACAGGATCTCGAACACCGCGTGCTCGCAGCCTTCCAGCCCATCCGAACCGAAAATGACGCCCGGGCGTTTGCGCACACGGTCCGCGCCCTTGAGCGAGGAAATGCTCTCGTTACCGTATGACGGTTTTGCTTTGCTCATATCGTCCTTAACTCCCTGTTTCCGAAGTTCTCAAATCCGTAACTTTGTTATTATACGCGCTTTTCCGAATTTTTGCAACTGTTTCCTGCGGTTGTGTCATACTGCACGCAAAAGCGCGCGCTGCCTGATGCAGTGCGCGCCCGCTATCTTAATGGGCGATATCCGCCTCTTGTCTTTGGACTGTCCGGGAGCCTGCGCGGTATTCCGTCCCACAGGGCCGAACAGATTTTGTTTGCTTCCCATGAAGAAAGTCTATATCAAAAAGGGTTGTTTCCCTTGCTGTGGTTATACTATACCGCACCAGTATGTCCAAAGTTTGTAGAATCTTTGAAGGAAATGTTAACCTTTTTCTCCACGCGCAAAAAAAAGACGGATGCAACGCATCCGTCTTTTTCAGTTAGCGAAACTTTTTCTTCTTCGCGCGCGCAGCCTCAGATTTCTTGCGGCGCTTGACGCTCGGGCTTTCATAATGCTCACGCTTGCGGAGCTCGGAAAGCGTACCCGCTTTGGCGCACGAACGCTTGAAACGGCGCAGCGCGCTGTCAATAGACTCGTTTTCTTTAATGCGGATCTCCGACACAGTTTTCCCTCCCTCCGCGCGTTCCCCTATGGAGGAACACTTTGCACGGCGTATGCAAAGCACACAAAACCGTAAGAATATTATATCTGCTTTTGCCGTCCATGTCAATAATAAAGTTAACGGAATCTCTATCCTGCTATGGCACACGCAGCAAACAGCCAATTGCCCTTACCAAGGCAGGCGCAACCTGCCATTCCGACCGTCTTTTCTATGGCCGATACCGCGCCCCGACAGACTATGCTCCCGCGATTAGTCTTTCAATCTGCTCACGCGCGGCTTCAATGGCGCGCAGCATCTGCGGCGACAGGATGGTACCCTCCTCGCTTGTCAACGCGCGCAGCGCACGGTCGCAACAGTCCGGGTTTGCCTGATACTTACGCAGGTACAAATCGCAACGGAACGCTGCATGTACCAGCTGGGCACAGACCGGTACTGCAACCGGGCTGTCTGTCACCGGGTAGCCGGTACCGTCGAAGTTTTTATGGTGCCAGCCTGCCACATCCGCGCAGACCGCGGTAAACGGGTGCGGCTTGCCACCCTCAAACAGCGCGCGGCCCAGTTCGGTATGACGCATATAATCCCGGTCAGCCTGCTCTGCGGTGTCCGCATCCCTTGCCGCTACACTGTCCGGCAGACCGATTTTGCCAATGTCGCATAAGCGCGCCGCCTGTACCGTATAGGCGGCCTGCAATTCCGTCAGCCTGTCCTCCGGATAAACCGTGCGCCATGCCTCGGCCAGCACCGCCACCAATCGGGGGATGCGCGCCGCCGGAAACAGCACCACGCCACTGCGATAACGGCACAGCGCCGTCAGCTTTTGCTGCCAGCCGTCAACCAGCCCAGCCGCCTGCTCTGCGGGCAACGGATCGGGCAGGAAATCCAACAGCGAACCCGTGTCGTCCTGCGGCGCCGCAGATTGCTGCTCTTCCGCGTCGCGCTGCTGCGCTGGCTTATCCAGCACGGTTTCACCAGCCGGCCACGCCGCACGCACGATATCGCATACGCGTTCCTGCACCGAATGTGGGTCAACCGGCTTGACAAGAAAATCCGCCGCGCCCTGCTCCAAGCCGCTGAGTACATAATCCCGGTTTGCATCCGACGTAATCAAAATCGTCGGCATCTGGGTTGTCAGCGGATTGGTCTGCATGCGGTGCAGCAACGTGAAACCCGCGCCGCGGTGTCCCAGACAGATATCCACCAGAGCCGCACAGATTCGGTCTGCGTTGTTCTGGATGAAAGAAACCGCCGGATTTGCCTCCCGGAAACATTCGACCCGGAACAGCCCCTTAAAAATTTCATTGAGGATGGCCAGATCCAGTTCGGAATCATCTATAATCAGCAGCGTATCGCGTATCATGTATTTTCCTCCCAAATGGTTTGCAGCCCACGTTTCAGCCGTTTTCAGCCACTCCGTCCAGATTGCGCAGTACCTTAGACAACCTCTCGCTTTCCAACTCGGTTTCCCGGAGCAGGCTGTCCAGCTTGTGCATGTGCTTAAAGCCCGATGTACGGTATTCCACCAGAATAGCCTGCGCACATTCAGCCAGCTCCTCGGCAGCTAAATTTGCCGCCGTCCCCTTGAGCGTATGCACCAACATATAAAAGTTCTCATCATCCTGCTCGCCCAGCGCCTTACGGATCTCTGCAAAGCGGAGCGCCTCCGGCAGCCGCTGCATAAACCGCAGGAACAGCGCCGTATTTCCCATAAAGCGGCCGATCGCCTGCTCGGTGTTTACACCGGCTTTGGCCAGCTGCTGCAAAAAAACGTCCTGATCCATATTGTCCTCCCTGATACCCTGCGCAATTTATCACAGGGGATTATCTGTATTATACCGCAGATCCGCTAACCGGGCAAGGCGCACAACGGCACACCGGAGAATTTTTGCGCTTTGTCCGCCCGATCCTGCCGGCAGCGATTGACAAATCTGCCCGGATGCACCATACTTGCCATAGGCTTATTGTGCCGCCGCCCCAATGCCCGCGGCACAGAAAAGGAGAGACTATGAAACGGTATCAAAAGCGGCAACGCGGTGCAACGCTACGCAATTTAGGATTTAATATTTTCTTCCTGCTCATCTTTGCAGTACTTACTGTATATGGTCTGTACGTTATGCGCGAAAAGCTGCTGCAAAACGCGCAGCAGCTTGGCACTTCGCTGACACAGAACTATGCTGCGGAGGAGCAAAACCATATCGCAACTTACAGCGCCATGATGGAACTGGGTACGCAGTACCTTGACAAACTCTCCGAAGACGGCGCGAGCGATCAGCAGATTAAGCAATGGATCGAAGGCTTTTTCAGCAAAATGCCGCAAGTGCTGGCGGACAACTCGGTCGACCTGTATGCGATTGTCGAAGGCCGTATCGTCGCCGCCAACCCTTGGGTCGGGGATGACACCTATGATTATGCGCAGGCAAACTGGTACCGCGCAGCAATGGCCGCCGACGGCGAGGTCATTTTTACCGCAGCATATCAAGACGCAATCACTGGACGACAGGTAATCACTATCGCGCAAAAGGCGCGCCACTCGGATAACATGTTGATGTTCGATGTGTTCCCCGAGGACTTCCATTCTACCGATGCAATCGATTCCCTGCCCGAGGGCAGCACCTATTTCCTCTGCGACCAAGCAGGCACGCTGCTGTACGCCCACGCTGAAGATACACAAACTTTTGAAAGCGAAGCGCAAATGCAAGCCTATGCTCACGGCCTGTTAGATGGCATTGCGGACGGCTCGCTTGAGCAATATAATGCGAGCATCACTGCCCCCGACGGGACGCTGTGCGGCGTATACTACCACCAAATGGATAACGGCTGGACAACCATTCTGACCATCCCGTTCCGTACCACCCTGCGCGAACTGACCGGCATCTACCGGTTATTCGTTTTACTCTCCTGCTCGTTCCTGCTGGCCACCGTTCTGGTATCTATCCGCGACTTCCGCTTTAACCGGCGTATGCGCCGCGCTGATGATACTGTGCGCGCGTTGGGCAATCTGTACTATGCGCTCTACCGCATCAACTATAAAACCGGCATCTACGAAACTATCAAATGCGCACAGGACACCGCGCCCGTCATCGGCACCACCGGCCGCTATGAAGATCTGCTGCGCACGATACAAAAGGTCGTCACCAGCAATACCTATGCGGAATTTGCCGACAGTTTTTCCCTTAGCAACATCCAGCGGCTGGTGCAGGAGCAGGTTTCCGAGTTCGGCGGGGATTACCTGCGCCATTTTGAAAACGGTGAGCGTTGGGTCAACGTGAGCATCCTGTTCGATCAGGACTTTGCGCAAGACGAGGTCGTGCTCGCGTTCCGCGAGGTCAATCAGGAGAAAACACGCCAGCTCGAACAGCTTGAACTGCTGCAAAACACGCTTGAGCTGTCCCGCCGCAGTGAGGCGGAAAAGAACGCCTTTTTCAGCAACATGTCACACGATATGCGCACCCCGCTCAATGCCATCATCGGCCTATCCGAACTGGCACAGCGCGATCTGGATGACCGCGACAAAGTACGTGAGCTGCTGGGTAAAATTCTGTTCTCCGGACGTCAACTGCTCGACCTAATAAACGACGTGCTGGAGATTTCACGCATGGAGCAGGGCAAAATCGCGCTCGACTACCATCCCATCGACCTACGCCAATGCGTAGAGGACTGCGTCGATATCTTCCGCCATCAGGCACGGCTGGAAAACAAGACCCTGACGGCAGATTTCGACCTGCGAAACCGCATGGTACAGGGGGATGCGGTGCGCATCAGCCAAATTCTGAACAACCTGCTGTCCAACGCGTTCAAGTACAGCGACAGCGGCGCGACCATCACGGTGCATCTGAGCGAAAAGACCTTCCACAAATACGGCAAGTACCAGCTTTCGGTTGCGGATACCGGACAGGGCATGTCGGAAGAATTTCTGACGCACATTTTTGAACCATATGCACGCGAAACTCGCTTCGGCACCCGCGCGGTTGTAGGCACGGGGCTTGGCATGGCGATCGTATACAGTCTGGTCAAACGTATGGACGGTGAAATCAGCGTCTCGAGCGAACTGGGCAAGGGCAGCGTGTTCACCGTGACCCTGCCGATGCAGACGGCCGAACCGCCAAGCGTCCCCGCGGCTGAACCAGCTGCGAACGATGCCCAGTCCAGTCTGTCTGGCAAGAAGCTGCTACTGGCAGAGGACAATCAAATCAACATGGAAATCGCCACCGAGATTCTGGCGATGCACGACGTACAAGTCGTGCAGGCATGGGACGGACAGCAGGCGATTGATGCGTTTGCAGCCTCCCAGCCGGGCGAGCTGGACGCCATCCTGATGGATATGCAGATGCCCAACGTAAACGGCTGTCAGGCGGCGCGCGCCATCCGCGCGCTCGACCGGCCGGACGCAGCTACCATCCCGATCATTGCGGTCACGGCCAACGCCTTCCCTGAGGATATCGCAGAAACGCAGGCCGCCGGCATGAACGCCCATGTCGTCAAACCGATCGACTTTGCCGTGCTGTGCAAACTTCTGCAAGAACTGACGTAATACACAAAACCGCCCGCCGGATACTTCCGGCGGGCGGTTTACTATGCAGTTTTACCGGACGACCAGATTGACGATCTTACCCGGCACAACGATCTGCTTGACCATCTGCTTGCCTTCGATGGCGCGCTGTACCTTTTCCTCGGCCAACGCGGTGTCAATGGCTGTCTGCTTGTCGCAGTCCGCCGGCAGCTTGATGGTACACTTGAGCTTGCCGCACACCTGCACAGCGACCTCAATTGTGTCCTCAACCGTTTTCGCCTCATCGTACACCGGCCACGGTGCGACAGACAACAAGCCGGTTTCGCCCATCTGCTGCCACAGCTCCTCGGTAATATGCGGGGCAAAGGGATTGAGCAGCGTCAGCAGCGTCTTATACTCGGCCTTGTTGACACCCTTGTCGTAAAACTCATTGACCATGCTCATGAGCGCCGCAATCGCGGTGTTGGCCTTGAGGTTGTCCGCGTCCTCACCGACCTTCTTGATTGTGCGATGCATGAGCACCTCATGCTCCTTGGAGTAGCTGTCGCCCTCCTGCACCTTTTCTGCCAGTCCCCAGACGCGCTCAAGGAAGCGGCGGCAGCCCTTGATAGACTTCGGACTCCACGGCGCGGCCTTTTCAAAGTCGCCGATGAACATTTCATACAGGCGCATGGTGTCCGCGCCATAGGTATCGACGATCTCATCCGGATTGACAACATTGCCGCGGCTCTTGGACATTTTCTCGCCGTTCTCGCCCAGAATCATGCCATGGCTGGTACGGCGGGCATACGGCTCCTTGGTCGGCACCACGCCGATATCATACAGGAACTTATGCCAGAAACGGCTGTACAGCAGGTGCAGCGTGGTGTGCTCCATGCCGCCATTGTACCAATCGACCGGCGACCAGTATTCCAGTGCCTCCTTGGAGGCCAGCGCCTTGTCATTGTGCGGGTCCATATAGCGCAGGAAATACCACGACGAACCAGCCCACTGCGGCATGGTGTCGGTCTCGCGCTTGGCCGGACCACCGCAGCACGGGCAGGTGGTGTTGACCCAATCGGTCATCTTCGCAAGCGGCGACTCGCCGTTCTCGGTCGGCTCGTAGCTCTCGACATCAGGCAGCGTCAGCGGCAGCTGCTCCTCCGGAACCGGCACCCAGCCGCACTTGTCGCAATGCACCAGCGGGATAGGCTCGCCCCAGTAGCGCTGGCGGGAGAATACCCAGTCGCGCAGCTTATACTGCACCTTGGCATGGCCGATGCCCTTTTCCTCCAGCCACTCGATCATGGCCGGGATAGCGTCCTTGACCGTTTTGCCGTTGAGGAAATCCGAGTTGACCAGAATACCAGTCTCGTCCTTGGCGGTAAAGGCAGCCTGCTGCACATCCTCGCCACCAGAGACGACTTCAATAATCTCGCAGCCGAACTTCTTGGCAAACGCCCAGTCGCGGTCGTCATGCGCCGGTACGGCCATGATGGCACCCGTGCCATAGCCCATCAGAACATAGTCGGACACGAAGATCAGAATCTCGCGACCGTTGACCGGGTTAATGGCAGCAACGCCGTCCAGCTTCACGCCGGTCTTGTCCTTATTCAGCTCCGTGCGCTCGAAATCCGACTTGCGCGCGGCCTCCTCGCGGTAAGCGCGTACCGCGTCGATGTTTTTCAGCTTGTCCGCCCACTGCTCGATCGCCGGGTGTTCGGGCGAGATGACCATATAGGTCGCGCCGAACAGCGTATCCGGGCGGGTGGTGTACACGGTCAGCGTGTCGCCCTCGGTGGTCTTGAAATCGACCTCCGCACCGGTCGAACGGCCGATCCAGTTGCGCTGCTGTACCTTGACGCGCTCGATGAAGTCAACCTCATCCAAATCGTCGATCAGGCGCTGCGCGTACTTCGTGATCGCCAGCATCCACTGGCTCTTGGTCTTGTGCACAACCTCGCTGCCGCAGCGCTCGCACACGCCGTTGACAACCTCTTCGTTCGCCAGCACGCACTTGCAGGAGGTGCACCAGTTGACGCTCATTTCCTTCTTGTATGCCAGACCCTTTTTGAACAGCTGCAGGAAAATCCACTGCGTCCACTTGTAGTAATTTGGGTCGGTCGTGTTGATCTCACGCGACCAGTCAAACGACAGGCCGAGCGCCTTGAGCTGGCTCTTAAAGCGCGCAACGTTCTTCTTGGTCACCTCGGCCGGGTGAATGTGGTTCTTGATTGCAAAATTCTCGGTGGGCAAACCAAATGCATCCCAGCCCATCGGATAGAGAACATTATAGCCCTGCATGCGCTTTTTGCGCGCGACGATATCGAGCGCGGTATAGGAACGCGGGTGGCCGACGTGCAGGCCCTGACCGGACGGATACGGGAACTCGACGAGCGCGTAAAACTTCTCCTTGTCGCCGCCGTTTTCCGCTTCAAAGCAGTGCGCCTCGTCCCAGGCATCCTGCCACTTCTTTTCCACCAGCTTGTGATCGTACTTCAACGGTATTTCCCCCTAAAGTGTATGATTGATATAGGCGCGGCAACGCGGCGGAGCGCTTTCTGCGTCCGCCGCATTCCGTCGTTTTTTATACTTCCAGCCCCAAGTCGGCCAGCGGCACAGGCGTGCCGTCCTTCCACAGGTTCTCCAGATTGTAGAACTTACGCGCCTCCGGCATAAACACATGGAGCACCACGCAGCCATAATCCAGCAACATCCACTGTGCGGACTCATAGCCCTCGGTATGGTGTACAAGCGTCTCATGGTCGTACTTCATGCGCCATTCGACGTTGTCGGCCAGCGCCTTGACCTGCGTGGTCGAAGTCGCCGAGCAGATCACGAAGTATTCGGTCAGCTCGGTCAACCGTTCCACCTGCAAAACCTCTATTTCCTGTGCCTTCTTTTCCAGAAGCGCCTCACAGATTGCCTTTACGGTATCCTTAGCAGTCATTCACATACTCCTTTTCCGCATCATGCTTCCGGGTCGACTGAAACGTCCCCGCCGGACGAGCCGCCGCCCGAAGTGTCGCCACCGCCGGTCGAGCCGCCGCCCGAGGTATCGCCACCGCCGGTCGAGCCGCCGCCCGAAGTGTCGCCGCCCGAAGTGTCGCCGCCACCAGTCGAGTCGCCACCCGAGGTGTCGCCTCCACCAGTCGAGCCACCGCCAGAGGTGTCTCCGCCGCCAGACGTATCGCCACCCGAGGTGTTACCGCCGCCGGACGTATCGCCGCCCGAGGTGTCTCCACCGCCGGACGTTTCACCGCCCGAGGTATCACCACCGCCGGTTGAGCCGCCGCCCTCGGGATCATAGCTGCCCGAGCCGCTATCGCCGGAGGAACCACCGTCATCACTGCCGGTGTCATCCGACCAGTCATCATCATAGTTGTCCGAGGTATCGCCCCAGACGCTGGTATCCTCACCCGAGCTGACGCCGCCGCTCCAGCCGCCAGAGCTGCCGCCTTCCGGCCCACTGACCATATCGAGCGTCGTGATATCCTCCTCAAAGGGATTGAAATACTTGTTGACCAGCTCGAGCGTCTCCTGATAATACGGGAAGAAGAACGAGTACTGGTACGGGTCGCTGCCCGCGTAGCTCATCGCGCCATATCCGGGCAGGGTGAAGAATTGGATGTTCTCATTCTTGATCTGTAACGCCTGCATGCCCATCCAGAGCAGGTTGCCGGCCGTCAGGTCGGTCTTGACGTTCTGGAACACCGCGTCCGCGATATCCGAAATCTTGGTGATGTTTTTCAGCTGCAGCACCTCGGCGGCGAGCGCCTTGAGGAACTTCTGCTGATTCTCCACACGGCCCTCATCACCGTTTTCGTACTGCATCGAATAGTCATTGTTATGACGCCAGCGCAGGAACTCTACGGTCTGTTTGCCATCCAGATGCTGCATACCGGCATACAGGTCGATATGCAGGTCTTGCGACGGGTCATCGTATTGCATACGGAAAGGCACTTCATAATCCACGCCGCCGATCGCGTCGACGATGGCCGCGATGCCGTCGAAATTAACGATCACATAATAATCAGGCTCAAAACCCATCAGGCGGCCGATTTCCTTTTTGGTCTGTTCGATGCCACCCATCGAATATGCCGCGTTAATCTTACGGCTCGCGCCGGACACACCGTTGTTACACATGGTGTCGCGCGGGATGTTCATGATATTGACGGTCTGCTTGTTGATATCCATCGTCACGACCATCAAAGCGTCGGTGCGCGTCTCATCCTCGTCGACTGCGCCGACCACAAAGGTGAACACATCGTCAATGCGCGTGCCCGAGTTGAGCATGCTGTTAACGTCAACCTTGTCGCCGTTTTCCTTGTCCTTGATGGTCGGGTTGTTCGCCTGTGGCGGCCGGACAAACACCATGGCTGCTGCCGCTGCCGCACACAGCAGCAGTACAAGCACGATTGCCGTTATAATCAGGATGCGTCTACGCTTCTGCCGTTTGGTCGGCGGTTGCTTGACCTTACCACCCCTTCTCCCTGCGGGCTTGGCTGCATGTGCGGTCGCACCCGATGCGGATTGTGCGGACGTTCTGGCTGCGGGCGCAGACGCGCCGCGTTTGGATGCCGCCGGTACGGAAGTGCCACGTTTGGGCGCCTGCGGCGCAACGGACGGCTTGCCGCCATGCTTGGGGGCCTGCGCCCCGGTGGGCTTTTTCCCGGCCGGCTTTGGTGCAACGCGTTCCGGCGCAGGCATCGGCTCGGCCTGCACGCGCGGCGCAGGACTGTTTTTTTCATGAACCTTACGGTTGCTGCTGCGGCTGCCGCCGCCTCCGAATAGCTTCAAGCGTGTTCTGCCTCCTGTAGAATGATGGTCTGTTATGGATTTCGCCAGCGGATGCCGTGGGCTATCATATCGTTGTAAGCCGCAACAGTATCGCTGTGAATGAGCTTACCGCGCTCGACCAAGTCGGTCAACGTCTGGTCGTAGCAATAGAGCAACGCGCGGTCTATGCTGACCCGCGCCAGTTCACGCGCCTTGTCCACGCCGGGAAAGTCGCGCGTATCTTCGATGTAATCGGCCAGATAAAGGATTTTATCCAGCACCGTCATGCCATGCTTGCCGGTCGTGTGGCAGGCAATCGCGTCGCAGATGTCCTCGGGCATGCCGTATTCCTCGCGCGCGATGGCGGCCGCCGTTTTGCCATGCAGCATTTTCGGCTCGCTTTTCTCAACGGTACAGGGTATTATACCGTACTTTTTACATAAATTCAACTGTTCTTGCGGAGAAAGATGCTTTGTTATGTCGTGCAGGATCGCGGCCACCCCGGCTTTTTCCGGATCACCGCCGAACTGTTCTGCCAGTTTTCTGGCTGCGCGCTCGCAGCCCAGCGTGTGCTCATACCGGTATCCGTGCAGCCTCGACAGGATACCCTTGCGCATTTCATCGTTACACAACATAACTTCTTACCCGCCTTTCTTATTCGGTGATACCGCTGTTGTCAATACCCATACAGGTGATGCTGCTCGATATAATCCGCGACCGCAGGCGCGGTATAGCGGCGCAACGCGCCACCCTGCCGCAGCTCGGTCGATGAAATGGGGATACTCGCGCCCTGCACCAGCTCGATCTGTGCATGCATGCTCCGGCGCAGCAGCGCAGCCTTGCGGCGGAGCATGGCCCAGTCGTCCTGCATACGGGCGCATACGGCCAGCGTGCACAGCTGCACGATTTCGTCCGCAGCGTACCAGACGCGGTCGAACGAAAGCAGCATATCTGTGCCGATGATCAGGTAAAGGTCGTCCTCGCCGCGCGCGTGCAACGCGCGCAGCGTGTCCACTGTATAACTTGCACCGCCGCGCTCGATTTCGATGGTATCCAGCTGCGCCCACGGTGCAGCCGCCGTCAAGCGGCGCACCATTTCACAGCGGTCGTCCACGGTTGCCGTATGTTCCGGCAACGTTTTGTGCGGCGGGATATTGGTCGGGATGAACAGCACCCGGTCAAGCTCCAACGCATCGTGCGCCAGTTCAGCCGCGCGCAAGTGGCCCAGATGCGGCGGGTTGAACGTGCCGCCGAGCATGCCCGTCCTCATTTGACCAGCACGATCTTTCTCTTATCCTTGTCGCGCGCCTGCCGGTACACGACGAATTTTGACCCGATGCACTGCACCGGCTCGGCGCCGGTCGCCTCGCATAGTGCCTCGGACACTGTGCGCGGGGTGAGCATAGCGCTCTCAAGCACCTTGCCCTTGACCAACTCGTGCGCCTCGAGCAGCTGGTCGAGCTGACGCTCGACCGCGTCGGTCACGCCCTCCTTGCCGATGATGAGCGTATCGGCCAAGGGATTTGCCAAAGCGCGCAGCTGCGCGCGCTGTTTGGTAGTCAACATTGTGTTTTCTCCTGTCTTTTGGTTTCAGATGCGGGTTTTGAGCGCGTCTTTGAGCGCCCGTAGCGCGCGGCCACGATGGGAGATCCGGTTCTTGACTTCACCGGGCAGCTCGCCGAATGTGCAACCGTATTCCGGCACAAAGAACAGCGGATCGTACCCGAAACCGCCTTTACCACGGCTCTCGCGGAGCAGTTCGCCCTCACACTCGCCGCGCACGGTGATCTGCTTCCCGTCCGGCAAAATACATGCAATCGCACAGACAAAGCGGCAAGCGCGGTCGTCCTTATCCTGCATGTTCTTTAATAAAAACGTATTCCGGTCCAGATCGGTTCCCTCGCAGTAGCGCGCGGAGTAGATACCCGGCGCGCCGCCGAGCGCGTCCACGCACAGGCCGCTGTCGTCCGCGATAGCGGGCAGGCCGGTGAAATCCGCCGCGCTTTTGGCTTTGATCAGCGCATTTTCCTCAAAGGTCGCGCCGTTCTCCTCGGGTTCCGGCGCATTTTCGGGCAGGGATATAACTTCCACGCCCAGTTCACCCAGAATCGTTGCCATTTCGGCTAACTTTTTCTGATTATGGGAGGCAAGCACAAATTGCATCACAGGCTCTCCCCCATCGCCGTGCGTTGCGCCTGACACAGCGCCTGACAGCCTGCCCTGCCGAGCGCCAGCAACTGCTGCAACTCACCGTCCGAGAACGGGCGGCCTTCGCCCGTACCCTGCACCTCGATAAACTCACCCGCCGAGGTCATCACGACGTTGCAGTCGACGATCGCATGGCTATCCTCTGCATAGTTCAGGTCGAGGATGGCTTCATCCTCAAAAATACCGACCGACACCGCCGCCACCTGCGCGGAAAGCGGCATTTTTTCAATCACGCCCTCATCGAGCAGCTTTTTACACGCGAGCCACAGAGCGACGAACCCGCCCGTAATGGACGCACAGCGCGTGCCGCCATCCGCTTGGATAACATCGCAGTCAACCGTGATCTGACGCTCGCCCAATGCTTCGCGGTCGACCACTGCGCGCAGTGCGCGGCCAATCAACCGCTGAATCTCGCTCGAGCGACCGTCCAGCTTGAGGCTTTTGATATCGCGCTTTTTGCGCGTATTCGTCGCGCGCGGCAGCATGGCGTATTCTGCCGTCACCCAGCCAAGGCCCTTGCCCTCCAGAAAGGGCGGCACCTTATTCTCAACCGAGGCTGTGCAGATAACTTTGGTGTTGCCCATCTCGACCAGCACCGAGCCCTCGGCGTACATGGTGTAATTCGTGGTGATTTTCACCGGGCGCAACACGTCCGGCATTCTTCCGTCCGGTCTCTGCATTATGCTTCCTCCCCTTCTGCCGGCGGCAGGATCGCTTCGAGGAAAGCCGCGCGGTCAAAGTCGATCAGGTCGTCGATGCCCTCGCCCACGCCGACCAGCTTGACCGGCACGCCTAAACCGGCCGAAATCGCAATAACGATACCGCCCTTGGCTGTGCCGTCCAGCTTGGTCAGCACGATACCGGTCAGGGAGGCGGCCTTGTTGAACTCCTCCGCCTGATGCACGGCGTTCTGGCCGGTCGTCGCATCGAGCACAAGCAGCGTCTCGCGCGATGCGTCCGGCAACTCGCGGGTAATCACGCGGTCGATTTTGGCCAGCTCGTTCATCAGATTTGCCTTGTTGTGCAGGCGGCCGGCGGTATCGACGATGATGATATCGCTGCCGCGCGCCTTCGCCGCCGAGATCGAGTCGAACACGACCGCCGCCGGGTCGGCGCCCTCACCGTGGCGCACGATATCCGCACCCGCGCGTTTGGCCCAGATTTCCAGCTGGTCTGCCGCTGCCGCGCGGAACGTATCCGCCGCCGACAGCATGACCTTTTTACCCTCGCCCACATAGCGAGCAGCCAATTTGCCGATCGACGTGGTCTTGCCCACACCATTGACACCGATGACCAGAATAACCGCAGGCTTACCCGACACGTCAAGCGGCTGGTTTTCCAGCATGTTGTCGGTCAGCACCTCGCGCAATAACTCGCGCAGCTCTGGCGCGGTCGTGATTTTTTTCAGCTTGGCACGCTTTTCCACCTCGGCAACAATCTTCATCGAGGTTTCCGCGCCCACATCGGACAGAATCAGCGCTTCTTCCAACTCCTCCAGCAAATCGGCGTCGATCTTGACGAACGCCGCAAACACGCTGTCAAGCGAACGGCCAACCGCGTCGCTCGTTTTTTGCAGCCCCTGCTTGATCTTTTCAAAAAATCCCATACTACACTCCTGTTATTCAAACTTTATCGGATGCTGTTGCCCAATTGTTTTTCCGCTTCCGCAAGGTTGAGCATCAGCATCTTGCTTACGCCTTGCTCCTGCATGGTCACGCCGTAGAGCATATCGGCCTCCTCCATTGTGCCACGGCGGTGCGTGATGACGATAAACTGCGTCGAGTTGGTCAGCCGCCGGATATACTGTGCAAACCGCGCGACGTTCACATCGTCGAGCGCGGCCTCAATCTCATCGAGCACGCAGAACGGCGTGGGGCGCAATTTCAGAATTGCGAAATACAACGCAATCGCAACGAACGCCTTTTCACCGCCTGAGAGCAGCGTCAGCGTCTTGACCGCCTTGCCCGGTGGTGACACCTTGATGTCGATGCCGCAGTTGAGGATATCCGACGTGTCGGCAAGCTGCAATTCCGCATGGCCGCCGCCAAAGATTTCCCAGAAGGTCTGCCCGAAATAGGCGTTGAGTTTGGCAAACTCGGAGGCAAAAATCTCCTTCATGTTCACAGTCAGCTGTTCGATAACCTTATACAACTCGTGCTGCGCCTTTTCGAGGTCGGCCTTCTGCTCACCCATGAAGGTATAGCGCTCGAGCACCTGCCGATACTCCTCAACCGCATCCAGATTGACGTTGCCCAGCGCGCGCATTTTTGTGCGGATACCCTGCGCCTGTTCCTTGGCAGCCGGCACGTCCTCGAGCGGGCGCGCAACATCGGCTGCGGGCGTTGGCGTCAATTCGTAGTTTTCCCACATTTTATCGAGGATCTGCGTTTCCTCGGTTTTCAGCTGTCCCGCGCGATTTTCCAACCGTGCAGACTCGCGTTCAAGGTTCAGTATCTCCTCGTTTTTGCCTTGCGCTTCACGGTCGACCTGAGCGCGCTCACCCTCAACCCGCTCGCGCTGCTGCATCTGTGCATCCAGCGTTTCGTGCAGGCGCGCCTCGGCCACGGCGGTGTCCTTGCCCGCGTCCTCGGTCTGCGCCAGTTCGCTGGTCAGGCGTGTGATCTCAGCTTCAAAGCCCGCAATCGTGTCCGCCGTACCCGACACACCCGCGTCCAGCTCAGCTTTGAGCCGTTCGAGATCGGCAAGCGCACGGGTTTCGCTCGCAGCTTCCGAGCGGTTTTGAGCCAGTTCTGTCCGGATGGATGCCATACGTGCGGTGTACTCAGCCGCCTGCGCACCCAGCGCATCAAGCGCGGCACGACGGTCGGCAAGCTGCCGCTCGGCCTCGTCCAGCGCCTGCTGCACCGCTGCCTGCTTTTCATCGCATGCGGCAACTGCATCGGCATACTGCTGCTTTGCCGCGGCAAGGTTGTCCCGCTCGAGCAGCAGACCGTCATACTGGTGCTGCAAGCTGTCCAGCAGCACGCGGTGCTGCGATACCGAAGCCCGCAGCCCAGCCTCATCCTGCTCAGCACGGATACGCTCGGCCTCGATCGCCTTGAGGTCATACTCCAACGCGGCGTATTCTTCCTTTGCTTCGTGGAACGCAGCCTCGGCCTGCGCCCGTTTCTGTTCGAGCGTCTGCACCTGCGCCTCCGCGGCCTTGAGCCGCCCCGCGCGGGCAAGTGCGCCCGTACCACGCGAGGCAGAACCGCCCGTCATCGCGCCGCCTGCCTGAATGATCTGTCCGTCGAGCGTAACGATCCGGAAGCGGTGCCCATAGGCGCGGGCAAGCGCGAGCGCGGTGTCCATATTTTCTGATACCACTGTGCGCGCCAGCAAATTCTGCACGATGGCGGCATAGCGTTTGTCAAACGTGACCAGTCGATCCGCGGTACCAAAGCAGCCGTTTTGCGCTTCCAAGCCGGTTTCCCGCAGTGTATTCGGACGAATCGTGTCGATCGGCAGGAAGGTCGCGCGGCCGCCGTCCGTGCGCCGCAGGTATTCGATGCAGCGCTTGCCGTCCTGCGCCGTGTCCACAACAATCGAGGACGCAGACGCGCCGAGCGCCGTGTCAATGGCGGTGACAAAGCGGTTGTCCGTCGTGATGAGCGAGGACACCGGGCCGTGTACACCGTGCACCGCGCCGCGCTCTGCCTGCTGCATGATCGACTTGACCGAACGCGAAAAGCCCTCGTAATCGCGCTGCATGTCGGACAGCATTTTGACGCGGTTCTTGGCGTCAGTCAGCGCCGCCTGCGCCTGCTGTAATTCTGTCTGCGCGGCCTCGGCCTTTTTGCGGCGGCTGTCCGCCTTGAGCGCGATGCCCTGCACCTTGTTTTTCGCGCCCGCAAGCGTGTCCAGACAAGCCTGCATACGCGCTTCCAACTCTTCCTGTGCCTGCTGTTCCTGTTGGAGCCGCGCGGACGCGGCCTCGATGTCGGCTGTGATTGTGTCGCGCCGCCCGTCCATACCGGCAAGGCTGGTCTCGGCCGCCGTGCGGTCGAGCGCGAGCGCGTGCAGCTCGTTCTGCCGCATATCGCGCGCCTGCTGCGCCTTCCACAGCGCCTGTTCGGCCTGCGTGCGGCCGGTATCCTGCGCGGCAAGCTGCTGCTCCAAATCGGCCAGCTGTGCAGCCAGCCCGGTATGCTGGGTGTCGAGCAACTCAACCCGGGCGCGCCGCTCGGTCAGCTGCGTGCCCAGATTATGTGCCTGTTCGCTACGCTGCGCGCTCTCGCGCCGCGCGCGGTCGATGTTTTCGCGGTTATTCTGAATGTTGGCGCGCAGTACCGCGGCGCGGCTCGCCTGCTCGGCCGCCCGCTGCTCGGTTTCACGCAGCTGCTGACGCAGACGATCCGCCTCACGGTCGAGTGCGCGCATATCCTCGGACAACTGCTCGGACTGCGCGTACAGCGCTTCCTGCGCCCGCTTGGCCGCATCCAGTTGTCCGGTACAGGCCGCCGTATCCTGTTCGAGTTTTGTGGTGTCCGCCTTAATGCGCTCAAGCGACAGCAGCCAGAGCGAAATCTCCAGCACGCGCAGCTCGTCGCGCAGCAACAGGTATTGTTTTGCCTTTTCTGCCTGCCGTTCCAACGGCCCGATCTGCCGTTCCAGTTCGTCATAAAGGTCTTGAATACGGGTCAGGTTTTCCTCGGTGGCGGCCAGCTTGCGCTCGGCCTCCTCCTTGCGGTAGCGAAATTTTGTGATACCGGCAGCTTCCTCAAAGATCTCGCGCCGGTCTTCACTCTTGAGCGACAAAATCTCGTCAATGCGCCCCTGCCCAATGATCGAGTAGCCGTCACGCCCCAAACCGGTGTCCATGAACAGTTCATGGATATCACGCAGGCGGCAGTGCTTCTTGTTGAGGAAATACTCGCTTTCGCCCGAGCGGTAGTACCGCCGGGTGACCATAATCTCGGTAAACTCCGAGCGGAACACGCCTTCTGCGTTATCCAAAATCAACGATACCTCGGCAAATCCGACCGGCCCGCGCCGGGCGGTGCCGCCGAAGATGACGTCCTCCATCTTGGCGCCGCGCAGCGAACGCGAAGACTGCTCGCCCAGCACCCAGCGGATGGCGTCCGAAATATTCGATTTGCCCGAACCGTTCGGCCCGACGATCGCCGTCATGCCGCCGAGAAATTTGATCTCGGTCTTGTCCGGAAATGACTTAAAGCCCTGCAAAATCAGGCTCTTGAGAACCATGTAACACCTCGAAGATATATATGGTATTATTTTACCACCAAAAGCGCAACGTTTCAATGCAAAAAGCAGAATTTACGTCCCGTTCATACCTTGCGCCCCGCGAACCGACGGATACGGAAAAAGGCTCTGAAAGCCACCCTTTCAGAGCCTTTTTGTCACTTAGCAAACGCCCATGGATGCCAGCGCTTGTTTCGCCGCCATCTGTTCAGCCTCTTTTTTGCTCCGGCCGGTACCAGATGCAAAAACGTTGGAGTTGAGCAGCAGCTCCATCGTAAAGCGCTTGTCGTGATCCGGGCCGGACTGCCCGGCCAGACGGTATTCCAGCGTCTCCTGCTTGTTCTTCTGCACGATCTCCTGCAGCATGGTCTTGTAGTCCTTGAACGCGCCGCCCGCGATGGCGACCTCGACCTTTTTGGGGATAAACCGCAGCACAAGGTCGCGCGCCGGCTCAATGCCGCCGTCCAGATAGATCGCCCCCAGCAGAGCCTCGGTGGCGTCAGCCAGGATGCTCGGCCGTGAGCGGCCTCCGCCGGTTTCCTCGCCGTGCCCCAACCGGATGGCCTGCGGGATACCCAATTCATGCGCGATCTCGCACAACGCGCCCTCGCACACGACCGCCGCGCGCAGCTTGGTCAGGTCGCCCTCGGGCAAGTCGGGATAGTGCGTGAACAGGTAATCCGCCGTCACAAAGCCCAGCACCGCGTCGCCCAAAAATTCCAGCCGTTCATTATGGTGCAGATGGCTGCCCCGGTGTTCGTTGGCATAGGAGGAATGGGTCATCGCCGTCTCAAGCAGCGCAGTATTTTGAAATTGATAGTCGATTTTCAACATGGTTTCCCCTTCCGCGCGCGGCAAGCCGCACGCAAGCTATTCCGCGCCGCGGCGCGGGAGGCGGTCATTCGACCGTCATGTACTGGATGTTGCGGGCAACCTCGTCGATCATGCCCGACTTGGTGTACGCAATCGCCTGCCGCACCGCGTTTTTCACCGCAGTCTCATTAGACGAGCCATGCGCCTTGATTACCGGCTTTGCAATGCCGAGGAAGGGCGCGCCGCCGATCTTATCCTGATTGAACAGGTCGCGGAACTCATCCATTCCCTTTTTGCAGGCGAGATAGCCCAGCTTGGTCGCCGTATTGCGCGTGAACACACCCTTGATTGCGCCCGCCATGAACTTGGCCACGCCCTCAATCGTCTTGAGCATAACGTTGCCGGTAAAACCATCGCACACGGCCACATCGCACGCACCCAGCGGCACCATACTGCCCTCGACATTGCCGACGAAGTTAATCCGCCCCTCGTCGCCCGCCTGTTTCAGCAGCGCATAGGCCTCCTTGCGCAGCGGGTCGCCCTTGGTGTCCTCCGTGCCGTTGTTGACCAGACCGACGCGCGGCTTGCGGATGCCGTTGATCTTTTCCGCGTAAAGCGAACCGAGGAAAGCAAATTGCAGCAACATTTCCGCCGTGCACTCGGTATTCGCGCCTGCGTCGCACAGCATAACCTGCCCGCCGCTACACGGCATAACCGGAGCGAGCGCACCACGGCGGATGCCCTTGATGCGGCCGCCGTACAGGGTTGCGCCGGTGAGCAGCGCGCCCGTGTTGCCCGCAGAAACCAGCGCGTCGCCTTCGCCCGCCTTGAGCAGCTTAAACGCCACCGCCATAGACGAATCCGGCTTTTTGCGCAGCACCGTCGCAGGGTCGTCGTGCATATCGACCAGATCGTCCGCCTGCACGACGGACAGCCCTGCGGTGCCTGCCAGCCCGCGCTTTTGCAAAATCTCCTCGACCGTCTGCTGCCGGCCGACCAGAACCACTTGCTCGCCGTATTCCTTTGCCGCCAGCGCGCCGCCCACAACGGCAGACTCGGGCGCGTTATCGCCGCCCATCGCGTCCACGATAATCTTCATCTCAAAGCTCCCCTTTCAGACTGTCGATTCTTTCGAGCGCCCGCTCGGATATTTTGGTATTTTTCTCCCGCTTGCCCTTGATCTTATAGCCCAGCGGGTCAAGGATGCCGAAATTGATGTTCATCGGCTGGAATTTCGCGACCGTATGGTCGGAAATATAACACGCCAGTGCACCGGTCGCGGTCTGCCGGTCGAGAGCGGGCATAGACTTGCCCAACACCTCCAGCGCGGTCGCAACACCCGCGACCCAACCGGACGAAGTCGACTCTACATACCCCTCTACGCCGGTCATCTGTCCGGCGAAGCGCACGCGCGGGTCACTTTTCAGCGCGTAGGTTGCATCCAGCAGACGCGGTGAATCCAAAAATGTGTTGCGGTGCATCACGCCGTAACGCACAAACTCCGCGTTTTTCAGCGCCGGAATCATCGAGAACACGCGCTTTTGCTCGCCCCATTTGAGGTGCGTCTGGCAACCGACCAGATTGTACAGCGTGCCCTGCGCGTTATCGCGCCGCAGCTGCAACACCGCATAGGGGTCTTTACCCGTCTTGGGGTCTGGCAGGCCGATGGGCTTCAAAATACCAAAGCGCATCGTGTCATACCCGCGGCGGGCATTGACCTCGATCGGCATGCAGCCCTCGAACACCTTCGCGTCCTCGAACCCGTGTACCAGCGCTTCCTCGGCCGTGGTCAATGCGTTCCAGAACGCGTCGTATTCCTCCTTGGAAAACGGGCAGTTGATATAGTCCGCCGTACCCTTTCCGTAGCGCGACGCGACATAGGCCGAATCCATATCGATGCTCTCCGCAGTGACAATGGGTGCCGCCGCATCGAAAAAGTGCAGGAACTCACCGCCGACCTTGCGGTGGATCGCATCAAACAGCGTATCCGAGGTCAACGGCCCGGAGGCGATAACGACCCTGCCCCCCGGGATATCGGTTACCTCACCGTAAACCACCTCGATCAGCGGATGGTTCTTGATCTTTTCGGTCACGGCGCGCGCGAACGCCTCTCGGTCGACCGCGAGCGCGCCGCCTGCCTCGACGCGGTTTGCGTCCGCGCAGGCGAGGATCAGGCTATCCAGACGGCGCAATTCCGCTTTGAGCAGCCCCGCCGCATTGGAAAGCTCATCCGAGCGCAGGGAGTTAGAGCACACAAGCTCGGCAAAGTCGTCCGAATGGTGCGCGGGCGTGTGCTGCTGCGGCTTCATCTCATGCAGCCGCACCGAAATGCCACGCTGCGCGAGCTGCCATGCGGCCTCGCAACCGGCTAATCCCGCGCCGACAACTGTTACAACCTCAGGCATCGGTCTCCTCCTTTGCCTTCTTGGACTTACGCGCCGTAGTCTTGGTCTTTTTGGCCTTTTCCGCTGCCTTTTCGGCCTCATGCTTAGCCAGTGCCTTGGCATACTGCGCCTGCTGCGTTTTGGTCAGCGCCTGCACGTCCTCGCCCTTGAGCTTTTTGAACCGATTCGTGGTTTTGGTCATCCACGGCACCTGCTTTTTGGCCGTGGATTTTTTAGCCGTCGTCTTTTTCGTTGCCTTTTTGGGTGTTTCTTCGGTTTCACCCGCAGCTTCAGCTGCCGCCTTGGCCGCCGCACGCTCGGCCGCCTTCGCGGCGCGTGCCTCCCGGCGCTGACGGTTCTTCTCGGCCTCCTCGGGCGATACACCTTCCTTGACCAATTCCTTGTAACCGCACCCCTCACGCAGACACACGTCGGTGACCTCCTTGGAGTCACGGTCGGTGTGACGGAACAGCGAAGAATCGCAGTTCGGGCACTTGGTCTTGAGCGGCTTATCCCACGTCATAAACTGGCAGTTAGGATAGGTGTCGCAGCCATAATACACATACCCGCGCGCGGACTTCTTCTTGACCACCTTCGCGCCGCACACCGGGCAAGCCGCGCCCGTGTCCTCGGTGATCGGTTTGGTGTTGGTACACTCCGGGAAGCCCGGGCAGGCAAGGAACTTGCCGAAACGCCCGGACTTGATGACCATGTTGCGGCCGCACTTTTCGCAGATCACGTCCGTGACCTCATCCTTGATCTTGATGCGCTTTCCTTCGAGGTCAACCTCGGCCTGTTGCAGCGCACTTTCAAAGCCGTCGTAGAAGGTATGCAGCAGCTGGATATAATCCAGTTTGCCAGTCTCAACCTCGTCAAGCTGCTCCTCCATGTTAGCGGTGAACTCGTAATCCGCAACCGATTTAAACTCATCGACCAGCAGACCGGTCACGCCCTCGCCCAGCGGTGTCGGGCGCAGCGCCTTGTTCTCCTTGGTCACATAGTCGCGGTCGAGGATGGTCGAGATCGTCGGCGCATAGGTCGACGGGCGACCGATGCCGCGCTCCTCCATTGCACGGATAAGCGACGCTTCGGTATAGCGTGCGGGCGGCTGGGTGAAGTGCTGCGCAGGGTCGAGCTTCTCAACCGTCAGCGTATCCCCTTGGTCAAAGCGCGGCAGCGGTTTGCCCGCGTCGCCCTTCTTTTCGTCGTCCGTGCCTTCCTCGTACACTGCGGTAAAGCCGGGGAATGCGATCGTGTGGCCGGATGCGCGAAACACCTGTCCCTCGCACACGATATCGGCCGACACCGTGTCGAGCAGTGCATCCGCCATCTGGCAGGCGACAAAACGCGACCAGATCAGCTTATACAGCTTGTACTGGTCGGGCGTCAGGTACTGACGGATTTCGTCCGGCAGCAGTTTGACATCCGACGGCCGGATGGCTTCGTGCGCGTCCTGCGCGTTTCCCTTAGTTTTGAACACACGCGGCTTGCCCGGATAGTACTGCTCGCCGTAACGCCCGCGAATAAAGCCCGCAGCAGCGGCGGTCGCCTCGTCCGACAGACGCAGCGAGTCGGTACGCATGTAGGTGATCAGACCGGTCAGGCCATACTCGCCCAGTTCAATGCCTTCGTATAACTCCTGCGCGATGCTCATGGTGCGGCGCGGCGTCATGTTCAGTTTGCGGCTGGCCTCCTGCTGCAGGGTCGAAGTGATGAACGGCGGCGCAGGCGTGCGCTTTTTCTTGCCGCGCTTGATGTCGCCCACGATAAACGGCTTGCCGGTTACCGCATTGACAACCGCCTGTGCCTGCTCCTCATTTTTCAGTTCTACCTTGCCCGATGTGTCGCCGTAATAGCGCGCGGTAAACTTGCCGTCGTCGGCGGTTTGCAGCAACGCCTCGATCGACCAGTATTCCTCGGGCACAAAGGCGCGGATCTCGTTTTCGCGGTCAACGACCAGACGGGTCGCAACGCTCTGTACGCGCCCCGCACTCAGCCCGCGCTTGACCTTGCGCCACAGGAAAGGCGACAGCTCATAGCCCACGATACGGTCGAGGATGCGGCGCGCCTGCTGCGCGTTGACCAGATCAATGTCGATGTCGCGCGGGTTGGCGATGCCGTACTTGACCGCCTGCTTTGTAATCTCGTTGAAAGTTACGCGCTTGGAATCCTTATCCTTAAGCCCGAACAACTCCTTGATGTGCCACGAAATGGCCTCGCCCTCGCGGTCAGGGTCGGTTGCGAGATAAACGAAATCGCTTTTGCGGATTTCACTGCGGATTTCTTTGATGATTTTATCCTTACCTTCGATCGGCACATATTCCGGCTTGAAATCGTGCTCGATATCGACGCTCATTTTCTTTTTTGGCAGGTCGCGCAGATGCCCCATGGAAGCCTTGACCACATAATCCGGCCCGAGGTACTTGCCGATGGTCTTTGCCTTGGCGGGCGACTCCACGATGACTAATTTTGACATAGAAACCTCCAATTTCGATTAAAGCCACAGCTTTGATCGAGAATTCCGTCTGCCGCGTGCGCCCTGCGGGCACGCTGGCAGGCGGTTTGTATCAAACCGTGATACCTGCTCCCGGTTTTCTTTCAAATGCGCGCCTAACGGCGCGAGACATAGGTGTAATTTATTTCTGCCCCGGCACAAGGCGTCCCTTTTCGCGGCGCAGCACGCCATCCATTTCCAATAAGGTGACTAAACTCAGCACGCGCGGCGCGGGCAGGCCGCAGCGTTCGATCAATTCTTCCGGCGTGCCCACACCCTCCTGCACCAGCTCCGCGATGCGGCGCTCGTCGCCGGTCAGGCCGTCCGGCAATGCAGCAGACGGCTTCTCCGTAGGGGCGGGCCTTGGCGCGGATATTTTCGGCCGTTGTGCCGATACCGCCGGACGCCGCTCTTTGGGCGGGCACGGTGGCGGCACAGGATGGCTTTGGGCGGGCAACAGGCCGGTGTAAGTGCGCACAAGCGCAGCCGGGCTGCGCAACAGTGCCGCTTCGCCCTTTTCTATCAGTTCGTTGCAGGCCGCGGACTGCGGCGCGTCCAATGCGCCGGGCACGGCATACACGTCGCGCCCCTGATCGAGTGCAGCGCGCGCCGTAATCAACGCGCCCGAGCGGTAATCCTGCGCCTCTACAATCACCGATGCAACGCACAGCCCGCTGATGATACGGTTGCGTGCATGGTAATGGTCGCCACGCGGCTCGGTGCCGGGTGGGTACTCGCTGACGATCGCGCCGGAAAGCAGGATATCACCCATTAGGCTACGGTGCTGCGGCGGATAGCATACGTCCGCCCCGCCGGCAAGCACGGCGACGGTCAGACCGCCTGCGCGCAACGCACCGCGGTGCGCTGCACCGTCCGCGCCGAGCGCCATGCCGCTAACCGTGATAAAACCAGCGCGCCCCAACGCACCGCCAATGCGCTCCGCAGTCTGCAAACCGTAGGGCGTCGCCTTGCGTGTGCCGACCACCGCAATGCCGGGCGTGACGTCAAAATCCGGCCAGCGCCCGCGCACATACAGCACGACCGGCGGGTCTTCGATGGCGCGCAGCCGGTCAGGGTAGGCGCTGTCGCCCAAGGTGATGATCTGGATGCCGTTCTTGGTGCACCGCTCGATGATGCGCGCGGCCGCATCCGTATCCTTGTCGCACAGCGCATCCACCTGCGCCTTGCGCATCGGGCAGGCTTCGAGCGTAGTCAACGTCTCCCGACTGGCCGCAAACACCGCCTCGGGCGAACCGAGCGCGCGCAACAGCCGCGCTGCTGTCAGCGCGCCGAGCCCCGGCCGGGTAGCCAGCCATACATAACTCAATCGCGACGACATACCGCCCGCCTCCTTATCTGGTCATTTCGTAGATCACGATAGCAGCCGCCACACCTGCATTGAGCGACTCCGCGCGGCCATGCATTGGAATGATGACGCGCTTATCACTTATTTCGATGGCCTGCGGCGTCACGCCGCGCCCCTCACTGCCGATGATGACCGCCGCGTGTCCGAGCGGCACCGTGCCAAGCGGCACACTGTCCGCGTGCAGTGCAGTCGCATAGACCGCCATCCCCTGTTCCCGCACATGCGTGACCGCCTCTGCAAGCGGCAGGCGCACACATGGCAGGCGGAACACCGCCCCCATCGTCGAGCGCACGACCTTGGGGGAAAACGGGTCGGCGCAGCCCTCGCACAACACGACGGCGCCGAGCGCGAACGCTTCGGCGGTGCGTAAAATCGTGCCAAGGTTGCCCGGGTCCTGCACCCCATCGAGCAGCAGCGCTTGCGAGCAGCCATCGAGCGCCGCAGGCGTCCAAACCGGCTGCTTGCAGGAAAAGATCACGTTTTGCGGGGTTTCCACGTCGCTGGCCAGCTCAAACAGCGCACCCTGCGCAGCGTAGAGCGTCCCGCCTGCGGCAGCGGCGCGGTCGAGCAGCCCGTCCGGCAAGCTGCCCTGCGCGCCTTCGCGCACCAACAGCACGCCGGGCGCTACGCCCGAGCGCAGCGCCTCGGCGAGCATCTTTTCGCCCTCGCACAGCATTTCGCCGGTCGTGCGGCGGTACTTGCGCTCGCGCCCCAGCCGCGCCAGATGCCGCAACGCGCTATTCTGGCGGCTTGTAATCTCGATCATTGCAGCTCCACCAGTTTATCCACGTTTTCATTCGTGCCAATGATAATCAGCAAATCATCCGCCCCGATGATCTGGTCAGCCTGCGGCGTCACGTCCACCTTTCCGCCCGTGCCGTGCCGGATGGCCAAAACGTTAATCATATAACGCGCGCGCACACCCAACTGTCCTAACGTGCGACCAACCCAGCTTTTGGGCGGGTGGATCTCCAAAATAGAAAAATCGTCCGACACGCCAATATAATCTACCACATTGGTGCGCACCAGCCGCTGCGCGAGGCGCTGCCCCATCTCGGTTTCCGGCAGTACGACGCGATCCGCGCCCACACGCTCCAAAACCCGTGCATGCACCCGGCTTTGCGCCTTGGCGACAATATATTTTGCCCCCATCTCCTTGAGCATCACCGTAATGAGGATGCTCGCCTCCATATCCGTGCCCACCGCGACCACGCAGCAGTCAAAATTGCGCGCGCCCACCGAACGCAGCACGGATTCCTCCTGCGCATCGCCGCAGATCGCCTGCGTCACATCGTCGGCAATGTGCTGTACATTTTCCTCGTCCTCGTCCAGCGCGAGAACTTCCTGCCCGAGCGAAGCCAGCTCACGCGCCACGGCCGCGCCGAACCGGCCCAGCCCAATTACCAAAAATGATCTCATCGTGCAGTCTCCTTTGATCGTTTTCTATTTATCATCCAACCATGACGTCCGCATTCGGATAATGCATTTTGGGCGGGGCATGGTGCCGCATCAGCACAGCAACACCCAAAGTTAGCACACCTACGCGCCCCAAATACATCAGCGCAATCAAAATCAGGCAGGACGGTGCGTGCAGCGCCGGTGTCAGTCCCATAGACAGCCCGACGGTTGCAAAGGCAGATACCGCTTCAAACAGGCACTGTCCAAATGGTGCGGCCTCCACATGGGAAATGATGCACGCGCCGGTCAGGCTGAGTGCGCCGCCAAAAATCATCATCGTGATCGCATTCATAATACTGCGCGGCACAATCGTGCGACCAAAGGCGGATACATCCATGCGTCCGCGCAGCGCACTGAGCGCACTGAGCACCAACACGGCTGCCGTCACCGTTTTGATACCGCCCGCCGTCGAGCCGGGCGATCCGCCGATCAGCATCAGCAGACAGGCCAGCGCCTGTGACGGGCCTGTGAGCGCGGCTTGGTCAATCGTATTGAAACCCGCCGTGCGCAATGTAACCGACTGGAACGCCGCCGCCAGCACCTTATCATGCCATGCCAAAGGCCCCAATGTCGCCGGGTTGTCCCATTCAAACACCAACGTCAGCACCATACCGGCCATAAGCAGCAGCGCCGTGGTCATCAGCACCAGTTTAGTGTGCAGCCGGAACCGGCGAAACCGGCGTTTATCCCAGATATCACCCCAGACAAAAAAACCAAGTCCGCCGATGACAATGAGCGCCATGATGGTGAGGTTGACAAGTGGGTCATCCACATAGCCAACCAGCGAGCAAAAAGGATTGGCCGGCGTGCCGATTAAATCAAACCCAGCATTGCAAAACGCAGAAACCGAGTGGAACACACCCATCTTAATGCCCTGTGCCCAGCCAACCCGGGGCACAAAGCGGATGGCCAACAGCACCGCGCCGATCCCCTCAAATGCCAACGTGCCGAACAGCACGCGCCGCGTCAGCCGCACGATGCCGGCATTGTCGTTTACATTCAGCCCCGCGCTCATCACCATGCGCTCGCGCAGCGTGATCTTACGCCGGATTAGGAACGAGGCGATCGACGCGAGCGACATAAAACCCAGCCCGCCGATCTGGATGAGCAGCAGGATGACCGCCTGCCCAAAGCCCGACCAGTGTGTCGCCGTGCCCACGCGCACCAGCCCAGTCACGCAGGTAGCTGAAGTTGCGGTAAATAGGGCGTCGAGGAAGGCCGTCGGCTTGCCGCTGCGTGCGGCAAACGGCAGTGACAGCAGCATCGCGCCCGCCAGAATGGTAATGGCAAACCCGATGACGATTACCATGGTGGCATGCATGGCAGGACGGCGCCCCCGTCTCCACCCCCATTTCGTTACGCGCTCCATTTGTTCATCCTCCCCTTTTGTGTAATGCCAAAAGCCTGAACGCTTCCGTTCAGGCTTCATCAGGCGTTCTTATTGCTCTGCGCCGGTTTTCCGTTTTTAACGGACGCCTTTCCATCCCATACAAAAACTATCATCATTATAGCCTATTTATAGTGGTGTAGAATTAAAGTAAGTATAGCATACGCCCCAGTGGCATTCAAGTCAACATTTTTTTGCCGACTAATCCCAATTATGCGCCCGGCAACACAATCCGTATGTAGACCGCACGCTGCCCCCACGCCAACCAGATATATCCATAATAAGACTATTCTTTGCACGCTGAGAAATTCTTTGCTTTTTCTCAGAAAGGGAGTAATATATTACATATAGAGAAATGGGAAAATTTTAGGGCTGCATCGCACAGTTTGTCAAAGAATCTGCGCGGTATAGCCTTAGCGCTTTTGCATAATCGGATACCACCCCTATTTCCCTGACAGCCTTGGCACGATTGACCAGAACGTGGCATTCTCCGCAGCAGAAAGTGAAAGATGGGTGGACATGAAAATGAAATATCTCAGCAAAGCGCTATTGCTCATTGGCCTCATTCTATGCATGTGCGGAAATTTTCACGCTGCGGCGTTTGAACAGACAACGGATGTGGTACGGGTTGGTTTTCCCATACTGGCCGGCACCTCCTATATCGACGAGCACGGTGAGTATGCAGGATATCTGGTGGATTACATAAACCAGCTTACATCCTTTACCAATTGGAATATCGAGTATGTACAAGTAGATGGCGATTCGGATACGCAATTGGAAACGCTCATGTCCATGCTGCAAACCGGCGAGATAGATATGCTGGGCACGATGAACCGGAACGCCGCGTTGGAAGATATGTTCCTTTACCCCAATTACAGTTATGGCACCAGATATACTGTACTGGCCGTGCCAACGGACAGTCCCCTTTGGATTGAAGGAGATTTTTCCGGCTGGAACGGCATCCGTGTTGCAGCCTACTCGGGCAATCAAACGCAAATATCGCAGTTTGCATATTATGCTACCGTCAACGAGTTCACCTACGAGTTGCAACAATACGATAGTTACTCCGACATGTTGCAAGCAGTACAGAACGGTCAGGCAGACGCTGTGATCCAATCCGATATTTCCCTGCCTGATACGCTTCGTATCATAGGCCGGTTCTCACCAGCCCCCTATTATTTTGCCCTTTCCCTCAACAATATGCAGTTGCTGCAAGAACTCAATACTGCCATGTCGGGATTGAACAGCACCCATCCCAACTCGCAAACCGAATTGTACAACCTGCATTTTCGGCATACCGATTCGTTTCAGATGTCCGATGCGCACCTTGAATATATCAATTCGCTGGGAACCTTGAAAGTCGTGTTTATTGATGGCGATGCCCCATTTCAATATATGGAAGATGGTAAATTGACCGGGTTTGTTGTGGAATATCTAAAACGATTTGCCGATATTACCGGGCTGCAATACGAAACAGTTATCGCCAACTCCTACGAAGAAGCTCTTAATATGCTGGAAAACGGCCAAGCGGATATGCTCGGGTGCATTGTAACCAATTCTATGCAGACTTCCCCTGCAAATGTCCGATTCACCGCCCCGTTTTTCAATAGTTTTAGCGTAACTGCCTGTACCAATCCCGCCCCGCATGAACATACGTCTGATCTGGAATTCCGTCTCGACACCGAGTCGGCCTTAAGCGATCTCCAAGCCGATTCAGAATATGCCATGCGGGCAGATTACTATTCGCTATCATACTATCTCCGCAAAGAAGTTATCTATGATGATATCGTCGTAGACTGGGCGAATATCAAAAATTGTTCGTACTCGATCGGCGTGGGCAAACATATTCCGCAGGAGTTTATATCCATTTTAAATCAATATGCCAGTTCTATCAGCAATGAAACCAAGCAGGAGATGCTCTATCGGTATTCCGGTACGACCATCGATTATACCCTTCCAGAATGGTTGTTGGTTCATCGTCCGCTCATCCTGATCTATTCCCTTGTGCTGATTGTCGTAGTCGCTGCATTGCTGATTTATATGCGAAGCAAACATATCGCGTACAATGCGTTGCTTACAGAAAATCATCTCATGCATTTGACTATGTGTGACCGCATTACAGGCGCATACAACGAAACTTATTTCCGCAAACTGTTAGAAGATCGTTGTGAAGACCACGAAAAAATAGCGCTCGTAGCCTTTAATATCCGCGGCTTCAAGTACATCAATGACACCTACGGTATCAAACGCGCGGATGATATGCTATGCGATATTAAGTCCGTTCTGGAGACCGGCATACACGAAGACGAGTTTTTTTGCAGGCCATCTGCGGATTTGTTCTATCTAGCGCTCAAGGAGCAAAGTGCAGATGCGCTGATTTCCCGCACAAATGCCATGTTTTCCAAAATTATCACAACCGTTACCGTTGCGTTGGACGGACATCCCCTGTCGCTATATTCCGGGGCTGTTTTTGTTGCGGATTCTCCATCTCCCTATTGTGTTTCCCTTAACATCAGCTATATGATGATTGCTTTGGCGCATACAAAGCAGGTGAACAATCAGCAAGTATATATCTTTGATGACACCCTGTATCGTGATGAACAGTTGCGTTATTACATTGAAACGCACATGCGATCCGCACTCTATCAGGAGGAGTACGAACTCTATTTGCAACCCCAAATGAACCTCCAGACAGGACGTATTGACCAGGCGGAAGCCTTGGTGCGTTGGCAACCCAAAGGGCACGGCATGATTTATCCTGATCAGTTCATTCCGCTTTTTGAGGAAAATGGATTCTGCATGCAACTGGATTTGTACATGGTTGAACAGGTTTGCCGGACATTACGCAAATGGATAGATGCCGGATTATCCCCCGTTGTGATTGCCATCAACCAGACAAAATCACTGTTTGTCAAGGAGGATTATGCGGATCAACTCCTGTCCATTACGCAAAAGTACAATATCCCCCCACAGTATATCACTTTGGAAATCCTGGAGGGGCTCGCCTTTGAAAACATCGCAGCGTTGAACAATACGATCCAAAAGCTAAATGACGCAGGCTTCCATGTCTCCATGGATGATTTCGGCAGCGGCTATTCCTCCCTGAATACCCTTGGAAAGCTGAAAATTGACGAACTGAAGCTGGACAGACTGTTTCTATCCGATATCATCAACGAGCATAACGGCGCGCAGCGTGAAGTGCTGGCTTCTATTCTTGCACTTGCGAAAAAGCTCGGTATGCGGACAGTTGTAGAAGGCGTGGAAACCAAGGAAAGCGAAAATATGATCCGCTCCATGAACTGTGATTACGGCCAAGGATACTATTACAGCGAGCCCATCCCCGTAGCAGAATTTCAGAAGAAGTTCTGCACAAAAAGTCACCCACACACCGCCCATTAGTAGGCCATATACTTCCATAAATCATAGAAAAAGGCGTACCGCATTCCAGCGGCACGCCTTTTTCTCTGATTACGCTACAACGTACATCTATGCTTTGATCGCGTTTTTTAACCATGTCATGCAGCGCTGCCGCTCTTTGGCCAGAATTGCATCTACCGTAGCATAGTCCAGTGGCTGCAAGCACTGCTCGATAAATTCGGGTGTCAAACTTTTCCCTACATGTGATGCTACATCGCCCCACTGCGTCAGTGTGGCAAAACGGTCGGTCACTGCATGCGCAATGGTCATAAATTTTTTATGGAAAAACAGAGAAAAGCAAGTGGCATGGAAAGAGTCTGTAATCACATACGCTGCATTGCGAATATAATAGAGCCAGTCCTCTACCGAAACATCATGCAAAAAATGATCAAATTGATATAAATGCCGGTAGTCGTCCCGCGTCTCCCAATTTCCCTGCGTGGTATGCAGCATCTTGATGCCGCCGAGTTTCCTTTGGATGGCTTGACAAACCTTTTTCGTTTGCTCATTGGGGAAAAGAAAATAGGTAAAGATGAACGGTTCTTCCTCGTGTGCAGCAGCTTGTAGGGCCAGCTTTTCATATTCATGCGGCTCCAGCAAAAAAACCGGATCCAAAACAAAATCGGCCTGTACACCATAGCGTGATTTGCACAACTCGGCGCCGCTCTGTTCCCGCATTCCTATTTTATCAAAACGCTGATACAGTTCTTTGTATCCATCTGCGGGCGGCGCATTTTCGATATTGCCAAAAGATGCGCTATACGCTACTTTCCTTACTGAATCTTTTGCAAAGTCCAGTTGAAAATACTTCCCTGCGGATAGGCTTCGTGCGAACCGTTTATTCCATGTTTGATCGGAACCAACCACAAGCGTAGAGCAAATGTCCGACAGCATCCCAAAAGCCCTCTGCGGCAGATAGTCAGAGCTGCGCACATAATGTTTTTTGGCAAAAGCCGCAAACCGCCCTGTGGGGCGAGATATACAATTGTCAATCGCCAAAACACTTGTGATACCGGACACGGCACAATACAAAGCATAGTTCGTCAGCGCATTTCCATGATTCGGCCCCCAAAACAGAACCAGCCCCACATCAAAATGCAGCTTGCTGTACATCTTCTGCAAGGTCAGCATCAGTCGGTCCGGCGTTTTCTTCCACTGCGCAAAAAAGTAATCCCGAATAGCGGGCCGCGCAACACTATTTCGTAGGTTTGGGTTGGCCGCTTCTAAAATCGGAACCGCTTCTTTTCCAAATTGCTTACATTTTTCAAGCTGTGGCAAAATGGATTCAAACAGTTGTTGCCCCTTTGCGCTGTTGACCGTCAAATAGGAAGTTCCCGCGCCGTCTTCGAAACCGGGCGCAAGCGACTGGATCCCCCAGAAGTCCGCCATGGTCAGATCACTGTATTTCTCCCCCTTAAATTCACATTGATAGCAACTCTCCCGCAGAATCCAATTGTTTACAAAGCAGGTATAGTAGCAATCCCATTGTTTGGGGATGTATGTAGTTCCGTTCTTGAACCAAAGGCACAAATTACCAAACCATCCAATCGCAGATTTGTTTCTGAAATCCACCTGCGCCAGTTCCCCGTATTCCTGCGTGAATTCTTTCAGGCGCGATTCCAATACCAACGGGGATGGCACACCGTGGCATATGACATCCACTGTATATAAATTGTCATAAGATTTTTTGAGGAATGCCCGCAAACCTGCAATTTGACACGCGCAGCCGGTAAAAAGCACCGTCTTTCCCGATTCCAACAGCGCCAAGATTTGCGGATAAATCTCCCTTGTATCGCTCTGCGCATACTTAGAGGAACGCATCGCCTGCATATCCTTTTCCTGATTGCCGACAATATGCCGTATATGGAATTTTTCATCATACACGGCGCCGGACACATATCCCCCCTGAGACAAGATATGCTGCGCCAACAGCGTAAAAACACCACCCGACGAGGACTGCATCCGAATGGATTTTGATGCCTGTACGGCGTAGCATTGGGTCGGAATCGGCGTTGTAGAAAAGGTAATTTGTGTGGGACAGACCTGCAAACATAGCCCACAATTGATGCAGCGCGCTGCATCAATCTTGGGGTAAAGAAACCCTTCTTCCTGATAGTCCATGCGAATGGCCTGATGTGGGCAATGATGCACACAACTTCCGCAACCTACGCAATTTACTACCCCTGATACATTATCCCGCTGGGATAACACCATTTGGCGAGGTGGATGATACCGCTGTGTGTACGCATCCATAGCCGCACGATATCCGGCATCCTCACGCAAGATATCCATATAACAGGATGTTTCCTCTACTGCGCCGCACTGATCGATATCCCACATCAATTGCTCTATCAATTCTTGCTTGAGCTGCATTTTTTCGATCCACTGGCAATAACGGCTCAAAACATAACAGCGTGCCAGCAATGTTTCCTTTAATGCCGGTTTAGGGTCCTTGCTCAATTGTACCAGCGGACGATCTATATACATTGCAGGCGCGGCCTGCGCCAATTTCAAAAGGAATTCATACTCGCTATAATTCGTCAGATCTTCATCATACCCGCCGACTTGTTCGAAGAGTTTTCGGGCGCACACAACAGTAGAAGAACATATTTGTGGGCACAGCAGCAGATCAGGGAAAATAAATCCCTGCTTTTTATAAGCTGGCCAAGAATCTGGCGGCATTTGTAAATCGGTATCGGATATTTGCCCTGCACAATAGCACCAGCCACTGGATGCGCGTTGCATCAAGCGCATTGCCCGCTCGCAAAACTCGGGATGCGCAACATCTGTTGGATTTTCAACAGCAATATAATTGCCGCGCGCCATATTTACCGCTGCATTGACCAAAACCCCATAGCTGGATTGTGCAGGCATCGCCACATAGCGCAACGCGGGTTCCATACCGTATCGCAGCGCCAAAGATTCCAGTATATCCGTGTTATCCATGCGATCGACCACAAGGATTTCCAAATTGCCATAGGTTTGCCGCAATAACGCGTCAATCGTCGTACATAGCCCCTGCACGTCTTCATTCGCCACGATAATGATACTGATTAACTCCATATGTACCTCCATTGATATGCAACGTATCCATCCACTGCTCTTGCCGAATGATGCGGCGCTGCAACCAATCATTGCACCCATTCATTCCAAGCGGTGCTTTCCGTGCCCTCAATCAGATAAGCGACCTTCTGATAGGCTTCGCTTTGTTTAATTGCTGCTACCGCCGGATGATCGGCAGGATACTGTTCCAAAACCTTGCGGATCTGGTCGGCCATCTCCAGCAGTTCTACCGATCGCGCTTGCTGCTGTTCATGCTCTGCATTTGCAAATAAAAACTGCACGATTTGCTTCGTTTGTGGTGCGATCTGCAAGATCTCCCGCAGGATAGCAATGTATGCCTCGTCTTGTCCGCTATCTTTTGCCTGAAACGCTTTTGCACAGTAACAGCCAAACCGATGCATAGGCGGAAGCATCCAGAATGCATCCCCTTGGCGCATTTCTTCGGTATAACAGCGGCTGATAAACATCTCTTCCAGCCGTGCAAAGGTGCGGAGCAGTTGTTCCCCCTCAACCTCGCTATAAACCATCTCCTGTGCACCGGCAGTTTCATCCGCCCAATCAAAGCCTAAAACGGCAGACAAAGCCAACGACCGCGCCCAAGCAAGCTTCGGCCAACTGCTCAGATCTTCTGCGACGGCTTTGTGCAGCAGTGATGCGGCAGCCCCTTTTACACGCCTCAATCGGCTTGCCAGCGTATCCAATTCTTCAATTGTCACGGTTCTATCCGGCAAAGGATACTGTGCGCCATGTTCCAAGGCATGTGCAATGGCATAAATGGATACTTGATTCCAATTCTCTATTTCTGACAGCTGCTTTGTTAACGCATGTCCATCCGTCTCATGTAACAGGGCGGCGGCATTGCCAATTTCGCATTTGCCTGCCATGGGGAGAAAGGCCGTATAGCTGTGACGATACCCCACTTTTTCTTCTGCATTCCGCTTCTCAGGTGTAAAACAGTGTGCGGCAAGTGTTTGGAAGGTTTTTAGCAGTTTTTTCGCTTCTGCGCTATTGGAAATCTTGTTCCAAAACGATAGCATGCAGCCCCCCATGTCCAAACCACTTTGACAGTGCAGGTTCATGATGATGCTAAATGCCACTTTCTCTGTACCCGGCTCCAGCGCATCGGCATCCAATGTGTCTATCAGCGCGGTGGCTTTTTCATATTGTTTTTCCTGAAAATATGCTTCTGCCAGATAGACACGCACCTGTGCTTCGCGGTTACTTGAAACCATAGACAAGGAACCGCCTACCATCGACTTCGGGTCGATTTGCTTGTTATGATACTCTGTTACAGCTTGTAAATACCCCTCACCGCAGCGGATTGCATCTGCATACCTTTTTGCCTTGCTATATGTGAAAAATTGAAGATATGCCACATCAATGCGGATAAAGGGGGAGTTTGGGAACAGCTCCCTTGCCCGCTGGAAGCAGCTCTCCCGCTCTTCCGGCTCCTGCTTCATGGAAGCGCTGACCGCCGCGCGGTAAATCACCGGGCCGTAGCGCTCCCATCCGGGGAGTTTGTTCTCTACCCCCTCCACAGCGCGCTTGACGTACTCTTCAGCCCGTAGACTGCTGTCGATGCACTGTATCAAAAGCAGCAAGTTATCCGGGTCCTGCTCCAATGCTTTTTCCAGCAAATCCATGTTGCGCTTCCGCTTTGCCTTGCCCTTTTCACCGCCAAAGCCGATATAGCCATCATGGTGCAGGATCGTCTGCCCGAACGGATACCCCAAACCGGCATTTTTCGACAGATGCTCATGAATTGCGCCTTCAAACCGGATGCCCTGATCGTTACGGAACAGGCGGCAAGTGTAAAAGTCGCTGTAATCCCGCATGGCTTCCGTGCCGTAATTGCGGATGGTCAGATAAGCAGAACCATACCGGTTCCAGTTTTGCGGATTTTCCAGAAATTCCACCAATTCTGTGATGTTCTCATCCAGCCATTCATCGGCATCCAGCCACATGAACCACACACCCGTGCACCGGTCAAGTACCGCGTTGCGCGCCGCAGAGAAGTCATCAATCCACGGGAAATCGAAAAAAGCATCCGCGTACTTCGCGGCGATATCACGGCTGCCGTCCTCCGAACCGGTATCCGCCATCACCAGTTGGCATGGCAGGGTTTCCCGAAGCGTCTGCAGCGATTTGACGCACCGTTCCAAACACCGTATTTCATTTTTGAAAATGATGCCAATCGATAAAATCGTCTCTATCTTTTTCATACTTTTCTCCCCTCATCGCAGGCCGATATATTTCGCGTTTGATTATCTACTTTTTCTGAGATGCAGAGGAAAACCGCCATATAAGCTGGCGCCTTTCCTCTACATCCCAAAATAACAACGGGGTGGGCAAACGCCCACCCCGTTGTCGATTTTGTTTTTTTGATCCGTTCAGGCAACACCGGAACTGATCCTGTAATTTGCATTACTGGAGCAGTTGCAGTACACCCTGCGGCACCTGATTGGCTTGCGCCAGCATCGCCTGCGCGGACTGGATCAGGATGTTGTTCTTGGTGTACTCCATCATCTCGTCGGCAACATCGGTGTCGCGGATGGAGGACTCAGCGTCCTGGATGTTCTCTTCCATGACGGACAGGTTGTTGATCGTATGATCCAGACGGTTCTGGGTCGCGCCCAGCGTACCGCGAACGTCGGAGATGTAGTTGATCGCATCCTTGATGACGTCAACCGCAGCGGCAGCGCCGTCCTGCGTGGAGATATCCAGACCGGCAAGGCCGAGTGCCGCAGCATGGCAATCCTTGACGGAAACGGTCAGCTGGTTGAACTCCTCGCTGGTGTCGCCGATCTGAAGGGTCAGGCCGCCATCAACCGGCGTGTAGTCCTTGTCGTTGAAGACCAGCTTATAATTGGCACCCGTCTTATCGAGCGAATGTACCACGCCGTCCTTGCTCAGCGCGTCAGACAGGTTCTCCAGCGTTGCATTGGCATTCGCGCCAAGGCTGATGGCGATGTTGCCCTCGCCGACCGGCTTGGAGGTGTCGTCAGTAAACTCATAGGTCTTGCCGTTGACCGTGATGGTGTCGCCCGCCTTGAGGTTGTTGCCGTCCTTGAGTTCGAGCACCTTACCCTCGTTGGCGCCCGCCGTCTGGGTGACGGTCTGGTTCGCCGTCGTGTCGTCGAGCACAATGCCCTGGAACGCACCGGCGCCGTCGCCCGTGCCGCGCGCCGTAATGGTGATCTTACCAGCGCCGTCATCCGCAATGTCAAACAGCTTGACCAGGTCGGCATCGTCCTTGAGGGCGTTGTAGATCGCGGTCGCGTTGCCCGCAGCCGTACCAGCAGCAGGCGTATAGCTCAGCGTCTTGCTCTGCGCCTTGCCGTTTTCATCGACATAGTTGAAGGTGAAGGTCTGCGCAGTGGAATTGGTGGTGCCAGCGATGGTGATCTCGGTGACCTGCTTGGCGGCCTCCTGCTTGGTCAGCAGGACATCGTCCGAGCTGGCCGAAATCTGCGCGCCGCCCTGCTTTTCACTGATCTTGCTCATGTCGGTGAAAATCAGCTTGGACTTGTCGTTGTTACTTACGCTGACTTCATAGCCGTCCTTCTTGAGCTGGGCAACCAGGTTCTGCGTAGTACCCGCATCATCTGCACCAAGTACCACCGCAGTTGCGCCGGAGGTGGTGGGCTTATCACCCGACGCGGCCACAAATTCATAAACCGTGTCGCCGATCTTGATCGTATCGCCCGCCGCAACATTAGTACCGGTGCCATCGGTCGTGGTATTGTCCAGGTCAATCATATAGCCTGCGGACTCGGCCTTGGTGGAAGTGACATCCTCGGCTGCCGTTGCCAGAGCAGCGATTGCGGTATCCTGATCGGCACCCGTAGCGAACTTAATGGAAACCAGATCGGCACCGCTGGCGGCATCCTTGGCCTGGATTTTAATGCCCGCCTCATTACTGCCAGTGCCCGCATCGGCAACACTGGTGATGTTAAACAGCTCCCGGAACTCGGCCAGATCTTCAAGTTCGCCCTTTACAACCGTAAGGCTCAGACCCGCTGTCGACCCACTCAAGGCACCGGCCAAAGCATCGCCGTCACCCGCTGTAACGCCATCGATCGCACCTTCGGCTAAAGTAATTGTCTTGGTCTCGCCGTTGGCGTTCTTGAAGGTGATCTCGAAGGCGTCGAAGGTACCGTCATCATTCTGCAGCGATCCGTTAGTGCTGTCTACACTGAACACATGACCGGCAGCTTCCGCGTCCACACGGCCATGGTCGACATTACCGGCAGCAAGGGTGACCCCAATGTCCATCAACTGGGTCGCGGTGCTCACAGTCGTCGCCTCGGACAGCGAGCCGTCGAGCAGCTTGATGCCGTTGAAGTTGGCGGAATCCGCGATGCGGTCGATCTCATCCTGCAGCTGGGTGATTTCCTTCTGCAGCTGGATGCGGTCGGTTTCGTCATAGGTGCCGTTGGCGGACTGGTTTGCCAGCTCGACCATACGGTTGAGCATATCGTGCACTTCGGTCAGCGCACCCTCAGCGGTCTGCACGAGGGAGATGCCGTCCTTCGCATTCTTCTGCGCCACGTCCAGACCGGTGATCTGCGCGCGCATCTTCTCGGAAATTGCAAGGCCAGCCGCGTCGTCGCCCGCACGGTTGATCTTGTAGCCGGAAGACAGCTTCTCAAGGTTCTTGGACAGAGCGGAAGTATTGTTCGAATAATTCCGGTAGGCATTCATCGCCATAATGTTATGCTGGATTCTCATACTATTTCCTCCAAAAAATCTGTTTAGTGTGACGGGGCATTCCCTTGCCCCAGCACAGGTCGTGGATCGCCGCCCTGTTCCGGACATTCGGCCGAACTGCCCGCAACCGCTTGGCGCGTGGATGATATCCCATCCGGCCCGTCGGCCGGGTGAAAACGAAGTTTTTTCCCTCAAAAGGGTGCGTTTTGTTATGCTGAATACGCGTGGACTGCCCGCCTTGCGGGCTTCAGGCGCGCCACAGTGCGAAACTGCGGGTTGCCGTCTCTTTTTCCCACCTGCTTTGCCGGAAACGCTGACTGCGGCGGTGGATTGCGCTCCACCGTCCCAATCAACGTTCCCAAACTTCCGCATATGGGCATACACCGGCGTCCCCACCGGTATTGATGTATCACAAAGGGTCAGGCGGAAATCCGCTGCCCCTCCGTACCGTAATATTGCGCCAAGCCCTGATCGCGCAGGTTCTCGGCGGCATTGCGGCCACGGTCATGCACCGCGCCGCAGGCCGGACAGCGCCAGCGTTTGGCGTCCGGCGCGAGCGCGTCATGCACCGCGCCGCAGCGGTTGCAAGCCTTAGCCGAGGGAAAATATTTATCCACCACGATGTAGGGCTTGCCCTGCTGTTCCAGCTTGTATTGCAAGCAGACACGAAACTTTCCGTAACCAGCGTCCAGCACGTTACCCAGCTTGATTGTCCGCGCCATTGCCGCCAGATCGGTTTCCTTCACGCACACGGCATCCCAGACGTTGGCTATCCGTCTGCTCTCCTTATGCACAAAGTCCTTTCGTTGGTTGGCGATATGCTCATGTAAGCGCTGGATTTTTCGTAACTGCTGTTCGTAGTTGTGCGAACCGCACTGCATCCGACATAGTTTCTGCTGCATTGCGGACAGTTTCTTTTGTGACTGCGCCAGCCAGTGCGGCGGGTCAGGGGTGTGTCCGTTGCTGTCGACGTAAAAGTGCGACAGGGAATAGTTCAGCCCCAACGTGGTTTTAGGCGTCGGCTGCACCGGTGCGACCGGTTTAGCGGCATACGCAAACATCAGCGAGCAGAAATACTTGCCGGACGGCGTTTTTGTCACCGTGGCGGTTTTCAGCATCCACCAGTGCAGGGGCTTGCGGTATAATCTGGCCTTGACAACCCCGACCTTGGGCAACCGGATGCCATTTTCGGTCAGATAGATGTTGGAACCCTTGCCTGCGGCGTAATATTGGCAATAAACCGTGTAGCTATTTTTTGACCGCTTCTTTGTCTTAAAGGTAGGGTGCCGGTACGCGGATGGATTATCGAAAAAATGCTGGAACGCCATGCGCAGGTTTTGATGTACGGTCGCCAGCGCCCCGCTGTCGACTTCTTTCAAAAACGGCGCGCCTGCCTTGTATTTGGCGGGCGTCGGAATAAAGTGCACATTGGTTTCGTTGTAAAATCGTTCCTCATCCGCGAGCATCTGGTTCCATAGGTAGCGGCAGCAGCCAAAGGTCTTTTCGAACAGTTCGGCCTGCGCGGGCGTAGGGTCGAGCCGCACCTTGATGGTCGTATTCCGAACCGATTTATTGTCCGGTTTTCTTGCCATTTCCCGCTGCACCCCCTGTTCTGTACTCTCTTGGGATGCATATACAGTACCGGCAGCAATGTCGACCTGTGTCGAATTTGTTCCAAAAAGTATACCTTTTGTCACAAAATGGAGATGGCAGGAATTTTGAAAAAAGGGCTTAAGTTTTCCCTCCTTGCGCCGAAAAAGTGATTAGATGCATAAAAAATCAGTCCAGCTGCCCTGTTCCAAAAGGTATACCTTTTAGAACAGGGCTTGTTTAGACCACCTTTCTGGGCATAAAAAAAAGCTCGTCTTATCAAAAAGACGAGCTTTTTTCTCCAAAAAGTTTAATTTTGCACATCAGTCTTGCGCTGTATCCTCAAAGATTTCAATAGCATTGTTTTGCAACAAGATGAATCTGCAATCAAATCCATCTATACAGCAATGCACGATTGTGGTAAGATAAACGTTAGTTTGTGTCATCTGCACAGCCATAGGCCCCATTTTTTAGGAAGGATGGCGTACAAATCGAAGTGCGCCTGTATTAAATTACCGCTATGGAACAATCTCATTCGACCGCTCGCTTGCTGGAACAACATACGGTGCGGCATCTGGTGCTGCGTCTGGGCATCCCCGCGATGTTCGGCCAGTTTTTCAACATTCTATACAGCATTGTCGACCGCATTTTTGTCGGCCGCATTCCGGGAACAGGGGACATCGCGTTAGCTGCAATCGGTATATGTGCGCCTATGCTGACTGCGGTCACCGCTTTCGCCTATATGGTCGGCATCGGCGGTGCCTCCGCCATGAGTATCAGTCTGGGCCAAAAGGATGAAAAACGCGCCCGAGCCATCCTCGGCAACGCACTACTGCTCTTGCTCGGTATTGCGGCCGTGGTGACTGTGTTGCTGCTGTTGTTCCGGCGACCGGTGCTCTATTTGCTCGGGTGCAGTGATGCAATGTATCCTTATGCACAAAGCTATTTCACCATCTACCTGTGCGGCACGGTTGCTTCACTGTGCAGCGTGGGACTAAACCAGTTTTTACTCGCGCAAGGTTTTGCCAAACAAGGCATGATCTCGGTCGTGATTGGTGCAGGCGCCAACCTAATTCTCGATCCCCTGCTGATTTTCGGACTGGACATGGGGGTGGCGGGCGCTGCCGTTGCTACCGTCACAGCACAAACCTGCATGGCAATCTATGTGATTTTCCAGCTGCGCCGCCGCAATATGCCGGTACGGCTGAGCCTACACCGGTTACAGGGTGCGCTGTGCCGCCGCATTGTGACCATCGGCTCCATGTCCTTTTTGATCACGATTTTGGACAACCTTATCATTATTCTGCTGAATATTGTGCTGCGCAAATATGGTGGCGCGGTGCAGGGTGACTGCCTCATCACCTGCGCAACCGTTGTGCAAAGCTTCCTGACCATTGTATTCTGCCCCGCGCAGGGCATCACCTCGGGCTGTGGCACGATTTTCAGCTACCATTACAGCGCACGCAATTTCCCCAAGATACGGCAGGCATTCGCCTATGTGTTTGCGCTTTGCGCCTTATATATCGGCCTGATGCAACTGAGCGTACAGCTGTTTCCGCAGGTTTTCGCGGGTCTGTTCTTGCAGGACGGCAGCCTACATACGATGGCTGCAAGCGCATTGCGGCTATATACCTTTGCGCTGATTGGCGTGGCCGTGCAATATGCACTGGTCGACGGTTTGACCGCAATGGGGCTGGTGCGCTATGCCCTTCCGCTGTCCGTATTCCGCAAGCTGGTCTATCTCGCCTGCATTTTTGTGCTGCCACATCTGCTGGATATCCAATATGTATTTCTGGCCGGCACCATTTCGGATGCAATCGGCGCATCGTTTAGTCTATTGCTGTTCTTCTCGTACATCCTTCCACGGCTGCGATATATGGACAGTGGAAGTTAACGGGCTCGAACCGCTGACTCTCTGCTTGTAAAGTATCAATATTATTTGGCTTTATGTATAATAAATATATCTAATCCTTAGTTGTAAACCTTATACTGCATAATCCGCATTGCGTTGAAAGGTTGGTTCAAACATGAAAAAACTGCGTAACGGACTCTACGCAGTTCTTAACTCGACCAGTTCAGATTCTTCCAATTATCGTATTGCAAAGCATCTTATCAGTAACGTTATTTTGATTCAACAAACCGAATCGCCCCTATTTAGTTCTTATCACAAACAATCTGTCGGTATTATGTCCCCAGGTTTATCACAACAGTGATAAACCCGGCGATGCCAATCAATCCATAGACAATTTTTTTCATTCTTGAAGCGTCAATACGCTCCACGAATTTGCCGCCAATCCAGGAGCCAAGCAATAAAGCAACCGCCGCCAGTAATAACAACGGAATCAGGTTTCCTGTGAGTTGTCCCTTCCAGATACGCATGACGGTACCGTACAGACTGGTCACGAGGAAAAAAGATTGAATGGTGCCCAGATATTCGCGCTTATCGGATATGGTCGCCATGAAATACACCACCATTGTCGGGCCGCCGATGCCAAAAAAGGCATCTACTACCGCGCTGAGCAGCGCGCAAACCATTGCTGAGCGAACGCCTTGACGGATGTAGATACGATCTGAACCGTAGAGAAGGAAAACCGATAGCAGGATTAGGAAAACGCCCAGCACAGGCTTGAGGCGGTCGATATTTATGGAGATGGCGCACTGCAACGCTATAAAATAAATGGGGAAATAAAATGCTATCGGTAGTAGGCACTGTTTCAGATTCACATGCTGGCGATATCTCAGCACGATGGACAAGCACAGCACGGTGCATAGGAACTGGCTCATGGCGGATGATTGCGCAATGCTAAACCAAAGCGGATAAAACAGCATGAGCAAGACTCCTGCACCAAATCCAGTAACACCCTGTACCACCCCTGCGAATAGCGCTGGCAGCGGGATCAAAACAGATAACATGATGATAACACCCTCTCAAAACAAATCAAAGTAAGCACTCCGCAAAGGACTTCTGCGGAGTGCTTCTTTGTATTACTTCAGGAGCCGACGGTCAATACACAATCCATCGCAGATACGGCGCCGTCTTTTTCCATATTCACCGACTTGTAGTTATCGGTATTGGTAACGATCACCACGGTGATAGTCGGGTGTCCGGCTTTTTCGATCGCCTTGGCATCAAAGGTGAGTAGCAACTGACCGCGCTTTACCTGATCTCCTTCAGCACAATGCAGCGTGAAGCCCGTCCCGTTCATGTCGACCGTATCAATACCCACATGGATCAACACCTCTACTCCGTCGTTGGAGCATAGGCCAACCACATGTTTGGACTCCATGGTCTGGATGACCGTGCCGTCAAACGGAGCATATACATGCGGGTCGCTTGGTTCGATGGCAAAGCCTTTTGTTTTCCGGTTTTCCAGCACCGAAAAGACTGTAACAACCGTTTCAAACGTTCGTCATTCTGCCTTGAAAACGAGCACAGAATTCGTTACAATTAAAAAGGAAGGGGGATACCATCCATGTTGCTGAACCAGAAAATGAAGGAAATGCACCTGCCGCACGCAGAGGCTGGTGTAGTGCAATATCTGCTTGCGCAGGGCAGCGCCGTGCGCGGGCTGTCTACCCGGCGAATCGCCTCTGAGTGTTACACTACGCCGCCGACGCTGGTGCGGCTGGGACAGCGGTTAGGCTTCGAAGGCTGGGCCGACTTTATAGATGCCTTTCTGGACGAGCAGGATTATGTGGAGCGGCATTTCCAGCAAATCGATGCTAACCGTCCTTTTTCCCCCGGAAGCAGTCCGGCCACAATCGCCAATAAGATCGCAACGCTCCAGCAGGAGAGCATTCAGGATACTATCGCCCTGCTGGACTATCACATGCTGCAAAAAGCGGTAAACTGCCTTCTCCGTACGCGTAACGTTTATCTCGTAGGTGTCAGCATCTCGCTTGACTGCACCTATCAATTCAAGCATCAAATGCAGCGTCTTGGGAAAAACGTAATTCTGGAAGCAAATCAGGGGGAGTTGTTATGTACGCTGATGGCTGCCACACCGGACGACTGTGCGATTGTTGTGTCTTATTCGGGTACGACCCAGCGTATCGTGGATGCCATGCGCATTTTGTACGAGGAGGGAGTGCCCATCATTCTGCTTACCGGATTGGGGCAGAATCCAATCATTGAAAAGGCAGAATGTGTGCTGCACATGACCACGCGCGAGCGCTTGTACTCCAAAATCGGGAATTTCACAACCGAGGTCTCAACCCATTTGCTTCTGGATATCCTGTATTCCTGTTATTTTGCTGCGGATTATGAAAAAAATTGGGATCGCCGCATTCGAACAGCGCATCAGGCCGAGTTATATCGCCTGTCCGACAATGAGATCATGATGGAATGAAAGAACGCACCCCTCAAAAGCGATGAATCAGGGAAAAACGAATAGATTTAAATCACACTGACCGAATACTCTGCTACAGTGGGCAAGTAAAGCTGCGTGGCCAGAGTGTAATACTATTTTCGTTTATATTTATATTAAACGGAACTTGTTATTTTCTAATCAGCAAATGAGTGCATCACAAACAACCTTTAGCGTTTTAGCGCTTATGAGTTGATCTTCTGCGTGCATCACTATACAGAAGCAGCGCAAGTGCCTGCACATTGTCCTTTGTCCGTCCCATATGTCCGCAGCAGCCGCACGATCTTTGTCGTACTGTCCAAGGAAACCGCACGGGACGGCTATATGCCCCGGCTGGAACGCGATAAAGCGCGGTTTTACCTGTCCGGACTGTGGCAAAAAGATGCTGGTGGACGCCACGTCGGACTACTTCCGTACCGAGACCCGCGCCAAGCGCAAGTGCGAAGGCATCACCCGCCAGCTGGGATGCATGGAGGAGAGGCTATCTGATCTGCGCAAGAACGACTACGCCCACAGTCCCGGAGAGAAGTATACTGTCACGCGCGGACGCGATATGAAGAACCTGCTTTCAGGTGAGTTGGCGCTGATGGCCGCTCCAGCCACAACACCGTTGTTCCTGCGCAAGTACCATGCAAAGGGATATGATCCAAACCTCTCCTGCCCCGTGCAAATATGCAAAAACGCAGTGGCACGAACAGAAAAAAGCCGTGCTTATCTGACACCAATACACACGAGAAATTCGAGATATTTGCCAGCGCACGGCTGTAAATTTTGAACAAAACATCAATATAAAACAAAAAAACTTGCATTACCACAAGGATAATGCAAGTTTTTTTGTTGGTGGAAGTTAACGGGCTCGAACCGCTGACCCTCTGCTTGTAAGGCAGATGCTCTCCCAGCTGAGCTAAACTTCCATATGGTGACCCGTGCGGGAATCGAACCCGCGTTACCGCCGTGAAAGGGCGGTGTCTTAACCGCTTGACCAACGGGCCAAGGGAAAATGGTAGCGGTAATTGGACTTGAACCAATGACCTTCCGGGTATGAACCGGACGCTCTAGCCAACTAAGCTATACCGCCATGCTTACTTTCCCGCGTCGCCCGTTCGCTGGCGACGAAATATATTATAGCCGATATCCCCCACTATGTCAAGGCTTTTTTGAAATTTATAAAATTCTGTATTTTTGTTATTTAAAAACGCAAAACAGTACGTCACCTGTCGAAATACAGGCTGCATTTGATTTGCAAATGTTTTGAATTTTGATCTTTTCAAAACCCTATCATCCCCCGAGCATAAGCTCTGTAATAAACTGCACTATATCATCAAAACATCCCCGATACCATACATCGGGGATGTTCTACTCTGCATCTATGTCCACGGCGGCGTGAAAGGGGAAAGGAGACGCCGCCGAAATGGTCACAGCACCTGCTTGCCGCGGGCACGGCAGGCATCTGCCAGCGCGGTAGGTAAGCCGTCATCCGAGACGATGCCATCGACCTCGTCAAGGGTCGCAAAGGAAAAGGCACTCGTCAGGCCGACCTTGCCTGCGTCCATCAGGACATAGCTTTGCTCAGCCTGCGCGATAACCGCACGCTTGAGCTGCGCTTCCTCCTCCATGCCGCAGGAAAAGCCGGTTTTGTCAGAAAAACTGGTCGTACCGATCAGCGCAAGGTCAAAGTTGATGCGGCCGACTGTGCGCACAGCTTCTATGCCGCACAGGCTCTGGCTATACCGGTTGACAAAGCCGCCGGGCAGGAACACCCGTGCGCGGGTCAACCGCAGCAGCTCATTCGCACACGACAGGCTGCTGGTGAAAATCTGAAACCGTTCGTCCGGGATCAGCCGGGCGAGCGCGGTCGTCGTGCTGCCCGAGTCGAGGTAGATCGTCATATCCGGCCGCAGCAGCGCCAGTGTCTTTTGCGCGATCTGTGCCTTTTCGGGCGCGCAGCGCAGCGCGCGGCGCAGCAGAAAGTCATCCGTGCCGACGACGACCTCCACCGATTTGGCACCGCCATGGACGCGCACCAGCCGCCGCTCCTCATCGAGCGCCTTCAGATCGGTGCGCAGCGTCATTTCGGATACATCGGGGAACGCGGCCTTGAGCTGCGCGAAACTGACCGTACCCAGACGGTTGACCAGTTCGACGATTTTTTCCCGGCGTTCCTGCATGACGCATGCGCCCCTTTCGTATATTCGTTATTCCTCTACCCAGTTTGCGAGCAGATATTCCTCCGCCTCGGCGCACCACAGGCCGTCATGCGCGTCGACGATATCGGCCAGCGCGGTGAAGCGCGCGTCCTCTGCTCCCTTGGCGCGGAAATCGTCGATCGCGGTCAGCGGCATGGTGATATGGGTATAGATCAGCTTCTTGCCGCCCGGAATTTTGGGCAGGTTGAGCGTGGTGTCCGCCGCAGCGTCCAAACCGCCGATGTGGGTAACCATAACAGCCGGGTTGATGCGTCCGGCAGCCGACAGTTCAAGCGACTCGATCATGTCGGCAGTGTTGCCGCCGGTCGTGCCGATGACGTGGGTGGAGTTGTAATGCACATCGTAGAAGTTGAGCATAGCCGAGAACTTCGGGTCGGTCGGGCCGGCAAAGAAGTTCAGGCAGCCATCGCGGCCGAGCACATCGCTCGACAGCTCCGCGACCTGCGCAACCGGGGCGTAGCAGAACACATCGTCAAAGCCGGTGCCGCCGGTCAGCTCGCGCAACTCGGCCGCCGGGTCAGCCATCTCGGCGGTGTTGACAAAATGCAGCTCGATGCCGTCCTTGGCGGCTTCCTCGACCGGGAACAGCTGCTCTGCACGAGCAAGACGGTCGGCGTTGATATCCGTCAGCACGATCATGGACGGACGCACATCGCGGTGCAGCGCGTAAGTCAGTGCGCCCAGCCCCATCGGGCCTGCACCAGCCAGGATGGCAAGCTTGCCGCCCTCGCGGATACCCATATCGTGCTCATACACGCCCATACGGGTGTGGAAGCAGGCATTGAAGGCACCGATGCTGCAACTCATCGGCTCGGCCAGCGACGCCTCATAGTAGGCGCGGCCCTTGTACTCGAGCAGACAGCCCAGTTCCATAACCTCAGCCGGGATGATGCAGTAGGTCGCGTCGCCGCCAAAGAACTCATAGGAGTAGCCGGGCGACCACATCGTGCCCTTGTAGTTGAGCGCGGGCTGCAAAGTAAACTTCATGCCGGGCTTGAACTTATCGGCATGCTTTGCGCCAACCTTGACGATATCGCCCGCAAACTCGTGCCCCATGATAGCCGGGTGCTCGGCCACATCCTCGTGGACGCGCTTATGCTTGGTGCCCAAAATCGCGCACTTATAGGTGGACATGCAGATGCTGTCGGAAATGACTTTGACAAGGATCTCATCGTCCTTGATCTCGGGCAGTTCAAATTCTTCCAGACGAAGATCATTGGCGGCGTGCAAACGGACAGCTTTTGCTTTCATAATGGCAGACTCTCCTTTTATTTTAACAGATGTTATTTTGAAATGAAAGTACGTTGCAAAAATTACAGTGCATGATAGGTCACGCGCGGCAGCAATTCGTCGACCGCGCTGCGCTCAGCGGCCTGCGAACCGCTGCACATGACATTCGCGGCGCTGGTTGCGACGGACAGCGCGACGGTTTCGCCGTCGTCCATCCCCTGTGCGGCGGCGAAAGCAAGCGCGGCAACCATGCTGTCACCCGCACCGACCGTGCTGCCAACAGGAACTTTCAGCCCCTCGGCGCGGTAGGCGGCGGTTTTGCTGACAAACAGCGCGCCGTCCCCTCCCATCGAGACCACCACGCGCTCCACGCCCTGCGCAACCATATCGCGCGCAGCGGCCAGCAGGCTATCCACCGTATCCAGCGGATGGCCGGTCAGACGGGACAGCTCGTGGTTATTGGGCTTGGCAAGATACGGCTTTGCTTCCAGCCCATGATACAGTGCTTCGCCATCCGCATCAAGGAATACGCGCGCGCCTGCGTCCCGGCAAGCGGCTGTCCACACGCCGTAGGTGTCTACCGGCGCGCCTTTGGGCAGGCTGCCCGACAGGACAACGATGTCACCCGGCTGGATTTTGGCGGTCAGCGCCGCCAGCATGCCGTCCAGCACATCCTGCGTAACGGTCAGGCCGGGTTCATTCAGGTCGGTATTGGTGTGGCGGGCGGGATCAACTACCTTGAGGTTGGTACGGGTTTCCCCCTCCACAAAGGTGAAATCGGTCTGGACGCCCAAAGCGTCCATCGCGTCCGCGATGCGTCGGCCGGTCGTGCCGCCCAGCACGCCGATGGCCGTGCTTGCCCCGCCGAGTTTGGCGATGACCTTGGACACATTCAATCCCTTGCCGCCGGGGTCGGTGCGCAAGGTCGTAATGCGGTTGACCGCGTCGAGCGTGAAGTCCGGGATCTCGACGGTTTTATCCAGTGCGGGGTTGAGTGTTACGGTATAGATCACTTCATTACCTCCTGCTGATGCGGCGCACAGCCACACCGTCCATATTCAAAACGAAAGCCTGTTATTATAGTACCAACAATTATTCCGCTTTTCAATTGTTGAAACAACAGTTTTTAACTTTCGTTTTTATGAAGATTTCACAAAGAGCACTTGCAGAATGCAAAAAGCCCGCCGGAAACACCGGCGGGCGGCAAAACAAAGGAGCGGGGCGTTATCGCCCGGTCAAGCCGCTTTGCAGGCGGCAGCCAAGCTCAGCTTCCAGTAGCGCGGCAGCCTGCGCGCAATCGCCCGTGTGCAGTGCCCGGACGAGTTCCGGACGGTCGATCAGCACAGCGCTGACCTGCTGCATGACCTGTTGCCAGACGGGTTCGGGGCCGTCCGGTGCGAGCATGACGATCGCGCCTTGTATGTCGTGCCCATCCTCAGCCAGCGGCCGTGCCGGGTGCAGATAACCCAGACGGCAACCGGTCACGGCGTCGGTTTTGCAGTGCAACAATAACGCGCGCAGCGGTGCAATATAAGTATCACCCAACGCCTCGCGGCGCACCAGTGCATCCTCTACGCGGCGCGCCCCTGCGGGTGTATTGCAAAATAGCCGTGCAGCGTGACGAATCAAATCACGCCGGGATCGCGGTGCGGACACCTCGCGCACAGCCAAAGTATCGAGCAAGTCGACTACACAAGCGCTCAACGCGCCGGTATAACGCAGGTCGGCTGTGGGCGGCGCCGCCTGAACAGGCGCGGAAGCCTGCCGCTGGAAGCTGTCTATCGCATTTTGCAGCAGGATACGGTCTTTTTCCTGCAACACAGTGCTGACCACGATGTGCGGGAAATCGACGTGTAGCGGTACGGTCGACAGGATCAGGCCGATGCCCTCGCGGCGCAGCGCGTCGGTGTCCAGCCCGCGCATCGGGCACATACGCTCGACTGCGATGAGCGGGAACTCCCGGTCAAGCTGGCTGGTCAGGAAGCGGCTGGTCGCCAGTCCCATCGGGCAGACCACGACCGCGCGCAGACGGCGGCGCGCTTTCTCACATTCCTCAAGCACCGCGCCGAAGTGCATGGCGAGGAACCCTGCTTCCTCATCCGGAATGGGCGGCAGACGCAGCGTGCGCGCGGCCTCACCACACACCAGCCGCACCGCGTCCCATAGCGCGGGATACTGCGTACGCACCGCGTCCAGCTGTGGGTTCTCAATGCGCTCACCGCGCGTGATGCGCAGCAGCATGGGGCGCAGATGAGCGCACAGGTCGGCACGGAAGGTGGAAAAGCCGGTTAGTGTCACGCCTGTTTCGCGCTCCATACCTTGGATGAGCAGGGCGGCCAGCTGGCTGACCTGAAGTTGCTGCGGATCGTCCCAGTCCTGTTCGCCCGTGGCAGCCTGCAAATACCGCTCCAGATAGGCCGCTTCGCCCGCAGGCAGGCGCACACCCAGCGTGCCCTCAACCGAGAGCAGCAACGCCGCCGCATCCCGCCCTGCGGTGTCACGCGGCCCTTCGGCAGACAACGTGCCGCTGCGCACCTGCCCGGCAAGCAGCGTCAGGTGCAGCACGAGCGCAACGAATGCGCTGTCGCTGAACACAAAGCGCCCGCGGCGCTCAAAGCCCTGCAACACACGCGCGACCGTCTGCATATCCTGCCGGTCGAGCAGGTCGAGCGTCGTGCCGCCCTGACGGCTTTCAAGGAACTGCTGCCAGTCCATCTGGGTCAGCTGCGGCCGTAGGCGCACGCCCATTGCGCGGCGCAGACTTTCCGGTGTGCCTTCCAGCCAAACACCTACGCCCGCGCGCCGCATGAGCGTCACGTCCCGCGCCAGCAGCCAGTCCGCTGCCGCATTCAAATCGCCCGAAAGCGTGTGCTCGGACACATCCAGCCGCTCGGCCAACCATTGCGTCTTGACCGGTCCACCCGCCGCAAACAGCAGCGTGAGCAGGCGGTCGATGCGTTCATTTTTCGAGAGTACGACGCCCCCGCCGACCAGCGCACGCAACGCGGCGCGCCGTTGTTCCTCCTCTTCCAGCCGCATCCCCTGTCCCGGGCTGCGCACCAGACGGAAGCCTGCTGCTTTGAGCCATTTTTCCATGCCCGGCAGCTCACGCATAACCGTGCGACGGCTGACGCCCACGCTCTCCCCGAGCGCTGCGGCCGTCAGCCAAACCGACGGTAGGTCGGCAAGCTTGCGGATCAGCTTGCGCCCGTTATCGGTCAGCAAGGGCAACGATGATTGCTGTGCCATATGCTGCACCCCCTTCCCTGTTGCTTTTTTCCCATTATATCACAGCCGTGCTGCAAAAGTACATGCCCACGCAGGGGACGAAGCCTCTGCAATTTTGCCCACGATGGATAGTGCCAAATCTGCGCAGCATGCGGCAAAGCGGCAGGATGCTTCGGCAAAAATGCCAAAGCATCCGCTTGCAACCGGGCAAGATGCACAGAACCCCGGCGATTGGCACCGGCGAAGATGGACAACAGTGCCATAACTCCCGCTTGCCTTTGCACCGTCCGCCCGATACAATAAAAGCACAAAACGAAAGCGCCGCCGCCTGTGGAAGCCTACATACAGACGGCACCATAAAAGAGAGCTAAGGGAGCGCACCGCGCCGGAAATCCGTTCCATGCGGTGCTGACAAAAGAGAAAAAGGAGCTGCTTTTCGTTATGAAAAACGCAATCGCCCGTTTCGGTAAATTCCTCAGCGCGATGGTCATGCCGAATATCGGCGCTTTCATTGCTTGGGGCTTTATCACCGCACTGTTCATCGACACCGGCTGGGTGCCGAACGCCGACCTGGCCTCCATTCAGCCGTTCATGCTCACCTACCTGCTGCCCGTGCTGATCGCGGCGCAGGGCGGCAAGATGGTCGGCGGCGACCGTGGCCGCGTCATGGGCGCAATCGCCGTGATGGGCTGCATCGCAGGCGTTGGCGGCACGGACGGCCAGCCGATGCTGATGGGCGCGATGATTATGGGCCCGCTCGCGGGCTGGGTCATCAAAAAGTTCGACCAGCTGATGGAAAACCGCATGCCTGCCGGTTTTGAAATGCTGATTAACAACTTCTCGGTCGGTATCTTCGGCATGGTGATGGCGATTATCGGCTACTATGCGGTCGGCCCTGTGATGAGCGCCATCCTGACCGTACTGTCCGCAGGCGTCAATTTCCTCGTCGAGCGTAGTCTGCTGCCGCTTGTGTCCATCTTCCTCGAACCTGCCAAGGTGCTGTTCCTTAACAATGCCATCAACCACGGCGTATTTACGCCGATCGGCGCGGAGCAGGTCGCAGCGGCTGGCAAGTCGATTATGTATATGCTGGAAACCAATCCCGGCCCCGGCCTCGGCGTGCTGCTGGCATACATGTTCTTCTCCAAGGACCGCACGACCAAAGGCTCGGCGCCCGGCGCGATCATCATCCATTTCCTCGGCGGCATCCATGAAATTTACTTCCCGTACATCCTGATGAACCCGGCGGTCATCATTGCGCCGATCGTCGGCAACGCCTGCGCGATCTTCTTCTTCTCCATGATGGGCGCGGGCCTAAACGGCCCGGCGGCGCCCGGCTCGATCATCGCGTTCACCATGATGTCCCCCAAGGACGGCATCCTCATCAGCTGGATCGGCGTAGCGATTGCGGCGGCGGTATCCTTCCTGATCGCCTCGCCCATTGTCAAGATGGCGGGTGCGAAGAACCTGAACGAAGCGCAGGACAAGATGCAGCAGATGAAAGCCGAGGCCAAGGGGCAGACCGTCCCGGCGGCGCAGGCCAAGGGCGAGGGTGTGCGCAAGGTCGTTTTTGCATGCGATGCGGGCATGGGCTCGTCCGCTATGGGCGCAACCAAGTTCCGCAACCGTATCAAGGCAGCGCGTCCCGACCTGACCGTGACCAACACGAGTGTGGACAACATCCCTTCTGACGCTGATGTGGTCGTCTGCCAGCGCATTTTGGCCGACCGCGCCCGCAAGTGCGCGCCGCAGGCGCAGCTGGTCACGCTTGACAACTTCCTTGCCGACCCCAACCTTGACACACTGTATGATGCACTGACCGCGCAAGGCACATCTGGCCAAGCTTCCACACCGCAGGATGCCGTGCCATCCAAACCGGCGGGTACCGACCTGCTGCTTGCTTCCGGCATCAAGCTGGGGCTTGCACCGACCACCAAAGAGGACGCCATCCGCGCCGCCGGCCGCCTGCTGGTCGAGCAGGGCTGTGTCGACGAGTCCTATATCGACGCCATGCTGGAGCGTGAAGAACTGGTCACTACCTATATCGGTATGGGTATCGCCATCCCGCACGGCACAGCCGCGCAAAAGGCGCGCGTCAAGAAGTCGGGCATCGTTGTGTTGCAATACCCGGAGGGCACACCGTTTGGCGAGGAAAAGGCCAATCTGGTGTTCGGCATCGCGGGTGTGGGCGAAGAGCACATCGACCTGCTGAGCAATATCTGCTCGGTGCTTGAGGACGATGCGCTGATGAACAAGCTCAAAACGACCGACGACGTAGACTTTGTGCTGCGCAGCCTGCAATTCCCCGAACCGTAATCCCCTTACCCACCCCGCGCGCCTGCCCATTGGCAGGCGCGCGGGGTTTGTGCTACAATAAGGCGAGAGGTGATCCCCCATGAACCAGATTTTGATCGTCGAAGATGACGCGGCACTCGGCCGCGGGCTGGTGCTTGCGCTGTCGGACGGCACACGCAGCTGCACGCTCGCGCGTAGTTGCGCCGAGGCGCGGCAAGCGCTACGCGAACACAGCTTCTCGCTCGCCCTGCTCGATATTAACCTGCCCGACGGCTCGGGGCTTACCTTGCTTGAGGAGATCCGCACAGCGGACGGGCCGCCGGTCATCCTGCTGACCGCCAACGACCTCGAAACCGATATCGTCACCGGCCTGACGCTGGGCGCAGACGATTATATCACCAAGCCCTTTTCGCTGGCCGTGCTGCGCGCACGGGTAGACGCCGCGCTGCGGCGCGCCTCCCCGGCCAAACCCGCCGCTGTGTTTCAGCAGGACGGCTTTGTGTTCAACTTTGACGCGCTCACCTTCACCGCCGGCGGGCGCGCCGTGCAGCTATCACAGACCGAGCAGCGGTTACTGCGCCTGCTGGTCGAAAACCGTGGGCATACCGTGCCGCGCGGCACGCTGGTCGACCGTATCTGGACAGACGGCGCGGAATATGTGGACGAAAACGCACTATCGGTCACCGTTGGGCGGCTACGGCGCAAGCTGGGTGCGGCCGCACCGATCAAAACCGTGTACGGCGTGGGCTACGGCTGGGCGGTAGACGCATGATACCATGGTTCATCGCACTCAGCGCCGTACTGCTGGCGGCCGCTATCATCCTTTTTGACCGGTACCGCTTACGCCGCACCATGGACATGCTCGACCACATGCTGGACGAGGCGATTGCAGGCGCCTTTGCGGCTTCCCACTTTGATGAAAGCCGTCTGTCCGCGGTCGAAGCGAAAATGCGGCGCTACCTTGAGGGTAGCGGCGTAACCAAGGCGCGCCTTGCCGAGCAACAGGCGCGCGTGCAGGCGCTTATTGCGGATATCTCCCACCAAACCAAAACGCCGATCTCCAACATTCTGCTGTATGCCGCCTTGCTGGGCGATAAACCGTTGCCGGACGACTGCCGCGACTGCGTGCAGGCGCTGTCTGCGCAGGCGGACAAACTGCGTTTTCTGATCGAAGCACTGGTCAAAGCCGGACGGCTGGAAACCGGTGTGATCGCCGTCCACCCCAAAGCGGATAGCGTGGCGGCACTGGTCGCGGACGCACTGGACGAGGCCGCACCCAAAGCGCAGGCCAAGGGCATAACCTTGTCCGGCACTGACGTTGACGCGTCCGCCTGCTTCGACTGCAAATGGACGGGGGAAGCGCTCGGCAACCTGCTGGATAATGCGATCAAATATACGCCCGCGGGCGGGTCGGTGACCGTATCGGTCGTGCCGTACGAACTGTTCTGCCGCATTGATGTGACTGACACCGGCATCGGCCTGACCGAGGACGAGTCCGCCCGCGTGTTCGAGCGGTTCTACCGCGCGCCCGCCGCACACGACGCGCCCGGCGTTGGGCTTGGCCTATATCTGGCGCGTGAGATCGCCGCGGCAAACGGCGGCTATATCAAAGTATCCTCGCGTCCGGGCGCGGGCAGCACATTTTCGCTGTTCCTGTCGCGCCCAATCGAACCGCCCGAGCAAATGTGACAAAACTGTTCGATTTTGGAAAGGCTCTGGACAGAATACAGTGGTATCGTCTGTATCGTACCCAAACACGCGGTGCGATACAGACTTTTTTTCAGGAGGCACAGACTTATGACGGTTTTACAGACACAAGACCTGCGCAAGGTTTACGGCTCGGGTGACGCGGAAGTACGCGCGCTCGACGGCGTTTCGCTTTCGGTGGCGCACGGCGAGTTTGTCGCCGTGGTCGGCACATCCGGCTCGGGCAAATCCACCCTATTGCACATGCTCGGCGGGCTGGACCGGCCGACAAGCGGCAAGGTATTCATCGACGGCAGCGATATTTTTGCACTGGGGGACGATGCGCTGACCATCTTCCGCCGCCGCAGCATCGGCTTTGTCTTTCAGGCGTATAACCTTGTGCCCGTGCTCAGCGTATATGAAAATATCGTTCTGCCGGTCGAGTTGGACGGCGGCACGATAGACAAAAGCTATCTGGACGACATCATCCACACGCTCGGGCTGGAAAGCAAGCTGCAAAACCTGCCCAGCCAGCTGTCCGGTGGCCAGCAGCAGCGCGTCGCGATTGCACGCGCGCTCGCAGCCAAGCCCGCGATTTTGCTGGCCGACGAGCCGACCGGCAACCTTGACAGCCGCACCAGTCAGGACGTGTTGGCGCTTTTGCGGGTGACGGGCGAGAAATTCGGCCAGACCATCGTGATGATCACCCACAACGAGGAAATCGCCCAGCTGGCGCACCGCATCGTCCGCATTGAGGACGGCAAAATCGTCCATTCGTGAGGGGGTGCGCGACATGCTCAAGGTATCCAACCGCAAATGTATCCGCCGCCTGTCCGACCGCAGCTTGAAAGCGGCAAAAACGCGCAACATCGTCGCCGTGCTTGCCATCGCGCTGACGACCGTGCTGTTTACCTCGCTCTTTACGATCGGCGCGTCCATCAACTATTCTTTCCAACAGCAGAACTTCCGGCAGGCGGGCGGCGATATGCACGCCACGTTTAAAAACCTGAGTGAAGAACAGCTTCTTGAGCTTCAGGACGACCCACTGGCCAAGGAAACCGGCGCGCGCCTGTTCATCGGCATGACGGGTGACGAACCACCGTTTAACAAAAGCCACGTCGAGATCAGCTACATGGACGAAAACGAGGCAAAACACTATTTCATTGAACCGGTCGAAGGCAGTCTGCCGCGCGAGGGCACAGACGAGGCCGCAACCGACACCCGCGTGCTTGCATTGCTCGGCGTCGAGCCAAAAGTGGGCGCAAAGTTCACCATCCCAATCGGCATTGATGAAAATACGCAAGGCACACAATATGTCGAGCGCACCTTCACCCTCTCCGGCTGGTGGGAGTACGACAGCGCGATCGTCGCGTCCAACGTCCTCCTGCCGCGCTCGGCAGCTGAGGAACTATGCGCACTTTCCACGGGCGCGCCCCAGAGCCAGACCGGCAAATGGCATCTGGATATGATGTTCGACAGCGACTTCGGCATCCGCGAAAAGGCCGAGCAGGTGCTGGCAAACCACGGCTACCAGTGCGACGACCCAAACGCAGAAAACTATATCGCGATCGGCGTCAACTGGGGCTACTCGGCCGCGCAGATTGACGCCGCAGCCGATCCCATGACCATCATTGCGCTCACCGCCATGCTGCTGCTCATTATGTTCACCGGCTATCTGATCATCTATAATGTGTTTCAGATCTCGGTGACGCACGATATCCGCTTTTACGGCCTGCTCAAAACCATCGGCACGACCGGTAAACAGATCCGTCGCATCATCCGGCGGCAGGCGTTCCTGCTGTCGCTCGCAGGCATCCCGCTCGGCTGGGTGGTCGGCTTTGCCGTCGGCGTCTGGCTGACGCCGGTTATCATGAAGCAAACGTCCTACACCGACACCTTTGTATCCTGCAATCCGCTGATTTTTATCGGTGCGGCAATCTTTTCGCTGCTGACCGTGCGTATCTCCTGCCACAAACCGGGGAAAATGGCCGCGCGCGTCTCACCTGTCGAAGCCGTGCGCTACACCGACGCGAGTGTGCGCCCGCGCCGGGTGCGTCGCGGCAAACACGCTGCCCCTAAGCATGCCGGTGCGCGCCTGCCGCGCATGGCGTGGGCAAACCTCGGCCGCAGCCGCGGCAAAACCATCATCACGGTCATCTCGCTCGCACTCGCGGTCGTGCTGATGCAGATGACTTACACCTTTGCCATCGGCTTTGATATGGATAAATACCTTGCAGATAAATCGGCCGTTGATTTCATCGTAGGCGACGCGGCCTATTTCCAGACCGGCGCGGGCTTCACCTCAACCGACGAGACCGTGCCCGAAAACGTCATCGCGGACATCGACGCTGTCGGCGGCATCACAGACTCCGGCCGCATCTACGGACAGGTATCCGGCGTACAGCAATTTGTCACCGAGGACTGGTACCGTCAATGCTGGGGCAGGTGGAACACCGAAGAAACGCTCGACCAGTTGATCGCGGGTATGGAACGCACGGACGACGGTCTGCTGGCTGACCGCGCACAGCTCTACGGCATGGAGGACTTCCCCCTCTCGCGCATCACCGTGCTGGACGGAGACCTGTCCGCCTTGTCCGACCCGACCGCCAACGCTGTCGCAGCGGTATACACCACCGACGACTACGGCGACCCGGAAACGCAGTCCCACTGGGCGAAGGTGGGCGACACCGTGCATCTGCGCTATGTAGAGGAATGGGAATACTACTACACCGACACAGGCGAAGCGATCCCACCGGACGAGGTCGACACGGCCTATCTGGGCGAGCGCGCCGTCAGCTCGCGTGCCAAAACCTACCGTGAAAAGGACTATACCGTTGTCGCGGCGGTGGTCATCCCCAGCTCGATCGACTACCGCTTTTACGGCGCCGACCAGTTCGTGCTGGGTGCAGAACAATTCAAACAGGATACACAGACCAGCTCGGTTATGACCTATGTGTTTGACACCGCGGACGACGCGACCGACCGCATGGAGGCTTTCCTTGCCGATTACACAGAAAACGTGCAGCCGCTCTTCGATTACGAAAGCAAAAAGACCTATCAGGCGGAATTCGCGGGGTTCCGCTCGATGTTCCTGACGCTGGGCGGCGTGCTAAGCTTCATCATCGGTTTGGTCGGCGTTTTGAACTTCCTCAACGCCGTATTGACCGGCATTATCACGCGGCGGCATGAGTTTGCGGTTTTACAATCCATCGGTATGACAGGCAAACAGCTGGAACGCATGCTGATGCTTGAAGGGGTATACTACACCCTGCTTGCGCTCGCGGTCAGCCTTGTGTTGAGCGTGACGGTCGGCCCGATTATCGGCGCGGGCTGTTCGACTGTTTTCTGGTTTTTCTCCTACCGCTTCACGCTGCTGCCAATCCTGCTCCTGCTGCCGATATTCATACTGCTTGGGCTTTTGATCCCCCTCGTCACCGGCCGCAACGCGACACGGTACACAGTCGTTGAACGGCTTCGCACAGCCGAGGTGAATGGATAACGCGCACTTCTGATTCGAATTGCACTTTTACTTTTGCCCTTTTTCTGGTATAATAATTGCGAAAATAAATTTAATCCACCTGCTTCCCGCCTTGCGGACGGCACAAAATTGCCGCGATGGGAATGTATGGCGGGAACAGAAAATGGGGAAACAATATGAGAGAGAACAGACTGGTCATCACTGGCATAGGCGCAGTTACGCCCATCGGCATCGGCGTTCCCGCCTACTGGGACGCGCTGACGGCAGGACGCTGCGGCATCGGCCGCATTACGCGGTTCGACGCATCCGCGCTGCCCGTGCAGATCGCAGCCGAACTCAAAGGCTTCGACCCGGTCGACCACATGCCCAAAACGCTGGCGCGCACGATGGACCCGTTCATGCAGTTCGCGTTCGTTGCAGCGCAGGAGGCGCTTGAAGACAGCGGATTGACCATCGAGCCTGAGTCCGAGCGCATCGGCATCGTCATGGGTACCGCGATGAGCGGCGTAACCACGGTCGCGCACACGCAGCAGGAATTTGACGCGGGCCACCGCGTCGGACCGCGCTTCGTCCCGATGACCATCGGCAACATCGCCGCCGCGCAGATTGCGATCGCGCGCGGTATCCGTGGCCCGAGCCTGACGGTGAACACCGCCTGTTCCGCGGGCGGCGACGCCATTCTGGCCAGCGCGATGCTGCTGCTGGCAGGCGAGGCGGACGCCATGCTCGCGGTCGGTGGCGAGAGCATCCTGTGCCCGATCGTCGTGTCCGGCCTGTCTCAAGCCAAGGCGTTGTCCCGCCGCAATGACGACCCCGAGACCGCCTGCCGCCCGTTCGACGCGGGACGTGACGGCTTTGTCATCGGTGAGGGCGGCGGCGCGCTTCTGATCGAGACGGAGGCGCACGCGCTTGCACGCGGCGCGCACATCTACGCCGAGCTTGCCGGTTGGGCAAACACCTCGGACGCACACCACGTCACCGCCCCCTGCCCGGACGGCGCGGGCGCGGCGCGCTGCATGCGCCTGGCGCTGCAAAAGGCCGGCATGCAGCCGTCCGACATCGGCTATATCAATGCGCACGGCACCTCTACCCCGCTGGGCGACAAGGCCGAGACGCTCGCAGTCAAGGCTGTGTTTGGCGGGCGGGAAAGCGCGCCGCCGGTGTCCTCGACCAAGTCGGCGACCGGCCACCTGATGGGCGCGGGCGGCTTGACCGAAACGATCGCCTGCATCAAGGCGATCGAGACCGGCATCCTGCCGCCGACGCTGCACCTTGAGACGCCCGACCCGGACTGCGACCTTAACTATGTGCCCAACACAGCGCGCCGCGCCGATATCACCGCCGCGATGAGCAACTCGCTCGGCTTTGGCGGCCAGAACTCCAGCATCATTGTTTCCCACTACCAGAAATGAGGCGAACCCTTTTTGCAAAACCAGTATACCTATGACGTTACCATGTTCCGCGACACGTTTGAAACGCAGTTTACCTATCTAAGCGGTTTTTTGCGCAACGTGTCACGCTTCGGCAGCCGCCCCGCGTTGCACGACCCACTCTCTGGCCGCCGCTGGACATATGCCCAGCTTAACGCCGAGGTAAACCGGCTCGCACACGCGCTGCGTGCGGACGGCGTGGGTAAAAACGACGTGGTGATGTTCGCGTTGCTCAACTCGCCCGAGTTTGTGTTCTGCTATTTGGCAGCGCACAAGGTCGGCGCGATCGCCTGCCCGGTCAACTACCGGCAGGGCGCGGGCGAAATTGCCCTCGTCATCGACGACAGCCGCCCCAAGGTTTTCGTTTATGACGCGGAGTTCGGCACGCTGTCCGCCGGGGCGCTCGGGATGTGCGAAAGCAAGCCCGCGCGCGTCGTGATGGTCGACTACAAAGGCGGCGCGCAGGCGCCGGACGGCCATACCCGGTATGGCGATTACGTCGCCGCGCAGCCTGAAGCCAACCCACCGGTCGATTTCGCGCCGCATATCTACGATGAAACGACGCGGCTGTATACCTCGGGCACGACCAACCGCCCCAAGGGCGTGCCGATCAACAACGTAAACGAAGTGCTGTCCGCGCACGATGTGATGATGCACTTCCCGCTCGGCCCCACCGACCGCACGATGAACATGACCCCGTGGTTCCACCGCGGCGGCATCCATTCGGGCGGCCCGTGCCCGACGCTGTACGCAGGCGGTGAAGTCGTTATCCTGCGCGATTTCGCACCCAAACGCTGCCTTGAATATGCGGAAAAATACAAAATTTCGTTCCTGATCGGCGTGCCGACCATCCTCGCCATGCTTGCCCGCACGCAGGAGCGCAACCCCGCCGACCTGTCCGCACTGCGCGGCATCGTGACGATGGGCGCGCCGTTTGACAAGGCCGCGTGCGAAAAGTATATGAAACTGCTCACGCCCAACATCTTCAACGGCTACGGCACGACTGAAACTTTCTGGAACACCTTCCTGCGCCCGTTCGATCTGCCGGACATGGCTGGGTCGGCTGGCCGCTCGTGCACGGATGACGAAGTCCGGCTGGTTGCCATCCATGAGGACGGCACGCACGCCGAACCCGACGAAACCGTGCCGCACGACGGCGAGACGCCGGGCGAGATCATCATCTGTTCTCCTGCAAAGAGCGCCTGCTGCTATTACAACACCCCCGAGATGACCGCCCAGAAATTCTATAAGGGCTGGTTATATACAGGCGATGTCGGCGTGTGGGACGAGAACGAGTTTGTTACTGTTTCCGGCCGCAAGGACGACATGATCGTGTCGGCTGGCGAAAACATCTACCCCACCCAGATCGAAGCCCTGCTCGACGCACATCCCAAAGTTGCGGAAAGCGCGGTCATCGGCATCCCCGACCAGTTGCGCGGAGAGGTTGTCGCGGCGTATGTCGTACCGGCGGACGACAGCCTGACCGTCGAGGAACTCAAGGACTACTGCGTACACAGCCCGATGTTGTCCTCGTACAAATGGCCGCGCGAGTACCATCTTGTGCAGGAACTGCCGCACACGGCGACCGGCAAGCTGATGCACTACAAGTTGCGTCAGCAAGTCTTAGATCTGTAAAACAAAACCGGCTTGAGACTCCTCAAGCCGGTTTTTCATGTTATGCGGTTTGTTGCGATGTATCCGGCGTATCCAGCAATCTGCGGTAGGTCAGATCAATGGCAAATGCACCGAGCGGTGCAGTCAGCAGGATCGCGACCACCGCGACGGTCAGTACAATCTGGCCGCAGCCCAGACCCATTGAAAGCGGCACCGAGCCAATCGCGGCCTGCACTGTCGCTTTGGGCGTGTAGGCCAGCATGCAGAACAGCCGTTCCTTGCGGGTCAGCTTTGTGCCTGCTACGCACACGAACACACCCACCATACGGAACACCAGTGCACCCAGCACAACCAGCACCGCTGCCACGCCTGCGGCCGCCGCGTAACCGATATCGACCGTCGCGCCGACGAGCACGAACAACAGCACCTCCGCCGCAACCCACAGACGGTTATACTTGCCCGACAGCCGCGCGGCCAGTTCCGGACGGCGGCGGTTGACCGCGATGCCGCAGCTCATCACCGCCAGCAGTCCGGAAAACGGCACGATCCCCTTGACCGCGTTCTCCAGTGCAACAAACAGGAACGATAAACTGAGCAGCACGACCACTTTCACCGAATCGCGCACATGGATGCGGCGATACACCGCGCCAAACGCGACGCCTGCCAGCAAGCCGAGCGCCACACCGGTCACAATCGACACCGGGATCTGCACAAACGTCGCAGGCGAAACTGTACCGCCCTGTGCCAGCCCGGTGAACGCGGTAAACATGACGATGACAAATACGTCGTCTACCGATGCACCCGCGAGAATCATCTGCGGGATGCTGTGTTTGGTGCCATAACCCAGTTCCATCAAGCGCAGCATTTTGGGTACGATCACCGCAGGCGAGACCGCCGCGATCACGGCGCCGAGGATTGCGGCATCCAGCACGGACAATCCGAGCAGCCGCGGCGCGAGCACAACCATACCGGCCATCTCAAAGCAGGCAGGCACAAAACACAACAGCACGGCCGGGCGGCCAACCTTTTTGAGATCGTCAATATTGAGCGACAACCCGGCGCGCGTCAGGATGATAATAAGGGCAAGCTGACGCAGATCTGCCGAGATGCCGAGAATTGACTCGTCGAGCAAATTCAGCACATATGGGCCAAGCAGGATGCCGGTTAGCAACATGCCCAGCAAACTGGGCAACCGCAGACGGGTCACGAGCCATCCGAAGCCCATGCCCACAAGAAAAATTAACGCAAGACTGGTAAGCATAGTAAAGTTCCTCCTTAATTTCCCGTTTGCAGGCACAAAAAAAGCTGATAACCCTGCGAACAAACTTGCAGAAGTCATCAGCCTTATCAGCGGTTCTGGCAAAATGCCATGGGAGCACTTCATTCCCTTGTTTGCTATTATACGACAGCCTGCGTCCGCTGTCAAGCATTGGCTTTTGTGAGCAAGTCACATACAGCCGCCCACCGGGCGCGTATACTGATACTATCACAACAGCAGGCCTTATCCTGCCTGCACGGAGGTACTTATGTTATCCAAACGCTTCGCCCAAGCCGACCGCACGCGCTGTGTTTCCTGCGGCGCGTGTATGAACGAATGCCCGCGGGACGCGATCCGCATCCACCACGGCTGCTATGCTGTCATGGATGCGCTGCGCTGCGTTGGCTGCGGTAAATGCACGAAAGTCTGCCCAGCCGACTGTATCACACTTTCCGAACGGGAGGCACAGGCATGAACAAGAAAAAACATTGGTACGACTACCTATGGCTGTGGTCGATCGCGTTTTTCGTGCTCGGTTTTTTCAATATCCTGTTTGCTTGGCTGGGCATGCTGGACTTCATCCTGCCGCTGCTGTTTGCCATCTTGGGCGGCAATAAATTCTTTTGCAACCACCTGTGTGGACGCGGCCAACTGTTCACGATGCTGGGCGGACGCTGCAAGCTGTCACGCGGCAAACCTGCGCCACGCTGGCTAAGCTCCAAATGGTTCCGCTACGGCTTTCTTGCCTTTTTCCTTGCTATGTTCGGCAATATGTTATTTCAAACCTATTTGGTCGGCGCGGGTGCATCCTCGCTGCGGGAAGCCGTCAAACTGTTCTGGACGTTCCGCGTGCCGTGGGATTGGGCGTATACCGCAGGCACCGTACCCGCATGGGTCGCACAATTCAGCTTCGGTTTTTACAGCCTAATGCTGACCTCGCTGCTGATCGGCCTGATCGTTATGATGCTCTATCGTCCGCGCACTTGGTGCTCGTTCTGCCCAATGGGCAGCATGACACAGGGCGTATGCAAACTCAGGCAGTTGGGTAAAGAGTAACCGATACCACCCCGAAGGCCACATGGTTTTCGGGGTTTTTCTTGTCCCCTGTCCTTTTTTGAACAAAGTGCAAATTCCGAAAGCATCACTTGACTTTGTCAAGTTTTCAGTATATACTTGACTAAGTCAAGAAAGGAGCGATGCGCATGCTTGACACGCTTGCCTATCACGTCACCATCTTATCCCGCAGTTTTTCGGCCTACACCGGCCGTGTGCTCGACCAGCTCGGACTGAGCCAAGGGCTGCTGTACCCGGTGCTGTATATCGGCCGTCATCCGGGCTGCACGCAGGCCGAACTGACCGAGGCGCTCGGTCTGGACTGGGGCTATTGCCAACGCAGCGTGATACGTTTGACCGAAGACGGATTCCTGACGCGTGAAAAACACGGCCGCGCCTACCGCCTTTCCTTGAGCGAAAAGGGCAAGCAGGCATTTGAAGCCAGCCATCAGGTATTCTTCGACTGGGATGCCGACACGCTGAACGTCTTAGACCAAACCGAACGCGCGCAGCTGCTCGCACTACTGCGCAAGATCAAACCAAAGGAAGCGAATACAAAACTATGTACGAGACGATAAACAGCCCGGTCGATTACGGTGGGCTGACCTTGAAAAACCGTATCATCTTTGCGCCGACCTCGATGGGACTCCCCGGCGACGAACTGATCGCGCGTCTGCGGGCCATCGCCAAAGGTGGCTGTGCAATGATCATTCTGGGCGACGTACCGGTCGGCCAACACGGCTTCGGCCTGTCGCTGTACAGCAAAAAAGGCTTCGCCTTTTACCAACGCATTGCCGAAACGGTACACGCCGAAAACTGCCTGTTATGCGCCCAGCTGCACCAGTCGGATTCCAACATCAAAGCGATGCTGAAATACATCCCCGGCGTGCTGACCAAAAAGATCAGCCCCGCCGATCTGCGTCCATTGCTTAACCAACAGGTCGGGCCGTACATCACCAATCTGCCTGTGAAAAAGATTCACGGGATTATTGAGGATTTTGGCCGCGCCGCTGTGCTCGCACGCAAGGCGGGCTTTGATATGGTACAGATCCACGGCGATCGCATGTGCGGCAGCTTCTCTTCGACCGTGTACAACCAACGCACCGACGACTATGGCGGCAGCGCGGCAAATCGCGCGCGCTTTGCAGTCGAGGCGGTGCGCGCCGTGCGCCGCCGCCTGCCCAGCATCCCGATCGACTTTAAGCTGGCCGTGCGGCAGGAAAACCCGCATTATGGCAACGCCGGCGTGCTGCAAGAGGAATTGCCGGTCTTCGTGCCGCTGCTCGAGCAGGCGGGCGTGACCAGCTTCCATGTGACACTGGCCAACCACGGTGAACTGACCGACACCATCCCACCTGCCAACCACCCGTATTTTCGGAGGAGGGCTGCTTCCTCCCGTTCTGTGACCAAGTGCGGCAGCTGACAACTCTGCCCATCTGCGGCGTCGGCGGACTGACGCAGCCTGACTTCGTCGAACAACAGCTGGTCTCCGGCCACGTCGACTGCGCGGCCATGAGCCGCCAGCTGATCGCTGACCCGGAATGGCCGAACAAGGTCGCGTCCGGCCACGCAGACAAAATCCATCGCTGCGTGCGCTGCAATAAAAAATGCCTTGGCGGCATGATGGCGCATCAAGGCGTACACTGTATTTACGAAAAGGAGAATGACGCATGACTTACGCGATCGTATATAGCAGCAAAACCGGCAATACCCGCCGTTTGTCCGAAACCATTCGTGACGCGCTGCCCGCAGAAAGCTGCCTGTATTTTGGTGCGCCGGATGATGCTGCGCTGGCCGCCGACCGCATCTATGTCGGCTTCTGGACAGACAAGGGCACCTGCGATGCGGACACTGCGGCGTTCCTGTCCCGCCTGACCGGACAGCAGGTTTTCCTGTTCGGCACTGCCGGCTTTGGCGGCGCACCGGAATATTTTGATAAAATCCTCTCCGCCGCACAGCAGCACCTGCCGGGCTGCGTGGCCGTGTGCGGCAGCTATATGTGCCAAGGCAAAATGCCACCAGCTGTCCGCACCCGCTATGAACAGATGGAGGACAGCCCGCGACGCCAGCTGATGCTGGATAACTTCGACGCTGCACTATCCCACCCGGATGAAAATGATCTGACGCGCCTGCGGGAGGCGGTGTGTATGTGCTAACCTCCCTTATCTGTGCCATACATGATGTGGTTATGCAGAGATAGACACATTATATTTTGTATCTATATTGAGTAAATTTTTGAAAACTCCATTGAATTTTGCTTCCATATGCAATATACTATAAGCAGTCATCTAAAACGAGCAAGGCGCTGCACTTGACCACAGCACAGTTATGTGCCTCACTCGATCTTTTCATAGTCGGTCTCCCGGTTGCATGGTCAGAGGAGGCGGCTCATCTTTCTCCCGCCGTAGTATAAAGTTGCGTTTCGAATCATAAACCAGCTTACAGCGGTGCATCACCATACACGAGGAGGCTACATATCATGGGCAACAAAATTGACTCACATAAAACTGCTTTAAAAGAAAAGCAGCGAAAAGAAAACATACTCTGGCGGACGCTCTTAGAATGTCTTTCTGAAATTGCCGAACTGAACCCTTGGGACAAGATCCCGTGCGAGGTTCCATTCGCCTACATTCCGGAAAGCAACGATCAGATGATCTTCTTCAGTTGCGTGCAGGAAGCCGATGATTCCAAGGGCTTCCTGGTCTATCCCTCGCCGCGCGATTACCAATATGGTACCCTGTCGCAGGAGAGCGAAAAGGAAGAAACCCGCCAGTTTATTGAAATGGAAAATTACGGCGTCTTCTTCACCAAAAAAGACGATGTGCCGGAAGAAATTCAAACCATCTACAGCCAACTTGCCGTCGATTTTGGAGATGGCCTGTGGCCTTGGGTAAGCAATAAGCGCCATGGCTATTGGAGCCAAACACCACACGAACAGGAATTGGTCTTTATCTTGGATTGCTTGGACAATCTTCACATGCAGTTGCTTGCGCTGCAAGAAATCGACGCTATCCCGGACTATGAAAATGGCGAAATGCTGCTTCGGTATTACTCTGCTGAAGAAGACCTATGGTATAATGTCATCGCACCTTTTGCTATACCGCCTGAAGTCAGCTCCACATTAGCCATGACCGAGGGCTCTCCCCTCATGGAAGAACTGAGCCAATTGCCTGTCTCTACATCCGTTCCGCGTATGGAATTTGATTTCGGTTGGTTGGATGAGCCGGTGCAGGATGAGGAAAACGATATCCCCTATTTCCCGCTGCACGTTGTTGTAACCGATCGTCAAGCCGATAAGCAGCTCAGCCTGTACCACTGCAAACCGGAAGATTTCATCGGCTGCGCCCTTACTGCTTTGTCTGAGGTATTTCGTAAGCATGGCATACCGGAAACGCTGTATGTTTGCCGCGATGAGAGTTATGACCTGTTTGAAGATCTGGCACAAAAACTTGGGATTCAACTCAAACGCGTAAAGCATCTGCCTTCCGCGGAACGCATCCTGCACGCGCTGGATGCAGTTTAAGCACAGCGCAATCGTACAAAATTAACAAACCGCACGACAGTATTTACTGCCGTGCGGTTTTTGTTTTGAGCAATATAAAGCTATTTCGCATTTTCCATGCTGTCCAGCAATTGTTCATAGAATGCCTGATCCCAGACGTGGGTGGCGGCCAGTTCCTCCGCTGTGAGCATAAAGTACTGGTCGGAGACATAAGCGCCGCGGTCAGGCACGGGGTCGTCAAATGTACAGTCAATAAAATATGTCTGCCCATCCAGCCGTACCGCGTTCCAGCCGTGGTTCATCTCTTCCGATGCAATATATATGCTGTCAATGCCAGCCGCTTCACACAGCATACCAAACGCACGGCCATATCCCGAGCATACAGCCCTATGGTCAAGCAAGGCCCCGTCTGCTGCAAAGGGGGCGGTCGCGCCATCCGGAGATACCTGTTCCGCCGTATCGGTATCGTACTGACATAGCCGGACTAATGTATCGTGCAGCGCACGCAGCTTTTGTACATCACTCATGCCTTCTTGGATGCTGTCCGCCGCAAGCGCAGCAGCATAAGACTGTGCCTGTGCCTGCCGCGCCTGCCGCGAAGCCTGCACCTGTAACTCAACCGTCCGGTTCGGACGCACGGTCGCATGCAGCGAAAACGCATAGGGGTAACACGCCTCCAACGCGCGATAAACCTCATCCGGATCTACTTGCTCCGCGCAGAACAGCAAGCCATCCCCACCCGCGCGCACATCCTGCTCGAGCAGCGCCGCAGCCTCGTACGGGCTGCCGACCTGTGGCGCCAGCACACGCGGCAACCACCATAGCGCTGCGCCGACGGCCAGCATCAACACCGCCAGCACAGCGGCAAGCCGTTTCATGTCGCTCCCCCCTTACAAAAAGGCGGACGGCCCAAGCCGCCCGCCTTTATTGCTGTCGCAAAATCACATCAGCTTTACAGTATAGTATACCGCCGTGATGAACAGATATGCCGCTGCCGCGCCCATTGCAATCAGCACATGCGCCGGGGCAAACAGCACCGCTGCCACCAACACCGCCATCAGGATCGGGGTTACGGTCAGCATGGTGTACGCATTGCGGCTGAACTGCAAGTCGACCTTTTTACCGCGATACATGAATTTACCGTTCTTGCTGCGCAACATACCTACCACAATCAGCTGCACGACCGCCAGTACAACCGCCGCGCCAAGCGCCGCATAGGCTACCCAGACAAAATTGGTGGTCGCCAACGCACGATGCACCAGCCACATCAACGCGATACCTGCGCCGGCATCAATCGTGATAATGAAGAATTCCCGCGCATAGGAATGATAAACCAGATAATACACCGCCAGTACCGGCAGCACCGCGTACAGAATCTTGATCGGCCCCGCGCCGAACTGCACAATGGAAGCCATTGCCGCAATCATCACGATGCTGGCAATCAGCACATTGCGCCCGCACAGGATGCGACGTGTGCTGTTACGCTTACCGGAAGCCTCACGCACCAGCAGGACAACACCGCACAGTGCAAACACAACGCCCACACCCAACAGCACCTGCGCCACACGCATGCCGGTCATCCAAGTGTTGGTATAATCCAGCAGGCGCTGCAACGCCATCAGCACCAGCACGCCCAGCAGACAAACGCTGAATACCGTTAACACCTTATTGGTGGTATATTCTTCCTCACTGATTGGCTTTTTACCCACATTGCCCTTAGCCAATGCACACACTCCCTCTTTTTAATCTTACATATTTCCGCCGGCATATAGCACGGCGGCAAGCGCCGCAATCGGCGCGGTTTCGCATCGCAGGATGCGCGTGCCTAGCGACACGCTTTTCAGCCCCAGCTGTGCAGCAAGCGCTGCTTCCTCTGGTGCAAAGCCGCCTTCCGGCCCAATCACCAATGAAACCGTGCTGCCTACGCCGTGCTGCAACACATCATGCAGGCCCGTTTCCCGTTCATTCTCGTAGAAAAACAGCGCAGTCTCGCTCTGAGCCGCCCGCGCCATCGCCTGTTCAGCCATGACAACCGCGCAAACTTCCGGCAAGCGGCCACGACCGCACTGCTTAGCGGCTTCCAGCGCGATCTTGCGCCAACGCTCAACCTTTTTTTCTGTCTTGTCCGGCCGCGAAACGCAGTTCTGGGACACATACGGGATGATTTTATGCACTCCCAGCTCGACCGCTTTCTGCACGATAAAATCCATCTTATCGCCTTTTGGCAACGCCATGCACAGGGTCAGCTGCTGTCGCGGCTCGGTTACAGCCGGATGGCTGTCCTGCACCCGGCAGGTCACCGTCTCTTTTTCCACCGACGCCACCGTACAGTCATAATCCGTGCCCGCGCCGTCGCACAGCGTTACCGCTTCCCCCGGCCGCAACCGCAACACGCGCCCGGCATGGTGCGCATCTTCGCCGCGCAGGGTTAACAGCCCATTCTCCGGCTGACCGGTCACAAAGAATCTCGGCATAACAATTCTATAACCTTTCCTATTCTAACAAAAAAATTGAAGTTTTGCAAGTGAACATTACGTGAATCATCGTTTTGCGGTCAAGGCACTCCAATCGTCACTATGCGAATGTGACAAAATAACCAAACCGCAGCCCTCCAGTGCCGCACGAACCTCGTCGGTGCGCTCATTGAGGATACCCGAACAGATCAGGCGGCCCCCCGGCACCAGCTTATCCGCGAACATGGGCGCCATGCCGATAATGACGTCCGCGACAATATTGGCCACGATGATATCATAACCCGTCCCAATCTCGTCTGCCAGCGCAGGATCGCGCAGCGCGTCGCCACACAGGCCGCGGCCAATGGAGACATGGTTCTTATCCGCATTTTCCTGTGCGGTTTTCAGGCAGTTTTCGTCAATGTCCACCACCGTCTTGACATCCGCGCCCAGCATCGCCGCCGCGATTGCCAGAATGCCCGAACCGGTGCCCATATCCAGCAGTTTGTCGCCCGGCTGCACCAACGTTTCCAGTGCGGCCATGCACAGCTGCGTGGTGTCATGGCTTCCCGTGCCAAAGCTGGATACCGGGTCGATCTCAAGGATACGCCGCCTCTGCGCGTCGTCGACCGTCTCCCATGACGGTTTGATCAGGAACGTCTTGCCCACCGGGAATGGCTTGAAATACTGCTTCCAGCCCCACTCCCAATCCTCCTGACGGGTGAGGGCAGTTTCCGTGCAAAGGCGACCCCATGCATGCCCCTCATCGCGCGCTTTCAGGTTTTCCAACGCGGCGCAGATGGCCGCATACTGCTTTGCACCATCCTCATCATCAGATAGGTAAATTTTCAGACAGGTTTCCTGCGCGCGCTTCTCGCGCACCAAATCCTCGTCGACATAGTCCCAGTAGATCTCTGTATCCTGCAAAAACGCCTCAAAATCGGCTGCGTCCTCCAGCACATAGCCTTCGACGCCATTGTCCTCGAGAAGCGCCTCCACCGGGCCGATGCCGGCGGTTGTCGTATAGATCGTTACTTCTTTCCAGTCCATTCCAAGCCTCCCACTTCTGTTACAAACGGATCAGACCGTATTTTTGTTCCAGATAGTGCACAACTTCTTCGCTCTGCTCCCAAGTGCCGTCGTACAGCGCAAGGCCGGGATACACCCGCAGGCCCTGTTCGAGCAGTTCAGCCGATTCCGCGCACAGGCAAAGCGGCCGCGAGATCATGTACCAGTATTCCTCAAGCGCAATCACATCATCCTCGGTTTCCAACACAAGCTTGAGTGCGCCTGCATCATCCTCCGCTTCGATCAGCGCCTCTTCCAGCCGTGGGCCACACTCGATCTCATCCGATATATCAATTGTCGGCGCGATAAAATGTGTGTTTTTGCCATCCGGCGCGAGGATAAAATCATCGTGGTCGCGCGCTAAAACCTGTCCGCCCTGGTGTGCTTCCACTGCTTCCAGCAGCCGCCCGGTATCGTCGTGCTCGGCAGGCAGGAAAATTTCGGTATTGTAGAGCAGGGTCTGCGCACGCAGCCAAGCGGAATGCGCGCACACGCCTATCGACAAACGCGCGTACGGTGCGACCATCTCCAACGCTTCGGTTAGCGCCGTCGGGTCATGCGCGGCTAAGATCACCGTCGTCACACCGATACGCTGCAATACGCCAACCGCCGCACGCACATCCGTGCCATCGGCCAGCCGCCCCTCGTCATCCTCCACAAGCAATTCAGCAATGACCGTGCGGCCGGACAGGTCGCCCAGCGCAAGCACAGCCGCACGCAGCGCGGCAAAGGTCGGCGCGCCACGCAGGCAGTAAAACGCCGCATCTTCATGCAGCAACGGCCGGAACGCCTGCTTGCAGCGGTCGATATAATGCATGGTCAGCGGACGGTCGCATTCCTCCTCATCCGGCACAGGCGGGCAGGACAACGTCAGACCGACCGGCAATGGGTCGAGGCTTTGCGCCCATGCCGCACAGGCGGTGCCGTCCGGCGCGATCGCGCCCGCAAAGCGGCCGGGATGCTGCCGGTACAACGGCAGCGCCGCCGGATCGGTCAGCAAAAGCTGTGGTTTGGGTTCCATCGGACATAAAGGAATATCCAAGGCTATTCTTCCTCCTATGAAAGCTCCCGGGATCAGTTTTTCGTCCAGCTGCCATCCGGCAGCACAGTATATTGCTGTGGCTCGGCCGCAGCCTGCTTGCAGATTTCTCTCGCAGCTTCCAGCTGCCGGTCTACCGTATAGCTTTGGCCATCCAGCGTCTGCATAGCCGCATTGAGCGCGGCCAGCACCTCGGGCGAAGCGTACAGGCCAGGTTCCATCTCATAGCTGCTGCGCAGCGCGGATATGGCATCGAGTACCTCGCTGTCGACCGTGTCGGTCGGCGCATCGAGCAGGCCGAGCAGCGCCAGCCGCTCCGTCATCGCATAGACATTTTCTGAAGAGTCACCAAAGCGCAGCGTCGCAGTGGTATCCAGCGGCTGCAACTCGGAAGCATCCACCGAAACCAGACTGTTTTCCATCTGTATGTCCGGCGTCAGACCGACGCCCTCCCAGCAACCCTGCTCGGGCAGTTCCAGCTGCAACGTTGTGATAACCAGCTTGTCGCCGTTGAACAGGCTGATATGGTACTGCCCCTGCCCTTTTCCGTAGGTCTGGGTGCCAAGCAGAAGCGCCGTATCATTGTCCTGCAGGCTTCCAGCCAACAGTTCCGCCGCCGAGGCTGTCCCGCCGTCGACCAGCACAACGATCTGGTTGAGCGGCAATCCCCCACCCGTGGAAAAGTGCTGTTCCAAGCCGCCCATATCCTCACGCCAATGCACGCCAGCCAGATATACGTCCGGCTGCTGCACGATCGCATTGGCCATATCAAATGCAATGTCGATCACACCGCCGCCGTTTCCGCGCAGATCGAGGATGACCGCGCGCGTATTATTTGCGGGCAGTCCCTGCCAGATTTCAGAGAAAACCTTCCAGTCGCTCTCCGAACCCATTGCGCTGACCTTGATGTACTCCACGCCATCCGCCAACGTTTCACCGGACACATAGACCTGATTGATCTGCCGCCGCACGCAGGTAACGGTCGTCTCCGCACCCTGCCGGAGCACCGTAATGGATACGCTGGTACCCTCTTCGCCGCGCAAAAGCGCGGCTACATCGGTGTTGGTCATAGCGGCCGCATCCTGCCCGTCGATCGCAGCGATGATATCGCCGGCCATCAGACCCGCTTCCTCTGCGGAAGAGTCCCGGGCCACCTCAACGATCTGTACGCCTGCCTCTGTTTCCTGCAACGTCACGCCAATACCGACATACCCCTCCAGTGTCGAAAAGCCCTGCGAATATTCCTCGCTCGACAGATACATCGAATGAGTGTCCAGCAGGGAGAGGATGTCGTTAATGACCTGATATAACTCGTCCGGATGATCCCGCAGGTACTTGTTGATGTAGTTTTGCAGCACATAGGGGTCATTTTCTGCCTTGAGGCCGTAGGTGTCGATCATTTCCCAAATGTTATCGAACCAAGTCTCCTTTTCCCCGTCCTGCGTGATTGCGCCCGCCGGGGTGATGCACAGCGAAACCGCCAGCGTCAATGCAGCCAATCTTTTTGCAACTTTTTTCATAGAAATCTCCATTTTAGAGAACCAAATGCGCTTTACGCGCATATCCAAACAGAAAATTCCTGCCCGCAGGAATTTCATCAAAACCCGCGGCATGTACGTGGGTTTTGATACAAGAAGGAAGAAAAGTTTCGCATGTCGGAACTTTTCTTCCTCCGGGTTTCATCCGCGCCTATGGCGCGGTGGAACCCTCACTCGTTCCAACCTGTACGGTTGGAACGAATCTTTACATTGTTTCCGGCGCCTCTACGCCAATCAGCCCGAGCGTATTGGCGACCGCCTGCCGGGTAGCGAGGCACAACGCCAGACGCGCCGCGCACAGTTTTTCGTCGTCGCACTTGATGCGGCAGGCGTTATAAAAATGATGGAACTGCTGCGCAAGTGCAACGGCGTACTTGTTCAGGCGCGACGGGTCGCGGCTGACCGCCGCCTGCACGATCTCCTCGGGCAGCAGCGCGATCTGCTTGACGAGCTGCCGCTCGTCCGCATTAGTCAGCACGGACAGGTTGACTGTTTTCAGGTCAGGCATGGGCACGCCGCCCTCGGTGCAATTTTTGATAACCGAGCAGATACGCGCATGCGCGTACTGCACATAGTAGAGCGGGTTGTCCGAATCCTGCTTGACCGCAAGGTCAAGGTCGAACTCCATCTGGGTCTCGGCTGCGCGCGAGTTGAAGAAGAAGCGCGCCGCATCAACCGGGATCTCATCGAGCAGGTCGGTTAAGGTAAGGCTCTTGCCCGTGCGCTTGGACATGCGGACAACCTCGCCGCCCTGCATCATGCGCACCAGCTGCATCAGCACGATCTCCAGCCGATGGGAACCGTCCAGCCCCAGCGCGTCGAGTGCGCACTGCAAACGCTTGACATGACCATGATGGTCTGCGCCCCAGATATTGATAACACGGTCAAAACCGCGTTTTTCGAACTTGTTGCGGTGATAGGCAATATCCGCCGCAAAATAGGTGTAAAATCCATTCGCACGGCGCAGCACATCGTCCTTATCGCAGCCAAAATCGGTCGAGCGCAGCCAAAGCGCGCCGTCCTCCGTCTCATAAGTTGCGCCCTTGGCGGTCAGCATATCGATGGTTTCCTTGACGTAACCGCTTTCATGCAGTTCGCTCTCACGGAACCAGACATCGTAGCTGATCTTGTAGCGGCCAAGATCACGCTCCATGCGCGCAATGTTGGTCGGCAGGCCATAGCCTTCGATGATGGCAAAGCGCTCCTCAGGTGTCTTGTCCATCAGGCTGTCGCCGTACTGCTCCACAAGGTCGTGGGCAAGCGCCTTGATGTCATCGCCCTGATACCACGAGGGGTCAAACTCGATGGCGTCCTCACCGCGGATCTCCTGAATATAACGCCCTTCGACCGAGTGCGCGAACTTGTCGACCTGATTGCCCGCGTCATTGATATAGAACTCGCGCGTCACATCATTGCCCGACCAATCGAGCACGGACGAAAGGCAGTCGCCCAGCACGCCGCCGCGCGCGTTGCCCATGTGCATCGGGCCGGTAGGATTGGCGGACACGAACTCGACCATCACCTTTTCCGGCTTATCAGTCTGGCTGCGGCCATAGTCTGCGCCGCGCTCGAACACGTCGCGCACGGCCTTTTCGTACCAGCTCTGGCCGAGCGTGAAATTCATAAAGCCCGGGCCTGCGATATCGACCGTATCAAAGCAGCTGCCGTCCAGCTCCAGATTTGCCACGATCGCCTCCGCGATCTTGCGGGGCGCCATGCGCAGGGGCTTGGCACACTGCATGGCAAAGGTGGAAGCCCAGTCGCCATTGGATGCGTCCTTCGGGGTCTCGACCGCGACGGGCGGGATATCCCCCTCGGGCAGCTGCCCGGCTGCCACCGCCTTATGGTAAGCTGCCTCGACCACGCGGGTGGCCTCGGCACGCGCAAATTCGTATGCGTTCATTTGTTCACTCTCCGTTACTATTTTTCAAACCTGTGCTGGCTGGGTGGAAACCACCATTTCAAAATGATGCGCCCCCAGCAGCGAATGGTCGACCTCGACCGTGTAATCAATCACCAGCTCGCCGCCATCCGCGCCGACCGTATTGCGCACACGCGAGGTGTGCGTGGCGATGGTCATCTCCGATCCTATCGGCGTCTGGTACAGCCCAACATGCCGCTCATCCTCAGCAAACAGCATATGGGAAGGGCATGCGCCCGTGCGGATGAGCGCGACCGACTTGCCGTCCAGCTTGACCGTGGTGCGGGTGCCCTCCAGCCCGGTCAGCTCGCTCTCCTCATAGGCGATGTAATATTTGCCGCCGCGCTGGTACAGCGTTGCAGCCGTAACAAGATCAATTTTCTCCTCATCGCAGCCCGTAAACTTCTGCTTGGAGGAAATCGACAGCCAAACATCCTTTTTCATGTACTTCTCCGTCCATACTGCATTCAGTAACTTGAAATATCGACCAGCCCGGCGCCTACGTCGATCTGCTCCTGCAAGAACAGACCCGCCAGCTGGTCAAATCCGTCCGGATCGTCCGAGACAAAATAACGCGTCTCCCCCGGACCTGCCGCCGGATCAAACTGGGTCGAGGCGAGGTTCGCCGCTTCTGCGCCGGAATCGATCAGCGTCACATCCGGACCCATAAAGTCCCCGATCACGCCTTCCAGCAGCGGATAATGCGTGCAGCCCAAAATCAGCGTATCCACGCCCGCTTGTTTGAGCGGCGCGAGGTATTCTGCCACGACCGTTTCGATCACCACGTCGCCGCGCTGGACGCGACCGTTTTCCACCAGCGGCACAAACAGCGGGCACGCCTGTGTATATAACGTCAAACTGCCGTCTGCATGGTGCAGATACCGCTCGTATGCGCCCGACCGCACGGTTGCGGCGGTGCCAATCACGCCGACCTTGCCGTTTTTCGTCATCGTCATCGCCCGGCGACACGCCGGTTCGACCGTGCCGATGATCGGGATGTCGTTCTCATGCCCGAGCAAATCGAGCGCAACAGCCGACACCGTATTGCACGCAATGATGATAGCCTTCAGGTCAAACTGACGCAGGAACGCAACATCCTGCCGCGCATACTTGATAATCGTATCCCGGCCACGGGTACCATACGGCACGCGGCCGGTATCGCCGAAGTAGATGATATCCTCGTCCGGCATGAGCGCATGCAGCCGCCGCACGGCGGTCAACCCGCCCAGCCCGGAGTCGAACACACCGATCGCGCGGTTATCCATGGTGTTCCTCCAACGCCAGTTCAATCAGCCGGTCGAGCAGTTCGGGATAGCGAATGCCCTCATAACCGAACAGCTTGGGATACATGCTGATCGACGTAAATCCCGGGATGGAATTCAGCTCGTTAAAGACGACCTCGCCGTCCCTATGCGTCACAAAGAAATCGACGCGGGACAGGCCGCAGCAGCCAAGCGCCGCATACACGCGCAGCGCATCCTGCCGGACGGTCTCGATCTGACGGTCGGTAATGTGCGCCGGGATGTACAGTTTAGAGCTTTCATCCTTATATTTGGCGTCAAAGGTGTAGAACTCCTGCGTCGGCGCAATTTCGCCCACGGTCGACGCGACCGGACGCAGGTTGCCGAGCACCGCGCACTCGACCTCGTGACCGTCTATAAATTCCTCGACCAGCACCTTGCTATCCAGTTTGAACGCCTCGGTCAGGCCGGCGGCCAGCTCAAGCATATTGTTTGCCTTAGCAACGCCGACCGACGACCCCTGCGAGCAGGGCTTGACGAACACCGGGAACGCACCGAGCGCATCCGCCGCCGCGCGCACTACACCCTCCGCGCCGCGTTCAAAATCGTGGCGCAGCGCCAGATAATATTTGGCCTGCCGCACACCTGCTGCCTCGACAATCGCCTTGGTGATCGACTTATCCATTGAGTTGGCGCTTGCCGCAACGCCGCAGCCGACATACGGGATGCCCGCCAGCTCCAGCAGGCCCTGCATCGTGCCGTCCTCGCCGCCCACGCCGTGCAGCACGGGGACCACGCAGTCGATGCGCACGGTTTCCGTCTTGCCTTCGTGCAGCAGGAGCAGCCCGTGTACGCCACGGTCCGGTGGAAGCACCGCAGCTACCTTGCCGGGCATGCGCTCCCACGCGCCGTTTTCGACGCGGTCTGGGTCGCAATCCGGGCAATAATACCACTTGCCCTCGCTCGTGATGCCGACTGCATATACTTCATACTTATTTCTATCCAGATTGCGCAGAATGGAAGCGGCGGACAGGCACGAAATATCGTGCTCGCTCGAAATACCGCCGAATAACACCGCCAGTTTCATCATTTCTCACTCGTCCCTTCCCAATTTTTCTTTCTACTCATACAGAAAACATTATACGCCATTTTTTTTGCAAATACAATGCATAGGTGTGCTTTTCCACGCACTGTTCCTACAAAATTTACAATTCTTTCACAGCTTTTTTTGAGATACCCGTTGACAGCCCATATTATACGAAATATAATATTATTGCAAACACAGAAAAGAGGTGGTCTCCTATGCCATACCCCATCGCCTCCTCGCTGCTGGACGGTATTGTGCTCGCGGTGGTCGAGCGCGAGAGCACCTACGGCTACCGCATCACGCAGGATGTACAAAAAGTGCTCGAAATCTCCGAATCGACGCTCTATCCTGTTCTGCGCCGTCTGCAAAAGGACGGATATCTGACGACCTACGACGAAGCCTTTGCCGGGCGCAACCGGCGCTATTACAAGATCACCGAGCACGGCCGCGCGCGGCTGCGTCAACACCGCATTGACTGGCAAAACTATCGCAGCGGCATCGACGCGATCTTTTTTGGAGGGGAAAGCCAATGAACAGAACCGAATACATGGCGGCGCTGCGGCGCGCGCTGTCCGTCCTGCCAGAGGAGGAACGCGCCAGCGCCTTGCGCTATTACGAAGAATACTTTGACGACGCCGGACCGGAAAACGAGCAGAAAGTCATCTCCGACCTTGGCGCGCCCGAAACAGTCGCCGCGCAAATCCTTGCGGACTATCGCGAGGTGTCCGCCGTCCCGCCAGCGAACGGCAAGGCAGCGCAGCCTCCAAAACGCGGCTGGCGTGGGATTAACCCGTGGCTGCTGCTCGTGCTGGTGCTGCTGGCCATCCCGGTCGGTATCCCGCTCGCCGGAGTGCTGGTCGGCCTGATCGCGACCGTGTTCGGCATCGCCCTGTCGGTTATACTGGTGGCGGCCGTATTTATCATCGTCGTGCCGCTGTGCCTGCTGGCAGGAGGCGTTGTGTTGTGCGGGTTCTCATTTGTCCTGTGGGGCGCGCCTGCCAGCGCGATTACAACACTCGGTTGCGGGCTTTCCCTGTTCGCACTGGGCATTCTGGTGTCCCTGCTGATGATCAAACTATGCACCCTGTTTGTCCCGCCGCTGTTCCGCCTTCTTGTCGCGGTCATTCGCTGGCCGATCGATAAAATCCGGAACCGTTCCCGCAAACCCGGAGGTGAAATCAAATGAAAAAACTCGTTTTGGCCTGCTGCGCGGTGGTCGTCATCGGCGGCTGCATGGCGCTGGGCGGCTGGGCCGCGGGCGGCCAGTTATACGGAAGCTATTACGACGGCGCGCTGCACCCGGTCAGCGAAACCATCCGCGACGCATCCCGCTTGATGCGCGACCGCATCTCTTACCATACCTGGTGGGCAGATGGTACATGGCACAGCGGCTGGTTTGACGAAGATGCCTTTGAGGCGCGGGTCGAGGACGTGGTGAACGACAGGGTAGACAAAGCGCTTGAGAAATTCAATCAAGACTGGTCGGAGGCAGAACCTGGAACACTTCCACCGTTTTCCCTGCCAAAAACCAATCTAGATAACATTTCCAGTCTGGATTTGACATGCAAAAGCGGCACCAGCAATAGATTCACCATCGACAGCGGTACAGCTTTCGGACTTGAAGGCGATTTTTCCATCGTCTCTAATGAATTTGATAACGGTACATGGGAACTCGAGGTAGTCGCCAATGGCGATGAAGTAATCATCACGCTACCCGACCTGATATCCACCTACGACAGCATCGAAATTACCTCCCGACTGGATGCCTTAATCGACATTACCCTCCCTCTGTATGCGTCAAAAATCGAGTTGTACGCTGAAAGCGGCTCGATCGATGCTGAATTGTTATCTGCGCCCGAACTTGATCTGACCGTATGCGACGGGCTCCTATATGCCTATCTGGGCGGTCAGCCCGACCTCTATCGAATCGAGGCCAAAACCAACTACGGCCCTGTGACCCTCAACGGCGAAGAATTGGTGGGCCCAGATTCCGGCGTTTCCCGCTACGACAACCGCAAATCTATTACCGCGCCTTCATATGAGGAGTTGGAAATCATGGTCTCCGGCGGCGGAAGCGCTGAATTATATACCATGGAGTGACAGCAACACCCACTCCCCCTTGACGAACCCAACAAAACAACGTATGATAGAAGAAAAGGAGTTTTTACTATGAACGGCAAGAAATTATACCGCAGCGAAACCGACCGCATGCTGTGCGGCGTGTGCGCGGGTATCGGCGAGTATTTCGGCCTCGACCCGACACTCATCCGCCTTGCCTGGGCATTCCTGTGCTTCTTCGGCGGCACCGGCATCCTTGCCTATATTATCGCCGCGATTATTGTCCCAACGCAGAGCAATGTCCAGTAAAACCCCTCCCAAATGAGAGGATGTGCCCCACATGAGCGAAAACCAGCAGCCGCTGACCGACGAACAGGCCGAGACGGCCCCCGTAGAACCAGTCGACCTGTCCGCAGAAACCAACGAAGTAACCGATGCGATCGACCCGGCAGAGGAGCAGCCGGAGGAAGAAGTAGATATTGACCCCGCAGACGTGCACATTTTTGGCATGCCCCGCATCGGCTTCCACTGCACCGCATTCGGTGTTGCGGGCGGCTATATTGTGTGCGGTCTGCTCGGTATGGCAGGCTTTAATCCACCCAACGCAACCATCTGTGCAGTGATCTGTGCTGCCATCGGCTATGTGATCGGTAAGCAGCTGTATAAACGGAATAAGGCTGCACGCGACGCTGCAGCGGAAACCAACGAAGACGTTAAAGAATGATAAAAAGCAGCGGATATACATCCGCTGCTTTTATTTTTGTGATATACTATATGCAAAACCTTTGATTATCCAACGACAATAAGGAGAGTGCATCCCATGAAAACCGCCGTTGTTTACTTTTCGCTCGGCGGCGCGACGCGGTCCTTTGCACGCGCGGAGGCCAACGCGCGCGGCGCTGATCTGCTCGAAGCCGTACCTGCCAAAAAATACAATGTGATGACCGCATTTACCCGCGGTTGCCCCGCTGCGATCCGACAGAAAAGCGTGCCGCTGCAACATGCACCCGACCTGTCCAGCTACGCGCGCATCGTGCTGATGGCGCCGGTCTGGGCAGGCTTCCCCGCCCCGCCGTTTAACAGCATGGCCGACCTGCTGCCCGTAGGCGCGGAGGTCGAGGTCCTGCTGGTTTCCGCCAGCGGCAGCAGCGAAAAAAGCCACGGCAAGGTGCGCACCCTCATTCAGGGCAAGGGCTGCAAGGTCGTCGCCCAGCGGGACATCCGCTCACACCAATGAACTACACCTATATCCTGCGTTGCGCGGACGGCACGCTATACTGCGGCTGGACCAACGACCTGACCGCGCGCCTTGCCGCACACAACAGCGGCAAAGGCGCAAAATACACCCGTGGCCGTGGCCCCGTCGCGCTGGCATACAGCGAGTGCTTTACCACACAGGGCGAAGCGATGCGGCGCGAAGCCGCGATCAAACAACTCAGCCGCACCGCCAAACAGGCGCTTATTGACAGCCAAACAGGTGGGGAACTGTTGACCATCTACGACGCGGACAGCCATCCCTGCGGCGAACGGCCGCGCGCTATCGTGCATGCGCAAGGGCTGTATCACCGCGTATGCCATCTATGGACAGTCGGCGTGCGCGACGGCACACCCGGCCTGTGGCTGCAACAACGTGCGCTTGACCGTCCGCTCTACCCGGGCGGCTTCGACCTGTCCGCGACCGGCCATATCGACCCGGGCGAAACGCCCGAGACCGCCATGCTGCGCGAAGCGCGCGAAGAATGCGGGCTAATACTCTCCGCCACCGAGCTGACCGCCGCAGGCAGCTACCGCCAGCAGTATGTACGGGGCGAAGACGGTGGCTTTGACGACGAACAGGCATTCGCCTTCCTGACCCGCAAAGACGGCGTGCCGCCTTTTTCACCGGGCATCGAGGTGGCAGACATGGTATTCGTCCCGCTTGCGGACTTCGCCACTGCTTGCACCGAACCACACGATCTGCCCGCCCACCGCATGGATGGGACGGTGCGTACCATCCCACATGCCAGCCTGTGTTGCCTGCACGGCAGCGAATGGGCGGGCGTACAGCCGTATATACATCAGCTTCTCGGCCTATAAAACGCTTGACAAACGAACAGCCGCCGCACGGTTCCTAATACCGTGCGGCGGCTGTTTTCTATCACCGTGCAACCTATTACGGACGGGTACGCATGATAGTAAAGTGGAATAGATCGCTGCGCAGATAATCCAGCGAATAGAGCAATGGATTCCCGCGTGAATCATAGTGGTACTGCCGGAACCCAAATGCGTCCCGTCCCTCCGGCAGCTGCAGCTTGATTCGCAGCGGATCGTCTGCCGCTGGGATAAACAGCTCGGTCAGTGCTCGGCTAATCCGGATACCGTGCGTTTCCTCCAAATAGCGGAACAGCGAGGGCGGCATCTGCTCCATCAGTTCCTGTGTATATTTCTGCGGCAGATAACCGATACTGGCCGAAATAATCCCGCAGTCCGCATGGCGGATGCGTTCGAGGATAAAAAACTCCTCATCTGCCGGTGCTTCAAAAAACCGGGTGACATCAGCCGACGCGCGGCCCACCGAACCAACCACATGGGATTCTTTTTCCTCAATTCCTGCTGCGGCGATCATCTTGCTCATGCTTTGCAGCTGGGCAAGATCGTTGACAATACGGCGCGGCTGTTCCAGCAGATAAGTGCCCGAGCCATGTTTGGAAACCAGCAAGCCGTCGCTGCGCAGCAGCGCCAAGGCCTTGCGCCATGTCTCGCGGCTGACGCCAAGCCGCGTGGCCATGTCCATTTCCGAAGGGATACGGCTGCCGGGCGCAAATTCCCCCGCCTGATACAGCGTCAAAAAAGCCTCTTTGGCACGCAAAGCGGAAGATTTTTGTCCCATAATCGTCTTTCCCTCCTGTTTTGTGTAGGTCCGTCCGACTTCCCTGCTTTCCTTTTGTACTATTATATACGCTTTTGCCTAAAGTGCAAGCTGCTTTCTTGTAAGCACCCTGTTTTTTCCTGTTAATAATCCATAAATTTTGCATAGCAAAAACGTCGTTTCGACAAAAATTACCAAGAGGTCTTTACAACTTGTTGTGAGCGTTATACAATACACTCAAGTCGTCTATACAACAACGAGACGGACACGAAAGGAGAAATAAAATGGTATCTGGACAATATGCTGTGCTGTTCATCATCGGCTTTTTCGTATACATCGGCCTGATGATCCTCATCGCCTATCTGACCAGCAAAAAGGGCACGACGCAGGGCGAGGATTACCTGATGGGCGGCCGTAATGTCGGCCTGCTTCTGCTGATCTGCACGGCAGCGGCAACTGCGGTCGGCACCGGCACATCGGTTGGCGCAACGGCAAACGGCTTCCGCGACGGCTGGCTGGGCGCGGTTTACCCGCTGGCCAATGCGATCGGCCTCGTCACGGTCGCATTCTGCTTCTCTCATGTGCGCAAGCACAAATTCCGCACACTGTGCGAGGAACTGCAATTCTACTATGACGGCAGCCCGTACATGCGCAAATTTATGTCGGTAGTTATCTTCATCGTTTCGATCGTCTGGGTCGGCAGCGCTATCAACGGCGGCGCCAACTATCTGGCCTACCTGATCGGTATGGACATGATCCCGGCTAAGATCATCACGGTACTTGCATTCGGCGTTTATGTTTTCGTCGGCGGTTACATGGCGGTCGTTTGGACAGACGCCATTCAGGCGGTGCTGCTGTTTGGCGGCTTTGTGCTGATTGCCATTCTGGCCATCCCTGCGGCGGGCGGCTTCGACAACATCCGCGCGGCCTATGAGGCTGCCGGCAACCCGGGCGCGATGACCGCATTCGGTCTCGGCTCTAAGGGCGTCCTCGGCGTGCTGGCGGTTGCGCTGGCTTCCTACTACGGCGCAATGGCAGGCCCGACCGCACATATGCGCGTCTACACCGCGAAATCCCCGGCGACGGCACGCAAAGCCATCCTGATCGCAGCGGCGGTCGTCGGTTGCTTCTCCATCCTGCCGGCTATCGTCGGCATGTCCGGTTTCACCATCGCCAGCAACACGGGGGCGGAAAGCGTGCTGGCCAACCCGAACTTCACCTTCGCTTACATGGCAACCACGGTATTCCCGCCTGCCATCGGCCTTGTCTGCCTGATCGCCGGTCTGTCGGCCATCATGTCCTCCGCGGACTCGGACGCTATCGCGGGCGTTACCACCTTCCTGACCGACGTTTATGCGTTGATCTTCAAAAAGCCGGTTGAGGACAAGGATATCCCGAAGTACTCCCGTATCATTCTGGTTATCATGCTGGTTGGCGCGTTCGGCATGACCATCTTCGCCAACGACATCATGAGCTACATCAACAACGTTATCGGCTCGTTTACGCCCGGCATGGCGGTTGCGCTGCTGGTCGGCCGCTTCTGGAAGCGTGCGACTTGGCAGGGCGGCGTTGCAACCATGGCAAGCGGCATTGTGTTCGGCGTAATTTATCTGGTTTACCAGCCGTTTAACGTCTGGATTACCGAAACCTTTAAAGGTCCGGCACTCCCGGTAACCATCGTGACCTTCATCTTCTGCATCGTTGTCAGCCTGCTCACCCCGCCCTCCACCCACACCGAGGAGGAGCGCGTGGCGCTGGTGCTGGCCGAGCGTAATCAGGAAAAGACCGCATCGGTCCGTTAATAATTCCACACATGGGCGGTCCGGCAGCCGGACTGCCCATGTGTCTGTTTCTCTATGGAGGCATTTTATGGAACTGTACTTTTTGAGCGTCGGTTACGGCGAGGCAATCGTGCTGATTGACGGCGCGCATTGTCTGGTCATGGATGGCGGCCCGGGCAGCGCGGACGAAACCTATGATCTGCCCGGCACTATCCGGCTGGCAGACTTCCTGCACCAGCAAGGCGTGGAGCGCATCGACTGCATGATCTGCACCCATCTGCATAATGACCACCTGAGCGGCTTGGTCGAGGCGACCGAGCAATTCCCGATCGGTACCTTCTGGGTCAACTGCTGGCCGCAGGCGGATGCCGCGCGCGCCATCGAAGCCGCGCTGCCGGAATGTCCGGACGACCTGAGCCTGCGGCTGTTCACCACCGGCTTGCAGCACTTCCAGCGTCTGCGTGCCGCGCTGGACACGCGCGGCGTACCTGTACGCGAGCGCGCGGCAACCGCGGACTTCGAGGAACTTTGGCCGGGCTGCCAGATCCGCCTGTTCGGCATGGATGAACCGCAAATCGACCGCCGCCGCGCGGAATTTGAAGCCTTCTGCCGCATGGATGACCCCGCCGCCCAGCGCGACGCGATGCGCGCGTTCGATAAGGTCGAGAACACGTGCAGCCTTGCCTGCTGCATCCAGTCGGACGGCTGGCGCGCGCTGCTGACCGGCGACCTGTGCAGTGGCTGGGACGCGCGTTGCGCTGTGCCCGATTTCCCCCGCGTGCAGGTGCTCAAGTTGACCCACCACGGCCAGCGCGACGGTATGCCGCAATCTCTGGTGGACGCCTGCGACCCGGAAGTGTTCGTCATGTGTGCGGACGCGGCGCGCACCTTCACCAGTGCGTGCGACGAGGTACAGGCGCGTGCCGCGCATTATCTGGCTGACCGAAGCCGTCCGGCGCAGGTGTACACCACCGGACTGCTTGCACAAAACTTTAGCGCACAGAACGGCAGGCAGCCCTGCGCGCTTTGCTGCACTGCTGGCGAGAACACCGTCTGCACCCCATATTACGCAAAGGAGGGCTGAGCCATGCTGCTGTTCGAACAGGATTACCGTTGGACGCCGCAGGACGCGCAACACGATGTACCGTTTTCGTTCACCTGCCCGGAGGGAACCACGGAAATCCGCCTGTATTTCACCTATTCCCCCGGCAAGGAGACTGCAGACGAAATCTGCCGTCCGGCGGTGGAAAAAGCGCTCACCCGCTACTATGACTGCTATCCGCGCGAATTGCAGCCCATGCCCGTAGACAAATTCCTGCCGGTCAAGAACCTTGTCACGATCTCGCTCGATAAGGACGGGCAGTATGTCGGCAATGCCCACCGCTGGGACACCGACCAGACGCACATCCTAACCACCGGGCGTGCCTCGCGTGGCTTTACGCCGCCCGCCCGGCTGGAAGGGCCTTGGGGCGGTATGCTGCATTTGCACGAGATTATTTCGCCGGTCTGCACCGGCACACTGCGCATAGAAGGGAGGCTAAGCGATGAAGTGGTATCCGGTTGAGCTGCATACGCACACCGAGCATAGCGACGGTGATTTTACTGTGTCCGGTCTGGTCGAAGCGGCGCGAAAGCGCGGCTTTGCCGCCGTCGCGCTGACCGATCACAACACCGCCTCCGGCCTGCGGGAATTTTACCCTGCGCTCGAGCGCGAGGGGTTAATCGGCGTAGCGGGCATTGAGTGGACGACCTACTTTGGCCACATGCTTGTGCTGGGCGAGCAGGGTTATACCGACTGGCGCGGCGTGCGCCCGCCAGACATTGACCGTGCGATCGCCCACGTTCATCAAAATGGCGGTATCGTCGGCATCGCGCACCCGTTCGCACTGTCCAACCCGGTCAACACCGGCTACCATTGGGAGTTTCAGGTGGCTGACTGGGCGGCGGTCGATTATCTGGAGGTCTGGTCGCGCGACGACGCGCCACGCAAAATCCAGAGCTTACGCGCTTTTGCGCTGTGGGAACAGTTGCTCGACCGCGGCTGCCGGATCACGGCCATGAGCGGCCGCGACTGGCACCGCGAGGATACCTTTGCCTACGCGCATACCTATGTCGGCATGGATGAACCGTTATCCCAGCAGTCCATCATGGACGCGATACGCGGTGGGCGGGTGTGTCTGGCTGCCGGGCCGCTGCTGACCATGCGCGGGACGGACGCAGACGGCAAACCGTGGGAGATCGGCGATGAGCTGCCTGCGGGCGAGATCGAAATCGAGCTGACTGTGGACGAAACCACACTGCCAAACGACTGGGATCGCAGTCAGGTGCAGATGCAGGAGCTTCGGCTGGTGCAGAACGGCCGTGTGCTAGCCGTCTGCCCAGTGCAGCCACACCAACGCCTGCACCTATCCGCTGCGCCGGGCTGGCTGCGCGCCGACCTGATCGGCAGCTACTATGGCCGCGCGGGGCAGCACATTGCCTTTACCAACCCGCTTTTCATCCGCGCAAGGGGGTGACCGGCATGGACCAACTCATTTTGCTGGGCAACACCGCGCTGCGCCTGCTATTGGCACTGTGCATCGGCGGCGGCATCGGTTGGGAGCGCGCCCGTGCGCACCATCCGGCCGGGGTGCGCACGCATATGCTGGTCACCATTGGCGCGGCCGTGGTCATGCTGCTGGGCGGACAGACCGTAGGGGAATTCGCCGGGACAGCCAATTCCGATCCCGCCCGTCTGGGCGCACAGGTCATTTCCGGCATCGGCTTTCTGGGCGCGGGCACGATTATGAAGGAAGGCCGCTCGGTGCGCGGCCTGACAACGGCCGCAACATTATGGGTATCGGCCTGTTTGGGGCTTGCGATCGGCGCGGGGCAATATGTCGTGTCGCTCGGCGGATTTGTCGTTGCCATGTTGGCGCTGCGACTGTTCAAATTCCCCCGGTTCGAGATCTCATTTCTGTATGGCCGAAACGAGGATTGCCTGCACACCATCTGCCAAACGCTTGCGTTGCAGGAGGCCAATATCAGCAATTTCTCCAGCCGTACTGTCGACGACACGCACCTTCGCGTGCGGTTTGAACTCTATCTTGGCATGCAGCAGCGCAATATCTCCACGTCAGACATGCTACTGCGTCTGTCCGAAATCCCACACGTTTCCTGCATCAACATCGACGCGTTGTAATCTGCGGCGCCACCTTTTTATATCCCATACTACATCACTTTTAGAAGGGGAAGATACCTGTTTTACAGGCGTCTTTCCCCTTTTTATACCATGATTTCCAGCTGCTTACCAGCCGGACAGTTGACAGTTTTTTCAGGTATGATACAATGGAACAGGTGATCCGCATATGATAAGCAAGCAAGACATCCGGGCGCTGGTGATTATCGCCCTTTTCTATGGGGGAATGCAATTGGCGGGAATCACATGTCCCATCCGCTTCCTGACCGGCGTTTCCTGTGCCGGCTGCGGGATGTCCCGCGCTTGGCTTGCGCTGCTGCGGCTGGATTTTGCCGCCGCATGGGGATACCATCCCCTGTTCTGGTTGCCGGTGCCAGTGGCACTGGTGCTGCTTCTGCGTCATCGGCTGCCAAAGTGGCTGACCCGCGCCGTCGTGGCGGTTGCCTGCGTGCTCCTACTTATTGTCTATGCGATCCGCATGTTGCAGCCGGACAATACCATCGTGGTATTTGCACCTGAAACCGGGTTGATTTACCGCGTGTTTGACCAGCTGACACCGTGAATGAAGGGAGAAAAAAAGATGTTCTGTGCAAATTGCGGAAAACAGGTCGGCGATACTGACCATTTCTGCCACAATTGCGGCGCACCACTGCAATCCGAGGGCAACCAATCCTCGCCCCCGCCGCAGCCTGAACCCCAGCCGATTCCCCAACCCGAACCACAGCCGGCTCCCCAGCCTGAGCCTACACCCGCGCCGGAGCCTGTATCCCAACCCGACCCTGCGCCTGCACCAGAGCCGGAGCCGCAGCCAGAACCGGCTGCACAACCGGGTGCGCAAAACGATCCGCAGTCTGATGCCGCCCCACAATATACGCCTCCCCCGCAGTATCAAGCGCCACCCCAGTACAGCACGCCGTCCCAACAGCCTGCCCCTTCCGGTAACAATGACTCGCTGGAACTGGTGCTGAAAATCTTTGCGCTGGTATGTGCTGCGGTTTATGCCATCCAGACATTGCAGCTTGGCTTTGCTGCGCTGCGGAACCTCCCCATTATATTTGAATACTTCCCGCTGTTCATCGTTTTCAACACGCTGATGTTAGTCCTCAACGCACTGGCCGACCTGTGGGTCGCGGTGATGCTGGTGCTGCTCGCGTTACGGCGCACGAAGGAAAACACCCGCGCTTTGACCTTTGGCGCGCTGGCCGGCGGCGTTGTCGTGCTGGTGCTGCTGCTGATCCGCATGGTTTCCATCATGATCACGTTCGGAGTGTTCAACTCTAACATGTTCAGCCATATGCTGGGCGTGGTCGTGTCGCTGGGCGGCGTATATGCCCTGCTATACATGATCGGTCAAGCACCTTCGCCGGAATCCCTGCTGCAAAACCCCGCCGAAGAATTGCAGGACGCCTGCTCGTCGATCGGCGACGGCTTCAAAAGCGCACAAGAGGCTGCGCAGCAAAATTCCCAGCAGCGCGCACAGCAGACTGCCTCCGCAGCATCGGCTGCGTACGCGGCAAACGGCACAGTCGTCACCGGCCCGGTCAAAACCGACCGCAGCCTACTGATGTACATTCTGCTCAGCATCATCACCTGCGGCATTTACGCTTGGTATTTCATTTACAGCCTGGCCCGCGATGTCAACGTCATGTGCCGTCAGGACGGGCAGAAAACCGGCGGCCTGCTAGCCTTTATCCTGCTGAGCATCGTCACTTGCGGTTTCTATGCATTGTATTGGGAATACAGCCTCGGCAACCGTCTGGCGGCGAACGCGCCACGGTACGGCATGGCGTTTCAGGAAAACGGCACCACCGTGCTGCTTTGGTATCTGGTCGGTATGTTCCTGTGCGGCATCGGCCCCTATGTCGCCATGCACATCCTGATTAAAAACTCCAACGCACTGGGCGTTGCCTATAACCATGCAAACGGATATTAAGCCAGACATAAAAAACAGGGCGTATCCTCCAGGATACGCCCTGTTTTTTTACTTATTCAGCGCGCCCAGCGCGATATTCACGCCCAGACACACCGCCGCCGCTACCGCGCAGCACACTGCGCGCCGCCGGCAGGCTTTCGCCTTGGGGTCGGCCTGACGGTCCTCCCCTTCCGCGCGGCCGCAAAGCATGCCATACCGCATCTGCTGGAACACAGTCAGCGCTGCCAGCACCGCGAACACAAGCAACAGCGCGCGTTGCACCGTCTCCATATCAGTGGATCAAGTTGAGTACGAGCGCAGCGATAACGAACACCACGCCGACAACCGAGGTCAGACGCGCGAAAATCTTGTCCGCCGCCGAAGCCTTGCCCGCGCCGAAGAACGTCTCCGCGCCGCCGGAAATAGCGCCCAGACCCTGCTGCGCGCCGCTCTGCAGCAGCACAACCACGATCAGGAACAGGCTGGCCACGATCATTACAACCGAAAGTGCGATTTGTGCGGTAGTCATAGTATCAATTCCCTCCACTGAAATTTTCTTTTATCTCGCGCTATACAATAGCGCGGTATAATTGCGTACATGATACTATATCATATGTCCACCACATTTGCAAGGGTCATTTTACACAATTGGGCGCAAAACATTCCTGAGCGTGTCGCCCATGCGGTTGGTGGCTATCTCCCGCGTACACAGGTTGACGGCCGCAATACGCACCGACGACCAGCCGCTGCCCTCTTTTTTAAACTCCCGCCCGGCTGCCAACCTGCGCAGTTTTTTCGTTAGGCCGCGCGACATATCCTGCGTCGCGAGAATGACCGATACGATAGAAAATTCATGCTGGGCATCGGGATGTACCATCTCCCGCTCGGCCTGCTGGGCATACGCCCACCAGTCCGCCAGCGCCGCTTCATCCAACGTGGGCACAGCAAACAGCAGCCGGTATTCGTGCGCGTGGCCCGACGTGCCGGTCGGCATCATGCCGAGCAGTTTACGCTCCGCAGAGATGTCAAACGTGCTCATCAACGCCGCCATACGCCCTGCGACCGACACATTGTGCTCCGAGCGGAACGCTTTATCCTGCCCCTGCTGCAGCCGGTCGCGCAGCGCTACAAATTCCGTTGAAAAATCCATGTGGCCCCCTTGCTTACAGATCGGCAGGATATTCGCCCTGCGCAGTCATATCCGCAATGGCAGCACACACGGTCGGTTTGTCCTCCCGGTAGGTCACGCCAAACCAGCGTGCGGTCGTGGTGAGCACTTTGGCCGTCGCACATCCGGACTGAATCTGCTCATCCACCGCAAACGGCAGGTAATACTCCGCCTTGAGCGGGTTGTGCGGCAGCTTTTCCACGAAGAAACGACGCAGGCCATCCTCCAGCGAGGGCAGGAAGGACGGCGTAAAGCCCCACAGGTTGAGCGAAACCAGCGTACCTTCCGGTATCTCTCCCGCCGGCTCGTCATCCTCCGCCGCAAAGACAATGCGGCCATCCGCCGTGCGCGAAATCTTGGTGCGTTCCTGAATCTCGGTCAGCAAGCCGTTCTCATCCGTCGTGCATACGCCGCGCGCGACTGAGCCGTTTTCCGTCAGCGTATTTTCAACCCGGTAGCCGACCATGCAGTAGCGACGCTTTTCATCGTCTTGCGCGGTAGAAAGGAAGTCATAAATTTTTTGGAACGCGTCGGCACCATAAAAGTCATCCGCGTTGATCACGGCCACCGGCGCACCCGCGGTCGCATTGCGCGCGCACCAGACCGCATGCGCCGTGCCCAGCGGCTTGGCGCGGCCCTCCGGCGCCGTCAGTCCCTCGGGCAGTGTATCCAGCGTCTGGTAGACATAATCTACCTGCATGCTCTGCCGCGCCTTGCCGCCAATGGCCTGCTCAAACGCCTCGTGCAGCTCAGGACGGATGATAAACACCACCCGCTCAAAGCCCGCGCGGCGCGCATCATACAGTGAATAATCCAAAATGATCTGTCCGTTCGGCCCGACCGGGTCGATCTGTTTCAGCCCGCCATAGCGCGAACCCATCCCCGCGGCCATAATCACCAAAACCGGCTTTGCCATAGCGCATTTCTCCTTTTTCACGGCAGCAATGCCACCGATTATTATTCTGTAGCCTATTCCCCTAAAAATGGGTGATTTTTTACAGGTTTATTCCGTTTGAATATCAGGAATACTTCATTATTATACAAGACCGTATCATAAAACACAAGATGTTTGCGACCTGTGCACTCTTTTTTGTCGAAAAGCATGAAATTGAAAAGCGCCTCCGGCCAGCGATTGCAAACCGGCGGATAAACTGTTAAAATAGAACCGTTAAAAAAATATCAGAGTGGGACATCAAACATTCTCAAGAGAGGACGATAGGAAATGATGCGCAAAACGAAAATTATCTGCACCCTCGGCCCCGCGACCGATGCGGTACTCCCCGAAATGATGAAGGCCGGCATGAACGTCGCCCGCCTGAACTTCAGCCACGGCTCGCACGAAGAGCACAAGGCACGCATGGATGCGGTCAAGGCCGCGCGCGCCGAGCTCGGCCTGCCGGTCGGCATTATGCTGGACACGAAAGGTCCTGAAATCCGCACCAAAACCTACAAGGACGGCAAGATCGAGATCGTCGAGGGACAGGAATTCACCCTGACCACCCGCGAAGTGGAAGGCGACAACACGATCGTTTCGATTACCTACGAGGGGCTGCCCGCGGATGTGCAGGTAGGTACCCGCATCCTGATTGACGACGGCCTTGTTGCTTTCACTGTAACCGAGATCAAGGACGGCACGGATATCGTCTGCCGCGCGCTTAACGGCGGCCCGCTGTCCAACCGCAAGTCGATCAACGTACCCGGTATCAAGCTGAATATGCCCTTCGTTTCCGAAAAGGACCGCGCGGACATCGAGTTCGGCCTGTCGCAGGGCATCGACTTTATCGCCGCTTCGTTCACCCGTTCGGCACAGGACGTGCGCGACATCAAGGCCATCCTCAAGGCCCACGGTCAGGAGGATGTGGAGATCATCGCCAAGATCGAGAACATGGAAGGCGTGCGCAACATTCAGGAGATCCTCGACGAGGCCAACGGCGTTATGGTCGCCCGCGGCGACCTCGGCGTTGAGGTTCCGTTTGAAGAGCTGCCCGAGATCCAGAAGTGCGTAATCAAGACCTGCATCTCGCGCGGCAAACGCGTCGTAACCGCGACCCAGATGCTCGAAAGCATGGCCAAGAACCCACGCCCGACCCGCGCAGAGGTTTCCGACGTTGCAAACGCCGTATACGACGGCACGAGCGCCATCATGCTGTCGGGCGAGACCTCGGTCGGCAAGTACCCGGTCGAGACCGTCCAGACGATGAGCATGATCGCCCTCAATGCAGAAAAGACCATCCACTATGACCGCCGCCGCGCGACCCGTCTGGAGTTCCAGAACATGAACGTTTCCGGCGACCTCAAGACGCTGGCGATTTCGCACGCGACCTGCTCGACCACGGCTGATCTGGGCGCGAAGTGCATCGTCGCTTTCACCGAGTCCGGCTCAACCGCGCGCGCGGTATCGACCTACCGCCCGGGCGCGCCGATCATTGCGGCAACGCCGAACGCAACGACCTTCAACCGTCTGAGCATGTCCTGGGGCGTTACCCCTGTGATGGTCTCCCGTCATCCGTCTTCCGGTACGGAGCTGTATGACCTGTCCGAGCAGGCAGCCATTGAAGCCGTTGACCTACGTGTCGGCGACATCATCACCATCACCGCCGGTATGCCGGTCGGCCATGTTAACTACACCAACACCCTGCGCGTGCACCAGCTGACCGAGCGGTCGTTCGCGCACATCGTACAGGATTGATACCATGTCGTTAAAACGCCTCCAGCGCAAACTCATCCGCATACTGACCGTTCTGGTCCTGCTCAGCATCCTGTTTTGCTTGGGGCTGTATGTCTACCGTTCGTTCTTCGGCTACACCCACGACACTTCGCTGTTTGGCAAGGATCTGGCGGCCGGTGTCAAGGCGGATGAGAACATCACAAACATCGCACTGTTTGGTCTGGATACCCGCGAAGGCGACACCCAGAGCCACTCGGACTGCATGATGATTGTGACCGTGGACAACACCCGCGGCAAGATCAAGATGACCAGCCTGATGCGCGACTCGCTCGTCAATATCGACGGTCACGGCGAGGACAAGCTCAACGCCGCCTACTTCCTTGGCGGCCCGAGCCTTGCCATCCGCACGATCAACGAAAATTTCGGCACAGATATTACGGAATATGTTGCGGTCAACTTTGAGCAGCTGGTGGAGATCATTGATGCGCTGGGCGGCGTGGAAATTGACGTGAAAACGACCGAGGAACTGCTGGAACTCAACCGTGTCATCCGTGACTACGGCATTGAACAGGGTCAGGAGTTTGAAGGCGTAGAACAAACCGGCCTGCAAACGCTTAATGGCGTACAGGCACTATGCTATGGCCGCATCCGTAAGGGCGGTACCGGCGACGACTGGGGACGCGTGGAGCGGCAAGGTATTGTCATGGAAGCCATGTTCAACAAGGTGCAAACCATGAGCGCCAGTGAACTGATTGGCCTGATGCAGAAACTTGTCCCCTATGTGACGACCTCGCTCTCCCCGACCGAACTGGCGCCGCTGATCGTCGGCGCTGTCAAGGGTGGCGTACCAACCATTGAGCACGTCCGCGTACCGCTTGATGGCGAATGGAACTACTACGGTGCGTCCAGCGAATACATCCTGTATGATCTGGATCAGGCGGCTGACCACATCGAACAATACATTTACAACGATATCTATCCGGGCACAGAGACGGATAGCGGAACATCTGACGAGACAGACACCGCAACCGGCCCGATGGGCGGTCTGGACTTTGACGAACCACCCACCGGCCCTGCCGGCACCGATGATACGTCCTCTGAGGAAACGGTCGATCCCGCCTCGCTTGCCGAGGAGGGCGGCCGCTATGACCCGGAGACCGGCGACTATTATGACTCCGATGGCGACCGATACTATCTGGACGAAAACGGCGATCGGGTGTATTATTAAACCGATATGATCCTGACAGGGGGTATGACACTGTGATCATACCCCCTTCCCTATTCCGAACAGAAAGAGGAAAGCAGCAGTATGTATGTCAAACGCGTTCTCCCCAACGGCGTGCGCCTGATTTCAGAAAAGCTGGACACGGTGCGTACGGTATCGGTCGGCATCTGGGTCGGCAACGGCAGCCGGTATGAACCCGCCGCACTGAGCGGCATTTCCCATTTTATCGAACATATGATTTTCAAGGGCACGGAAAAACGTTCCGCCCAACACATCGCTATCGCGATCGACGCGTTGGGCGGACAGGCCAACGCTTTCACCGACAAAGAATGCACCTGCTATTACATGAAGGTGCTGGATAAGCGCTTGCAGACCGGCATTTCCATCCTTGCGGACATGTTCATGCATTCCCGCTTTGCGCAGGAGGACATCAATCTCGAGCGCGGCGTCGTACTTGAGGAGATCGACATGTACGAGGACTCCCCCGAGGACGTTGCCATCGACAAGCTGTTTGAACAGTGCTACGCCGGTTCTGCGCTCGGCCGCCCCATCCTTGGCACAGCCGAAACCCTGCAAGCCATCAACTCCGAGGCCATGCACGATTACATGCAGCACTACTACCGACCGGCCGATACCGTGATTGCAGTTTCCGGCCACTTCACCGAAGATGATCTGGATTACATTGCCGAGCTGTTCTCCCACATGCAGGGCGAGGGGCGCAATCAAATCACCCCCGCGATCTATCAACCCAGCCTGCTGCTGCGGGAAAAGGACATCGAGCAAAACCATCTGTGCCTGTCCTTCCCGGGTGTGTCCCTGCTGTCCGAGGAACGTTATGCCATGAACCTGCTCAGTTCGATTTTGGGCGGCGGTATGTCCTCCCGCCTGTTCCAAGGTGTGCGCGAGCAGAACGGCCTTTGCTATTCGATCTATTCCTTCACCACACCGCATCTGGACACCGGCCTGTTGTCCATCTACACCGGTTTGGGGCCGGAAACCGAGCAAAAAGCTCTGGAACTTATCCTGCGCGAACTGCGCCAGTTCTGTGAAGATGGCCCCGCAGCCGAAGAACTGTCGCGCTGCCGCGAGCAGGTCAAGACCAACCTGCTGATGGGGCTGGAAAGCACCGGCACCCGCATGATGACCATCGGCAGGAGTGAGCTGCTGCGCGGACAGGTCTCAGCTGTGGAACAGGTGCTGGCCGCCTACGACCGTGTCACCGCCGAGGATGTGCTCGCGCTGGCGCGCCGCGTGTTTGATTTTACGCAGGCTTCGCTCTCCGTAGTGGGACAGCCCGACCGCGCCGAAGTCTACCGCACACTGCTCCAGCAATAAATATGCGTAAAACCCCATTGCAGTCGTCTGCCTACCGTGGCGACCGCAATGGGGCTTTTTTGTTTGCCGCATCCACTGCTAAACAATGCCTTGAATGGACAATCCGCTTATTTATCGACGATGGGGATTTCCGTTTGATCCTTCTCGTCCAGATTTTTTAAGTAATGCCGCGTTTCGGACGCAATGACGCCGCTCAGCAGCAGTACTGCGATGAGGTTCGGCACGGCCATGAGCGCATTGAGGATGTTTGCCACCGTCCACGCCAAATCAAGCGACAGCACAGGGCCAATCACGATCACCGCAATGAACACCAGCTTATAAGGCAGCATCCCCTTGCGGCCAAACAGATATTCACAGCAACGCTCGCCATAATACGACCAACCGAGGATGGTCGAATAGGCAAACGTAATGATGCCAATTACCAAAATCAGCGGGCCGATGACCGGGATTTGTGAAAAGGCGGCCGTGGTCATCTGGCCACCGTTTGCGATGCTGTCCATGTTGATAGCGGGGTTTTTCATAATCGTTGTAACCAGCACCAGACCGGTCATCAGGCAGACGACAACCGTGTCCCAGAATGTGCCGGTTGCGGATACCAGTGCCTGCCGCACCGGATTGCGGGTCTGCGCGGCGCTCGCCACCAGCGGCGCCGAACCAAGGCCGGACTCATTGGAAAACAGGCCGCGCGCAACGCCATATTGCATCGCAATACGCAACCCGCCGCCGACCAAACCGCCTGCCACGGCGCCCGGCTGGAACGCCAGCGTAAAAATAGCCTGCAACGCGGGCAGGATAAAATCCCAGTTGATGCCCAAAATGATCAGGCAGCCAAGTACATAGAACGCAGCCATGAACGGTACCAGCTTTTCGCACACCATCGCAATCGACTGGATACCACCGATGATAACAACCGCTGTAATCAGCGCAAACACGATGCCAATAGCAAGCGGTGGGATATAAATCGGGCTGTTCCCCTGAATGACTTCGGAAATTGCATTGATCTGCGTACCGCACCCGATGCCAAAGGAAGCAAGCATGGCCAGCGCCGCAAATGTCACTCCCAGCCACTTCATATGCAGGCCACGCTCGAGCGCATACATGGCGCCGCCCTGCATGCGGCCGTCCTTGGTCTGCACGCGGTACTTGACCGCAATCAGGCTTTCCGCATACTTGGTCGCAATGCCGAATACGCCGGTCAGCCAGCACCACAGAACCGCGCCCGGACCACCGAGGTAAATTGCTGTTCCTACGCCGACGATGTTGCCTGTACCAATAGTGGAGGCAAGCGCAGTGGTCAGCGCCTGAAACTGGCTAACATCACCGGGCGAATCCGGGTCCTTCGTGACCGAAAGACGAATACCGGTAAAGGTTTTACGCTGGATAAAACCGGTACGCACCGTCATAAATAGGTGCGTACCCAGCAGCAACACAATCATGGGCAAGCCCCAGATCCAGTTGTCGATGGCCGTCACCGTTCTGGAGAACGCTTCCATCATATTTACCATTCCCTTCCGTTTTGTGAATTGAAACGAAAAGGGAGCGAAGCCGGGGCTTCGCTCCCTTTTCAAGCAGGATGCACCGCACCCTGTCGACTCCCGCTCCTGAGAGATGCACGGCTTCGGCATGCCAGCGAACCGTGCAATAGCCATATTATACCTTATTTGACGCATTAAATCAAGAAAATCTGTCCGTTTTGGCCTGATTGCACAAATATAACCGTTAATTGCGGTGCATTATGCTGATAAAATTCTTAGCCCAACGTTTTTTTGCATGAGTAACCGAATTTTGTGGTAATTACGGCTTTTTTTATCTTCTTCTATGCACTTTTACAAACCTACGGTGCAATTTTCTCCTAAACCGTCCAATGGTGTAAGATTTTTTCGTTATTGATATATTATCCCTATTTTGCTATAATATGGTATGTTCTTTTGTGCATTATGTTCATCTTACCAAAGGAGGATCACTGTATGATTAAGTTCTTCCCAAAGCACGACTGTTGTAATTTAAGCGTAGCAAAACTTATTCAAAATGATATTAGTATTAGCGATGATCTAGAAGCTGATTTGAAGGATTCATTCAATCGTGAAGGCTTTCTTCAAGGCTGCTTTGAGCTCGCCAACGCGCTATATGAAGATTCATCTTCCGACCGTAATACCATTGTGATTGCACTTAACAGACTACAGTCCTTAGCCAATCAAGCAAGTTGTCATGACAAAGCGTCGAACAACGACAAAGCAGCTACAAGCCCCACGAATGATGCACTATACCACCTTGTTACTGGGGTGATCTCCTTCCGAACCGCAATGATTCAACGTGATGAACAACCGTTACAATTTGAACGCTATTATGATGCGCAACAACATTTTGATCATGTAAAACAATCTAACGGAATATCCTATTGGTTAGCGCAACTGTTTCATGCTAAATGCAGCCGGGAAATGGAAAAAGAACAGTACCATTATCAGTGCTCTACTGAATATAAACCCCTCACACCAGAAAGCCCAAATTCCGGGTTCGCCAAATTCAAAAATGTATATTCCAATGTTCCGATACTGGACGACACAGGTAAGCATATTGCATTAGATGCTCTGATCAATATGGGGAGATGGCTACAAAACCAACACTTATTCCGACAAGCGGAAACATATTATGATGCTGCCCTTTGGGTTTTCCGCGAAGATAAAGCGCCACCCATATCGAAATCGCCATTTACGGACAAGAACACTCTTATGAATCGCCTTAAGGAACTTCGTAATACTATAAACGTCGAGGGCGACAATCATCAAACTTTTCGAGACCAAATTTTGCAGGCTCAAATCAACCAGCTAATTTGCTATATTGAAGGCTATCGTGATTATGCAACCGCTCAAACTCTTCACGATAAAATCACGGACGACGACAAAGACAACATAGATGCCAAGAATAATTTAGCGCGTGTGTATTATAAGCAGCAGAGGTACGATGAAGCCATTTCCAAATTAGATGAAGTCATTTCTTCCATGCCGCCGCTCGAAAATGGCCTGTCCCGCAATCATCGCTTTGCAATGTTAGAACAAGTCAAATGTTACATTAAATTGCATCAATTCCGCAAGGCAAACGAGTTGCTCTCTCTGCTACAATCTGTTTACCCAATGGATTATGAAATCCGGCTATGGCAAGCAATCTGGCACCGCAACCAAAAACAATTGCAACCTGCCATTGATTTATTGCAGGAAATCTGTAACGCCAATTTGCCTATCCGGCGTGGTACCATTGCTTTAAGAGCGAATTTTGTCGCCGGCACCTGCTATCTTGAATGGGACAAGCCGGAACAAGCACGCAAATACTTTAAAGCAATTCAAGATGCTGTTAAAGACGATGCTTCAGCAGCCAAAAATCTTGGTTGGTGCCAACAGTTAGTCGGAGAATACAAACAGGCTATTGAAACATATCACAAAACATTATCTATCATCGAGAGTTCTGAACAAACAGTGGAAGAAGCCGATTCCAGCGATACCGCTTCTAATCACATTTCCCCTCGACAGATATACGATCTTGTTTCCACACATAACAATTTAGGACAATGCTACATCTATATATCAGACTATACCAAAGCATTAGATCAGTTTTGTGCTACACTTGATAAAGAGCCGTTTAACAGCCGGGCTTTGTGTCTGGCCGCGCATTGCCTGCGTAAACTCGGCGCCATAGGAACTGACGTTCCTCTCTCATCCACAAGCCTACCAATAATACAATCTGTATGGAAACAGAATTATCTGGATACGAAAACCGAACCGCAATACTTATCTCAACCTCAGGAATGTGCTCTTTCCCGCTCCGATCTACTGATGCTTGCCATTGATTTTGCACAATTGGCAAGGAAATATACAAATTTTGATTGCCACACGTCATCAGAATATATATTGTGTCTTTTAGCAGCGTGGAAGGTTAATACAGATGCCACCATATTAGAGCAAGTACGTAACTGCTTATCAGCCGATATGCCCTATCCCCACACATATTGCCTTGAAGCATTGGTTCAGCTATCAGATTTTATGCGGGACGAAATCAATAGCAGCGATCTCACTAAACTGTATACTCACTATGCGTATTTACGTCCCCCGCAGTCGGAATCCTGCTACGAACAGGTGCTGGCGTTAACCACTAGCCCAGAATACCGTAAGCTATCCGATGACAAAAAAGGGAAACTACTGATGTATATCTACCAATTACATCACACAATGGACAAAATCAAAAACGAATTACGAATAACCAAGGCGGATTCCAATGCAATCAACCGGTATAGACACTACACTTCGCTGCGCAGTTTAAAAGCCCTGCTGGCAACCAATAGCGCAGAACCGCCACGGTTCCGACTTTCCAATGTTGCAAGCATGAACGATTCTGCAGAGGGCGATCCCCTTATCCAACTGCTGCATCAGCGAAAAGAAAACAAGGACGAACAAGCACTGTGCAAACCGAATCAAAACAAGCAAGAGGAAAAAACAGACTTTCATACTGTTCTACAACGCTTTGGCTTACACGCTGGCTGTCCATCCGGTTTATCTGGCTTGCGCAATGTCTATATCACCAGCTTGTGTTCCGCAACAGATTATATCTACATGTGGGCTATCTACGCTGATAAAGGTGCCGGGTGCAATCTCCTGTTCGTCGAACACTTTTTTGACATTAAGCAATCCCCCACCCCCGGTTTCGTCCCCTATTTTGAAGAGGCAAGCAGTTATCCGCTCTACCGCATCGAATATGTCACAGAAAATGATGATGGTACGGTCACTCTGCAAACGGAAAGTGCGTCGGGCAGCCAATCCGCCTCTTTGTCTGAATTGATTGATGCTCTTTCAGACAAGCTATATGATATTGATAACCTTCTAAACCATGATCCCTCCGATACTGACATGAGTATCCGTCACAGGATCACAAACATGCTTGACCAGGTGCGCTATTTATTCAAGTACGACGAGTACGCCAGTGAACAAGAAGTCCGCTGCATCGTTGTCACTGCATCCCATAAGCTGGATGAAAGCAAAGAAGGAATCCCCTACCTATACACCGAGATTGAAAAGGATATTGAGTTTGACGAAGTGTGCTTAGGCCCCAAAGCCGTGCAAATCCCGGAGACAGAAGCATGGCTATACGCCACTGGGCGAGTCAAGCAAGTGACCCATTCCAAACGACATTATCGATAAGTCGCTCCATCGAGCGTTGTCAGCTATGTTTATGGTGCCTCTTCCACGCAAATCAGTCATACAACAAGCGACACCGTAAAACGTCGGTCTCTCATGCCCACAACAGTGGAAAGCGTCAGGACAAGCCTTTGTTCTGACGCTTTTCTATTTTCCTGCATGCTATACGGCACTTGTTGTTCTTAGCAAGATACCAACATCACTAAAAGGCAACGTAAACATTGTCCAAATTCCTCGACATTATTTTGCCAACTTGCACATTCTATGCAGGTCAAGTATAATGAAAAAAACAGGCCGTACCTCCATAAAGCGGTTCATGTGCCTGATATATACCAAACCAGCCTTGCAGGCATGTGATAAATGATTCGCCGGTACGGTGCGAACAGGGGGGGATGCGCCGAATATCCTGTTCGAACAGCTGTCCCAAAAGGGACGCCACTGTTGACGCGGGGGCTGGATTACATGGAAAATCCACGCAAAGAAAACCGGGGAGGTAAAAATGATGAAACAAAAGTTCAAAATGCTGCTTGCCACAATGCTTGCCGTAGCCAGCTTACTGGTAGTGGCCGGTGCCGCCAACTATGATCATTATGCCGACCAACTGAAATCCCTTGGCCTGTTTCAGGGGACGGATGCGGGGTATGAATTGGATCGCGCACCGACACGTGCCGAAGCGGCGACCATGCTGGTTCGCTTGCTCGGCAAGGAGCAGGAAGCCAAAGAACTGGAATACACCGCGCCATTCACCGATTTGGAGGGCTGGGAGCAGCCCTATGTGCAATATCTGTACGAAAATGGCCTGACTACCGGCGCATCCGCAACCACCTTTGAGCCGTTGGAGCCGTGCTCTGCGCAGATGTATACCACCTTTCTGCTGCGTGCGCTGGGTTACAGCGATGCGGCTAATGCAGACTTTTCCCATGCACAGGCCATTTCGTTCGGCGAGTCCATCGGGCTGGTTGACGATACCAACTGCGACCAAAGCAATTTCCTGCGCGGCCATGTCGTGGCCATGAGCATGGCTGCCTTGAGCACCGAAGTCAAGAACGGGGACTCCACGGTTTTACTCGAAAAACTGGTTGCAGAGGGCGCTGTCGATGCCGCCGCAGCAGAAGAATTTTTGAAGGAGCTTGAAAATGAGGCGCAGCCGGAGCAACCGGAACAACTGGAGCAGCCGGAACAGCCGGAACAACCGGAACAACCGGAGCAGCCCGAGGAAGAACCTGACCCAACGGCTGATTACGCCACACAGGTTGTAGAACTGGTTAATGTGGAGCGCGCGAAAATGGGCTTGCCCGCCCTGTCCATCCACAGTGGGGCACAACAGGCGGCGCAACTGCGTTCTGAGGAAATTGTGCAATCCTTCTCCCATGACCGTCCGGATGGCCGCAGCTGTTTTACTGCATTGCAGGAAATGGGGATAAACTACATGGCTGCGGGAGAGAACATTGCGATGGGCTATCCTACGCCGGAAGCCGTTGTCGAAGGGTGGATGAATTCCGACGGACATCGTGCCAACATCCTGAACAGCTCGTTTAGCGCGATCGGCGTTGGCTACACCGTTTCAGGCGGCAGTGCTTACTGGGTGCAACTATTCGTTGGCTAACCTGTATGCCCATCACAGCGGCATAGCCGATACGCGACGGCGCATCGGCTGCACGGATATTGAAAAAAGAAAAAGGCTGGCCGTTTGCAATAGGCATATGGCCAGCCTTTTGTTGTCAAAAATAGCGCCCTCCACCTGCGGCAAGCCTTACTCCTTTAGCGGCGAACCGTTTGGTGATATTGCAGATAACGCAGGATCAGGAATTCGTTGATCTGGAATAGCAGATTACTCGGCCAATATTCCATCGTACCGCCCAGATCAATATGGTGCGTGAAGAACGGGATATTGATATCGCTGAGGTAAATCAGCCGGTTGGACTGAATGCGGCAAATGGACGCGACGACCCCACCGCGCTGCTTGACGCATTCGGCAGTCTGATTGACAAACTCGTTATCCCCCGAAAGCGAGATCAGGATCACCAGATCGGTCTCTCCGACGCGCTCGACCAGCTTGCGCATTTCCTCCTCGCCCTCAATGACATGCAGCAGCTTATTGGCGTTGAAAAATTTTTGTTTAAGGTCACGGGCGGCCAACTGCTGCACGCTGCCCGAGCCGTAGACATAGGTCTTGCCTGCGCCGTCCATGAGGGAGAACAGGTCGCTTAGCTCGACGCTGCTGATATACTCCAGCGTTTGCCGGTAGTCCTGCACGGTGCGCGCAATCGTATCCGACGGAAAGATGCCACTACCCGAAGGCTCCTGCCATTTGAGCACCACCTTGAGTTCGCTGAAACCTTTCAGCCCTAACTTTTTGGCAAAGCGCAGGATGGTGGTGTGCGAAATGTTGCAGGCTGCTGACAGTTGGTCGATCGAAATCGTCCGGCACTCGTCCGGGTGCTTCCGTATATATTCCCAGATATATAATTCGTTTGCACTGAGCTTATGATAGTTTTGCTCGATCAAATCTTCCAGCCTCATGGTCCCCTCCGTTTTGATAGTCCATATACTTGAGGAATAACAGTTCAACCAGAATAAAAAACGAGGTAGTCGACTGGTATTGCGTGCCCAATACGTTCATTTCCATCTCCACGGTACCGACATATAGTTGCATCGTACACAACTGCGCCAGTGTATTGTCCCGACGGCGGGTGATGGACACCGCCGGGATGCTGCGCACGCGCAAGGCGCGCGCCAGTTGCAATACCTGCGGGGACTCACCCGATACCGACAGGATGATGACCAAATCCCGTTCGGTCACGTTGTGCAGCAATACGTCCGCCTCGGTACCCGCGTGGATGGTGTAAAACCACTTACCACAGGCCAGAAATGCGCGGCACAGTTCGCGGGCGACCGCATCCTGCAGCATGCCGGACGAAAACACATAGAGGTTTTCCGCCTTATCAATCAGGCGGAACAGCGCGGTGCAATCCTTGGCGCGGATATCCGCAATCATGTCTGCATAGACCGCACAGGTCTGCTCAATATAGTCGGGCAGCGCCTGCTGCGGCTTTTCCTCCATGCGCAGCAGCACCTTGAGTTCGCTGAAGCCATGCAGTCCGAGCTTGTGCGCAAAGCGCAGGATGGTCGTGCGCGATACATTGCAGCGCCGCCCGAGCGCCTCGATCGAAAGCGAGGCACATTCGCGCCGGTGCGCGGCGATGTAATTCCAAATGTGCAGATCGTTTTCGCCCAGCTGCGCCCGGTGCGCATTGAACCGTTCGTCGAGTGTCATACATCACCGCCCCCGCTTCCCCTGTTGTTATCAACAGTATATCGGACGCGGGTGCCTTTGTCCAGCAAAGCCGCCAAAATAGCACAAAGCCGCGCGGAAATGCATGATTTCCGCGCGGCTCCGTTATGGGGAAAGTGAAGGAGTAAGGTGGCTTATTTCAGTTCTGGCCAGTAATCCTTGTTGGCCTCGATCAGGTCGTCCAGAATGAGCTTGGCAACACGTGCGCTCGGCACGGTTTTGGACAGCGTCAGCGCCTGCCACAGCTTCTGGTAGCTGCCCTCGATCCACGCCTCGACGGCCAGCTTCTCCACGCTGACCTGCTGCTCCATCAGACCCTTCTGGAACTGCGGGATCGCGCCCTGACAGATACGCTCGTAGCCGTTCGAGCCGACAATGCAGGGGATCTCAACCATAGCGGTGCGGTCAAAGTTCTCGACTGCGCCCTCGTTCGGCACGATCAACAGGAAGCGCTCCTGCGTATTTTCAGCGATCGCGCAGGCCAGGTCGACGATGTAGGTCGCATGTGCGTCCGCTTCAAAACCGCCGTCCTTGGCAGTGCCCTTAGCGATGATATCGCGGCAGATGCCGAACACATGCTTTTCGCGGCCGTCCATGACCTCGTTGGCGCGGGTGTAGTTCGGATCGGAATGTTCGACGACATAGTCCGGGAACAGGTAATATTTCAGATAAGTGTTCGGGATGGTGGTCGGGTCGACGGCATAGACGTCGCGCGCCTTCTGGAAGGTCGCAACCCAGCTGTCGTCAACATGCTGGTTGGTCATCGAGAGCGCATCGGCAAAGCCATTCTCCGCGATGTGCTTTTTGATGGCGGGCATCAGGTCGTTGCCGTCCTTGTCGTAGATCTTGTGCCACCAGCCGAAGTGGTTCAGGCCGTAATAGCCGACCTGCATCTCCTTGCGGCTCTTCAGGCCGACCATGTTTGCCATTTTCTCTTCCAGATCAATCGGCATGTCGCAGATGTTGAGGATCTTGGAGTTCGGACGCAGACGGCGAGTTGCCTCCGCAACGATAGCCGCCGGGTTGGAGTAGTTGAGCATCCACGCGTTCGGGCTGTACTTCTCCATATAGTCCAGAATTTCAATAACGCCGCCGATCGAACGCATGCCGTAGGCAATACCGCCGGGGCCGCAGGTCTCCTGCCCGACCACGCCGTACTTGAGCGGGATCTTTTCGTCCTTCTCACGCATCGCGTACTTGCCCACGCGGATGTGCGCCAGCACAAAGTCGATGTCGGTGAACGCGGTTTCCGGATCGGTCGTGTAACCAAACTCGATGTCGGGTGCGTTCTCCTTCAGATAGATCTCGCAGGCCTTGGCGACGATCTCCTGCCGCTCGGCGTCGTTATCATAAAACATGATCTTGCGGATCGGGAAGCGGTCGCGCTCTTCGAGAAGCATCAGGGCAATACCTGGGGTGAAGGTCGAGCCGCCGCCAGCGACGGTAACAGCATATTTCTTGTTCGACATGTTATGTTCCTCCTTGCAAAACAATGTAAGATGAAGTGAAAACTTGGTTTACAGCGACAGGGCGCCCAGCCGCAGGGTCGCAAACAGACATAGGCCAGCCAGCAGGCACACCAGCACACTGCCGCCGCACTCGGCGAACAGACGCTTTTTTTCTGCAGCACGCCACGCAGCCGCCGGGCGGATACCATAGGTGCGGACAGTTTTGAACAGGATCAGCCCGAGGCCGACCACGCCCACCGAGCTCATTGCCATCAGCTCGGCGATCAGCAGCAAGGTCAAATTGACCACGGCGTAGGCCGCACGGCCGTCGGCCAGACGGCGCTGGCACAGCATCAGCAGCCAACCGACATAAGGCTGGATCATGGCCGCCAGCAAGGTGACCGCCATGGCGGGATTGCCCGAGAGCACGCCCTCATCTTGCAGCGACGCACCGCCCGTGCCCACCCGCAGGTATGCGAGGTAGATAAAGGGCATGCAGAACAGGACGACCTGCAAAATACGGAGCCAGCGGTCCAGCTTGGTGGGGGCGCTCAACTGTTTGGTTTTTGCCATAGCGGTTCTTCCTTTCTTTTGTCAGACTTCTTCAGCTGCTTCCATACCGAGCAGCGCTTCGACGTTTGCGCGCACCTTGGGCACAGACAGTCCGATGATGACCTGCACCGATTTACCCTTGACCATCGCGCCGTGCGCGCCGATGGATTTGAAATAAGTATCCGGTTTGACGAGGTTGATATCCTTAACGTTGACGCGCAGGCGGGTCGCGCAGTTGGTCAGGTCGACAATATTGTCTGCGCCGCCAAGACCTTCGAGCACCCGTGCAGCGAGTTCATCCTTGCCGCCGGCAGCACCCTTGCCCGCCTTGTCCGCAGCCTGCTTATCCCGGTATTCCTGCTTGGAATAGAACTTGATGTCGTCTGCTTCCGGCTCACGACCCGGAGTCTGGAAATTAAACTGGAGAATGAGGAAACGGAACACGACAAACCAGATGCCGGTGAACACCAGACCAATAACCAGCATCAGCAGGTACTGCTGCCAGTGGTTCGCCATGAGCGGAATCCAGTTGAGGGATGCCATCTCAATCGCGCCGCCCGAGTGAATGCCAACGATACCGGCCAGATACATCACGGTCGACAGCGTTGCCGCCAGCACAGCATGTACGACGAACAACGGCGGGGCGATAAACAGGAAGGTAAACTCGATCGGTTCGGTTACGCCACAGAAGATTGCGGTAAGCGTGATTGGAATGAGCAGCGCCATAACCTTCTTTTTCTTCTCGGGGCGGGCGGTTGCATAGAACGCCAGCGCAATGCCGGGGCAGCCGAACACCTTGGAGAAGCCGGTTGCGGTGAAGCCCGCTTCGGGCACCAGCGACTTGAGCGAAGCGGTCGATGCCGCAATCTCAGGCAGGCGGGTCGCCCAGTAAGCATACAGGCCGCCGGGTACAACCGCGTTATCATAATAGAACGGGGAGTACAGGATATGGTGCAGGCCGAACGGAATCAGCAGGCGTTCGAGCAGAACGAAGAACCAGATACCCAGCGCGCCCGCGCCCTTGACAAACGCCTGGAAAGCCAGCATGCCAAGCTGTACCTTCGGCCAGATCAGCGCCGAGAGCAGCGCGACCGGAATCATCACGAAAAAGCCAACCATGAATACAAAGGTAGAACCGTTGAAGGAGCCAAGCCAGTCGGGCAGTTCGGTGTCATAGAACTTGTTGTGCAGCCAGATTACGATGCCCGAAATACCCAGCGCACCGATCATGCCCATATCGAGCGTTTTGATATTGGCGATCATAGCCAAGCCGCTCGTGCCACCGACTTCAGCGGTAAAGTCCACGCCGAACGCCGTGCCCCACTGGGAAAGCATGGTGCTCAGGAAATAGTGGAAGGTGAGGTAGAGGACAAGCGCCTCCATGCAGCAACGCGCATTCTGCTTCTTTGCCATGCCGATCGGCAGGGCCACTGCAAACAGCAGCGGAAGCTGATTGAATACGGTCCAGCCACCTTGCAGGACAACGTTCCAGCACTGGTAGAACAGACTGTCCGGCGAAGCCAGCGAACCCATAATGGCTTCTGTTGTGAACAGCGTGCCGATACCGACCACAATGCCCGCAAAGGCGAACAGCAGGACCGGTGTAAACATCGCGCCGCCAAACTTTTGAATTTTTTGCATCATAGCGTATTGTTTCACCCTTTTCTCGTCTTTTTACCGGGGTCCTCCGTCCCCGAGGGATGCTACCGGGAATTGATTGCGCAGCAATTGTCACGCCCTTTCTCGGTAAGGTTTTCAGCCGGCTGTTCTTTCTGAAAACAGGATAACAGTTTGCGTGGGCAGATGCAATGCTTCCGGCCGGTTTGGGGAGAGAGGCCGGCATTTGATAGATTTTCACAATTTATGTGATTTTTCACAAAGGCATATCCGCAGCGCTAAGTGAATTTTTGCTAAATGCATGTGAAAACAAAAGAGGGCTTCTTTACAAGTTGCACAAACAGTCGTATAATATTATCAGGGAAAATACATGCAAAATTAGGGTTTCTGTATAAAAATCCTTATGACAGCAGAAAGCAGGAAAACCATGAACGTCGATACCAATGGGTTGGTTTTTACCAATGACAATTGCATCGGATGCAACCGGTGCATTGCCGCCTGCCCGGTTTTAACCGCCAATTCGGTGGTGGAGCAAGGGGAAAAACAATTTGTGCACGTCGATCCAACCAAGTGCATTGCATGCGGTGCCTGTTTGGATGTGTGTGAGCATCATGCACGCGAGTATAATGATGATACCGAGCAATTTCTGGCAGATTTGAGCCGCGGGGAGAAAATTTCTACCCTGTATGCCCCCGCGCTGATTGCCAATTATCCGCAGAATTATCGTTATATCCTCGGAACACTCCAGCAAATGGGAGTGCGCCGTGTCATCAATGTTGCATTCGGCGCGGATATCACCACATGGGCCTATATCCAGTACATCCAGAAAAACAACTTTCAGGGCGGCATTTCCCAGCCCTGTCCGGCGGTGGTGCGCTACATTGAGAACTTCATCCCGGAATTGTTGCCCAAACTGATGCCTATACATAGCCCGATGCTTTGCGCAGCAATCTATGCGCGCAAGTATATGGGGATTTCGGATAAGCTCGCTTTCCTGTCGCCCTGTATCGCCAAGAAAGCGGAGATCACCGACCCCAACACACATGGGTTTGTACACTATAATGTAACGTTTGACCATCTGATGCGCCACCTCAGCCAGCACGGCATCGGTAAAATACCTGCCAAGGAGGAACTGGTTTCCGGTTTGGGCACCATTTACCCCATGCCCGGCGGCCTGAAGGAAAATGTCCGCTGGTTCTGCGGCGAACAGGTTTTTGTGCAGCAGAGTGAAGGCGAAAAAAAGGTGTACGAAACGCTGCACCAATATGCCAAGCGCGTAACAGGTGGTCGGACGTTGCCGTTTTTGGTTGATGTGCTCAACTGTGAAAACGGCTGCATCGACGGCCCGGCGATTGAAGAGTCCAAGCGCGGGGACGATGCCATGCTATACGCAATCAACCAGTATAAAGCAAACCACCAAACCAAAGGCCGCGGCCATTGGAGCAGCAAAAAAAGCTGCGCAGCACGGCTGCGCATGCTCAACCGCGCATTCTCCAAGCTGAAGCTCGAGGACTTCCTGCGGCAGTATACCGACCGCTCTCGCGAAAACCAGTTCCTTGTCCCGCAGGAGGGGCAGGTGCAGCAGATTTTCAGCCAGATGGAAAAACGCACAGAATCAGACCAGACGATCAACTGCGGCGCCTGCGGTTACTCCACCTGTCGCGAAATGGCGCAGGCGATTTTCAACCATTGCAACATCCCACAGGGTTGTATTCACTACATCAAGCATGTGGTAGAAGCCGACAAAGAAAAGATGGAACGCATTTCAGAGGAGATCAGCGCGAAAAACCATCTGATCCACGAAATGGTTCAGAACGCCAACGGCCAGTTCGACATGCTGACATCTTCGATCGCCAGCATGGCCGAGCAGAATGCCAACACCGCGGATGACAGCGTCGGTATTAACGAATCCATGCAGCAAGTGGTCGAATGTACCACCAGAATGACCGAAGTTCTTAACCAGATCAACGGCTTACTGCGTGCGCTGGAACAGAATAACAACGGCATTGAACGGGTTGCCAGCAATACCCACTTGCTTGCACTGAATGCTTCGGTCGAAGCAGCGCGCGCGGGTGCGGCAGGCAAAGGCTTTGCGGTCGTGGCCGATGAAGTGCGTTCGCTCAGCCAGTCCACGCAAGAAACTGCACGCGAAAGCAACCGCAACAAGGATCAGATCAGCGCAGTGCTCAACCTCATCACAGAAGAGGTGGAACAATTGCGTAAGATCGCGCTTGATGTCAATGAACGCCTGAGTAACTTAGCTGCCAGCAATGAAGAAATTGCAGCCGCAGCACAGCAGATCAATGCGGCTACCGATCAGTTGCATCAGCATTTCCAGAAGCTGAGTCAAATGGAATAAGGTATCCAACAAAACCTATGCCGCCCCTTCTACCATTTGCAATAACGTTTACGCCCCCGCACTACGGTGCGGGGGCGTTTTTTGTCGAATCCCCTTGCATCGACTCGAAAAAGCGGATATGATGTAATATACACCCGGTTTCGGGTGGCATGATACGGGCAACCTCGCATCCTATCCCCTCCCCTGCCCCGGCTGCGCTTTACGCGAACATCTTGGTGCAGTTGTGGGCAACATGCCCCCGTAGTACCACAAAATGCACGCTACCCAGACGCGTTGTTCTCGTACAGTTCCTGCCGTTTTCCGGTGCGTTTTTGCCCGAAGCTGAAAAAATGCCCCGGAATGCCGCGCCTATTTTGACCATAACCCGGTATTTTCAAGCAGTGCGGCACAGCCGTGGCCCGTTTCAGAAGGGAGTGCAAACTGCATGAGAATACCCGCTTACACCGTTCGCAACGGATGCATCTATGTCACATTCACCAACTCATCTTCGGATACAGCATCACGTCAACCCTCACAAATGGATGAACACATGCTGTTCACCGATTTCATGCAGAGCTGGTTGCGCATGATGTCCAGCCAGATACGCCACAACACGCTTGACAGCTACTGGTACATGTTCCACCGCCACATTGAACCGTTTTACAACGCCCGCAATATGACGTTACAGTCGGCACGGCTATCCGACTTTCAAGCCTTTGTCGACCAGAAATATCAGGAAGGCTACTCCCCCACCTCGATCACCAAGCTGCATTCGATTGTACACAAGTGCCTGCGGTACGCAGTCACCTGCGGCATACTTGAGCATAACCCGTCGGATTCTGTCATGTTGCCCAAACGTGTCAAATACATTGGGCAGACGTTCGACCAAGACCAGCTCAACCGTTTTTTGCAGGCAGCACATACCTCGCAGGCAGAACCGGCCTTTGTACTCGCCGCCGCTTATGGTATGCGCCGTAGCGAGGTAGCCGGTTTACGTTGGCAGGCGATTGACTTCTACCGCAACACATTGAGTGTCAATCACACGGCCATCTCCAGCCACGGACAGGTTACTTACAGCGACCGTGTCAAAAGCGACTCCAGTTACCGCACGCTGCCGCTTATGCAGAACATCAAAGAATACCTGCTGCACCTGCAAATGCAACAGCAGCAACAGGAACGCATCTACGGAGCGGCATATACCAAAACTGATTACGTCTGCTGCCGCGATAACGGCAAGCCGCTACGCCCGGATTATATCTCACAGGAGTTTGCACGGGTGTGCCGCAACGCAAACCTGCCGCACATCCGTTTCCACGACCTACGGCACTCGGCAGCCACGCTGCTGCTCAAGGAGGGGTTTTCCCTCAAGCAGATTCAGGAATGGCTCGGCCACGCGGATATCACGACGACCGCCAACACCTATGCGCATGTTACTTACAGCGATAAGGTGCAAATGGCCCAGCGGCTGGATGGTCTGTTCCAAGTGTGAATGGTTTGATTCTGACTGCGCGCAGCTTTTCAGGCATTATAGCAGCGCAGTTCGCTCAACATCCGCAAATCCGAATTGACCTACCAATAGCCCCTATGCCGAATCCGGCGCTGCAATCGCAGCGCCGGATTTTTGCTTTCAGCCGCACCATGCGTGTGCCTGCACGCATGACATAGCCTGTCATTTTTCCGCGTTCTTTTCGGCCATTTCGACAACCCTTTGCGTTTGCTTTTCACCAAGTTGCACAACATTCCCAAAACATACTTACAATTTACCAAAAATATCTCTCTATTCCGTTAAATTTGACAATTGACGGTTGAATATTGGTGTGGTATATTGTTAATCAAACAAGAGTTGCTAACAAAATATGCAAAATAGCTTATACTATATACTATTTTACGAACAGCGTTCGAAATACCGTTTTCTATTTTTGACCGCTGCGCGTGTTACCCAAACAGGCAGAAGGCCGGCGCTCCGTCGGCATCGGCAATAAATTTCCATATAAAAAGGAGACTTGAACATGGATTTCCATCTGACCCGTGAGCAGGAACTGGTTCGCCAGATGATGCATGACTTCACCGAGAACGAAGTTAAGCCCATCGCCGCGGAAACCGACAAAACCTCTACTTATCCCCGTGAGAACATCGACAAGCTGTTCGATCTGGGCGTTATGGGCATGATCGTACCCGAGGAATTCGGCGGCGCGGGCGCGGACGACCTTTCCTCCGCCATCGCTATCGAGGAGCTTTCCAAGCAGTGCGCCTCGACCGGCGACATTCTGGCTACCCACAACGGCCTGTGCTGTGGCCCGATCATCGCCAACGGCACCCCCGAGCAGAAGGAAAAGTACCTGCGTATGCTGACCGAAGGACACAAGGTCGGCGCATTCGCCCTGACCGAGCCGGACGCTGGTTCCGATGCTGCCAAGGGCACCTGCACCGCGGTACTCGAGGGCGATCACTATGTCCTCAACGGTTCCAAGATCTTCATCACCAACGGTTATGTTGCGGACGTATTCGTTGTTTTCGCCATGACCGATAAGTCCAAGGGCACCCGTGGTATCTCTGCTTTCATCGTTGAAAGCTCCTTCCCGGGCTTCTCTGTCGGCAAGCACGAGGAAAAGCTCGGCCTGCACGGCTCGCCCACGGCGGAAATCGTGTTCACCGACTGCATCGTTCCGAAGGAAAACCTGCTCGGTCAGGAAGGCAAGGGCTTCAAGATCGCCATGCAGACGCTCGACGGCGGCCGTATCGGCATCGCTGCGCAGGCACTTGGCATCGCCGAGGGCGCGATGGAGGAATCCATGAACTTCGCCAAGACCCGTGAGCAGTTCGGCCGTCCGATCGCAAAGTTCCAGAACACCCAGTTCGTCTTTGCCGATATGCACGTTGCCATCGAAGCTGCCCGCCTGCTGACCTACAAGGCCGCTACCCTCAAGACCGAGGGCAAGCCCTTCACCCTTGACGCTGCAACCGCGAAGCTGTTCGCATCCGAGGCTGCTATGAAGATCACCACCAAGGCGGTACAGATCCACGGCGGCTACGGCTACACCAAGGACTACCCGGTTGAGCGCATGATGCGTGACGCCAAGATCACCGAGATCTACGAAGGCACGAGCGAGATCCAGCGCGTCGTTATCTCCGGCAACATTCTCGGCAAGTAAGGAATAGGAGGAAAACAGAACATGAAGGCAATTGTTTGTGTAAAGCAGGTTCCGGATACCTCCGGCAAGGTTGCGGTCAATCCCGACGGCACCCTGAACCGCGCATCCATGGCCACCATCATTAACCCGGACGACAAGAACGCAGTGGAAGCGGCGCTCAAGCTCAAGGACGAGACCGGCTGCAAGGTTGTTGTCGTCACCATGGGTCCTCCCCCGGCGCAGGGTATGCTGCGTGAGCTGCTCGCGATGGGCGCGGACGAGGCTGTCCTCGTTTCCGGCCGTGAGTTCGGCGGCTCGGATACCTTTGCTACCTCCCAGATCCTCGCTGCGGCCATCAAGAAGATCGGCCTCGAGGACGACGATATCGTTTACTGCGGCCGTCAGGCTATCGACGGCGATACCGCGCAGGTAGGCTCCCAGATCGCGGAGAAGCTCGGCATCCCGCAGATCTCCTACGCTGCCGACATCAAGAAGGACGGCGCCAAGGTCACGGTCAAGCGCATGCTGGAAGACGGCTACATGACCATCGAAACCCAGACGCCCTGCCTACTGACCTGCATCAAGGAGCTGAACGTTCCCCGTTACATGTCCATCAAGGGTATCATGAAGTGCTATGACAAGCCGGTTGAGGTTTACGACTACAATACCCTCAAGGACGATCCGCTGATCGACCCCGCTACCATCGGCCTGAAGGGCTCGCCCACCAACATCTTCAAGTCTTTCACCCCCCCGCAGAAGGGTCAGGGCAAGATGCTGGAAGGTGCGGACATGTCCACCTGCCAGGAGCTGGTTGGCGAGCTTCAGAAGAAGCACATCATTTAAGCGAAAGGGGAACTTGAACAATGGCTGATTTCAATAACACCAACCTCGCCGATTTTTCCGGCGTATGGGTATTCTGTGAGCAGCGTCAGGGCAAGCTGCAGCCGACCGTACTCGAGCTGATCTCCGAGGCGCGCAAGCTGGCGGACGACATGGGCGTCGAGGTATGCGGCCTGCTGCTGGGCGGCAAGGGCGTAGGCGACTCCATGGCGAAGGAGCTGGGCGCTTACGGCGCGGACAAGGTTCTCGTTTGCGAGAACGACCTGCTCGAGACCTACACCACCGACGCATACGCAAAGGTCATTTGCGACGTCGTTATGGACAAGAAGCCGGAGATCATGCTGATTGCGGCTACCAACATCGGTCGTGACCTCGGCCCGCGCTGCGCAGCCCGTCTGCACACCGGCCTGACCGCGGACTGCACGCACCTCGACGTTGACGTTGAGAAGTACGCTGCATTCCTGCAGGATGCTTCCACCCTGCCGCAGGCACAGATCGACGCGCTCGACCGTGCTGACCGCAACCTGAAGATGACCCGTCCGGCATTCGGCGGTCACCTGATGGCAACCATTATCTGCCCGCGCTTCCGTCCGCAGATGGCAACCGTTCGTCCGGGCGTTCTGAAGAAGGGCGAATACGACGAGGCCAAGGCAAACGCAGTTGTCGTCGAGAAGATCGAGGCGCAGCTGTCTGACGCCGACATCCAGACCAAAGTTCTGGAAGTTGTCAAGGAAGCCAAGGAACTGGTCGACCTGACCGGCGCTGAGGTTGTCGTATCCGTCGGTCGCGGTATCTCCAAGGACGTTGAAACCGGCATCAAGCTGGCTGAAGAGCTGGCTGAACTGTTCGGCGGCGTTGTTGGCGGTTCCCGTGCAGCGACTGACGCTGGCTGGCTGACCGCTGACCATCAGGTAGGCCAGACCGGCAAGACCGTACATCCGAAGCTGTATGTTGCGCTGGGCATCTCCGGTGCGATCCAGCACAAGGCTGGCATGCAGGATTCCGAGTGCATCGTAGCTGTTAACAAGTCCGA
>DWZQ01000037.1 GCA_019117485.1 Candidatus Agathobaculum intestinipullorum | reverse complement strand
AAAAGTCTGCGGCTTTTCTTTTTGCCCAAAAGCAGAAAGGAGGCGACGGCCTATGTACTTCACTTCCGGCAGCGACCGGGCCTTTGAACAGCTCATGCAGGGCAAGCCCGGTTTCGACCACTACGACAGCGGCGATGCGGTCACGCCGGAGGACTGCGGCACCTGCCGCTTTTATCGCCCGCACTGGAAATATCAATTCTGCGTCTATGCGGAATGTCCCTACCAGCCGGGCAAACTGACCGCCTACGACGCGGTGACATTTCGAGTGAAAGGAGTTGAGAATATGGCAGTATTTCGTGTAGAGCGTAACAAGGGCTACACGGTGATGTCCAATCACCACCTGCGGAACAAGGATTTATCCCTGAAAGCCAAGGGCCTGTTATCGCAAATGCTCTCCCTGCCGGAAGATTGGGACTATACGCTCAAAGGCTTATCCCTTATCAACCGGGAGAAGATCGACGCGATCCGGGCCGCAATCCGGGAGCTGGAACAGGCCGGGTACATCGTCCGATCCCGTGAGCGCGACAGCCAAGGGCGCTTGCGCGGCGCGGACTATGTGATCTATGAACAGCCCCAGCCTGTGCCGGATTCACCTACGTTGGAAAATCCAATGTTGGATAATCCAACGCAGGAAAAGCCTACGTTGGGAAAACCAACGCAATTAAATAAAGATATATCAAGTAAAGAAAAATCAATTACTGATGTATCAATTACCGATCCCATTCCTATCCTTTCCCGACCCTCTCCTTTGGAGGACGAGGCGGCACAGCCGCCGGAACGGAAAGGAACGGAAGCGAAATCACAGAGCGCCATAGAGATTTATCGTCAAATCATCATGGACAACATCGAGTACGAACACCTTTGCCAGCACGTCAAGGGCATTGACCGGGAAACGCTGGACGAAATTGTGGACTTGCTGGTGGAAACCGTATGCAGCGCCCGCAAGACCATCCGCATTGCCGGGGACGATTACCCGGCAGAGCTGGTGAAATCCAAGTTTATGAAGCTGGACAGCTCTCACATCGAGTTTGTCTTTGACTGTTTGAGCAAGAACACTTCGGAAATTCGCAACATCAAGAAATACCTGCTGGCTATGCTGTTCAATGCGCCTAGCACGATCAACGGGTACTATGCCGCGCTGGTGGCCCATGGCATGAACACCGGCAAAATCTGAAAGGAGGACGGCCCTATAAAACAGGGTGCATTGATTTTTGACGAGCGCAGCGACCGTTACGACATTCGCTTTGATCTGGCGGACTACTACGGCGGCCTGCACTGTGGAGAAACCTTGGCCATACGGTCAATTTCAAGACCCGCAAGCACTTCAAAGACAAGAAAAGCCACTATGTTGACGAAAGCGAATGGACGATTTTTGAGAATACCCATGAGGCCATCATCGACCAGGAAACCTTTGACAATGTGCAGCGCATTCGTGGAAACGCCAGACGCTACCCGGATGGCTTTGGGGAGGCCTATCCCCTGACCGGCCTGATGTACTGCGCCGATTGCAGGGCAAGATGTACATTCACCGCACCTATAGCGGCAAGCATGTTCCTCAGTATATTTGCAGCCAGTATAGGAAGTACCCTATCGGCTCCCTTTGCCCTAACAGCACCGTATCAAGGTCGAAGCTGTTCTGACACTGATTGCGGATATGCTCCGGGCCATCGCGGAGTATTCCAAGAATGACCGAGCCGAGTTTATCCGCACTGTCCAGGAAACGCAGGCCGCCCAACAGACCGCCGACATCTCTCAGAAGCGGAAACGGCTGGCTGCCGCCCAAAAGCGGGCTGGAGAACTGGAAAGGTTGATTTGCAAAATCTATGAGGACAACGCTCTGGGCAAGCTACCGGACGCCCGGTATGAGGCCCTGGACGCGCAATATGCCAAAGAGCAAGACGCTCTCAATGCGGAAATCGAAGAACTGGAAAAGGCCGTTACCGGCTATGAGCAGAGCCGGAAATCAGCGGAAAAGTTTATTGCCCTGATTGACAAGTATGAGAATTTCGACACGCTGACAAACACCATGCTCAACGAGTTTGTAGAGAAAATTCTTGTCCATGAACGCGCCTGCAAAGGAAGCCAGGACCCCACACAGGAGGTTGAAATCTACTTCAATTTTGTGGGCCGGTATATCCCGTCCGCCTTGCAGCCGCTTCCTCTGACCCCGGAGGAACAGGAAGAACTCCGGAAGAAGGAGGCACGCAAAGACAGGCTTCACCAGAACTACTTGCGCCGCAAGGCAAACGGCAAACAGAAGGAATGGGAAGAACGGTACAACGCCAAACGAAAGGCAAAAATGGAGGCCGAAAAAGCCGCTATCCGAGCCGAGGACATGAAAAAAAGGCATTTTTATTACCGTCATCCAGTTTTCAAAGCAGAAGCCGCACAGAATTGTTTATAAATGAACCCAAACGATAATCCGGCTTAGAAAACATTTCATTGCGAATTTATAGCATTTAATGACCATAGCATTGTTGTTTTACTCTATATTTGATATTCTAATAAGATAAGTGTGGTGATAATAAATGATAAAATTTGCAGTTTGTGATGATGAGCCGTCCATGACCCAAAAAATACGCGAATTTATTTCAACATACATGCAAGAGAATCAGGATGCAGCTTACCATATCAGCAGTTTTTCAAATGGCCGTTCCTTGCTGGAAAGTTCATGTGACTTTGATGTGATATTTCTTGATATTCAGATGGAACAGCCCGATGGGATGGAAACGGCTAAAATGTTGAGACAACGAAACATACACTGTCTTGTGGTTTTTATAACGGTTCTAAAAGAATATGTATTTGATGCTTTTGAAGTGCAAGCATACGATTATCTGGTAAAACCGATAGACGATTTGCATTTCAAAAAAATGATGGATCGAGCCATGAGAACATTGGAACAACATACCTCAAAGCGGATCGTCATCTTAAAAGGAACTTCTTGTGAGGTAATTCCGCTCTCTCAGATTTTATATTGTGAAGTGCAGGGACGGAAAGTGTACATTCATCAGGAGAATGGAAAAATTGTTGACTATTATGAGAAACTGAATGATTTTGAGCGACAGGTTGACGGACGGTTTTTCAGATGTCACAGGAGTTACTTAGTCAATCTTGACCAGGTCAGAGGCAGTCATTCCGGGCAAGTTTTTTTATCAGATGGCAGCAGTATTCCAGTTTCAAGATTACGGGAACGCGAATTAACGGAGGCACTTCTGCGATATATGAAAGAAAAAGGATGTTGATATGGATTATTTTAGTGTACTATTTGAGAGCGTTTGCCTGCTCGCACAAAGTGCGATACAGCTTATTTTTATGAGCCGACTTTTGGGGAAGAAATATAGAATATGGTGCTTTGTGTTATATCCTGGTGTTCTTTTTATTTTGGGATTTGCTGCTGCCCAGAGCACAATCATTAACACGGTAGCAATTGGTATGCAGTTGCTTTTATTATCTGGTATAAGCCAAGTTGCATTGAGAAGCAAATGCTCCGTATCTTTTCTGTCGGCAACGATTGCAATTTATATCTCCCAGTTGTCATTTGGGCTGATAAACTCCATAGAGAGTATCATATTTCCACATTTTGTTGGGATGCCTCTGTTGTATCTGCTCCTTGCTTTTGCAACAGCAGCTGCTTTTGCGATCTGCATCTGCTGTTATGCTGCCGTGTTAAGTTTACTGCCGTTGAAAGAAAACGACCAAACACCATACATTGGTCTCTTACTGCTTCCAGGGCTGTTTTTCTTTCTGGCAGAGGTATACCTTCTCCACATGTCATACAGCCAGGTATCTTCTACACTTTCCCTGACTGAGGCAGGAAAACATCTTGGGCTATTATTCATACAAGGACTGGGGTTGGCAGCACTGCTTTGTACTTTGTATGCATACCGGCGGATCTGTTCTGGATTTCAAGCACAGTCTGCGTTGGCTTCCTTGACGCAAGCAGCCCAGGCACAAAAGGTATACATCTCGGAAGCTCAGATGCGTTATGAGCAGACGAAGGCATTTCGCCATGATATTAAGAACCATTTGTTGCTGCTGGATGGGTTGTTACGCAACGGGCAGATTGCTGAAAGTCGGGACTATTTGAAAAAACTCGAAGGTATATCAACATCTTTATCGTTTCCTTATCAGACAGGAAACCCTGTAGTGGATGTTTTGTTGAGTGAAAAACTGGAATTGGCGAAAGCAAACGGAATCAAAGCAGAGGTGTCCCTGCTTCTTCCGAAAGTATGTGAGATTGATGATTTGGATTTGTGTATCGTATTTGCGAATGCTTTAGATAACGCGTTAAAAGCCTGCCAGTCTATTGAGGGAACAAGCTCCATAAGCATTACTGGGAAACAGCAGGGAGATTTTTATTTGCTGGAATTTTACAATACCTGTTCTGAAAATAGTTTGCCCCACATGGGAATCGGACTTTCCAATATTAAGTCAGTGGCACAAAAATATCACGGTGCAATATTAATAGAAACACATGACAAGAAATTTTTCCTGAATGTATTACTAAACATTTCATTACCAGCAGATAACAGTTCAAGACAAAACTATTGATTCCTACATCAAGAATCGTTATGCTCAAACTGGAAGGTGATTTTATGAATATTTCTTCGGTTTACCCCAATTCTCCATCTGGTAATTCAGCGCCACAGCAAGGTGCTGGTGTCGATTCTAAAATCCAGTCCTTGGAGCAAAAACTACAGAAGCTGGAAACCGAAAAACAGAAAGCCACTCAGCGTAAAGATGAAAAGCAAAAAGAAAAGCTGGAAAAACAAATTAAAGAAATTGAAAAGCAAATTCAGCAGCTCAGAAAACAGGAGAATGAGAAAGCACAAAAAACGGAGTCCAGTGATATACAAAAAGCGCAGGAATCTTCCTCCAAGGCAATAGATGCCGGAAAATACATAGATGTCTATGTATAGAGAGTGCCAAGCTGCCAATGAGACGGTATATAAAAAAACCGTTGGTTCGGTGGCCGAAGTCTGTTGCGCTTTGATCAGATCATTACAAAATGAACGGCGGTTTTGAAAGTACCATTTCAAAGCCGCCGTTTGTTTTGTCTTTCAAGAAGTAATGCTACGATTGGCGGCTCACGGAAGGAGCCGCTATGTGTTTACTTAACAGCCAACAAACGCAGATGTTTGTGTCGTCATCAAAAAAAGCCTGGAAACCGAACGCCCTCCGTCTGACAGCCAGTGTGAAAATTGTTATAATGTAGTTGAATATCGTATTTCTTGCGCCCGAATAGCTTCATGATGTCCGGGCGTTTTTCTATGTCAGCCCCGGTGTCGTTCCCCGCCGCCCCGTTCAGATTTTCCCACAAAAATCTGAACGGAGGACAGGCAGATGGAAGTCACCATCATTTACAACGGACAAGCTGTGACCGTGGAGGTCACGCTGGAAGTCTATGAATTTCTTGACCAAGCCGACCACAAAACGGAAAACCTGCTGCACAAACAGCGGCGGCATTGGGACGGCCGGGAGTTTGACGAATACATAATTGCCACCGAAGGCGTGGGCATCTACGGCGAAACGCCGGAAGAATACCTTTGCCGCATGGAAACGCTGGACGAGCTGCTGGCCGTCCTGGACACCTGTACCGAGGCCCAGCGCCGCCGGTTTCTGCTCTATGCGCTGGACGGATTGACCCTTGCGGAGATCGGGGCAATGTGTGGCTGCTCCAAAGTATCCGTCTACGAGAGCATTCTTGCAGTTCGGAAAAAGTTCCTGAATTTTTCGCAAACCACCCTAACGATTGAACCTTTTCGGGCTACCAAGTGAAAGGAATTGTTTCCCTTATCCCAACAGGAGGCAGACAGCGGACAAGCTGCCCGCCTCTCCCATTTTCAGGAGGTAAGCCTATGAAAACAATCAATCTGCGGTGGATTTATCCCCACTACCGGCACGACGAGTTCGTAGAGGTCAGCGACGAGGTATGGGAGGCAATGCAGCAGGCTCAGCGGGAGATGAACAACTACGAGCGCCGAAAAATCAACCACCGCGCCTGGTACTCTCTGGACGCTTATAGCTGGATGGAGAACTATGCGCTGGAACACGCCAGATCACCGGAGGACATTCTGATGGAGCAGGAAGATCGCACGGCATATCTTCGGCTGTTGGCTGCCTTACCAAAGGCCCTTTCCCATGCCACTCCGACACAGGCCCGCCGCGTGTACGCCTACTATATTTCCGGCATCACACAGACCGAGATCTCCCGCAGGGAGGGCGTACACAGCAGCAAGGTCACGGTTGCCATCCATCGGGGCCTGAACAATATGCGGCGCTACTATGGAACGCTCCCACAATCCGAGTGAGGGCGCGCCTATGCAGACCATCAATCTGAAACAATACTATCCGTTCTGCACATCGGACATCTTTGTGGAGGTGTCCGATGAGATCGTCGAAACATTCCTACTGGACAAGCGAGCTGAGGCGACCCGTGAGCGCAAGATGTATCGCTACAAAGCACAGTATTCCCTGGACTGCGATGACGGGATTGAAAAAGCGGCCATCGGCTGGGCGCAGCCCTCGCCGGAAGAACTTCTGATGAAGAAGGAGGCTGAGCAACGACTTTGTGAAGCGGGCCGCAGATCAAAGCCTGCGGGAACGGGACAAGGAGCTGGCACAAAAGAAAGATACTCTGGCGCAATCGCAAAAGCGGATTGCCGAGCTGGATGTTATCATCAAGCGACTGTACGAGGATAACATTTCCGGCAAGCTCTCCGACGAGCGTTTCATCAAACTGTCCCGTGACTATGAACTGGAACAGACCAACCTTACAAATCTTGTCGAACATCTGCGGCAGGAAGTCAAGGAACAGGAGAAGCAGAAAGTCAACGTCAGACAGTTTATTGCAGCGGTCAGAAAGTACACCGATATGCAGCAGCTTGACGCCTCTGTTCTCCGGGAGTTCGTGGATAAAATTTATATCTCCGAGGTTTACACGCCAGACGAGAACGAGCCGCGCATTAAGGTCAGAGAAATTGAGATTGTCTATAACTTCATTGGTGCATTTGATTTTGAGGAAGCAAGAGAGCAATCCCAAGCAGCCCAAAAAGAAAAGAAAACCGGCGTAGCCTAAACTACGTCGATTCTCTCACATAAATGTTTTCTTACGGAACCACGCCTTTTAGGGCGGTTCTTTTCTGCTGTATACGCGCCGTGCGGCGCGATTTTTGCGGTTACTTTTCGGTTTTCTCGAACTTTTCCGCCAGTTGTTGGCTGATGAACTGACGCGCGGTGCGCGGGGAACGTCCGTTGCGGCGCAGCGCGAACCGCTCGGCCAGCAGGTGCAGATGTTCGTCCTCGAGCGCAAGGCTGCTTTCGGCGGCCAGCCGGTCGACAATGAACAGGTATTCGTCCTTGTCCGGCACGGAGAACGTGATCTCCAGACCGAAGCGGTCGGACAGCGCCGTGACCGTCTCCAGCCCGTCGCGCACGCGCACCTCGTCGCCCTCGCGGTCGGCAAAGTTTTCACGGATCAGGTGGCGGCGGTTGCTGGTCGCGTAGATGACCAGATTGGCCGGCTTTCCAGCCAACCCGCCCTCAATGAACGCCTTGAGCGCGGCAAAGTTGTCGTCTTCGCGGCTGAAGGAAAGGTCGTCGAGAAATACGATGAACTTAAACGGCGAGCGCAGCGTTTCCGAGAAGATCTGCGGGAAGCAGGTGATGTGCCGCGGCGACATCTCGATGATTTTCAGGCCGCGTGCGGCGTATTCGTTGACCACGGCCTTGACCGTCGAGGATTTGCCCGTGCCCTTGTCGCCATAGAGCAGGATGTTATTGGCCTCACGCCCGCCGAGAAAGGCGCGTGTGTTCTGCAAGATCTGCTGCTTCTGGCGTTCGTAGCCCGGCAGGTCGCACAGCCGGATGGGGTCGGGATGTACGATCGGGCGCACCGAGCCGTCGTCCTGCACGGCGAAAGCGGCCGCCTGTGCGAAAAAGCCGTAGCCCTGCGCACGGTAGTAGCTGGCCAGCGCCGCACCGTCCCGGAAGGGCAGCGGTGCGCCTGCCGGGAAGTCGGGCAGTTCGAGCAGCGCGGGCGTGCCGAAGCGCGTGGCCGCGGCTGATTTGAGCGCCGCGCCGTCCAGCGCGAGCAGTGCGTTTACCGTTTGGATATCGCGCGTGGCTGCATCGAGCAGCGCGTCCGCCGGGGCGGCAAGCGTATCGGTCAGGGTGTTGACGTCATAGTGTACTGCATCCAGAATGGTGCGAGATGCATCGCCGCAGGCATAGTGCGCGGCGCACAGCGCACCGTAGGCGTCGGCAAAGGCGGCGCTGTCCTGTGTCAGGCTGTCGAGCGTGTGCATCACCGCGCGGACGAGCGGCGTTTTTTGTAGGCCGCGCAGCGCGCTGAGCGCGCGCAGGCGCAGGGAAAGGTCGGAAAGCTCCATGTTATCCCCTCCAAGGAAGATTTTTTGTATCGAAAACAGCATAGCACACTTTGCGCGCCTTTTCAACATAGCATGGAAATAGACTATGCTTGGAGGGAGAGAACGGCAATGAGCCGATATTCGTTTTTGATATGCCGCAGCCAGACCGAGGCGGTCGGCCTGCGGCGGCATTTGGGACAGATGGGCGTGCCGGGCGAGGTAGTCCGCCCGCCGCGACACGCCCGCACGGAGTCTTGTGGCTGGGCGGTACGCGTAGGCGCGGGGCAGGCGGACGAGGCGTTGCACCGCTTGCGGCAGCTTGGCATTTCGCCGTGTCAAGTGCTGCCGGATGAGGGGGCGGGCACATGATCTATCTGGACAGCGCGGCGACCACGCTGCACAAGCCGCGCGCAGTGGAGGAGGCGGTGCGGCAGGCGCTGCGCGGTGCGGCAGGCTATGCGCGCGGCGGCCACGCAGCCGCCCAGCGCGCGGGCGAGACGATGTACGCCTGCCGGGAGCAGGCGGCGGCGCTGTTCGGCGTAGCCGATCCGGCGCGCGTTGTGCTGACGATGAACGCCACGCATGCGCTCAATCTGGCCATCCATGCGCTGGTGCAGCCGGACACGCGCGTCGCGGTCGGCGGGTATGAGCACAACGCGGTCATGCGGCCACTGGCGCTGCGCGGGATTGACCCCATCGTGCTGGACGCGCCGCTCTGGGACGCGGACGGCATGGTGCAGCGTGCGGGGCAGGCCATCGCGGACGGGGCGGAGCTGTTTATCCTCAACCATGTGTCCAACGTGTTCGGTTTTGCCGCCCCGCTGGATGAAATCGCGGCGCTGTTGGACGAGGCGGGCGTGCCGCTCATTCTGGACGCTTCGCAGTCGGCAGGATTGCTCGACATCGACGTGACAAAGTATCCCTGTCTTGCGGCGGTCTGCATGCCCGGACACAAGGGGCTATACGGCCCTCAGGGTACCGGGCTGCTGCTCGCGCTGGACGACCGCATCGCCGCACGCCCGCTGCTCGCGGGCGGCACGGGCAGCCTGTCCGAACAGCTGACGCAGCCGGACTTCCTGCCGGACGCGCTCGAGAGCGGCACGCCCAATTTGCCGGGCGCGGCAGGGCTGGCCGCTGGTATCGCGTTTGTGCGGTCGGTTGGGGCGGAGAACATCCTCGCGCACGAGCAGCGGCTCATCCGTGAGCTGGCGCGCGCGCTGGAGCGGGCGCCGCGTGTCGAGTGTTTCGCGCACCCCATGCAGACCGGTGTGCTTTCTATGCGGGTGCCGGGCGTGCCGAGTGAAACGATTGCAGAAGGGCTTGCGCGCGAGGGCGTTGCCGTGCGTGCAGGGCTGCACTGCGCGCCGCTGGCGCACCGCACGGCGGGTACCGAGGATACCGGCACGGTGCGCTTTTCGGCCTCGTTCTACACGACTGCGCGCCAGATCGAGCAGGCGGCCGCTGCGGTTTGCAAAACCGTAAAAAATCTGTGAATTCGCTATACAGAAACAGGGAATTGTGGTAGTATAATATAGAAAAAATCCTGTCTCCCCGCACGGCGGAGGGCAAAAGGAACAGGACAGGTGACCATATGGAGTTTTTTCAAAGTTTTTTCAGCCCCAACTTACAGAATTTCGACCCGTGGACCTCGGTGCTCAACAGCTGGTACGCGCTGAAGACGGTCAGCATCATGGATGTTGTGGATATCCTGATCGTCAGCTATATCCTGTACCGTCTGATGAAGCTGCTCAAGGATACGAGCGCGGCGCGGCTGGCCAAGGGCATCATCTGGCTGCTGCTGATCTTTGTGGTGGCCAGCTTTGCACAGCTGACGACGATCTCGTTCATCCTGCGCAGTTCGCTGGGCATCGGCGTTACCGCGGCGATCGTCATTTTCCAGCCTGAGCTGCGCCGCCTGCTCGAACAGCTGGGCAAGGGCAACATCAGCGGTCTGCTGGTGTCGGCGGACGACCCGGACGCAACCGAAGCGGCGATCGACGCGACGGTGGCCGCGTGCGCGGATATGTCCAAGACAAAAACGGGTGTCCTCATCGTATTTGAACGCAAGGAGCGTTTGGGCGAGATCGTCGCGACCGGCACGGTGATCGACGCGGTGCCTTCGTCCGAACTGCTCAAGAACATCTTTTTCAAAAACAGCCCGCTGCACGACGGCGCGCTCATCATGCGCGCGGGCAAGATCCATGCGGCGGGCTGTGTGTTGCCGCTTTCCGGCAGCCAGACGTTGTCACGCGATCTCGGCACGCGCCATCGCGCGGCGGTTGGCATGAGCGAATCCGCGGACAGCGTGCTCGTCGTCGTTTCCGAGGAGACCGGCGCGATCTCGGTCGCCATCGGCGGCATGCTCAAACGGCACCTGTCGCCCGATGTGCTGCGCAAGGTGCTCGAGGCCGAGCTGATCACCGATAACAAAACGGAAAAAAGACGCATTTCCGTGCTCCGCAGCATCTGGAAGGGGGGCGCGGGTAAATGAAGCAGTTTATGAAAAAGCACGATATCTGGCTGCGCCTGCTGGCGCTGCTGATGGGCTTTGTGCTTTGGATGGTCGCGCGCGACGTGGAAAACCCGCCCAAAAGCAATACCTTCCGCAACATGCCGGTTTCGATTACCGGGGCGGACACACTGCTGGAGCAGTACAACCTTTCGGTGATTGAATATACCGATGTAGTAGACGCAACGGTGTACGGCCCACTCGATGAGGTTACCAACTCCACGCTGCGCAACAAGGTGCGCGTATCGGTCGACGTGTCCACCATTACGGACGGCGCGGGCGAATATACGCTTGTGCCGGAGGTGTATGTCGGTGTGACCGGCGTCGAGTCGCGCGGCACGACCCCGTCTCGCGTGCGCGTGCTGGTCGACGAGGTGACGACAGCGACCGTGCCGGTGCGCGTAGAGACGACGGGCACCGCCGCCGAGGGTAGCCGCGCAGGCACGCCCGAGCCGACCACGACCAAGGAGGTCACGATTTCCGGCCCGGCGGCTGAGCTGAAGGAAGTGGCTTACGCCTACGGTACGATCAGCGTCGACGGTAAATCCTCGACCTTTACCGGCGAGTGCAGCATTTCCCTGCGCAATGACGCGGGCGAGGCCATTACAGGCACGCACGTCACCTGCCAGACCGATACCATTACGGTGCGCGTGCCGATCTATCCGGTCGAGAGCGTGCCGCTCAAGGTGGCTCTGACCGATGGCGATACGCTCAAGCAGGAGCAGGTCAACGTGTCTATTGAACCGGCGGCGGTCACGCTGATCGGTGACCAGAACACGCTGGCCGGCATCACCGAGATCAACCTCGGCACGATCGACCTCGATACGGCGCGCACCGGGGTTGCAATCGAAATGGAGATCCCGCTGCCCGAGGGCGTGCGGCTGGATAGCGGCCAGTCTTCGACCGCCAAGGTCACGCTGACCGTTAAGGAGGAGGAAAACGTCGCCACACGCAGCGTGCAGGTGAGCAAGTTCGTGCCCACCGACACTGCGCAGGCGGAGACGCCGTATACCGTCAGCGTGCTGACTGAGTCGGTCGAGATCGAGCTGCGTGGCAGCGAAAGTGCGCTTGAGCAGGTGGATGTCAATGCGCTGTCGGTCGGCCTGACGTTTGATTCGGTGTCGCTCGGCGCGGGTACGCACAAGGTTAAGGGCGTGATTGCCGCGACCGGCCTGCCCGCAGGCGTGACGCTCGTGCAGACTGACGTTGAGGTAGAGATACAGATCGTCTCGCCTGATGGCACGGACGGCGGAGAGACCCCGGAAAGCGGCGAGAGCACCGACGGCGGGGAAACCGTGGAAGATGGAGAGGCCACGGATACCGCCGGGACGGATGGGGCAGACGACCCGGAAAGCGGGGAAGTCGCCTCATGAGCCTGACCGTTAGCAACATCCGCCTGCCGTTTGACGAGCCGGAGCAGCAGGCGATTGCCGAGGCGCGCCGCCTGACCGGGCTGCTGTCCGACGGGACACAGGCAGCGGTCAGCCGCGTCAGTATCGACGCGCGGCGCGGCCGGATTTTCCGGGTATACACGGTGCGGCTGGACGCACCCATCGACGAAAAGGCATTTGCAGAAAAACTGCAAATGCCCTTCGTTCGTTATCACGACGATACGCGGCCACCCGTCCCCTGCGGGGACAAGCGGCTGGAGCACCGGCCGGTCGTGGTCGGGTTGGGGCCTGCCGGACTGTTTGCAGCCTACACGCTGGCAAAGCATGGCTATGCGCCTGTCGTCCTGGAGCGCGGCGGCGATCTGGGCGCGCGCGACCGCGCGGTGGAAGCGTTCTGGTCGGGCGGCGCGCTCGACCTGGACTGTAACATCCAGTTTGGCGAGGGCGGTGCGGGCGCCTATTCGGACGGCAAGCTGACTACCCGCATTGGCGACCCGCTGTGCGGCGCGGTGCTCGACACGCTGGCCGCGCACGGTGCGCCGGACGATATCGTCAAAAAGGCCAAGCCCCATGTGGGTACGGACATCCTGAAAAACGTGGTGCGCGCCATGCGGCGCGACATCATCGAAAACGGCGGCGAAGTGCATTTTCACACCGCGCTGACCGGCGTTTCGCTGCAAAACGGAGCGCTGCGTGCAGTGCGCACGGGCGGCGATGAGATTGCCTGTGAGCGCGCGGTGATCGCCATTGGACATTCGGCGCGCGACACTTTTGTTGCGCTGCACGAAAACGGGGTATACTTTGTCCCGAAAGCGTTTTCGGTTGGCGTGCGCATTGAGCACTTGCAAAGTGAGATCGACCGCGCACTGTATGGCAAGTATGCGGGGCATCCGCTGCTGCCGCCCGCTGAGTATAACCTGTCCCGCCGCGCGGACGGGCGCGCCTGCTATTCGTTCTGCATGTGTCCGGGCGGCGTGGTCGTCGCGGCGCAGAGCGAGGAAAACAGCGTCGTCACCAACGGCATGAGCTATCACGCGCGTGACGGTAAAAACGCCAACGCGGCGCTTGCTGTGTCGGTCGACCCGGCGGATTTTGACGACGGCACGCCGTTCGGCGGCGTGGCTTTGCAGCGCCGTATCGAGCGGGCGGCCTACGAGCAGACCGGCTCGTACCGCGCGCCCTGCCAGCGCGTGGGCGATTTCCTGGCCGGACGGCCGAGCAGGCGCGCGGGTGCGGTGCAGCCGACTTATCCGGTCGGGGTGCAGTTCGGGGAAGCCGCAGCCTGCCTGCCGGATTTTGCGCAGGCCATGCTGCGCGACAGTCTGCCCTACTTCGGCCGCAAGATCCGCGGCTTTGACGCGGCTGACGCGCTGCTGACCGGGCCGGAGACGCGCACATCCTCGCCGGTGCGCATGGAGCGCGGCGACGACCTGTTCGGCCTTGGCTGCGCGGGGTTGATCCCTTGCGGGGAGGGCGCGGGCTATGCGGGCGGCATTTTGTCCGCAGCGGTAGACGGCATCCGCGCGGCACACCGCATTATGGAAGAATATAAGCCGATGCTCGACTGAGCACGGCAAAAGCGATAGAAAGAAACGGAGCGATACCATTGACCCAACAGGGAACAATCAAAAAAGTGCTGCCCGGCGGCATGGCCGAGATCGAGGTCACACGCCGGTCGGCCTGCGGCCACGACTGCGCCAAGTGCGGCGGCTGCGGCGGGCTGGAAACCCAGACGTTGTACGTCACCGCGCGCAACCGCGCTCACGCGCAGGTGGGCGAGCGCGTGCTGATCGAGGGTGAAACCGGGCAGGTGCTCGGCATTGCGGGGCTCGTATATCTGGTGCCGGTCGTGCTGTTTTTCGTCGGATACGGCATGGGTAGCGGCCTGCGCTGGGGCGCGGGACTGTCCGCGCTGTGCGGCGGCGTGTTGTTCGCCGCAGGCATCGGCGCTGCCATGTGGTACAGCCGCCGGATGAAGGCAAGGAACCATGTCCCGTTTGAAATCACAAAAGTACTCTGAATTTTTTGTGAATTTTTACTGATTTTGTGTGGTTCGCCCTTGTGCGATCGGCAAAAGTTCGGTAGAATAGATTGAATACTAAGGCCGTGTGGAAACACGGCGGGAAAGGGTTATGGCATGTTTGGCTTTATCCGTCCGGTAAAGCCCGAGCTGCGGGTCAAGGAGGCCGACCGGTTCCAGCAGGTGTACTGCGGGCTGTGTCACGCCATCCGCGCACGGTACGGCCGGTTTTACACGCTGTTTTTGAGCTATGACATGACGTTTTACGCACTCGTGACCGGCGCTGACAAGGCGGATACCGCGCCGCCCTGCCGCAAACGGTGCGATGCGCACCCGCTGATCCGGCGCCCATGCGCCGCGCCCGACGGGGCGCTTGAGCGCGCCGCCGATGTGAGCGTGCTGCTGACCTACCACAAATTCCGCGACAGCCTTGCGGATGAAAAAGGCCCAAAGCGCGCGCTGGCGTGGCTGCTGTGCCGTCTGGGACGGCGTGGTTACGCACGCGCCCGCGCAAGGCTGCCCGAGGCCGACCGCGAGGTGATCGCGGCGCTGGAGGATTTGCAGGCGCTCGAGCGCGACCATTGCGACTCGATGGACCGCGCGGCCGACGCGTCCGCCCGCATGACTGCGGCGGTGGTGCCCCGCACCGGCGACGACCGCGAGCGCGTGCTGCGGCAGATGTTTTATCACGTCGGGCGCTGGGTTTACCTGCTCGATGCCGCGCAGGACGTGGCGGAGGACTTGGAACAGGGCAATTACAACCCGGTCGTGCTGCGTTACGGGCTGCAATCGCCCGACCTGACAGAGATCAGACAGCCGCTTGAGCGCACGCTGGAGCGGTCATTGGCCGATATCTGCATGGCGTATGACCTGCTGGATTTCGGCCGGGACGCGGACCTTGTCCGCAATATCATTTTTCTCGGTATGCCGCTGGTGACGAAACAGGTGCTGGACGGGACGTACCAAACGAACGGAGGATGGGGCAAGCATGGATCCCTATAAGGTGCTCGGCGTCACACCGCAGACGAGCGACGATGATGTCAAACGCGCTTACCGTGAACTGGCGCGCAAATATCATCCGGACAACTATATCAACAACCCGCTGGCCGATCTGGCCGAGGCCCGTATGAAGGAGATCAACGAGGCCTACGACATGATCATGAACGAGCGCGCGGGCAAGTCGGGCGCAGGCGCGTCCAGCGGCGGGCAGCAGTATGGAGGCCAGCAGTACAGCGGCAGCCAGCAGCAGCGCGCGTACAGCGGGCCGAACGCTTCGTTGTACAGCCAGGTACGGCAGGCGATCAACCAGGGCAATCTCGGCATGGCCGAGCAGCTTTTGCAGCGCGCAAACGGCCGCGACGCCGAGTGGTTCTTCCTGATGGGCACGGTGTACTACCGCAAGGGCTGGTATGACGAGGCCGCGCGCGCCTATACGCAGGCCTGCCAGATGGACCCGTCTAATATGGAGTACCGCACGGCGCTCAATAATCTGAATATGTCGGGCGGCTACGGCGGCTACCGGCCGATGCAGGAGGCAAGCCTGTGCGATATGTGCGTGCAGCTGGCCATCTGTAACTGCTGCCTGAACGCGTGCTGCAACGCGGGATGCTGATATGGGCGCGAGGGAAATTGCGCGTGGCGGCCTGCTGGCCGCAGTGGCAGTGGCGCTGCTCTATGTGGGCGGCACGGCGACCTATGTGGGCGTGGCAGCTTGTGTAGCCGCAGGCGTGACCTCAGCAGTACCGCTTTTGCGGCGCGCACGGGTGCGCACGGCGGTGATGCTGTATCTGACCGTGTCGGTGCTGTCCGCGCTGCTGGTGCCGCGTAAGGTGGTGGTCGCGGCGTATGTGCTGTTATGCGGCCTGTACCCGATCGTCAAGTTTTTGATCGAGAGCCGTGTACCGCTTCGGGCGCAGTGGGGGCTTAAACTGGCGTATTTTAACATCGTACTGGCCGTCGCGGGCGTGCTGGCGGTGTTTGTGTTTTTCCCCGGGATGGCCGTCACCGGCCTGTTCCGGATCGCGGCGGTGTGGTTTGCCGCCAATGTTGGATTTTTCATCTATGACGTGGCGCTGTCACGGCTGATCGCACTGCTGCGCGCAAGCCTGCCGCCCGATTGTTAAAAGGGGATTGAACAACATGAAAAGTATGACCGGCTACGGCCGCGCCAAGGAGCAGCGGGACGGCAGGACGATCGCGGTTGAACTGCGCGCCGTCAACCACCGTTATCTGGACTGCACGGTGAAAGCGCCGCGGCAGTACGGCTTTTTGGACGACGCGGTCAAAAAGGCCGCGTCTGCCCGCATTGCACGCGGCAAGGTGGAGATTTTTGTCGGCGTGGAGATCGAGGAGGGCGGCGACGTTGCCATCACGGTCAATCATCAGCTGGCAAAGCGGTATCTGGACGCGCTGCACGAGCTGAGCGAAACCTATGGCCTGCGCGACGATGTGACCGTCACGACGCTGGCCAAAATGCCCGATGTGCTCGGTTCGGAGCGCATCGAGCAGGACGCCGAGGCCATGACGCGGGATGTACTGGCCGTGTTCCAGCAGGCGTGCGACGGCTTTGACCAGATGCGCACGAAGGAAGGCGAAAAGCTCGCCGAGGACGTGCGCAGCCGCTGTGCCGCGATCGAGCACATGGTCGGCGAGGTGGAGACGCGCTCGCCCGAGCGGGTCACGGAGTACCGCGAAAAGCTGCTGGCGCGTATGCAGGAGGTGCTGGCCGACACCAGCATTGACGAGACGCGCATCCTGACCGAGGCCGCGATCTATGCGGATAAAACCGCGGTCGATGAGGAGACGGTGCGCTTGCGCAGCCATTTGCACCAGATGGACGGCATGCTGGGGGAGACGCAGCCGATTGGTCGCAAGCTGGATTTCCTCGTGCAGGAGATGAACCGCGAGGCCAACACGATCGGCTCCAAGGCAAACGACGTGGCGCTCGCGCGTATCGTAGTGGATATCAAGGGCGAGATCGAAAAGATCCGCGAGCAGATACAGAATATCGAATAATGCAACGTAACGCGCGGAGGGGGATGATGCAGTGAAACTCATCAACATCGGGTTTGGCAACATGGTGGCCTCATCGCGGCTGATCGCCATCGTCAGCCCGGAATCCGCGCCGGTCAAGCGCACCGTGCAGGAGGCGCGCGACCGCGGCATGGTGGTCGACGGCACCTATGGCCGGCGCACCCGTGCCGTGCTGATTATGGACAGCGGCCATGTGGTGCTCAGCGCGTTGCAGCCGGAAACGGTTGCGGCCCGCTTTGCCGGCGACAGCGAGGAAGGGGTAAGCGAAGATGCGTAAAGGAAAACTGTATGTATTCACCGGCCCGTCCGGCGCGGGCAAAGGCACGTTGCTCTCGCGCCTGCGGGAGCAGGACGGGCGGCTGTTTTACTCGATTTCCGCCACCACGCGCGCGCCACGGCCGGGCGAGACCGACGGCGTGCAGTATTATTTTCTAACCAAAGCGGATTTTGAGCAGAAAATCGCGCAGAACGCTTTTCTGGAGTACGCCCGCTATGTCGACAACTACTATGGCACGCTGGAAGCGCCGGTTAACGCCAAGCTGGACGAGGGCTACGACGTGGTGCTTGAGATCGAGGTGCAGGGCGCGATGCAGGTGCATGAAAAACGTCCGGACGCGGTGATGGTGTTTATCGCGCCGCCGTCGTTCGAGGAGCTGGCCGCCCGCCTGCGCGGACGCGGCACCGAGGACGAGGATAAGGTGCTCAAGCGGCTCGAGACCGCCAAAGAAGAGCTGAAACACCAGAACGAGTTCGACCATGTCGTCGTCAATGACGAGATCGACCGCGCTGTGGACGAAATTAAGGGGATTTTTGCCGCGCACCGCGGGGCGTGAAGTGCGCGCAGCTATTCATACCATTCACAAACAAAGTGTTAATAAGGAGAATATAGAGTTATGCTGAAACCTTCGATGCAGGAACTGATGAAACGTGTGGGCAACCGCTATCTGCTGGTCAATCTGGCCGCGCAGCGCGCCCGCGACATCGCCGATCAGGCGGAGGAGAGCGGCGAGCAACTGTCGGATAAGGCCGTCAAGCTGGCGCTGGACGAGATCGCGGCCGGTTCGGTCGTGTACCGCCCCGGCCCGCGCACCGAGCCGGTGATCGTGCCGAATAACCCGATCGCGGCTGCGATGGTCGATGTGGACGATTCGGTCGTTATGGACGACGAGGATGAGATCACCGGGGACGAGGATGACGACCGCACCATGGACGACGACGAGGCGCGCCGTCTCGACGAGTTTGACGACCACGAGCTGGACGACGGCGACGTGCCCGAGGAGGACCGCTAAGCCATGCATCTGGCCGGGAAAACCGTGGTGCTGTGCGTGACGGGCGGCATCGCGGCCTACAAAGCCGCCGACCTGACCAGCAAGCTGCGGCAGGCCGGGGTGGATGTGCGCGTGCTGATGACCGAATCGGCCACGCAGTTCATTGCGCCCATCACGTTTGAAACGCTGTCGGGCAACCGTACGGTTGTGGACACGTTTGACCGCAATTTTGCGTGGGAGGTCGAGCATATCTCGCTGGCTAAGGCTGCGGATGTGTTCGTCATCGCGCCCGCGACCGCCAATATCATCGCGAAAGCCGCGCACGGCATCGCGGACGATATGGTGTCGACGACGCTGCTGGCGACCAAGGCGCCGGTCGTTGTTGCGCCCGCGATGAACACCGGTATGTACGATAATCCGGTCACGCAGCAGAATTTGCAGACGCTGCGCGCGCGGGGCTTCCATATCATCGACCCTGCCGCCGGGCATCTGGCCTGCGGCGACACCGGCCGCGGCAAGCTGCCGGACACGCCGACGCTCCTCTGGGGCATTGAGCACGCGCTTACAGAACAGGATATGGCCGGCCTGCGCGTGCTGGTTACCGCCGGGCCGACGCAGGAGGCGCTCGATCCGGTGCGTTTCCTGTCCAACCATTCGTCGGGCAAGATGGGTTATGCCCTCGCCGCCCGCGCGGCCATGCGCGGTGCGCAGGTGACGCTGGTCTCTGGCCCGACCGCGCTGCAAACGCCCCTCGGCGTCCAGCGTGTGGACATCGTTTCAGCGCGCGATATGTACGATGCGGTGCTCTCCCGCGCGGAACAGCAGGATATCATCGTCAAGGCCGCCGCAGTGGGCGACTACCGCCCCGCGCAGACGGCGGACGAAAAGCTCAAAAAGCACGACGACGAGCTGACCGTCGCCCTGACCCGCAACCCGGATATTCTGGCGGCGCTCGGACAGGATAAACGTCCGGGGCAGCAGCTTTGCGGGTTTGCCATGGAGACGCAGAACCTCATTGAAAATGCGTCCGACAAGCTGCGCCGTAAAAATTGCGATATGCTCGTGGCGAACTCCTTGCGCGACAAGGGCGCGGGCTTCGGCACGGATACCAACGCCGTGACATTGCTGTTCGACGACGGCACGCGCGAGACCCCGCCGCTCTGCTCCAAGGAGGATGTAGCGGATATCATTTTCGACCGTCTGCTCGCGTTGCGGGCAAAATAAATCAGAGTAGAAAGGAGTATAGCGGTTGACGGAACAGATTTGCGCGGTCGCCGTGGATGCGGCGACCTACGCCATCGACAAGCTGTACTCCTACCGTGTGCCGGACGAGCTGCGGGAACAGGTGCTGATCGGCACCCGTGTTCTCGTGCCGTTCGGCTTTGGCAATAAACGGGCGGAAGGCGTCGTCCTCGCGTTCCGGGAGGACACGGGCGGGATGAAGCTCAAGCCGGTCATCGAGGTGCTGGACGATACGCCGGTGCTCACGCCCGGGCAGCTCAAACTCGCCGCGTGGATGCGCGAGCGGTTGTACTGCACCTATTTCGACTGCGTGCGCGTGCTGTTGCCCGCAGGACTGTGGTTCAAACGCAACGAAACCTATACCCTCGCGCCGGACGCCGACCTTGCCGCGCTGCGGCAGCGGGACGGGGATGCCGGGCGCGTGCTTGCACTGTTCGACCAGCCGGGGCAGACGCTTGCTGTGTCCGATATCCGGCAGCGGCTGGGCGGCAGGAGCGTCACCGGCGTACTGGATGCGCTCGCGGGCGAAGGTGTGCTGACCTATCACAGCAACACCGTGCAGAAGTCGTCCGACAAGACCGAGAAGATGCTCGCGCTCGATATGAGCGCGGGCGAGGCGATGGCGCGCATCAGCCGCCGCAGCCCCGCGCGGATGGACGTGGTCTCGGTGCTGGCGGACGGCGGCTGGATGAGCCAGAAGGAACTGGTGTACATGACCGGCGTGTCGGACGCTGCGCTGCGCGACATGGTGAAAAAGGGCATGCTGCGCACGCGGCAGCAGGAATGTCTGCGCGCGCCCGACTTTTCCGACGTGCCGCCTATGCCGCCTCCGGTGCTGAGCGCCGCGCAGCAGCAGGTATACGACGGTCTTGCCGCCCTGATGGATGAAAATGCGCCGCGTGCGGCGCTGCTGTTTGGTGTGACCGGCAGCGGCAAGACGCAGGTATATTTGCAGCTGATCGCACACGCGCTCGAGCAGGGCAAGGGCGCGATTGCGCTGGTGCCCGAAATCGGGCTGACGCCGCAGGTGCTGCGGCAGTTTGCCGCGCGCTTTGGCGACACGGTGGCTGTGCTGCACTCCGCGCTGTCCGCCGGGGAGCGGTATGACAGCTTCAAAAAGATCAAATCCGGCCGTGCGCGCGTCGTGATCGGTACGCGTTCGGCAGTGTTTGCGCCCGTGCAAAATCTCGGCGTTCTGATTGTCGACGAGGAGCAGGACGGCGCGTATAAATCCGAGCAGTCGCCGCGCTACCACGCGCGCGATGTGGCCAAGTACCGCGTCGCGCAGGAGGGCGCGCTGCTGGTTTTGGGTTCCGCGACCCCGTCGGTCGAGACATATTACGGGGCAAAACAGGGGAAATATCCGGTGTTTACGCTCACCGAGCGGTTTTTGGGCGCGGGGTTGCCCGCCGTGCAGATCGCAGACCTGCGCGGACAGGCGCGTGAAGGGCGCAGCGGTGTGCTCGGCCGCGAGCTGGAAGTCGAGCTGATCGACACGCTGCAAAAGGGCAAGCAGGCGATCCTGTTCCTCAACCGGCGCGGCAACAGCCGCGTAATCGGCTGCGCGTTGTGCGGCTGGGTGCCCGAGTGTCCGTCGTGTTCGACGAGTATGACCTATCATTCCGCGTCCGGCCGCGCGATGTGCCACTATTGCGGCGCATCAGTTAAAATTACGGGCACCTGTCCATCCTGCGGCGGGCAGAGCCTGTTTACCGAAACGCCCGGCACGCAGAAGGTCGAGCAGGAACTGCACGAAAAGTTTCCGTCTGCGCGCGTGCTGCGCATGGACGCGGACACCATGACCACCAAGGGTGCGCACGAAAAGCTGCTGACGCAGTTTGCCAAAGGCGGCGCGGACATTCTGGTCGGCACGCAGATGGTGACCAAGGGACTGGATTTCGAGAACGTCACGCTCGTGGGCGTGCTGGATGCAGACCAAAGCCTATATGCGCAGGACTATCGCGCGCGGGAGCGCACATTTTCGCTGATCACGCAGGTGGTTGGGCGCGCGGGGCGCCGGTTTGACACAGGCAAGGCCGTCATCCAGACGTACAGCCCGACGCACCCGGTCATCCTGACCGCTGCGCGGCAGGATTACGAGGCATTTTTCGAGCGGGAGATGGAAACACGGCAGGCGCTGCAATGCCCGCCGGTCTGCGACCTGACGGTGCTGACTGCGGTGGGCGAGACCGAGCAGCAGGTGCTCGCGAGCCTGCTGGCGCTTAAAACCCGTCTGCAAAGCCTGATGGAAGGGCAGTATGCGGATGTAAAAGCGCCCGTGCTCGGCCCGGCGGCAGCGCAGGTGGTCAAGGTGATGGGGCGCTACCGCTACCACCTGACCATGCGCGCGAAAAACACGGCGCGCTGGCGGTCGCTGATTGCTGGCGTGCTGCGGGAGTTTGCGCAGGATAGCAAAAACCGGGGAATTACTTTATTTTCCGATGCCAATCCTGATTTGTAAGGCGTGGGAGATGTATGGAAGGACAAATTTCGATCCGGCGGGCGGAAGCGGGTGACGACGCCGCGCTGCTGGACATCTATAAACCGTTTATTACGGATACCGTCGTCACGTTTGAATACGATGTGCCGACGGCGGCAGAGTTCGCCGCGCGCATCACGGGGACGCTGACGGATTTCCCGTATCTCGTGTGTGAGCGGGACGGCGCACCGGTCGGCTACGCTTATGCGCACCGCATCCGGGAGCGCGCGGCCTACGACTGGGCGGCGGAGCTGTCGATTTACTTAGCGCCCGCGGCGCAAGGGCGCGGCGTAGGCACAGCGCTCTATGGATGCCTGACCGATCTGCTGGAGATGCAGCATCTCCGTATTCTGTACGGTTGCGTGACGCTGCCGAACGAAGGCAGCCGCCGCCTGCACGAAAAGCTGGGTTTTACGCTTACGGGCGTGTGGCACGGCTCGGGCTGGAAGTTCGGGCGCTGGCATGATGTCGGCTGGTTTGAAAAGCGCCTTGGCGGCGACGCACCGGCGCAGCCGGTTGTGCCGTTTCCGGCACTGGAAGAAGAAAAAATACAGGAATGTTTGCGCCGGTATACGGCAATGCTGAAAATGGAGGACTGAACTGATATGGCACTTCGTAAAATTCTGACAGAGGGCGATGAGCAGCTCTTGAAGCACAGCCGCAAGGTGGAGAAGTTCGACGCACGTCTGCACACGTTGATCGACGACATGCGCGACACGCTCGAGGATTCGGGCGGCGTCGGCCTTGCCGCGCCGCAGGTGGGCGTGCTGCGCCGTGTGGTCGTGCTGCTGGACGTCAACACCGAGCCGGAGGAGATGGTCGAGCTCGTCAACCCCGAGGTGATCGAAACCCGCGGCGAGCAGCGCGTCGTTGAGGGGTGCCTGTCGGTGCCGGGCGTGTACGGCTATGTTACCCGTCCGACGTGGGCGAAAATCCGCGCACAGGACCGCGACGGCAACTGGTTCGAGCGTGAGGGCGAGGGCATTGTCGCGCAGTGCTTCTGCCATGAGACCGAGCACCTCGACGGCCATCTGTTCACCGAAAAGGTCGAGGAGTATGTCGACCCGGAGGATTTGGAACAGGGCGATGAGGACGGCGCGGAATGAGGATTGTCTTTATGGGCACGCCGGACTTCGCCGTGCCGAGCTTGCAGGCGCTCCTTGACGCGGGGCACGAGGTGTGCGCGGTGTATACCCAGCCCGACAAGCCGCAGGGCCGCAAGCAGGTGCTGACGCCGCCGCCGGTCAAGGTGCTGGCGCAGGAGCATCATATCCCGGTGTATCAGCCGCTGTCCTTCAAGGGTGCGGACGCACAGGCGCAATTGCGCGCGCTGGAGCCAGAGGTCATCATCGTCGTGGCCTACGGCAAGCTGTTGCCAAAGGCCGTGCTGGATATCCCGCCGCGCGGGTGCATCAACGTACACGGTTCGCTGCTGCCGCGCTGGCGCGGCGCCGCGCCCATCCAGTGGTCGGTGATCGCGGGTGACCAAAAGGCGGGCGTGACGACCATGCAGATGGCCGAGGGGCTGGACACGGGCGATATGCTGCTGACATACGAAACAGAAGTCGGCGCACGCGAGACCGCGGGCGAGCTGTTCGACCGTCTCGCGCAGGCGGGTGCGGAACTACTGGTGGAAACGCTCGACAAGCTCGATGCCATCACCCCGACCCCGCAGGACGACAGCCAAAGCTGCTACGCGCATATGTTGGATAAGCAGATGGCGGTGATCGACTGGTCAAAGTCTGCACACGAGATCGACTGCCTGATCCGCGGGCTCAACCCGTGGCCGGTTGCGCTGACGACGCTGGACGGCGCGCGGCTGAAAGTTTACGCGGCGCAGCCGGTAAGCGGCGCGGGCAAGCCCGGCGAAGTGCTGGAAGGCGACGCGAAGCGCGGCCTTGTGGTCGCGTGCGGCGAGGGCGCGCTCATGCTGGAGGAAATCCAGCTCGTCGGAGGCAAGCGCATGAAGTGCGCCGACTTCCTGTGCGGCCATGCAGTCCCCAAAGGAACGATTTTGGGCGAAACAAAGGAGTAAACTATGTTTTTTGGTTATTACGGCTTCGATATGTATTATATCGTGCTGGTTGTGCCGTGCATCATTCTGGCGTTTTGGGCACAGGCCAAGGTCAAGAGTACCTTTAACCAGTATTCGCGCGTGCTCAACCGCCGCGGTATGAGCGGCGCGCAGGCCGCTGAGACGGTGCTGCGGGCGAACGGGGTAAACGGCGTGCGCATCGAGCGCGTGTCCGGCCGCCTGACCGACCATTTTGACCCGCGCACCAACGTCATCCGTCTGTCGGATTCCGTGTATGACTCGACTTCGGTTGCGTCGGTCGGCGTGGCCGCGCACGAGGCAGGGCACGCTGTGCAGCACGCGGTCGGTTATTTCCCGATCCGGCTGCGCTCGGCCATCATCCCGCTGACGCAGTTCGGCTCGATGGCGGCGTTCCCGCTCATCCTGCTGGGCATTGTGTTCAATTCTGAGTCGTTTATCTATGTCGGCATCCTCGCGTTTGCGCTGTCGACCCTGTTCCAGCTTGTGACCCTGCCGGTCGAGTTGGACGCGTCGCGCCGCGCGCTCGCCGCCATTCGGGAGCGCAATCTGCTTTACGAGGACGAATATCCGATGGCGAAAAAGACGCTGACCGCCGCCGCGATGACCTACGTTGCCGCGCTTGCGGTATCGCTCGCGCAGTTGTTGCGCCTGCTGCTGATTTTCGGAGGACGGAGAAACAATGACTGACAAACGCCCGCGCACGGCGCGCGAAGCCGCGGCCTTGGCGCTGTTCGCCATGCAGGAGGACGGCGCCTGGTCGGACGGCGCGCTGCATCAGCAATTGGCGGCGGCATCCCTGTCCGGTCGCGACGCGGCGCTTGCGTCCCGGCTGGTGTACGGCACAGTACAGAACGAGTTGCTGCTCGACTGGTACCTGCGGCACTTTTCCAGCGTGCGGCTCAAAAAGATCGCGCCGCGCGTGCGCACCTGCCTGCGCATGGGGCTGTATCAGCTGATTTTGATGGATAAAGTGCCCGCGCACGCGGCGGTCGACGAGACGGTTGCGCTCGTGCGGCGGTTTGGCCGCGTAGACAACCGCGCAGTGTCGTTCGCGAACGCCGTGCTGCGGCACGCGGCTGACGCTGTGCAGAGCGGCAGCCTGCCCGTGCTCGACTGTCCGGACAAGGAAAGCTATTACGCGCTGCGGTACAGCCATCCCGAATGGCTGGTACGGCTGTGGTCGACGCAGTTCGGGCAAAAGCTCGCCGGTGCGTTGTGCGCGGCGGATAATGCGGACACGCCGGTGTCCGTGCGCGTGAACCTGATGAAAACCACACCGGAAGCCGCGCGTGCCGCGCTGGAAAGCGCGGGATTGACCGTGCAGGCGCACCCGTCGTTCGAGGACATCCTGCTGTGTGCGGGCGGCGACGTGGCGGCCACCGCTGCCTTTCAGGCGGGCGAGATCACCGTACAGGATGCGGCGAGCGCACTTGCGGCGGCGGTGGCCGACCCCAAACCGGGCGACACCGTGCTCGACTGCTGTGCCGCGCCGGGCGGCAAGAGCTTTGCCATGGCCGGACGGATGCAGGGGCGCGGCAGCGTGACCGCCTGCGACATTTATGAGCATAAGCTGGCCCGCATCCGCGAGGGCGCGGCACGGCTGGGGCTTGCGAACATCCGAACGGCCTTGCAGGATGCATCCGCACCGCGGGATGAGTGGGTCGGCACGGCGGACGTTGTGTTGTGCGACGTGCCGTGCTCCGGGCTGGGCATCATCCGCAAAAAGCCCGAGATCCGCTACAAAGACCCCGCCGAACTGGAAAACCTGCCCGCATTGCAGGCCAAAATCCTGCAAAACTGCGCGCAGTATGTCAAACCCGGCGGCACGCTGGTCTATTCGACCTGTACGATCTTGCAGCGTGAAAATGAGGACGTGGTGCGCGCGTTCCTTGCCGCAAACCCGTCGTTTGCAGCCGTGCCGTGGGAGCACCCGGTCTGCGGTAAGCGGGAGGACGGCATGGTGACGCTCCTGCCGCCCGTACATCAGACCGACGGCTTTTTTATTGCCAAATTGAGGAAGAAGAACGCATGACAGAGATCAAATCCCTGACAATCGAAGAACTGAAAGCTCAACTTGTCCAGATGGGTGAAAAGCCTTTCCGCGCGGGACAGATCTTCAAATGGCTCCACCAGCCGGTAGAGTCCTTTGAAGAGATGTCCAACCTGTCCAAAGACCTGCGCGCAAGGCTCGCGGAGCGGTTTACGTTGACCGTGCCGCAGGTGGCGCGCAAGCAGGTGAGCCAAGTCGACGGCACGGTCAAGTACCTGTGGCGGCTGCGGGACGGCGACTGCGTCGAGTCCGTGCTGATGCACTATGAGCACGGCGTGTCGGTCTGTGTGTCCACGCAGGTGGGCTGCCGGATGGGGTGCAAGTTCTGCGCCTCGGGTTTGAACGGCCTGAAGCGCCATCTGTCTGCGGGCGAAATCCTCGACGAAGTGCTGTTCATGCAGAAGGACAGCGGGGAGACGGTTTCGAACATCGTGCTCATGGGCACGGGCGAGCCGCTGGACAATTACGACAACGTGCTGAGATTTCTGCATCTGGTCAGCTGCCCGGAGGGCGTGAACATCGGCCAGCGGCATATTTCCTTGTCAACGAGCGGAATTGCTGATAAAATAGAGAAGTTAGCAGGGGAAAAATTACAGATCACGTTATCGGTGTCCCTGCACGCGCCGGACGACGAGATACGCTCGTCCATTATGCCGGTCAATGACGCGTATCCGGTTGCGCGGCTGATGCGCGCGTGCCGGTATTACTTCGATACCACCGGGCGGCGCATTTCCTATGAGTACATGATGGCGCGGGACAAGACCGACCGCCCGTGGCAGGCCGAAAAGCTGGCCGCGCTCCTGCGTGGACGGCCCGCGCACGTCAATCTCATCCCGCTCAACGAAGTGGCGGAAAGCCCGCTTTCCCCGTCGCGGCCCGAGGCCGTGCGCCGCTTCCAGCAGGCGCTCGAGAAGCGCGGCGTGACCGCGACCGTGCGCCGCCGGCTCGGCCCGGATATTGACGCCGCCTGCGGCCAGCTGCGCCGCCGGGAACTGCAAAAACAGCAAACAGGCCGGTCGTAATACAAAACCGGCATCCCGAATGGGAGATATCACCTTGATCAGACACGGGAGGTGTTCGCATGGAATGGTTTGGCTTGACGGACAGGGGACGTGTGCGCCCGACCAATCAGGATATTTATCAAATCGAAGCGCGGGAGGAAAACCAGACCGCGCTGCTTGTCGTGTGCGACGGCATGGGCGGTGCGAACGCGGGTAATGTGGCCAGCCGCTTTGCGGCCAAGGCCTTCGCGGAAACCGTCCAAAGTGCGCTCGACCGCGAACTGGACGCGGGCAAGCGCCAGACGCTGCTGACCCATGCGCTGGTGCAGGCAAACGATACGGTGTTTTCGCTTGCCGGGCGGCAGCCGGAGTTCCGCGGCATGGGCACGACGCTGGTTGCGGCGCTCGTACAGGGGGAACAGGCAACCATCCTGAACGTTGGGGACAGCCGCGCCTACTTATTCGACGGCACGCGCCTGCACCAGTTGACCGAGGATCATTCCTACGTTGAGGAGATGCGCCGGCAGGGCCGCATCACCGAAGCCGACGCCCGCACCCATCCGCAGAAAAACCTGATCACCCGCGCGGTCGGCGTGGAGCCGGATGTCGAGGGCGATCTGTTTGAGGTCCGTCTCAAGCATGGCGAAACGCTGCTGCTGTGTACCGACGGCCTGACCGGCATGGTCGAGGATGACAAAATCGCAGAAACACTCAAATATGCCAAAACGCTCGCGCTGGCGGGCGATGCGCTGCTTACCCTCGCACTGGAGGGCGGCGGCCGCGATAATATCACGGTTGCGCTGTTCACCCGCGGCGCGGAAGAGGAGGCGTAACCCCCTATGGACAAATATATCGGCAAACAGCTCGGAGGCCGGTATGAGATCATCGACGTGGTTGGCGTAGGCGGCATGGCGGTCGTCTATCGCGCACGCGACGTCGTGCTCAACCGTTATGTCGCCGTTAAAATCCTCAAGGAGGAGTATGCAAAAGACCCCGACATCCGCAAGCGGTTTTCGATCGAGTCGCAGGCGGTCGCCAAGCTCAGCCACCATAACATCGTGTCAGTGTTCGACGTGGGCAGCGAAAACGGCGCGGACTATATCGTCATGGAGCTGATCGAGGGCGTGACCCTCAAGGAATATTTGCAGCGAAAAGGCCACCTGAACTGGCAGGAGGCTGTGTTCTTCGCGGAGCAGATCTGCCGCGCGCTGGTGCATGCGCACTCCCGCGGCATCATCCATCAGGATATCAAGCCGCAGAACGTCATCATCCTGCGCGACGGTACCGCCAAGCTGACCGACTTCGGCATCGCGTCCTTTGCCACCACGCAGGAGACCCGCGTGGTGCAGGAGGCCATCGGCTCGGTGCATTATATCTCGCCCGAGCAGGCCAAGGGCTCGAAAATCGACTACCGCACGGATATCTATTCGCTCGGCGTTGTCATGTACGAAATGCTGACCGGCAAGCTGCCCTTTGAGGGCGAAACCGCTTTGCAGGTCGTCATGCAGCACTTAAACGCCGTGCCGCTCACGCCCAGCGAGCAAATGCCCGGCATCCCCAAGGGGCTGGACGAGATCGTGATGCACGCCATGTGCGCCAATATCGGGCGGCGCTATGCTTCGGCAGAGGCGTTGTACGCCGACCTTGAACAACTCAAGAACAACGAACAGCAGCGCTTCGGCTATGCATATACCGACGACGAGGCGGGCGAGACGCAGGTCATCGGCCGGGATGTGCAGCGCGCGGCGCGCCGCACGGCCGCGCAAGAGCATGCCGCGCACGTCGCCCAGCGGCGTGAGACTGCAACCGCCGTGCGCGAGCCGGAGGGCTTTTTCGACCGTCTGGCCGAGCGCCCCGGCCTTGCCGCAGGCATCGCGGTAGCCGTGGTCGCGGTGATCGCGTTTGTGGTTGTGTTCCTGCTGATGTCGACCGGCAGCACGGGCGAGGAAAAGCTCACGGTGCCGCCGCTTGTCGGGCAGACGATCGACGACGTGCTCGCCGATGAGACGTATACCGGACAGTTTACCATTCAGGAAGCCGCCGAGCGGCAGGAGTCCGACCGGCCGGTTGGTGAGATCCTCGAGCAGGACCCCGCAACCGGCACCAAGGTGACCAAGGGCGCGATCATCACGGTTGTGGTGTCGGCGGGCGGCGATAACGTCAGCGACACTTATAAGATCATTGACTTCAAGGGCCGCACGATCGAGTACGCGCAGACCATGCTCGATGAGCATGGCGTAAGCTTTAAGACCGAAGAAGAATACAGCGACGAGGTCGAGCAGGGTAAGATCACCCGCACCGACCCCGCTGCCGGCGAGGAACTTGAAAAGGGCGCGATGTTGACCATCTATATCAGCAAGGGCAAGGAAGAGAAGAAGGCTTCCGTACCCGACCTGTATGGCATGTCGCAAAATGCGGCGCAGCAGGCGCTGGCCGACCGGGGCCTCAAGCTGGGCTCGGTCGATCCCGTGGAAAGCACAGCGGCAGTCGGCACGGTCGTTTGGCAGTCGGTGAGCAAGGGCACCGAGGTTAGTGAGGGCACGGCGGTCAATATCCAGATCTCCAAGGGCAAGAGTGAGGAGGAGCCAGTGCCGGAGACCCCGGATGAGCAGCAACCCAGCGGCGGCGAGGACAGCGGCGACACTACGGACGAACCAGCTGAACCGACCACCGGTTCCACTACGGTGCAGGTGACGTTGCCGGACAGCACGGATATGGCGCATATTGTCGTATCGGTGGATGGCGTGGTGCAGTATGACGCAACGCATGAAACCAGTCAGGGCAGTATTGGCGTACCGCTGACCAGTACGCCCGGCCAGCATGAAGTGACGATCAGCGTCGACGGTGTTTCCAGCACGCAGACCTGCACGTTCAGCTAACGGAAGGGGCGAAAGTTTGACCGAAGGCATCATTCTCAAGGGCGTCGGCGGGTTCTACTATGTGGACACCGCCGACGGCCTGATCGAGTGCAAGGCGCGCGGGCGCTTCCGCAAAACCGTGGGCAAGCCCATCGTGGGTGACCGCGTCACGCTGGAGATACAGCCCGAGGACGGCACGGGCTATCTGCTCGACATTGCGCCGCGCAAAAACAGTCTGGTGCGGCCTGCGGTGGCCAACCTTGATCTGGTGGTCGCAGTCGCTTCGGCCGCGCCGCCGGTCACCGATCCGTTCCTGATCGACAAGGTGACCGCGATTGCGGTACACAAGGGCATCGGCGCGTTGGTTGTCATCAACAAGACGGACGAAAATCCGGGCGACGCGCTGTTTGAAGCCTATCAGAAAAGCGGGATCGACGTGCTGCGCGTGAGCGCGCTGACCGGCGAAGGCATCGACGAATTGAAAGCCCGCCTGCGCGGCCGGGTGGCCGCGTTTGCGGGCAACTCGGGCGTGGGCAAGTCGAGCGTACTCAACCGTATCGACCCGCGCTTCGGCGCCGAGGTCGGCGCGATCTCTGACCGCATCGGCAGGGGCAAGCACACGACGCGCCACGTTGAGCTGCATCCGGTCGATGGCGGCGGTTACATTGCGGACACGCCCGGCTTTTCCTCGTTCGACACCGGGCAGATGGATCTGGTGCTGGCGGAGGATCTGCAATATGCGTTCCCCGAGTTTGCACCCTATATCGGGCAGTGCCAGTTTACCGGCTGCGCCCATGTGAAGGAAAAGGGCTGTGCGGTGCTGGCGGCGGTAGCGGCGGGTGAGATTGCAGAAAGCCGCCACGAAAGCTATGTCAAGCTGTATGACAGCGTAAAGGATTTGAAGCAATGGGAGATTTCAAAGGGCGGCACGCGCTGATTTTTGCGGCCGCACCCGAAACCGAATACGGCTACATCCGCGCGTTTCTGGCGGCGCATCCGGACGCGCTGATCGCTTGTGCGGATGGTGGGCTGCGCCATGCGCGCGCGCTCGGCCTGCGCCCGGACTTCATGATCGCGGACTGTGATTCCAGCCCGGAGATCGAGGGCGCTGAGACCATCCGCCTCAAACCCGAAAAGGATGACACCGACACGCAGGGCTGCCTGCGTGAGGTCATCCGCCGCGGCTGCACCGTGGCCACGCTCGTCTGCGCGACCGGCGGGCGCATTGACCATGAGCTGGCCAATCTGTCGTTGCTGGAGGAGGCGCACGACCTCGGCGCGGAGCTGACCATCCTCGACCGGCAGAACTGCATCGTTTTGCATCCGGGCGGCTGCATGAAATTCAAAATGTCCGAAAACTTCCCGTATTTTTCCATCGTGCCGCTCGACGCTGCGCTGCACGGCGTGACGATCGAAAATGCAAAATACCCGCTGCATGACGCAACGGTCACGCGCGCGGGCATGGTGACCATTTCCAACGAGGCCGCGGCAAATGCGGCCGTTACCGTAGAAATCCGGGACGGGTGCGCGCTCGTCGTCTTTTCGCGTGATTTCGCCCCCGCTTTGTGAAAGTTCCACACGAAAACCGCCTCTTTTCGGCGGTTTTTTCTATTCCTTCAATTTGCAGTTTTGCAGCCGCAGACTTGCAAAAATGCGGTAGCAGGCATATAATAAAACCATAGAGAGACGAAAAGGAGTGCGTAAGCGTGGCATTGAAACCGATTTCGAGGATCGCAGCAGGGGTACAGGCATCGACGACGCTGGTCATCGACTCGCTGTTCAAGCAGATGAAGGCGGAGGGCAAGGACGTGGTCGGCTTCGGCGCGGGCGAGCCGGACTTTCCGACGCCCGAGCACATCAAGCAGGCGGGTATCGAGGCGATTGAGAATAACCTGACGCGTTACACGCCGGCCGCCGGCCTGATGGAGCTGCGCGAGGCTGCGTGCTATCGGCTGAAAACCGATTTTGGTCTGGAATATGAGCCGAAGCAGATCGTGGTCGCGTCGGGCGCGAAGCACTCGGTCTATATTGCGCTGATGACGCTGTGCAACCCGGGCGACGAGGTCGTCATCGCCGCGCCGTATTGGGTCAGCTACTCCGAAATGGTGCAGCAGGCGGGCGCCAAGCCGGTGATCGTCGCGGCGGGAGAGGAGCAGGACTTTAAGATCACGGCCGCGCAGCTGGAGGCCGCGATCACGGATAAGACCAAGGCATTCATGCTCAACTCGCCCTGCAACCCGACCGGCATGGTCTACACCCGCGAGGAGTTGGAAGCCATCGCGGATGTATGCTGCCGCCACAACATCTACGTTATCGCGGATGAGATCTACTGCAATCTTGTCTATGACGACATTGAGTTTGTGTCGTTTGCGTCGCTGAATGAGGACGTGAAGAACCGCACGATCATTGTCAACGGCGTGTCCAAGAGCTACGCGATGACCGGCTGGCGTATCGGTTACAGCGCGTCCAACCCGGAGCTTGCCAAGGTGATGAGCAACTACCTGAGCCACTCGACCTCTGCACCGTCGACGATTTCGCAGCACGCGGCAATTGTGGCACTCAAGGGCCCGCAGGAGGATATGCAGGTGATGAAGCAGGCGTTCGAGGCGCGCCGCGATCATCTGGTTGAGCGCATGAACCGCATCGAGGGCGTTTCCTGCATTAAGCCGCAGGGCGCGTTCTATGTGATGATGAACATGAAGAACTTCCTCGGCAAGCAGATGTATGGCAAGACGATCGAAAGCGCGGAGGACTTCGCGCAGCTGTTCCTCGAAAAGGGTCTGGTCGCCACCGTGCCGTGCACGGCGTTTGCCGCGCCCGCCTTTGTCCGCTGGAGCTACGCCACTTCGCTGGCGGAGATCGACAAGGGCCTCGACCGGCTGGAAGAGTTTATCAAAAACGCATAAATATCTCGCGTGGAAGCAAAAAAGGACGTGCATTTGCACGTCCTTTTCCTTTTGGCGGGTGGTTAGAGGGCACTCAGAGGGAGCAGCGGCAGCAGCAGGCGGTACTCGGTGAAGTCCCCGCTTTCCTGCACCTGCTTGAGCTGGAAGCCGAAGTGCATATACATCCGCACATTCTCGCGCGAGAAGGTTTCCAGAATCACGGCCGGATAGCCCTGTGAGGCGGCATGTTCAATTGCGGCTTCAAGCAGGTCGCGGGCGACGCCCGTGCCGCGGTAAGGTTTGTCAACACCGAACTGCGCAATGTAGTACGGCCGTCCGCAGTAGCGCCGGTACCATTTCGTGTTATGCGCGGCAAGTACGGGGCGTGAATTGCGCATGATCTGCCCCAGTAGCGAGTGCGGGATATCACGAAGCTCCTTGCCATGCCGCAGTGCATAGAAGAATTGCCCGAGAGGGCCGAAATGGGCCAGCTGCTGTGCGTCCGCGCCCACGATCACGCCGGCGGGCGCGCCGTCCGGCGCATCGCACACAAACACATCCCCGTGCGTGAAAAAATAGCCTTGCCCCAGTCCGAGCACAGTCGGGCCGATTTCACGGGCGGTTTCCGGATCAATGCCGGAAAACTGCTGCTGCAACTCAGCCTGTTCATAAAATTGGTCAAACATCAGCGCGGCCAGCGCCGCACGCTCATCCCGTTTTGCCCGTCTCATATCCTGCACCTCCGCGTTTCTATTGACTTGATGATAGCATGCCTGCGTGCGCCCGTCAAGCAGCGCGGCGGTGCGCGCGTCAAAAACCCGCCGCTGGTCGGGCGTTTCTTTGTTTAATGCGACAATATGTGCGCAAAATGGGGTGGTTTTCCTTGAAAAACCCGCCGTATGGTGTTAAACTATGAATACTGAAATGAGGATCGCTGTGCCCCTTCGGCGCAGTCCCAGCCCATGCGGCGGTCTTGCCGCACCCGTCGGGCAAAACCGGCGGAAACCAACCGGAAAGGACGACTGACATGAACAACGTGTATGAAAGCCCGCTTTCCTCGCGCTATGCTTCGGCGGAGATGCTGTACACCTTCTCCGCGGACATGAAGTTCTCGACGTGGCGGCGGCTGTGGCTGTCGCTGGCCAAGGCGGAAATGGCGCTTGGCTTGCCGATCACGCAGGAACAGGTCGACGAGCTGGCGGCCCATCTGACCGACATCGACTATGATGTTGCGCGCGCCCGCGAGAAGGAAGTTCGGCATGACGTGATGGCGCACGTCTATACCTTTGGCAAGGCCGCGCCCGGGGCGGCCGGTATCATCCACCTCGGCGCGACGAGCGCCTACGTTGGCGACAACACGGATATCATCCAGATTCGTGAGGGTCTCAAGCTGGTGCGGCAAAAGCTCGCGGTGGTGCTGGACAAGCTCGCCCGCTTCGCGGATGCGCACAAGGCGCAGCCGACGCTCGGCTTTACGCACTTCCAGCCCGCGCAGTTGACGACTGTCGGCAAGCGCGCGACGCTCTGGATGAACGAGCTGCTGATGGATTTGAACGAGGTTGAATACCGCATCGAAAACCTGCGGATGCTCGGAAGCAAGGGCACGACCGGCACGCAGGCGTCCTTTATGGAGCTGTTCGACGGCGATGAGAGCAAGGTCAAGGAGCTGGAAAAGCGCATCGCGGATGATTTTGGCTTTGCGGGTGTGGTTCCCGTGTCCGGCCAGACCTATTCGCGCAAGATTGACGCGCAGACGCTGGCAACCCTCGCGGGCATTGCCGAGTCCGCGTCCAAGTTTGCCACCGACCTGCGTCTGCTCCAGCACCTCAAGGAGATCGAGGAACCGTTTGAAAAGCATCAGATCGGCTCGTCGGCGATGCCCTACAAGCGCAATCCGATGAGAAGCGAGCGCATCTGCGCGCTGGCACGTTATGTGATCTGCGACAGCCTGAACCCCGCTTTCACCTCCGCGACCCAGTGGTTTGAGCGCACGCTCGATGACTCCGCGAACAAGCGCATTTCGGTGCCCGAGGCGTTCCTTGCGGTTGATGCGATCCTCAATATTATGATCAACGTCGTGTCCGGTTTGGTCGTTTACCCCAAGGTAATTGAGGCGCATGTGATGAACGAGCTGCCCTTCATGGCCACCGAGAACATTATGATGGACGCGGTCAAGCGCGGCGGCAACCGGCAGGAGCTGCATGAGCGCATCCGTGAACACTCGATGGCGGCGGGCAAGCGCATCAAGGAGGAAGGTCTGGATAACGACCTGATCGACCGCATCGCGGCCGACCCGATGTTCGGCATGACGCGCGAGCAGATTCTCGACCATCTTGATCCGGCGGCGTATATCGGCCGCTGCCCCTCGCAGGTGGACGAGTTCATCGCCGAATGCGTTCGTCCGGCGATTGCGCCTTACTTGACCGGGGACGAAGTCACGGTTGAGATCAACCTGTAAGGCCGTTTTGGGAACAGAAAAAGCTCCCTCTTTGATAGAGGGGGCTTTTGTGCGACAAACGGGCGCATGGTTGACTTTTAGCGGGTTCCGCAGTATACTATCGAAAGCTGTGAAAAGAATAAGGAGGAAGTAAACAGTGAAGAAAAGTGTAATTTCCTTCATTGCTGTCCTGCTCGTGATTGCTTTTCTGGGCGTGACAGCGGTGACGGGTGTGTATATTCCGGGGGGCTGGACGATGCCGTTCCGGGATGCCGCGGTGAGCGACACCGCGGACACCGGTGCAGATACGTCGACTGACGGTGCTGCGACGACCGACGAAACCACGCCGGACGATGCGGCTACCGATGATACGGCATCGACCAATGAAACCGCCACCGACGAGACGGCGGCCGATGAGACCGTGGCGGCCGACCTCAAGGCGATCATCCCGAGTGTGCTCGATACCGAAAACGGCATCCGTCTGGGTCTTGACCTCGTCGGCGGCTCGCGTATCGTGTATGAAGCGCAGATCCCGGAAGGCTACGACATGGCCAACCTGGGCGACGACATGAATTCGGTGCAGAAGGTCATCCGTCAGCGTCTGACCGACAAGGGCTTCACCGAGGCGACCGTCACCCTGACCGGTGACAACCGCGTTACCGTTGAGATCCCGCAGATCACCAACCCGGAGGAGGCCGTGCAGACGCTCGGCACCACCGCGCAGCTGCGCTTCCTCGACGCGGACGGTACGGAATGGCTGACCGGCGAGGACATTTCCAAGGCATCTTACGGTTATGGCCGCCCGACCGGCACCGAGGTTGCCGATGTACACTATGTACAGGTGCAGTTCACCAGCGAAGGCCGTCAGAAGTTCGCTGAGGCCACCGCTTCCGTGGCAGCCCGTTCCACTGAAAATGGCGGCGACGGCACCAACCAGCTGTTTATCGTGATGGACGACCAGATCATCTCCTATCCGTCGGTCAGCAGCACGATTGACAGCGAAAGCTGTGTTATTTCGGGCAGCTTCACCCGTGAGAGCGCGCAGGAACTGGCCGACCTGATCAACGCAGGCCAGATCCCGTTCTCGCTGACGCAGGTGGAACTGCGTTCGGTCGGCCCGCAGCTGGGCGCGGACGCGATGCGCACTTCGCTGATCGCGGGCGCGATCGGCGTGCTGCTGGTCTGCCTGTTCATGCTGATCGTTTACCGCATTCCCGGTCTGGTTGCCTGCCTTGCGCTGGGCTTCTATATCGTGATTGAGGCGCTGATCTTCAGCCTGATCCGCGTCAACCTGTCCCTGCCTGGCATCGCAGGTATCATTTTGTCAATTGGTATGGCGGTCGACGCCAATGTCGTCATCTTCGAGCGCATCAAGGAAGAGCTGCGCGCAGGCAAGACGGTCAAGAGCGCGATCGACTCGGGCTTCAAGCGCGCGTTCACGGCTATCCTTGACTCCAACGTCACCACCCTGATCGCGGCGGCAGTGCTGTTCTTCCTCGGCACCGGCACGATCGTTGGCTTTGCAACCACGCTGGGCATCGGCGTTATCGTATCCATGTTCACCGCGCTGACCGTGACCCACTTCCTGCTCAACCGCATGGTTGACTTCCGCATCCGTAGCCCCAAGGCGTATGGCCTGAACGACCACGCCCTGCGTCCGCGCTTTGCGGTAATCAAGAAGTTTAAGGTATTTGGCGGCATTTCGGCGCTGTTGGTGGCGACGGGTCTGGTATCGCTCATCCTGCTGCCCTTCGGCCAGAACTTCTTTAACCTGAGCATCGACTTTGCCGGCGGCACCGAGATGGAGTTCGCCATGCATCAGAAGGTCGACCAGAACCTGCAAACCGAGATCGCCGACCTGTTTGAGGAGGCGACCGGCGTTGCTGCGTCCTCTGTCACCTCGTCGGGCGACACCAATGAGAATGTGCTGATCCGCTCGACCTCGATCGATTCGGAGAAGCGCGCAGCCGTTATCGACAAAATGACCGAGACTTACGGTCTGGCCGATACGGATATCTATAACAACAACGACGTTTCGGCGTCGGTCGGTTCCGACTTGCAGCGTGCGGCCTTCCTGTGCGCAGTAGTCGCTATCGTGCTGATGCTGATCTATATCACCATCCGCTTTGAGCTGACCAGCGGCTTGGCGGCAGTCGTCTGCCTCGTGCACGACCTGCTGATCATGCTGTCGGTCTACGTTTGGCTCCAGATTCCGCTGGACGGCAACTTCATCGCTGCGGCGCTGACCATCTTCGGTTACTCGATCAACGCGTCGATCATCGTATTCGACCGCGTGCGTGAAAACCTGCGCACCGCGCGCAAGGAGCCGTTCGAGGAAGTCGCCGAGCGCAGCGTATGGCAGACGATGGGCCGTACCATCAACACCTCGCTGACCACGCTGTTTACCGTCGGCATGATCTTCATTCTGGGCGTGCCGTCGCTCAAGCAGTTCACGCTGCCGCTGATCGTCGGTATCCTCGCGGGCGCATGGTCGTCCATCATGCTGTCGAGCAGCCTGTGGGCGTTCTTCCGTAAGAAGTTCCGCAAAAAGCGCATCTAATCCATGTAAAAACAAAGGCCGGGCACAAGCTCGGCCTTTGCCGCACTGAAATCTTGAGAGGAGCAACCATATGCGCGTCGGCATATCCACCGCGTGCTTTTACCCACAGCCGCTTGAGGAGAGCCTGCAAATCCTCGCGGGTCTGGGCGTGCACGCGATCGAGATCTTTTTCAACACCGAAAGCGAGTTTTCCCCACGGTTTTATGAGGGACTGGGCGCCGAGGCGCGCAGCCTTGGGCTGGAGGTTGTGTCCGTCCACCCTTACACCTCGCTGATGGAGGGCATGCTGCTGTTTTCCGATTACGCCCGCCGCACCGAGGACGGCATGCTGCAATACCAGCGGTATTTTGAGTGCGCGGCCGCGCTGGGCGCGCAGTATTTTACCTTTCACGGGGAGCGCGACATGGGCCATGCGGACGACCCCGCCCGCTGGGAGCGCAAGTGCGCGGCCTACCGCCGTCTTTGCGCGTTGGCGTCGGCCTGTGGCGTGACGCTGGCGCAGGAGAATGTCGCGTGGTGCCGCTCGCACGACCCCGCGTTTATCCACGCGCTCTACCGCGATGTACCGGAACTGCGGTACACGCTGGATATCAAACAGGCTTACCGCGCGGGGCACAACTGGCGGGATTTCCTCGACGCGATGGGTGACCGGCTGGTGAACGTGCATATCAACGACTTTTCCGCCGAGCAGAGCTGCCTGCTGCCCGGCGACGGCACGATGGACTACGCGGACTTTTTCTCGCGCCTGCGGTCGATTGGATACAACGGGCATACGATGATCGAGGTCTACCGCAACAACTTCCGTGAGCCTGTCGAGATAGAGCGCGCGCTGCGGGTGCTCGGAAGATACACAACACGATAGGGGATAGGAGGGAAAGAGTATGCAAACGGCTATTCCCAAAACCGCCGTAGAGTATATCCACTCGCTCGGGCGTTTTTCCGGCACGCCCGGCCTGCACCGCATCCGCGCACTGTGCGCGGCGCTGGGCAATCCGCAGGACGGGCTGAAGTTCGTCCATCTGGCGGGCACGAACGGCAAAGGGTCGACCGCCTGCATGGTCGACGCGGTGCTGCGTGCGGCAGGCTATCGCGTCGGGTTGTACACCTCGCCTTACCTTGTGCAGTTCCATGAGCGCATCCGCGTGGACGGCGTGCTCATCCCGGACGCCGACCTGACCCGCCTGTCCGAGCGCGTCGCGCGTGCGTGCGCGGGACTGACCTTACCGGAAGGCGAGCACATCGGGGAGTTTGAGTTCACAACTGCTGTCGCGTTCCTCTACTTTGCTGAGCAGCAGTGCGACATCGTCGTGCTCGAAACCGGCCTTGGCGGCCGGTTTGACGCGACCAATGTCATCCGCGCGGCGGAGGTATGCGTTTTAACGCCGATCTCGCTGGACCACACGGCCGTACTGGGCGATACAGTCGGGCAGATCGCGGCGGAAAAGGCCGCAATCATCAAGCCGGGCTGCACGGTCGTGTGTGCGGACGGCCAGCCGGACGAAGCACTGCCGCCCATCCGGCGCGCGTGCGCTGCGGCTGGCGCGGACTGGTTTGACGGCAGCGAGGATATGCAGGTGCTGCGCTGCGACATCGACGGCGCGGCCTATGTGCGCGGGGGGCAGGGGTTTACCATCCCGATGCCCGGGCGGCACCAATTGCAGAACGCCGGAACCGCGCACCGTACGGTCGCGGCGCTGCGGTCGCGCGGTTGGGATATCACGGTGGAGGCCGAGGTGCGCGGGATGGCCCGCGCGCGCATGCCCGGCCGGCTGGAACGGCTGGGCGACGCGCCGCTCGTGCTGCTCGACGGGGCGCACAATGCCGCAGGCGTGGCCGCGCTCTGCCGCACGGTGGATGAACTGCTCAAGATGCGTCGCCTGTTGGTCGTGATGGGCATGGTGCGCGACAAGGACTATGCCCGCTGTATTTATGAAATGGCGCGCCGGGCGGATGTGTTTTTTGCCTGTGCGCCCGAGGAGGACGCGCGCGCCCTGCCCGCGCAGACCGCCGCCGCCATTGCCGAGCAGCACTGCCCCGAGGTGTACGATTGCCATACGGCGGAGCACGCAATTTCGATGGCGCTTGAAAAGGCCGCCCCGCGCGACTGCGTGCTGCTGTGCGGCTCGCTTTACCTGATCGGCGAGGCGGAAAAAATCCTGCGCGCGCGACAGAAAACGGCAGAATAAAAAGGGAATAACTGGTAAACTAAGGCTTGTACTGAAATGGGTACAAGCCTTTTTGTTATGGCTGAAAAACGAGGTGAAAACGAAATGCTGCATATTACACAGGCCGAGCACGAGGGCGTGCTGACCGTGTCGCTCGCGGGCGAACTCGACCACCATGCCGCGCGCAGCGCAATTGAGCAGGCCGAGGATCTGCTGGTGCTCTATCCCTGCGAAAAGCTGGTGCTGGATTTGGCCGGGCTGACGTTCATGGACAGCTCGGGGCTGGCTGTCGTGCTGCACCTGCACCGCACCTGCGCGCGCAGCGGATATGAGTTCGTCGTGCGCGGCGCACCGCCGCAGGCCATGCGGGTGTTTGAGGCATCCGGCCTGCCGCAGGTGATGGTGTTTGAAAGGGGGGACGTAAGTTGCGTGCAGTCGTAAACAAAATGAGCCTGAAATTCGAGAGCCGGTCGGTCAACGAGGCGTTTGCCCGGCAGGCGGTGGGCGCGTTTGTCTCCCAGCTCGACCCGACGATGGAGGAGCTGGGTGATATCAAAACCGTCGTGTCCGAGGCGGTGACCAACGCGATCGTACATGGTTATGCAGAGAAAAGCGGGTTTATCACGGTCACGGTGCGGCTGTTCGAGGGGCGTGCGCTGGAAATCAAGGTCAAAGATGCCGGACGCGGCATCGAGAATGTGGAGCGGGCGCGCCAGCCGATGTTCACCACAGGCGACGACACCCGCAGCGGCATGGGCTTTACCATCATGGAGTCGTTTACCGATAAGCTGCGCGTGCGTTCTACAATGGGCAAGGGCACGGTGGTGACGATGGTCAAGCTGTTGCGGGAGCGCGGCGCGTGACCGGCGAAATGCGTGCGCTGCTCGAACAGGCCGCCGCAGGGAATCGCGATGCCGAGGCGCAGCTGATCGAAGAGAACAGCGGGCTGATCTGGTCGATCGCACGGCGGTACTATGGCCGTGGCGCGGAGCCGGACGACCTGTACCAGCTGGCGTGCGTGGGTTTTATCAAGGCGGTGCGCGGCTTTGACGCGGCGCTTGGCAATGAGTTTTCTACTTATGCGGTGCCCAAAATCGCGGGTGAGATCAGGCGCTTCCTGCGGGATGACGGCGCGGTCAAGATCGGCCGGGCGGTGAAAGAACGCGCCGCGCGCGTGCGGCGCGTGCAGGCCGAACTGGAGGGGCGCACCGGGCGCTCGCCGACGGTGTCCGAGGTGGCGGAAGCCGCCGGGTTGACGGCCGAGGAGGTCGCATCCTGTGAGCAGGCGGAGGTGACGGTCGACTCGTTCGAGCGCGAGTTGTCCGGCGGCGGGCGGCTGGGCGATCTGGTCGGGGACGAGGGCATGGAGGAGCGCGCCTGCCTGTACCTGTCGCTAGGCGAAGCGATCCATGCGCTGCCCGAGCGCGAGCGGCAGGTGCTCGCGCTGCGTTTTTCACGCGACCTGACACAGCAGCAGGTGTCGCGTATCATTGGGGTGTCGCAGGTGCAGGTGTCGCGCATCGAAAAGCGCGCGATTGCCGCCCTGCGTGAAAAATTGCAGGAATAGCGGGCCGTCCGGCTGGGCGGCCCGCTTGCGGCTGTCAAAACAGTTTCCGCGCCGGGATTTTTTTCCGAGGTTGTTGCGATACCCCTTGAGAACGGCGCAAAAGTGCGGTACAATAAAAGCGATAACAATCAGCCAGACAGGCGGAAAGGGTGAGAGATATGTTTGGTTTACAAGCCGTAGGGATGGGATATTCTAATGCCTATACATCCGGTTACCTGTCCCGTGCGGCGCGCAGTACGGAAGCCGTCAGCCCGGTCAGTCGGGCACAGTCTGTACCGGTCTCTCCTGTGCCGGCCGTCGCTTCGGTGCAGCGGGATGCGACGCAGGCTGCACAAACCGTGCAGCAAGAGCCGCAGCTGCCATTCCAGCGTGAGGGGGTCGACCCGACTGAACTGGCTGTCCGCAGCCGTATCCAGTACCTGAACCCGGCAGACGCACCGGCGGCAGGGCAGGCGATGCCCGAGGCCGCAGCCGCGATGGCGGGGCAGACGGGTGCCGCATCGGCGCTTTCCGGACAGGCGATGCCTGAGGCCGCGACTGCTTTGGCCGGACAGGAACAGGACGTATCCCCGATTCCGGGGCAGGATGCAGCGGCTGCGCAGGCGGGGCAAAAAGCCGAGGAAACCAAGTCGGCGCAAGAGGTCATGGAGGAAGGCGAGTGCCAGACCTGTAAGGAACGCAAGTATCAGGATGAGTCGGATGACCCGGGCGTGTCCTACCAGACGCCTACCAACATCGCGCCCGAGCAGGCAGCTGCCGCGGTGCGTGGCCACGAGCAGGAGCACGTCACCCGCGAGCAGGCACAGGCGCAGCGGGATGGCCGCGAGGTCGTCAGCCAGTCGGTCACGATGCATACTGCGATTTGCCCGGAGTGCGGCAAGGTCTATGTGTCCGGCGGTACTACCCGCACGACCACACGCGCGGCGCAAACTGCCGAGCGTTATCAGCAGCCGGAGGAAATGCCCAGCGCTTTCCAGTCGGTTGCATAATACCAGACAGCACAGGAATATCGTCCCGTCGGTCACACGTTAAGGTGTGGCTGGCGGGACGATGTGTTTTGTGCAAGCCGCAGCAGGGGGAGCGTGCGGCGGGCCGTATATCGGAGAAAAACCAATTTTTCGGTAAAATGTACTTGACAAAGCCGTTGTAGTGCCATATACTTTAATAGGTTAGTTGAGACTAACCTATTATTTGCATTATAAGTTGTGCATTGCTAACTTGTGTAGCAACCGTTTGGAAAAGAAGGGAGCCGAATGGATCAAATGACTTTAGCCGATGCGCTCGAGGGGAAAGAGTACATGGTGCAGCAGATTGATACCGATGACGAGGAGCTGGATGCGTTCCTGTTCTCTCTGGGCTGCTATCCCGGTGAACCGATCACCGTTGTGGCGCATCGGAAAGGTGGCTGCGTTGTCTCCATCAAGGATGGCCGGTATAACATCGACCGCCAGCTGGCGGCTGCGATTCAGATTTGATGCCTTCAATGGCCATAGCCGTGTTTTACCCCACATATCGGTTGTCCAATGCTAACTGATGTGTGCTGTAATAGATCCGCAAGGATACCATGAAGAGGAGGAAATACTTATGCGTATTGCCCTGACAGGCAACCCGAACTCCGGCAAGACCACCATGTACAACGCCTTGACCGGGCGTAACGAAAAAGTGGGCAACTGGGCTGGTGTGACGGTGGAAAAGAAAGAGCATCCGATCAAAAAAGCCTATTGCAGCGGCGCGGAGGAGCTGATCGCAGTCGATCTGCCCGGCGCGTACTCCATGTCGCCGTTTACCTCGGAGGAGAGCATTACCAGCTCGTATGTGCGCAATGAGCGCCCGGACGCGATTATCAATATCGTCGACGCGACCAACCTGAGCCGCAGCCTGTTTTTCACCACGCAGCTGCTCGAGCTGGGCATTCCGGTGGTTGTGGCGCTCAACAAGAGCGATATCAACGCCAAAAAGCAGACCAACATCAACGTCAAGGCGCTTTCGGAAAAGCTGGGCTGTCCGGTGATCGAAACCGTGTCCACGATGGCTGAGGGGCTGAAAAGTGCAGTCGCGGCGGCGGTGGAGCATCGGGGGGAGACGCAGCGCGCGCCTTACGAACAGGCGGATATCGACCTAACCGACAAAAAGGCGGTCGAGCAGGCTGACCGCGACCGCTTCGCTTTTGTAAACCAGCTGGTAAAGCAGGTGGAAACGCGCAAGGTGCTCACCCGCGATCAGGGCACGGGCGACAAGATCGACGCCGTGCTGACCAACAAGCTGCTGGGTATCCCGATTTTTGCAGCCGTTATGTATCTGGTGTTTGAGATTTCGCAGGTCTGGGTAGGGCCGCTGATTGCGGATACACTGGTGGCATGGATTGAAACCTTCCAGGCATGGGCTGGAGAAATGCTGGCGAATGCCAACCCGTTGCTGTCCGCCCTGCTGGTGGACGGTATCATCGGCGGCGTCGGCGCGGTCGTCGGCTTCCTGCCGCTCGTGATGGTCATGTATTTCCTGATCGCGCTGCTGGAGGACTGCGGTTACATGTCGCGTGTCGCAGTCGTGCTCGACCCGATCTTCAAGAAGGTCGGCCTGTCCGGCAAGTCGGTCATCCCGTTTGTCATTGGTACGGGCTGCGCGATTCCCGGCGTAATGGCCAGCCGCACCATCCGCAATGAGCGTGAGCGCCGCGCGACCGCGATGCTGACGCCGTTCATGCCCTGCGGCGCGAAGATCCCGGTCATTGCGCTGTTTGCGGGCGCGTTCTTTGACGACGCGGGATGGGTCAGCTTTGTGATGTACTTCACTGGCATTGTATTGATCTTCCTCGGCGCGCTGCTGGTGAATAAAATTGCGGGCTATAAAAACCGCAAGTCCTTCTTCATCATCGAGCTGCCGGAGTATAAGGTGCCGTCGCTGGCGTTTGCGTTCAAAGCGATGTGCGCACGCGGCTGGGCGTATATCGTCAAGGCCGCGACGATCATCCTGCTGTGTAACACGGCGGTACAGGTCATGCAGACCTTTGATTGGCGTTTTCAGGTGGCAGAAACAGCGGATGCGTCCATTTTGGCATCCATTGCAGGGCCGTTTGCGTATCTGCTGGTGCCGGTTGTAGGCGTGCTGAGCTGGCAGCTGGCCGCAGCGGCAGTCACCGGCTTTATCGCCAAGGAAAATGTGGTCGGTACGCTGGCGGTGTGCTTTGTTGGGCTGGAGAATTTCATCGATACCGATGAACTGGCCATGCTCGAGGGTGCCGGCGGCGAAGTCGCGGGTATCATTGCGATCACCAAGGTCGCGGCGCTGGCCTACCTGATGTTCAACCTGTACACCCCGCCGTGCTTTGCGGCCATCGGCGCAATGAACTCCGAAATGAAGAGTGCCAAGTGGCTGTGGGGCGGCATCGGCTTGCAGATGGGCGTGGGCTACTCGGTCGGCTATCTGGTTTACCAGATCGGCACGCTGGTCACGACAGGCTCGTTTGGCGCAGGCTTCCTGCCCGGTCTGGTTGTGGTGGCAGCCTTTGCGGCGATCCTTGTACACCTGTGCCTCAAGGCAGAGCGCGACCTCAAGCAGGAATATGCGTTGCATGGGGCGAAGCCGGTATGATTGATTACATTCTGATTGGCGTTCTGCTGGTGATCATTGGCGCGGCCGCCCGCTATGTTTACAAAGCAAAAAAGAGCGGAAAGAAGTGCATTGGCTGTCCGGAGGGCTGCTCATGCAGTACAAAACAAGGCTGTCCGTCGTGCCATTGTCACGATACGGAAATAAGTAAGTGATACGCGGCTGTTACCGCACAGTCGTGATAGCGTGGATAGAACAAACGGGACGCACCGGTTTCGGTGCGTCCCGTTTCTTTCGTTCTTTATGCGTTGTCTGTCAGTGCGGTGAAGTGTGTCAGCATGGCTGCGGTCTCGGCGCGGGTGGTGCTGCGCTGTGGCGCGAGCGTGCCGTCCGCATTGCCGCCCAGCACCCCGGTTGCGACTGCCCACTGCATTGCCTCCTGCGCGTAGGCATTCAGTTGGGCGATGTCCGCATAGGCGGACAAGTCGGCGCGTGCGGTGGTGTCTATACCAAGGTGATCCGCGAGGCGGTACAGCAGCACGGCGGCCTGCTCGCGTGGGATGGCCGCGTCCGGCCGGAACGTGCCGTCGGGATAACCGGTTACCAGCCCGTTCTGCCGCGCCCAGTAGACCGGCATCGCGTAGTACGCATCCGCGTCTACGTCGGCATAGGGATAGCCGAGGTTGTCACCGACTTCCGGCTTGCCGGCGAGGTTGTACAGGACGGTGGTCAGCATCGCGCGTGTGACGGCTGTATTGGGGGAGAAGGTATAGGAGGCGGTGCCGTTCATCAGTCCCTTGTGGACGACTTCGCCTACGCTGTCATAATACCACGCGTTTTCCGGTACGTCGGTAAACAGGTCACCGTAGGCGGTCAGCGTGCAGGTGACGACTGCGCTGTCCAGATGGCCGTCCAGCAGGGCGATACATTTTGTGGTCGTCGTGGGCGTGAAGGGTTCGATGTAGGGCGTGCTGGCTGCGGTCGGGGTCGAGCCGTCGGTCGTGTAGTAGATCGACGCGCCGGGCGTTGTGCTGGACAACGCCAGCAGGCCGTTTTCGTAGGAAACGGACGGCGTTGCGGTCGGCGGCAGGCCGGAAACCGTTTTGGTCGTCACCGGTGTGCGCGTGCCGTATTTGTCGATGCCGATAACGGTGAATGTCGTGTCCTTGGTGATCGTGATCGGGCCGGTATATTTTGTGCTGCCGAGGTGCGGGGTCGCGGTGCTGGTGGTGTAATACAGGGTAAGGCCGCTGTCGGTGGTCGAGAACGTGACCGTTACGCCGTTTTCGCCCGGTGTGGACGAAATCGTCGGCGCGGTGTAAGCGGGCAGGTTTGTCCCCTTGTTCGCGGCGCTGGTGTACACTACGCCGTTTTGTGGGGTTACGCCGCGGCGGCGCAGCAGCTCGGCCACTGTGACGAATTCATAACCCTGTGATTTCAGCGTGTCGATTGCGCGCAGTGCGCCCTGTACACTGGTCTGGTAGATATCGTGGACAAGGACGATCGCGCCGTCGTGCGCCTGCGAGACGATGTTATTGTATACCGTGTCGGTGTTGCGGTATTTCCAGTCGAGCGGGTCGACGCTCCACAGGATGATGGGCGCGGCGACCGCGCTTTTGACCGCGCCGCCCGTCGCCCCGCCGGGCGTGCGCACCATATCGGTGTACGAGCCGCCCATGCGCTCAAACAGCAGGCTTTCGACGCGGCTGACCTCACTTGAAATCGTTGAAGCGCCGTAGCTGTCGAACGGGAGGAGGTGCTGGTAGGTATGGTTGGCAAGCTGATGCCCTTCGTCGCGCATGCGAGTGAGCAGCGATGCGTGGTTCACGATGCCGTGCGAGCCGTTGACGCCGTTCATAAAGAACGTCGCCTTGGCGCCGCGGGCTTTCAGCCCGTCGAGCAGCGTCGAGGTATAGGACGAGGGGCCGTCATCAAAGGTGAAGGCGATCAGCTTGGCGCTCGTGTTTGCCGCAACGGGCGTGTCATCTGCCGCCGCAGCCAGCGGAAGGCAGGAGACAAACAGGGTGAATGCCAGCAGCAGGGCGGATAGTCTTTTTTTCATGGTACTGCCTCCTTTTCGGGGAAAACGTGGGATGATAGCATATCCACATTGTACCTGACGCGGATAGCGCCGTCAATTCCTTTTGTGGGTGGCAGGATCACAAAGTACGCCGCTACGCGCCTGCCTGCGCGTAGTAATCGGTGTCCAGTATCGCGTCGTTCACCTGCTGGAAGCGGCGGGCAAAGGCGTGCATTTGCGCCACTTCTTCCTCTGTCATGCCATCATTCCAAATGATTTTCCCATTTTCGGCATAAGCCTGATCGGTCAGCCAGCCGCCGTCCGGGAAGATGGCGTAGCCTTCGTAAGATGGGTCAAATGCGTCGCGTCCCATCGTGTCGGGCACGGGCAGGTCGACGGTTTGCAGCGTTTTGGTCACCGTTTGCGGTGTGCAGCCCTTGTACCAGATAAAGCACGGTGTGCGCTCGAGCAGGAGGCCGCCTGCGGCGTCGGAATAGGTTTCCAACACGGTGCGGTCGGTCAGGCCGTAGGCGTAGTGGTCGTCGTAGACGCAGAGGACGGTGCTGTCCAGCAGGCCGTCCTCGTCCAGCCGTTCCAGCAAGAGGGAGAACATCTCGTCAGTCAGCCGTGCCTTGGCGAACAGGCCGTTGATTTCATAGGGACGGCTGTCATCCTTGTATTCCGGGAACGCATCGAGGGCGTAAGTAGTCAGCGCGTCGATCTCGTCATAGCCGAGGTGGCCGCTGTAAGTGATCAGAAAGTCCGCAAACGGTTCGGATGCCACCATCTGGTCATAAAGCGCGTCGCAGTTGATGAGGAAGCGGTCGTCGCCCGCCTGCAATTCATCGTCTGCGTAGTTCAGCGCAGAATGATATTGCGCGTAGCCGAACGCCTGATGCATCGCGCCGCGGTTGTAGAATTTGGCCTCACTTTTGTGGAAAGAGCCTGTTGTGTAGCCTGCGTCCGTCAGCAGATTGCCCACTGCATACGGGAATGCGCTGCGGCTGAGCGAATAGGCGACGTTGCCGCTGGCATAGGGGTAAATGCCGGTTTGCGCGGCAAACTCGGTGTTGAAGGTGTAGCCGTTGGAGTACTGCGGTGTGTAGAACTCCGCAAAGTTGATGCCCTCACGCTGCAAGCGTGCAAGCGTCGGTGTGTTTTCCTCGTTGAGAACAAAATCATCCACGCTTTCCAGCTGCACGAGGATGAGGTTCTTGCCTGCAAGCAGGCCGGTCATGTCGTTGTCCTCGTGCGCGGGACGCTCGGCAAAGAACGCGTCCACCAGCGCGCGCTGTTCGGCCGTATCCGTATCCGGCCGGACGGTCAGGAACGCGTCCCGCGCGATAAATTGGTACGGCCCGGTCAGCGCAAGGTCGTAGGAGGATGAGGAAAACCGTTCGTATTCGTATCCGCTTGACTGCCAGGAGTCCCAGTCGGGCGTTTCGGGGACGGGTGCGTACAGCCGTGGTGCGACAAACTGCGTCAGCACAAAAAACACGACGAGCGCCGGACAGACGCGCCGCCGCGGCAGGTTTTCGGGCAGCCGCCACACGCCCAGCGCGCCCCACAGCAGGAGCAGCACGGCAAACACCGTAAAGCGGACATCGACCAGTTGCCGGATGTATCCCGCAAAGCCCAGCCCCTCGCCCGCGAGCATAAAGTCCGACAGGAACAGGAAACGGTCGAAAATCCGCCAGATGCAGTACTGCACCAGCGCATATATCGCCCAGAGGGTGTAGATCAGTCCATGGAGCACGCGCCCGGCTGCGCGCCGCCGGGGCAGCAGGCAGAGCGCCAAAAAAAGCGCGCCAAAGCCGAGGGAAAACAGATTGGGTGCGGCCGCATACAGCGGGTACCACGCCGCACAGTCGGTCGCGACGCGTAAGGTCAGGTCGAGCAGCCAGAACGGCAGCACCGCGCCTGCAGCGCTGCCGATCGGTCGCAGCAGCTGTTTTTTGTCCATCAAAAAAGCCGTCCTTCCGTATCATTCTAATCATGTCGGCAGGTTGCGCCAAAGCGCAACCGCCGTCACACCGGGTATCTGCGGAACAGGCCGGGTGGGATACCGACATGCTTCTGAAAGCTGTGGATAAAATTTTCCTCACTGTTGTAGCCGGTGGAGAAGGCGATTTCCCGCACCGTCCGGTCGGTTGAGGTGAGTAGGGCTTTTGCCCGGTCGATGCGGCGCAACACGATATATTCATAGGGCGAATAGCCGGTGCGCGCCTTGAAGCGGCGCGAAAAGTGCGACGGGCTCAGGCAGACCGCCTCGGCCACCTGCTGCACGCTGATCGGCTCGAACAGGTGGCGGTTCATAAAGCGGATGGCCTGCGCGATGCAGTCGCTGCCGTCCGGCGCGGTTTGCGGCTCGCCCAGCAGAAGCAGGCAAAGCAACCGGTGGAGCATCTGCGAGCAGGCGGCTTCGCTGGGACGTTCGTCGGCGGCACAGTTTGCCAGCAACGTGCCAAGAAGTTGTCCGACCGGTGCAGCTGCCTCGGGCGCAAAGCATGGCCGTCCGCCGTGCGCCTGCAAAATGCGCCGGTAGAACGCACGCACGTTCAGGCCGTTGAACAGCAGCCAAGTGAATTCCAGCCCGTCGGACGCGGCGTAGCGGTACGGTTCCTGACAGTCAAACAGCACCACCTGTCCCGCCGCTGCCAAAACCGTTGTGCCGGCAAGCGTAAGCTCCATCGCGCCGGACTGGATCAGGAACAGCATGATATTGCGGTTGTGGTCGCCTTCAAGGGCAATCTCCGAGCGATGGCTGAACGAATAGCGGCTGTCGCAGAAATAATGGCCGCAGCGCGTTGGATAGTAAAACAGCTCGCGTGCGAGCGAAGATGGGGTGAAAAAGTACCGCTCTGACGTCTGGTGTACACCCGGCTCGGGGATCAGCATGGCCGTCACACTCCTTTTCCCTATCGTAACAGACGCGCGCGGCAGGCGCAAGGAAAAATAGCAGGATTTCGCAGGTTTTGGGTGGGTTGTATCATTGGAAAAGCGTGCGCGCCGCCGTATAATAGGGGCATCAAAAGGGCCCGAACAGAAAATACACATCATCCGGCAAGGAGGGCAACCCGCATGAAAATCGCATTTGATGTGGACGTGCTGGCCAAGCAGATGTCCATCAACGATTATGTCCATAAGGTAGCCGACTGGGGCTACAAGTATATCGAGCAGTCGCCGCATCCGCGCATCAACCCGTTCTACAAGCACCCGCTGTTTTCCAAGGAGTGCGAGGAGGAGTACCGCCGCGCGCTGCGCGAGACCGGCGTGGAGATTTCGTCCTTTATCGTAGTCTACCGCTGGTCCGGCCCGACCGAGGAGCAGCGCCAGCACGCGGTCGCCAACTGGAAGCGTATGATCGAGATCGCGGTCAACATGGGCGTGCCGGTCATCAACACCGAGTTCTCGGGCGACCCCAACCAGCAGGAAATCTGCAACGGCATGTTCTACAAGTCGATGGAGGAGCTGCTGCCTATCATCGAGCGCGAGGGGCTGCGCGTCGAGATACAGTCCCACCCGTACGACTTCTGCGAGCTGAATGATGAGACCTGCGACATCGTCAAGTCCTTCCGCTCCAAGAACCTCGGTTATGTTTATTCCGCATCCCACGGCTTTTTCTACGATCAGGGCAAGGGCGACGTGCGTCACATGCTCAAGTACGCGGGCGACGAGCTGACCCACGTTCTGCTCGCGGATACATGGAACCAGACCAAGGACTGCCGCTACATCCTCAATCCGCCTTGGCTCAACAGCCGTGGCCGCGCGGACGTTACCATCCACCAGCACACCGCGATGGGCGAGGGCGAGGTCGATTTTGACGGTATCTTTGAAACGCTGCGTGACATGGATTTTGCAAACAAGCAGCTGGGGCCCGACGCCCCCAAGGTCGGTGGCGACAATATCATCTGCGTATCCTACTTTGGCTTCCCCGAAAAGATGGATAAGCAGGCACCTGAAGCGCTCGAACGTATTAAGCGCGAGCTGCTCTAATCCTCCGGCACACACTCTCTTCTACTTCTCTTTATCTTCGGGCGATTTCCCGAATACGCAAAAAAGAGCGGCTTTGCCGCTCTTTTTTGTTACAGATGGAACCGGCGCGAAAGTTCGGCCTTGATCGTTTGCCACTGGAACAGTGTAAGCGAAACGAGCGACAGGATCGCAAGTCCCGCGCATAGTAGCGAGGGAAGCAGGATGCGCACCCGGTCGCATGCGATCAGGATGAGCGGCACCAGCCCAAGCACACACGCGCTGATAAACGGCCCTGCAAACGCGCGCAGCGGCAGGCGGCACAGCACAGCGATGAGCAGCATAGCCAACACACCGACGATGCACACACAGGGCAACACAAAGTCGATCGACCAGCCGCGCCAGCCCGTCCACACATCCCACAAGATGGATAAAAGCGGGATGAGCACGACCTGCCAGCCGAGGTTTTGCGTCATATCCCGGCGGTAGGCCACTGCAACCGCAGCCGCGACCCACACGCAGGCCGCGCCCGCCACGACAAACAGCGACCACAGCACATGCCATCCGGTTGCGATATTGACCAGCACGCAGATCACACTGACCGCAATTGCCAGCAGCGCGAGCAGGCGCAGTACGAAACCGGTGGTGAAGCGCGGCTTTTCCAGCGCGGGAAAAACCTCGGTTTCCGGCTCGGGCGTGCCGGTGAGCTGCCCGCCGCACAGCGGGCAACAGGTTTTGTGACCGGCGACGGTCACTCGGCAGCTGGGGCATCGCTGCATGGCGTTTCCTCCTCCTCGTGGTATTCGTTGCTGCGGATCTCGATCTCAATCCCTTCGTCGGCCAGCAGTTCAAAAAAGCGTCGCTGCACTTCGGTGTTCTCAAAGGCCGAGGTAAAGCCAAAATGCAGGCTGTTCCCGAATGAGCAGGTGCAAAGCTGGGTCGCGCCGGTCGACATGAACACGCCGAAGCCGCGCACATAGGGGTGCAGTTCTTCCGGTAGACGGAACTTGCCGATGTTGGACAGTGCGGCGGTTTCACCGCGGTCGCTAAGCACGCCTGACAGGCGCAGCACCGGGTTCTTGAGCGCCAGCGGGATGGGTCGCAGTAACGGATTATGCTCGAGCGCGGCCAATCGGTTCATGCGCGCGCCCAGCCGCTCGGGTGTAAGCTCCTCTTTGAATGCAGCGGCAACGCACGCGGCGATGTCCTCAATCTCGCCCGAACGACCCGAAAAGTCATAGCCGACACGGATGGTGCCGAAGAAATTGCGCGTCGTGCGCGAGGGGAAGAAACCGCGCAGGTCGACCGGGATGGTAAGCACCACCGGCCGTTTCTGCTCACGGACGTACATTTCACTGTGGATCGCGGCGAACAGCAGCGCGGTGAGATAGACGGTCAGCGTCGTGCCGCAGCGGTGTGCCGCATCGAGCACCTGCCGCACATCGGCCACGCCTTCGATGATGGTCAGGCCGCCGTCCGCGCGACGCACGCCGCGCAGGCGGTAGGCGCGTCCCAGACCGTCACCGGCAGATTTTCCGCCGCCGCGCGGTTTGTAGTATTTCTGGAAGCTGTCCGCCCAGCGCTGCGAGACCGATGCCTGCGGCTGTCCGTCCACGCCCGCCTCCGGGTGGCGCAGCGTCAGATAAGCGGTCATCAGCGATTCGAAGAATTCGATCGCCCCCGCGCCGTCGGCCAGCACATGGTACATATCGAGACTTACTTTGTGCCGCCAATAGCTGATCCGGAACAGCAGCGACTGGCTACCCTCGTAAAGCGCCGCGCACGGCGGCGCATGTTCCGGCACGACCGACGGCCGCAGTCTCGTCTGCTCCAGATAGTACCAGAACACGCCGCGCCGCATGACCATCAGCAGGTGCGGATAGCGTTCGAGCGTGCGGTCAAGCGCGGCTTGCAGCACATCGGGCGCGACCGGCTCGTTCAGCTCGCAGGACAGGCGGAACACGCCCGTACTCGACCCATGCGAGGTCGGGGGGAAGATTTTCGCGGCGTTGTCCAGCCGGCTCCATCTCAGATTTTTTTGGTGGCGTTTGTCGTTGGACATGCAATCGACTCTCCATTCAGGAATTTTGCAATCAAGTCATAAGTATGCCGCACCATCGGGAAACGCGCGGGCAGCGAAAAGTAGCCGTGCAGTGCGTCCGGCATGCGGTACATCTGCACGTCGCCCCCTGCGTTGCACAGTGCGCAGGCGTAGGCTTCGCCCTCGTCGCGCAAGGGGTCAAATTCCGCCGTGATGACCAGCGTGCGCGGTTGGCCCGACAGGTCGGGTGCACACAGCGGCGAAAAGTAGGGGTTTTGCATCACGGACGCATCCCCGCCCGCGTACAGCACCATATAGTCGCTTACGCGCTTGGCTGTCAGCAGGTAGTCGGTGCCGTTTTCGCGTACGGATGCAAAGCGCGAGTCGGGTGTGTGATCGTAATGGGTCGCGGGGTAAATAAGAATCTGCTGCGCGACAGAAAACTCGCCGCGGTCGCGTGCCATCAACGACACCGCAGCCGCCAGATTGCCGCCTGCCGAGTCCCCGATGAGCGTGATCTCCTGCGAGTCCACCCCAAACTGCTCGGGGTTGTGGTACACCTCGCGTGCGGCGGCATAGCAGTCCTCCAAACCCTCCGGGAAGATGTGCTCGGGGGCGAGACCGTACTCAACCGAGGCTACGCGGCAGCCCGTGCGGTTTGCAAGGTTACGGCAGACCGCGTCGTAGGTGTCCACGCTTTCCAACACCCAGCCGCCGCCGTGGAAAAACAGCAGCAGGCGCTGCCCGGTCTGCTTTTTCGGTGTGTAGATACGCACACGGATCTCGTGCCCGTCCCGTTCGATCTTGTGATCCCACAGGTGATAGAGCGGCGCAAGCGGTGTGCGCAGGCCGCGTACCGCTCGTGAGACCTTATAGGTTTTGCCCACGTCGATGTTTGCCGGGTAGCTGAGCGCGTGCAGCGCGGCACGCATCGCCTTGCTGATTGCCATGTCGTCCGAATCCCCATTCCATTCCTATTTTGATATCAGTATATCATGTTTTGCCCCGCCACGCAAAGCAAATACACGGCGGAGCAGCGCATCGCGCTGTACGGTCTGATTTGTCGCATCGTCAGCCGGTAAGACACAGAAAGGCCGTCCCTATTGGGACGGCCTTTTTGCTTATGCTTGCGTTTTCGGCGCTGCTTCAGCGTCAGTTGTTTCCGCTTGGCTTTTCTTGTCGCTGCCACGGCGGTCGAGCTTGGAGATGTACAAATACTTGCGAATGACGAACAGCACGCCAACCGAAACTACAGTCATCATGTTTTCCAGCGGCGAGGTATGCTCGACGATCATCTGACGGGCGATCGCCAGCAGCATTACGTCTACCACTGAGTCGAGCGAGTGGCTGGTGATCATTTTGATCAGCTCAATGCCGATGATGATCAAGCAGGCGTCGCTCAGCCGCTCCTGCATGTACGACGGCACCAGAAACAGCCTGTCCAGCTCGGTGGTGAATACCAGCCCCACGCTGCAAATCACACAGGCCAGCAGAATGATCAGGCCGAGCGTGATCTCGATCGCGGTTGCCGCGCTGGAAATTTTGTCGCGCAGATTTGCATTCATGTGAATTCCCCTTTTTTCCTCAATTTCCGATTGATTCCGTTACAGTATAGCATAAAACAACCGCCGGCTGCAACAGCCGGCGGTTGTTTTTCAGCATCCTTATCCGATGCCGCCGTAGACAATGCCCAACACAAGTGCGAGCAGCGCCAGCGGCACATAAATATACTTGCCGAGCGGGTAGAACCAGCGGCCGATCGGCTTGTGCGCGCCCTCGTTGACCGCAGACAGCGCGCGCTCCTTGCCCAGTACCCAGAAGAACATGATACCGGCCAGCATGGCGCCGAGCGGGCAGATATAGATGGAAACCACGTCCATCCACTGAGACGTCCACGGCTGGATCGCGATGGACACCGCAAAGCCAATTATGCCGATGCCGGCAACCGCCGCAAAGCGGTTAAGGTGACACTTTTCCTGTAAAAACGCCACGGGTGCTTCGTACAGGTTGACGATCGACGACAGGCCTGCAAACAGCACGCAGACGAAAAAGATCACGCCGATGATGCGGCCGCCCGGCATGGCGTTGAACACATGCACCAGATAAAGGAACATCAACCCCGGGCCGCTTTTGACCTCGTTGATGCCTTCGCCCAGCACAACGGCCATCGCCGGGATGATAACGAACGCCGCCAGCAGCGCGGCCAGTGTGTCAAACACAGCAACGTTGCGCGCTGAGCTCGGGATATCCTCGTCCCGGCTCAGGTAGGAACCATAAATGACCGAGCCGTTACCTGCAACCGACAACGAGAAAAACGCCTGTCCAAACGCAAACACCCATACCTCGGGCGACGCCAACCCGGCGGGCTGGATGGTAAAGATATGCCGGTAGCCCTCGGCTGAACCGTCCAGTGTAAAGATATACACGCCCAGCGCCAGCAGCAGGAAGAACAGCACGGGCATCATCACCTTATTGGCCTTTTCGATGCCGCCCGCAATGCCCAGCGCCATGATCGCCAGTGAGATGACCAGTCCAATCGCCTGCCACAGGCCGTTTCCGATGCCGAAAAAGCCGTTCTGCGCCATCATGCCCAGCGCGCCGCCCAGCGTTTCGCTTTCCGGTGCGGTTGCGCTGAACGCGCCGATGATCGCGTCCATCTCAGTGCCCAGCCCAAACAGGCCGCCAGAGATACTCAAGAATGTGTATTTGAAAATCCAGCCGAGCACCACCGTATAGCCGATGGCCAGCATCAGCGCGCCGACAATCGGCAGCGCGCCGACCAGCTCACCCGGACGGCGCTTACCGGTGCGTTCCTGCGTACACATGCCGAACGCGCCCACGGGGCCTGCGCCCGCGCGGCGGCCGAGCGCAAACTCCTCGATTACGCCGGACGAGCCAATCAGGATGACGAAAATGACATAGGGGATTAAAAATGTCATGCCCCCATACTTCTGCACCATGATCGGAAACCGCCAGATATTGCCCATGCCAACTGCCGAGCCGATGCAGGCCAGAATAAAGCCCCAACGGCTGGAAAAGCTGTCGCGGCTGGTCTGTTCTTTGCCCATATCTTTCACCTCTCTTCTCAAGAGAGTATCATCCGGGCACCCTGCTTGTCAAGTGCTCTTTGGTCAGCTTGCACGATAAAAACATACGATTTTTATCTCTTTTTACCGGATAGTGGCAAATATGCTTTTGTGCATTTTGACGGATTTTCTTATTTAACACGAAAAAAATCTTGACTCTTTTGACAAGCCCTTTTGCGTTGCGCTATAATACAAGCAGAACTGGAAAACCATCGGATTCTTTGGAAATGAGGTGAGCGTATGGCCAACTCGTTGTTGCAGCAATATGCCAAGCTGACGGAATTCCTTGGGTTTGCGCTTGGCCCGGATTACGAGGTTGCGCTGCACGATCTGACCGACAAAAACCGTTCGATCATCGCGATCGCCAACGGCCATGTGAGCGGCCGTGCTGTCGGCGCGCCGCTGACCAACGTTGCACTCCAATCCCTGATGGACAAAAGCTACGAAACGCAGGACTATCATCTGCACTATTGCGGCGTGTCCGCAACCGGCAAGACCTTGCGCTCGTCGACCATGTTCATCAAGCAGAATGGACGGTTGATCGGCTTGCTGTGTATCAGCTTTGACGACAGCCGCTATCAGGATGCCATTGAAACCATCATGCGCCTGTGCCATCCCGACCGCTTTGTCGAGGATAACTGTTCGCCTGCCCGGCCTGACATGAGTGCTGAGGCCGTGCGTACCGCGCCTGCGACGACCGAACGGTATCACAACTCCATCGACGCGGTAGCGGGCGATGCTGTCGCTCGCGAGTTGGCGCGGCTGGGCATCACCGCCGACCGGCTGACGCCGGACGAGCGCGTACAGATCATTGCCTCACTCGAAGCCGGCGGCATCTTTTTGCTCAAGGGAGCGGTCAAGGATGTCGCCAGTGCGCTGCGGTGTTCGCAGGCGAGCGTGTACCGCTATCTCTCGCAGATCAAAAAGGACGCGGATTGACCCTTCCGCAGCCGTATCCCAAGCGCAAACAAAAAAGGAAGCCAAAAGGCTTCCTTTTTTTATCCCTGCTCCAGATTGTTCAGCGTCACAAATGCGTCCGCGCCGAAGATGCCGACCATATCCGCGTCCCGCAGTGTGATCAGGCCGGTATCCCGATCGACATAGACGATCAGCCACAGGTCGGCGCCTTCCCGGCGGTCATCGTACCGCTCGGGCTGGTTGCCGTCGTAGCCTGTTTCATCTGCGGTCAGGAAGAGCGTCAGCGAGTCATATTGTTCGGGCGGGTAGCTGTCGTCGTACATCCCTTCCTCTGGATAGTTGTAGATGCACCAGGTATAGCCCGTTTCGTCGTAGGTACCCGCGCTGTCCTGAATCATCAGGGTATAATTGTCATACTCATCAACCCATAGGTTGACAGTCGAGCCATCGGACAGCGTGCCCGTCGAATAATCGCCGAACAGGTCGTACAGGTCGACATAAATATAGGTATAATCGTCCGCATTGTATTCATAAGTAGTGCCCGGTGTGTAGTAGGTCAGGCCGTCCTCGGTGTCGGCCCAGATGTCCGGGTCCGGCGTTGCCTCGTCCCAGGCGAAATTGTCCGTAAACGTGCTGACGGCACTGCCCAGATTGTCAACGACCTCACTGAGCGCGGAGCCAAGAACGGGCAGCAGGTTGACAATCAGAACCAGCATGGCGACGATAGCCGTAGCCTTGCCCTTGCTCGGTTTCTTATCCCGGATGGGTTTGGTGCTGGGCTGTGCCTTGCGCGCACGGGGACGCGCTTTGCGGTAGTTTGGGTTTTCTTCCAGCTGATGTTCGCGCCATACCGCCGCTTTCTTTTCCAGTTCACCCACGCGGCCGCGTGCGCCGGCGCGTGCACCGCAGATCGGGCACTCGCGATCCTCATCCAAATAGTTGACACCGCAGTTCTGACATTTCATATGCGCTCCCCCCTTGTTGGTTTCATCATAACAGACAGGGCGGGCGCGCGCAAGGTGTTCGCGTTTATTTCGGTAAATTTTGCAGCAGCAGGTTGATCTGGGACGGTTCGATCACACGCAGGCCGTTCTGCGTCTCCGGTGTCACCGTTACACCTTGTCCTGTGTTTGGCCGCAGCGTACATATGCCGAAGTCCAGTGCGAACAGGGCGGCCAGTGCGGCGCAAAGTAGCCGCAGCCGCATGCGCGGCAGGCGCTGGAATATGCGTCGCAGCGCGGGCGCGGCAACATAGACCGCCGCACAGCAGCCCAAACCGAACAGCAGCGAGGTAAGCGGGCTGACCAGCCCGTCGATATTGAGCGGGAAGCGGCTGTAATCCCACCAGCGCAGGCCGTATACGGCAAGCAGGTATTTGCCCGTTGTATATTCAATGCCGGTCGAGAGGAGCGCACCCAGCGCGCACACCACAGGCGGGCGCGCGGTGAACCGCCTGAGCAGCAGCACAGCCGCCAAACCGCCCGCGCCGTAAATCGGCAGCCACGGCCCGAGCAGCGTGCCACGGTTGACCAATTCACCGTCGAGCAGCAGGTGCAGCGCGACCTCCCACAGCCAGCCTGCCGCCGAAAACGTCAGGAATAGTCCAATACATTCGAAAATCGAGTATCCCGCGGCGCGCGATTTGCCGCGCGCTGGAGCTGCTTTTGCCACCGCCGTCATGGTTCTTTCCTCCTTTGTCTCCCTATCCGTATGGTTATCCTACCGCATGATTCTTTCGTTTGTAGATGCAAAAATATTAAGATTTTCTGTCTATCGCCAGTCCAAATGGGTGCAAAAAGGGACGCGCGGACGCGCGTCCCCCGTTTGCGTTTCGCTTATTCCAGATTCAGTCGGTTTTTCAGCACATAGTAGGTACCGCCGTAGCAGATCGCGCCCGGGATCGCGGTCGCGAAGCAGAAACCCAGCAGTATGCCGTGCAGCATCGTTTGCTGTGGTACGCCTTGCAGCAAATTCTGCAATGCTTCCGCCAAACTTTGCAGCGGGCCGGTCGCGACCCCGAGCAGCACAAAGCTGAGCAGGAATTGTGCTACGGTCGACAGCACAAAGTACCACACGACCGACATCAGCACGCGGTGTTTTTTGGCCAGATGGCCGAGCGCCATGCATAGGTAGAGATACAGCACCCCGCTGGCCGTACTCAGCACCAGCAGCAGGATACCCTCCAGCATATAGCCCAGCGTATTCGGTTTCGTTGCGATTACATGACCAAACTGTTGCAGCAACATGGCGATGTCGGCAAACAGGCCGGTGCCGGAACCGAGGACCCCGATGCTCAGCAGTGCGACGATGCCGCTCAGGAAGCAGATTGCAATCGCGACGATCACCTTGCTCCAGATATGCTGTGCGACCGTTACAGGCAGTGTGAACATCAGGTAGCCCTCGTCGCCCAGCAGGTTTTTATAAAACCGCTGGATCAGGATGACCGCGGTCACCACAAACACTGCGACCAGCATCGCAAAGTATAGCATCACAAGAATGGCCGTTGGGATGCCATTCATAAAGTCCTGTGCGGCATCGGTCGTCATCAACGCGCTGAACACACTCATCAGCAGCATCGCCGCGTATAGAGGCAGACAAATGCGCGCGCACGCCTTCCATTCATATTTCAGCAGCTTCAGCATGCGAACACCTCCCTAAACAACATATCGACCGATTTTCCATGTTCCTCGCGGATGGTATCGACGCTCTCGTGCAGCGTCATGACACCGTTTTTGAGGAAAATGACCTCGTCGAGTACGCGCTCAATATCTGCAATCAGGTGGGTGGACAGCAGCACCGACGCATCCTCGCTGTAATTTGACAGAATTGTGTTGAGAATGTAGTCGCGCGCTGCCGGGTCAACACCCGCAATCGGCTCGTCGAGCAGGAACAGCTGTGCCTTGCGGCTCATGGTCAGGATGAGCTGCACCTTTTCCTTCGTGCCCTTGGAAAGCGTTTTCAGCCGGGCGAGCGGGCTGATGTTCAGCGTCGCCAGCATGTCGTTGGCCTTGACCCGGTCAAAGTCCGCATAGAAATCGGCGAAAAAGGCGATCAGGTCGGTGACGCGCATCCAGTCGTTCAGGTAGCCGCGGTCTGGCAGGTAGCTGACCACGCTGTGCGTATGCACGCCGGGCAGGAAGCCGTCCACCACAACCGTGCCGGATGTCGGCTGGATCAGGCCGTTAATCAGCTTGATCATCGTCGTTTTGCCCGACCCGTTCGGCCCCAGCAGGCCGACAAAACGGCCGCGCCCGATCGTCAGGTTCAGATTGTCCAGCGCACGGATGCCGCCGTATACCTTGGTCAGCCCGGTGCAGACAAGCAGTTCATTTCTCTGTTGTTCCATCTGTGTTTCCCTCCTCATGCCGCTTTTTCAGCAGGTTGTAGACCTCTTGCTCGGAAAATCCGAGCTGGCTCATGCCCACCAAAAACTCTGTGATGCGGTCGCCCGCGATCTGTTCCCGAATCTTTTGGATCATCTCTTTATCCTCCGTTACATAGCGCCCACTGGTGCGGTTGGTGTACATCAGCCCCTCGCGCTCCATATCGGCCAGCGCACGCTGCATCGTATTGGGGTTGACCCCCGCCTGTGCGGCCAGTTCCCGTACCGCGGGCACCTTGCCGCCCGCTTCAAGCTGGCCGCTGACGATCTGCTCGGTCAAAATCTCCACCAGCTGTTGGTAGATCGGCCGGTCGCCCCGCAGTTGCCATTGCATAGGCTCGCTCCTCTCTTGTTATGTTGTACTATGATAATAATACAATAATACGGAACTGTCAAGCAGTTTCCCAAAAAATTTTCCGGCGTGCCAAATTGTCGGGCAAAGGCGGCGGGGATTGACAGCATCCGGGCGCAGGGCTAAGATAAAAAGACAGGAAAGGAAGGAATGGAATGAGCAAAACCTATGAAATCGACATGACCCGCGGCCCGCTGCTCAGCCGCATCCTGCTGTTTGCGCTGCCGCTGATCTGTTCGGGCGTGTTGCAGCTGCTGTTCAACGCGGCGGACATCATCGTGGTCGGACGGTACGCGGGCAGCCATGCCATGGCGGCTGTCGGCGCAACGAGCGCGCTGATCAACCTGCTGGTCAACTTCTTCATCGGCATTTCGGTGGGGGCGAACGTACTGGTGGCACGTTTTCGCGGCGCGGGTGACTTCGATGACGCACAGCAGACCGTGCAGACCGCGCTCATCACCGCGGTGGCAGGCGGTGCGCTGCTGGTGGTGATTGGGATAGCGCTGGCGCGCCCCATGCTGGTGTGGATGGCCACGCCAGCGGAGGTGCTTGATCAGGCTGTACTGTACATGCGTATCTACTTTATTGGCATGCCTGCGACCATGCTGTACAACTTTGGCGCGGCCATCCTGCGCGCGGTGGGTGACACACGTCGGCCGTTGTACTTCTTGATGTTCTCCGGTGTGGTTAATGTGCTGTGCAACCTGTTTTTTGTCATTGTATTGCACATGGGTGTTGCGGGCGTTGCCACCGCGACCGTCATCGCGCAGGTCATTTCTGCGACGCTTATCGTGCTGTGCCTGATGCGGGTGGACGGCATGTGTAATGTCAACCTCAAGAACATACACTTCCATGCGGATAAATTTGCCCGCATGATGCAGGTCGGCCTGCCCGCCGGGCTACAAAGCGTGATTTTCAATATCTCGAACGTGCTGATCCAGTCGTCGATCAACTCGTTCGGCGCGATCGTGGTTGCGGGCAATACGGCTGCCAGCAACATCGAGGGCTTTGTCTACACTTCTATGAATGCACTGTATCAGACCTCGCTCAGCTTCACCAGCCAGAACCTTGGCGCGAAACAGTACCGCCGTATCGATCAGGTGTTGTTGCGCTGCGCCATTCTGGTGGTGTTGATCGGGCTGGTGCTGGGCAACGGCGCGCACTTGTTGGGTAGGCAGTTGCTCGGCATCTATTCCACCGACGCCGAGGTCGTGTCCTTCGGCTTGGTGCGTCTGGGTGTGGTCAGCGTCACCTACTGTTTGTGCGGTTTGATGGATGTGATCGCAGGCAGCGTGCGCGGCATGGGGTACTCGATTTTGCCGATGCTGGTGTCACTGGCGGGCGCGTGCGTGTTCCGTATCATCTGGATTTTCACCATTTTCCGCTGGCAGCACACGCTGTTTAGCCTGTACATTTCTTATCCGATTTCGTGGGGGCTGACCATCTGCGCGCATCTGGCCTGTTATTTCATTGTACGGCGTCAGGTGTTCCCGCCAAAGGGCGCGCAGCTGTCCTGATTGGTTTCGACGCACGGCAAAAAGCGCACAATCCATTGTGGATTGTGCGTTTTTGCATGGTTGCCTTGTTATTGAGAGTGGTTTTTCTGTTCAAACCGCCAAAATCCGCCCGAAACCGTCAAAAATACTGGGCAAGGCACAGGGGCTATGCTATAATGTATGGCAAGTTGTCTTGACACAAAGATAGACAGGATTGCAAACCGGTAAAGAAGGGGTAATATGGATAAGGTAAAGGCATTTCTCAAACGGAAAAATATCGAAATATCAGTCAGGCGGTACGGTATCGACGCGCTTGGCGCGATGGCACAGGGCTTGTTCTGCTCGCTGCTGATCGGCACGATCATAGACACGGTCGGCAAGCAGCTGGGGATTTCCTTTCTGACCATGCCGGTGGCGACCATCAATGAGGTATCCTACACGGTGGGCGGGTTGGCTTCGGCCATGAGCGGCCCGGCGATGGCGGTCGCGATCGGCTACGCGCTCCAATGTCCGCCGCTGGTGCTGTTTTCGCTGATTACGGTTGGTTTCGCGTCCAATGCACTGGGCGGCGCGGGCGGGCCGCTTGCCGTGCTGTTTGTCGCCATCCTCGCGGCTGAGGTTGGCAAGGCGGTCGCGGGGGAGACGCGCATCGACATTCTGGTTACACCGCTTGTGACGATCGGCGTAGGCGTAGCACTTGCGGCATGGTGGGCGCCCGCGCTTGGCGCGGCCGCGATGCAGGTCGGCGCGCTCATCATGTGGGCGACGAATTTGCAGCCCTTCCTGATGGGCATTGCGGTGTCCGTGCTGGTCGGCGTGGCGCTGACATTGCCGATGTCGTCCGCCGCGATCTGCGCGGCGCTCAGCCTGACCGGGCTTGCGGGCGGCGCGGCGGTCGCAGGATGCTGCGCGCAGATGGTCGGCTTTGCGGTGATGTCGTTCCCGGAAAACCGCTGGGGCGGTCTGGTATCACAGGGCATCGGCACGTCCATGCTGCAAATGGGCAATATTGTGAAAAACCCGCGCATCTGGATTGCGCCCATCCTGACCTCTGTCATCACCGGGCCGGTCGCGACTTGCCTGTTCCGGCTGGAGATGAACGGCCCGCCGGTATCCTCCGGCATGGGCACCTGCGGGCTGGTCGGCCAGATCGGGGTCTATACGGGTTGGCTCAATGATGTTGCCGCGGGCGTCAAGACCGCAATCACCGCGCAGGACTGGCTTGGGCTGGCGCTGGTTTCGTTTATCCTGCCCGCGGTGCTGTGCCCGCTGATCAATCTGGTACTGCGGCGTATCGGCTGGGTCAAGGATGGGGACATGACGCTTTAACGCAAAAAGAGGAGGCTTTTGGGCGGCACTCATAAGACAGTATTAGAAATGTTTTCGGGAAACGGCGTAGCTTCGGCTATGCCGTTTCTTCGTTTTGCAGGTCATTCAGTAAAGACGCAGGGAGTATTCCTACAAGGTCATAGGAAATGTCAATCTGCTGTTCCCTATAACCTTTTGACTTGTCCGGCGCGTGAACATATACCGCCTTTACCATGTCGTTGAGTATAGAGGGCGTTAGTTCGTCCAAGTCGAGATATTTCCGCACTTTGCCGATAAATCTGTCGATGCTTTCTGCCTGTTCTTCCTGCTCGTTAATTTCTTCATTCAATCGCAACAGCTTTTCCCGCAGATCTTCCTGCTCTTGCTCGTAGTCGTCAGAGAGCATTTGAAACCTGCTGTCAGATAATTTCCCGTTGGCGTTGTCCTCGTAAATACGCTTGAATAATCTGTCAAGTTCTTCTATCCGCCGTTCCGCTTGCGTCAGTTGCCGCCGTTTCGCCGCAAGTTCCTTTTTCGCTTCAGCTTTCTGCTTCGCGCCCATAGCTTTCCGGAATTGTTCTTCGTGGTTAGCGACACAGGCAATCGTCATTCTCATGTGAGCGAGTACACCTTGTTCCAATACCACGGCGCGTATAAAATGAGTAGAGCAAACATCTTTCCCCTTGAGCCTTGAAGTAGAGCAAACAAAGTGGTCTTGACGTGCTTCAAAGTTTTTGCTTGTGCAGTAATACAGCTTTTCGCCGCAATCGGCGCAACGCGCAATACCAGAAAACATATTTGTTTTTCCTGTCCTCGTCGGGCGACGTTTGTTCTTGCGTAATTCCTGTACCCGTTCCCATGTGTCAGTGTCAATTATCGCTTCATGGGTATTCTCAAACACAAGCCATTTTTCTTCGGGATTGTAGCAAGTCTTTTTGCTCTTGTAGGACTGTTTGTAGGTTTTGAAGTTTACCGTATGCCCTTTATACTCCGGACGCTCCAAAATGTCGGCAATGGTATCTCCTGTCCAGTGATAGGGATTGTCCGGTGGTGCGTTCCTCGCTGCCCTGCCTGTTTGCTGAAAATGGATTGTCGGCGTTATGACTTTATCCTCTTTCAAAATACGGGCAATCTGAGACGGCCCGTATCCGTCCAGACAAAGAGAAAATATCCGCTTGACTACTTCGGCGGCTTCAGGGTCGATAATCCACCGCTTTTTGTTTTCCAGGTCTTTCATGTAGCCATAGGGCGGATTCGTGCAGAGGTGTTCCCCCGCTTCTCCTTTGGACTTCATCACAACGCGGATTTTTTTGCTTGTGTCCTTTGCGTACCACTCGTTGATGATATTGAGAAACGGGGTAAAGTCGCTGTCCTGCTGGTTTGCGCTGTCTATGCCGTTGTTGATTGCGATAAACCGCACGCCTTTTTCCACAAACAGGACTTCGGTGTAAAATCCAACTTTCAGATAGTCGCGACCAAGCCGCGACATATCCTTGACTATCAAGATGGACACTTCGCCGTTTTCGATTTTTTCCAAAAGCTCGCTCCAACTCGGACGGATGAAGTTCGTCCCGGAATACCCGTCGTCCACGAAAAACAAGGGGTTTGAGAAATGATTTTCCTTTGCGTATTTACTTAAAATCGCCTTTTGATTTACAATGCTGTTGCTGTCGCCCGTTAGTTCATCGTCGCGGGATAGGCGGCAATAGAGGGCGGTAATCTTGCCAGACTGCCTTAACATCGTTTCTGCTCCTTTCATCGGCGGGCAGTCTGCCATTACAGGATTGCTTATACTCATTTTAACGCTCCTTGTCTTTTTCATCAATAGGCGACTGTTCTATGAGCCGTAAAACTTTATGGGGAAGGCTTCGTTTTCCGTCATAGCTGCCTGTAAAACGATAGAGCGTC
>DWZQ01000036.1 GCA_019117485.1 Candidatus Agathobaculum intestinipullorum | reverse complement strand
TCTTTTAAGTATGCCTCAAAGCTTTCCCGATCCAACTCGGAGAAGGTCTGGTAAAACTGTTCTTCCGGTGTAGCAGCCGCCTGCATAACATCAGAAGAAGCATCCCACGAACTTGTGACACCCTGCTGCTTCTGATTGAGCAAATACCGCTTGGTCATAACCTCTTCGATAATATCGTTTGGAATAAACCACGTCGCCAACCACTGATGGGTCATCGTCCCCATTGCGGTTTCAATATACCACTCACGCCAGCCAGTGATAAACTGGTTTGGCGTATAGAGCAAAAAGGGGTAAACTACCGTCAGGCAAATTAAAAAAAAGCAGGTTAGCCCTAAGGCAAAGCGATGTCGTGCGCCGTTCATGGTGTCTACTCCTTTTTGCGGTATCCGGTGTACACGGCAGCGCCGCAGGCCGCTTACGGATTTCTACGGCATCTACGGCGGGCGGCAGGCTTTGTCTTTGTCTCTCCTGCCACCGGTGCGTTCTCTATCTTTTGCGTGCGTGCGGCTAACGCAGCTGCCACCTTCTGACGAATCCGTGCAGCAGCTTCCTCGCTTAATGCATAGGCACGTGACGGCGTATGCGCGTCCACGCGCGGCTCATTTCTCTCATAGCGTGCATATGGATCGTTGCGGCGTCCCCGTCCACGGCCTGCGGACGCTTTACGCGCACGTGGCGCTACCGCTTTGGCGCGCTGCTCCGTCTGTGCCGCTACTGTTTTTTCTTTGCGACTGGGCTGTTTGGCCGCTGCCGCGCGCTGCTTGCGTGCTTTCTGTTTGGCCTCTTTTTCTTTTGCCGCCTCTGCTGCAACCGCTTCGGCAGGGGCATTCTCCGATGTTAGCTTGCCGCGCCGCGAACGCGTGTTGGTCGTCTTACGCTGTCCGCTTTCCCGCGGCGCACGCTCCGCCGACGGCTCGGTATGGGCAATCTCGCCTGCCAGCGGAATGCGTTTGCCAATCAGCTTTTCAATATCCGCCAGATATGGCCGCTCCGAGCGGTCGCAAAACGAAATAGCCGTCCCCTCCTGCCCTGCGCGGCCTGTACGGCCGATGCGGTGGACATAAGTTTCCGGGATATTGGGCAAATCAAAGTTGATAACAAGCGGCAATTCGCTGATATCAATGCCACGTGCAGCGATATCCGTCGCGACCAACACTGCAATCTTGCAGGCTTTGAATTCCTCCAACGCACGCTGACGCTGGTTCTGGCTCTTGTCACCGTGAATAGACTTCGCCTTGATGCCCGCACGGTTCAGATCGCGCGCAACGCGATCGGCGCCATGTTTAGTACGGGTAAACACCAACGTCTGATGCACATTGCTTTGACGGATGGTGTCGATCAGCAGTTCCCTCTTTTCTGCTTTTTCTACCAAAAAAACCTTCTGCTCTATCTTCTCAACCGGTTTGGCAGATGGTGTGATAGAAATACGGGCAGGATTGTGCAGCAAGCTGTCGGCCAGCGCCGCAATCTCCTGCGGAATGGTTGCCGAAAACAACATCGTCTGCCGTTTGGCAGGCAGATACTTAATAATGCGCTTAACATCCGGGAAAAAGCCCATATCCAGCATGCGGTCGGCTTCATCCAGCACAAAACACTCTACCTTGCCAAGCTTGACGACCCCCTGCCCCATCAAATCCCACAGGCGGCCGGGCGTAGCAATCAGAATATCCGCGCCGCGCGCAATCGCCTCGACCTGCGGCACCTGCGAAACACCGCCGAAAATAACCGCCGCCGTACAGGAGGTATACCGCGCATACTGGCAGACGTTCTCAAAAATCTGCAATGCCAGTTCGCGCGTCGGTGTCAGAATCAGGGCGCGCACCGTGCCGGGCTTGCCCTTTTCGCTGGCGATATGCTGGATAATCGGCACAGAAAACGCACAGGTCTTACCCGTACCGGTCTGCGCACAGCCCATTAAATCATGGCCGTCCAACAGCGGCGGGATTGCCTTCTGCTGAATCGGCGTCGGCTCCTCATAGCCTGCTTCGCGCAGTGCTTTCAAGATGCTTTTTTCAATCTTCAGTTCGCTAAATTTCATAATACCCTTTCGTTTCCTTTACAAAACAGCCATACGCTGGCAAATCCCGCTTGCCCAAACGCACAGACCTGTGTTATACTTATAAAAGTTTGCAATCCGTTTCTGCAATGAGGTGAAGTCTTTGCTCCATATCCTATCCCACGTTTTCTCTGAAGCATTTTTTGATGTGCTCAAAACCGTGCCGCTGCTGCTCGTGGTGTACGCGTTGCTCTATTATATCGACAACCGCCTGACCAATACCCCGGCGCTGCTATCGCGCGCGGCCCGGTTTGGCCCGGTTGTCGGCGCACTGGCCGGTACCATCCCACAGTGTGGGTTTTCGGCCGCAGCGGCCGCGCTGTTTTCCGCAGGCTATCTTGCACCGGCCACGCTGGTTGCGGTCTTCTTAGCCACCTCGGATGAAGCCGTACCCGTTATGCTGGCAGGCGGCGCAAGTGCTCCGCAAGTTATATTGTTGCTGGTGGTCAAGTTTTCCATTGCTGTCATCGGCGGCTACATCCTGCGCTACACCGTATTCCGCGGCCACCGCGCACCAGACGAAGAATTGGAAATCGAAATGTCCCCCTGTGATTGCAGCGCTGGCTCTCCTGTATGGAGCGTCATTTGGCACACGGTCAAAACCGCATTTTTCCTGTTCGCAGTACTATTCCTGCTAAATTTTGGCGTGCACCTGATCGGAGAGGATGTTTTGGCATCCCTGCTGCTATCGGACAGCATCTTCCAGCCATTGCTATGTGCGGTTCTCGGTCTGATCCCCAGCTGTGCGATGAGCGTGCTTCTTTCTGAACTATTTGTCAGCGGCACCATCAGTTTCGGCGCGTTGGTTGCCGGCCTGTCGACCGGCGCCGGCTTCGGTTACATTGTCCTCTTTGAAGAAAAAGAAGGACGCCGCCGCGCGCTGCCTGTGATTGCAGCGACGCTGGCAGTCGCCGTGATCGGCGGCACGCTGGTGCAGGTATTCTACGGCTAAAGCAACCCGGCAGGATTACGGTCTCCCCTCTTGGGAGACCGTTTTTTTATCTCATTTCGTGCAGCAGTTCGAGCGCACTGCTTGCCCATGCCATGTCGATCACGGCGAAATCAGCGCCCGGCGTATACAGATAGGCTTCGACATCCTCCCGCAGACGCTGATAGGTAGCCCCCGGCATAGCGGCATACTGCTCAGCGCCATCGGACAACACGGCAACAAAACGCAGCTCACCTGTACGGTCATCCAACGCGTGGAACAGCAGTTCAACCACATCGAGGTCACGGTTGAGCTGCGTAAACAACAGCAGCTTCATGATTTCCACCGCGCGGTCGTCCAAACCGCACTCCAGCGCATTGATTTTCTCGCGGAACGCATTCAAACTATCCACCCGGCGCAACGTATAGCCTGCCAGCGGGTCAAACTGCGCATGCGGCGCTTCCCCTTCCTCCGGCCATAACCAGACCATAAACTGGTTTGCCATATCGTGGTACAGGCAAGGATGCACGGCAAGAACGGTCTCGCCACAATTGGGGCATTGGACACGGAAGCAGGACAGATCCTGCACCTTGGCCCGCAACTCGGGATTTCGGTCAATATTGATGTGGTCGAGCACCTTATGGTCAGTCTCGGCCTGACAGTGCGGACAGGTGATTGTCATAACGGTTATATTCCTCCTTGGTGATGCCCAATTATATATAGTATACCACAAATTCTTGCGGTCAGGCAAGCAATACCGGACATTTACACACCGAACGGACAAGCAGGCGCACGGGCATTCCCCCATGCGCCTGCTTGTTCCATATCCAGTGATTCATGCCGCGCCCCAAACCAGAGGGTCGTGCGTCACAAGCCGCCACACCCAAACTGCCGTCCAGAGCGCCATCGTACCCCATAGCAGTACACGCTCGCGGGTTTTACTGCCGAGCAGCGGTTTCTTCCCGAACAGCGCATACAACACCACCGGCGGCAGCACAAACACCATCGGGTGATACCGGAACGCCGTGTGGAAGTCCAGCCGCAGCAGTGCGACCGCCGCGCGGGATAATCCGCATCCTGGACAAGGTACGCCGGTAAAATGCTGCACCGGACAATTCCAGCCCAGCGTTACCGCCGAAAGCAGCGCCAGCGCTGCCAATGCAGCCAGTACCAACAGCCCGTACAGCCCTTTTTTCATCAGCCCTTGTAGGTCTCGCGGAACTCAAGGAACTCGTCGTAGGTGCATTCCTTGTCGAGAACCCCCTGCTCACGGATCTCAATAATGCGGGTCGCAATCGTCTGAACAAACTCATGGTCGTGCGAGGCAAACAGCACTGTGCCTTTAAAGTCGCGTACGCCGTTGTTGACCGCCGTGATCGACTCCAGATCAAGGTGGTTGGTCGGCTGGTCAATTACCAGTACGTTCGAGCCGAACAGCATCATACGCGCGAGCATCAGGCGCACCTTTTCACCGCCCGACAGCACGCGCACCGGCTTGTATACATCGTCGCCTGAGAACAGCATCCGGCCGAGGAAGCCGCGCAGCGTGGACTCAAGCGTATCCGTGCGCGAATACGGCGCAATCCAGTCGAGCATGGTTTCGGTGTGCCCCTCAAAAAACTCGTTATTATCCTTGGGGAAATAACTCTGCGAGGTAGTCACGCCCCACTTGAAACTGCCCTCATCCGGCTCAAGTTCGCCCATCAGGATTTGGAACAGCGTGGTCATGGCCAGCTCATTATCCGAGATAAATGCAATTTTATCGCCGCGGCGCACAATAAACGATACGTTATCCAGCACCTTTTCGCCGTCGATCGTCTTGGAAATGCCACGCACCTCGAGGATATCCTTGCCCGCCTCGCGGTCAGCCGCAAACGATACCCACGGATAACGGCGCGAGGATGCCGGCAGTTCTTCGACGGTCAGCTTGTCGATCAACTTACGGCGGCTGGTGGCCTGACGAGACTTGGACTTGTTCGCTGCAAAACGCTGGATAAAATTTTGCAGTTCCTTAATCTTCTCCTCATTCTTGCGGTTCTGATCCTTAATCATGCGCTGAATGAGCTGAGAAGACTCGTACCAGAACTCATAGTTACCGACGTACAGCTTAATCTTGCCATAGTCGATATCAACAATATGCGTACAAACGTTGTTGAGGAAATGGCGGTCATGCGAAACGACCAGCACTGTACCCTCGAACTCGGCCAAAAAATCCTCCAGCCAGCGAACCGCCTGAATATCCAGATGGTTGGTCGGCTCGTCGAGCAGCAGGATATCCGGCTTGCCAAACAACGCGCGCGCCAGCAGCACCTTGACCTTTTCCACGTCACCGAGATACTGCATTTCCGTATACGCGATCGCGTCCGCGTCCAGCCCCAAACCATTGAGCAGCTGGCCAGCCTCGGTCTCGGCATCCCAGCCGCCCATTTCGGCAAACTCAGCCTCGAGCTCGGCAGCACGGTTGCCGTCCTCCTCGGTAAATGGGTCCTTCATATAAAGCGCGTCTTTCTCCCGCATGACCTCGAGCAGGCGCGGGTTGCCGCCGAGCACCGTGTTCAGCACGGTTTCCTCATTGAACGCAAAGTGGTCCTGCTTGAGTACGCTCATGCGCGTTTTTGGCGCGATCGACACCGTGCCGGTGGACGGATCAAGATCCCCCGAAAGGATGCGCAGGAACGTCGATTTGCCCGCGCCGTTGGCGCCGATAACGCCGTAACAGTTGCCCTCGGTGAATTTCAGGTTAACATCTTTAAACAGCGGCTCGCCGCTGAAATTTAAGCTCAGATCGGTAATGGTCAGCATTGCATGATACCTCCTGCATATTCATTTTTAATCTGTAACAGTATATCATACAAACCCGCCTTTTCACAGTTTTTTTACAACCTGTTCGGGATTTTTGTTCATGTTGTATTGAAACCGGGCCACACAGAGTCTATACTATATTTATTCTTATCAAGGAGGGTTTTTTCTATGTCCGATCTGATGCAAGTCATCCAATCCCGCCGCTCCACGCGTGCGTTTGAAAGCAAGCTCCCACCCAAGGAGCAGATCATGCAGTTGGTCGAGGCCGCCGAGTGGGCGCCTTCCGGCATGGGCAAATATTTATGGCATTTCACAGTAGTGTACAACGCCGAAAAGTCACTTCGTCTTGCTCGCGCGGTGGCCGAAGCGGACAACCGCGGCCCAGAGTATAACTTCTACGGCGCACCGGTCAACATCATCATTTCCTATAAAAAAGACGAGCACCACGCTTTTGTAGACGGCGCGGCTGCGATGGAGAACCTGCTGCTCATGGCGACCGAACTTGGCCTCGGCTCGTGCTGGATTAACCAAATCCGCGAATGCTGCGACGATCCCAAGGTACGCGCTATCCTGACCGAGTACGGCGTACCTGAAGATCATTTGGTCGTATGCTCTGCCGCAATTGGCTATATCGCCAAGGAAACCCCTGCCAAGCCCCGCAAGGAAGGTATTGTTTCCATCGTCGAATGACAAGGAGGAAAGTCCATGGATGAACAGATTGCCAAGCTGAAAGAATGGGTGGACACAAGCGATAACATTGTGTTTTTCGGCGGCGCGGGCGTATCGACCGAGAGCGGCATTCCGGATTTCCGCTCGGTGGACGGCCTGTACAACCAACAGTACAAGTATCCGCCCGAAACCATTCTGAGTGCAAGTTTTTTTCATTCCGAGCCGAAAGAATTCTACCGTTTTTATCGTGCCAAAATGCTCGCACTGGACGCTGAGCCCAATGCGGCGCATAAAAAACTCGCCGAATGGGAATCTCAAGGCAAGTGCCGCGCAGTCGTTACGCAGAACATCGACGGCCTGCACCAGAAAGCAGGCTCCAAAGAGGTGCTCGAGTTGCACGGCTCGGTACTGCGGAACTATTGCATGCGCTGCCGCAAACCGTATGACGTGCGCGATATCGCCGCTGGCACCGGCGTGCCAAAATGCACCTGCGGCGGCATCATCAAGCCGGACGTCGTGCTCTACGAGGAAAGCCTTGATAGTTACACGATCAACAAGAGTGTAGAGTACATCCGCAATGCGGATATCCTGATTATTGGCGGCACTTCGCTCGCCGTCTACCCTGCTGCCGGGCTGATCGACTATTACCGCGGCGACAAGCTGGTACTGGTCAACAAAAGTGAAACGCCCGCCGACCGCCGTGCCAACCTTGTCATCCACGCACCGATTGGACAGGTATTCTCCCAGCTTTAACAATATGCATCCGCAATAAAATCGAAATATTTGCATATATTTGCCCCTTTTCGGTCATACTATGGCAAAACCGGAAAGGGGTATTTTTATGGTACTTGATAAGATCGCACTGGCGCTTGCCATTGTTGGAGGCCTGAACTGGGGCAGTATCGGCCTGTTCGGCTTCGACTTGGTTGGCTTCCTGTTTGGCGGACAAGCCAGCACCATGAGCCGGATCATCTTCATCCTTGTCGGGCTGGCTGCACTGTGGTGCATTTCACTGCTGTTCCGTAGCAACACGCAGGGTCAGAACCAATCATAAACAAGAAAACCGCTGCACAAGCAGCGGTTTTTTTTGTTTATGATGCCATAAGCACATACTTGACGGGTTATTTCTGCATCACAACCAGATGCGGGTATGCAATATCAATGCCGTTTTGTGCATATACCGAAACGATACGTTCCTGCACAGCAAAGCGCAAGGCTGCGGCCGTGCCGTTATCCCGCGCCCAGAGTGAGGCACGCAGCGTAACCGAGGAATCGGCCAACGCCAACACGACTACCTGAACCGCCGGTACGCCTGCAGCCTTCTGCTCCGGCGTGCGCACATCGAGAAAATCCGGGTGCTGCGTGATCTCGTCCGCTAACAACTTTTTGGCCAGTTCAAGGTTGGACTCATACGATACGCCGACTTGCAAGAACACGCAGACCTTGCTGTCCGCATAATCCGCATTCTCGATGATCGAACTGTTCATCTTGCTATTCGGGATGATGACGCGCTTATTTTCCCATGTGCGGATAGCCGTATGGTGCAGCGTGATCTCCTCCACCACACCTGAAATATCCAGATCGATGTAGCGCACCACATCACCCATGCGGAACGGCTTAAAAGCCAAGATCATCATACCACTGACCACGCTGCCCAGCGCTTCCTGCGCGGCAAGGCCGGCTACGACCGCGATCACGCCGCCGGCTGTCAGCAATGTGCGCACCGCGCTTGACAGCAGCGGAATACTGTACACAACAACCATCACGCCCGCAAAATATACGGCTGCAACTGCAATATAACGTGCAAATCCCAATATCGTTGCAAGGCTGCTGTTGCTCTTCCGATGCCGGTCAACCAAGCGGCGCATCACGCGGCTGACGATGCTGGCCAACAGCAGCGTAACCGCTAAAACCGCCAACGCAAACACGATCGAGCCGACAACTTCGCCGACTTTCGTATCTAAAAAGTTATGCACCCATTCCAGCATTGGGTCACTCCTTCCCTGTGCCCTGTCCGATCAGTATGCGATGCCCCAAACGACCATTTTATGTGCGGGCTTGCCACACACCGGGCAAACGTCCGAAATGGTTTCCTGCTCAAACGGCATGCAGCGGCTGGGCATACCAGTCTCTTCCTTGACCTTTTCCTCACACGCCAGATCACCGCACCACATCGACTTGACAAAGCCAACATGATCCTGCATGATCGCCTTCATCTCGTCCAAGCTCTTTGCCGTGTAGGTGTGCTCCTCGCGGTTCTTGAGCGCCTTTTCAAACAGCGCCTTCTGGATGTCTTCGAGCAGGGTCGGAACAGTAGACGCCAGATCTTCAAATTTGACAACCGTCTTTTCACGATTATCACGGCGCACCAATACGCACTGGCCCTGTTCGATATCGCGCGGGCCGACCTCAAGACGCAGCGGCACACCCTTCATCTCATACTCGGCGAACTTCCAACCGGGGCTGTTGTCCGAAACGTCGATCTTGGCGCGCACGCCCGCAGCCTTGACCGTCTCAAGCAACTCCTGCGCCTTTTCGGTAACGCCCGGCTTATGCGCTGCGACCGGGATAACGACCAGCTGGGTCGGCGCAATGCGCGGCGGCAACACCAGACCCTCGTTATCGCCGTGGGTCATGATGATCGCACCAATCAGGCGGGTGGACACGCCCCACGAGGTCTGCTCCATGTATTGCAGCGTATTGTTCTTGTCGGTATACTGCATATCAAACGCTTTGGCAAAGCCGTTGCCAAAGTAATGGCTTGTACCGGACTGCAACGCCTTACCGTCATGCATCATTGCTTCGATCGTGTAGGTCTTTTCCGCACCCGCAAAGCGTTCCTTTTCGGTCTTTTCGCCCTTGAGTACCGGAATTGCAAGGTATTCTTCACAGAACGTCGCGTAGATATTCAGCATACGCAGCGTTTCCTCCATCGCCTCCTCGGCGGTGGCGTGTACCGTGTGACCCTCCTGCCACCAGAACTCACGGCTGCGCAGGAACGGACGGGTGGTCTTTTCCCAACGCACGACCGAGCACCACTGGTTGTACAGCTTGGGCAGGTCGCGCCACGAGCGGACGATCTTGGCATAATGTTCGCAGAACAGCGTCTCCGAGGTCGGGCGCACACACAGGCGCTCCTCAAGCTTTTCCGAGCCGCCATGCGTGACCCACGCGCACTCGGGCGCGAAGCCCTCAACGTGGTCGGCTTCCTTTTTCAGCAGGCTTTCAGGAATGAAAATCGGCATTGCAACGTTCTCGTGCCCGGTCTCCTTAAACATGCCGTCGAGCGTCTTCTGGATATTCTCCCAGATTGCCTGCGCATAGGGACGCATAATGACGCAGCCCTTGACCGAGGAATAGTCGATCATCTCGGCCTTTTTGACGATATCGGTGTACCACTGGGCAAAATCCACGTCCATCGACGTGATCTCGCTGACCAGTTTTTTCTTATCTGCCATAATTGAGTTCCTCACCTTTTCCTTTTGAATTTCATAACATGCCAATAGAATTTTGTATCAGAAAGGGGTCTGCCCCAGTGAATTATACGCAATCGTTTTTTGTCAAGCCCGCAGCCAATGAGGTGGTTGAAACCAAGGTCGCACTTTCGGCTGACCAGCGTCCTGCACTCCTCGGCACGGTATCCGGTACGGACGGCAAAGCCGCCGCAGGAGCGCTCGTCACGATCTTCTGCGCGGACGCACCCGAAACCCCGGTCGGCGCGCTATACACCGACGAACAGGGGCAGTTCGCTTTCGGCCCGCTCGAGCCTGGACGACTTTACCATGTCAAGGTATTTCGGCGTGGGGATAATTTCCGCGCACTGGAATAACAGTCAGTCCGCACCGCTGCCGATGCCAAGCGCGTCCAAACGCGCCTGCTCGGCTTCGACCGCATCCTCGCCCCACATATAGAAAATATCGTCGGTTGCATCCGTCACAGTGACCTTGCCACCGTCCAGTACACAGGTAAACTCGCCCATCATACGCGGTTCCGTCCATTTGAGCGTCGTAAACTCGACGCGTCCATCGGACAGCAGATTGACTGTGCTCAGCAGCAGACTTCCCTCGGGCAACTGCGGCAGCAACCGTTCCTCCGTGCCATCCGGCAGGATGCGAGACAGCGTATCGCCTGCGCGGCGCATCACGGAACTGTCCGACCGCGTGACAAAGCGATTCGTATTATGCGTGACAATCACAAAGCTGCCGTCCGACGGATTGCGCGTGTAGTCATAGGTCGGTAACGCGGTGATCTGCGTCAGGCCGTCGTCATCCATGCGATATAATCCGGCGCTGCCCCAGAAATACACGTCATTATGCATTGAAAGCTGCGGCGCGAATGCAACATTCGCATCTTCGGTCGGATAGGCAAGCACATTGTTCTGGATGGCAATGGTGTTGAGCGACGCACCATCTGCCGTCCAAGTCATAATCAATGTCTGTTCTTCGTCGATGGACTGAGTCACAGTGCGTCCATCCGCCAGTGTTGCAAACACCGTGCCGTACATCTGCTGTGGCTGGACATCTGTTTCCGTGAGCAGCCAGCCGGTCTCACCGAGCAGCATTTGCCCATTTTCATGCGGTTGCAATTCCCATTTCTGCGTCAGGGTAATGCCCGTCAACTGTGCCGTATCACCCTGCACGAGCAATACGGTGATTGGGGATGACACCTTTTCCCACTCGCTGAGATAGAAATAATGCGCATCCCCAACCCAGCACAGGGCATCAATATCGTAACTCGCATCACAGGTGTATAGCTGTGTGAGCGACATTGTATCTGGAGCGACCCGGTACAACGTTCGCGGCTGTCCGTTGCTGCCCGTCACAATATATACCGGCTCCTGCTGACAGTCTGGTGTGCAAATCACCGCACGCTCGCCAATCTGGCCTGAAGCGACGACAACGCCTGCAACGGTGCGTTGGATTTTGGTATCCGCCCCATCCCCATCTATGCGATAGTCGAACGGCAGGACATGACGCGTTGCTTTGCTCCATTGTTCGGCACTGAAAATATTCTTATCAATCAGCGTCTGTGCAATCGAAAGGCCGCTTTGGTCGCCATTTTTCCGATACGTTTCACGCAGCAGCCGTACAGAAAGGGAAACTGCATCGCCCCGGACAAAACCCGCCGCGTCGCACCGTTCTTCTTCCTCACTATACCGGAGCAGCCAAGAATAGTAATCAAAGTCTGTCGACGCACGCGCCAGAAACGTGCAATACTGCCCGCAGGTGACATTTTCTTCTGCGCCGTACATCGTAGCAGAGGTACCCTTGGTCAACCCGTTTTCGTACAGCCAGCCGACATAGTTATCCGCCCACGATGGTACATCGGTAAACGGATGCGCCCAGTTACCGGCAAGCACCTCATCCTCCGCGCCGAGCAAACGCGTGAGCATCGCGGAAGCCTCGGCACGGGTCAATGGCTTTTCCAGTTCAAAACCCTTTTCTGTGCCACGAAACAGGCCAAGGTCGTAAAGCATCTGCGCCTGTGCCTCAGTATCGCCCGGATAACCGTTGTCAATCGTGCCGACGTTTGCCGCTCCTGCGGCGAACGTCAACATCAGGCAGGCAAAACAAACAGAAACCAGCTTTTTCATACCAAGATCCCCTTTCGGTATGCGGTCGGTTTGCGGACAGTCCTACCCTTTGATGATTATTTCAGTTTTTCCTTGACCTCATAGCTGAGCTTCTCGATAAACTCGGCAAGTTCCATCGGCGTGGTCTCGCCGGTCTTGCGCTCACGCACCGAAATGATGCCCTTTTCCTCGTCCTTATCACCAATGACGACCATATACGGCACCTTATGCACCTGTGCCTCGCGGATCTTATAGCCGATCTTCTCGTTGCGGTCGTCCATGGTTACACGGAAGCCAGCCTCAGTCAGCTGCTTGACCACTTCCTGCGAGCACGGGATATTGCGGTCGGTCATCGGCATGACACGCACCTGCTCAGGTGCAAGCCACGTCGGGAACGCGCCGGCAAAGTGCTCAGTGATAACGCCGATGAAGCGCTCGATCGAGCCGAGCACCACGCGGTGGATCATGATCGGACGATGCTTCTCACCGTCCGCGCCGATATACTCCAGTTCAAAGCGCTCAGGCAGCTGGGAGTCGAGCTGGATCGTACCGCACTGCCAGGTACGGCCGAGCGAATCGGCCAGATGGAAGTCCAGCTTCGGGCCATAGAACGCGCCGTCGCCCTCGTTGACTACATAGTCCTTGCCCATCTCGGTGATGGCTTCCTTGAGGATATCCTGATTGTGCTCCCACTGTTCCACCGTACCGATGTGATCTTCCGGCATGGTGGACAGTTCGATCTTGTAGCTCAGGCCAAATACCGAATACACCTCATCAAACAGCTTGACAGTGTTCTTGATCTCGTCCTTCATCTGGTCGGGCGTCATGAAGATGTGCGCGTCATCCTGCGTAAAGCAGCGCACACGGAACAGGCCGTGCAGCGCACCGGACAGCTCGTGACGGTGGACAAGTCCAAGTTCGCCGACGCGCAGCGGCAGCTCACGGTAGGAATGCGGCTGGGACTTATAAACCAGCATACCGCCCGGGCAGTTCATCGGCTTGATGGCGAAATCCTCTTCGTCGATCACGGTGGTGTACATGTTGTTTTTATAATGCTCCCAGTGACCGGAGCGTTCCCACAGCTTGCGGCTGAGGATCACCGGCGTGGAAACCTCGACATAGCCGTATTTCTTATGCACCTCGCGCCAGTAATCGATCAGCGTATTCTTAAGCGTCATGCCATTGGGCAGGAAGAACGGGAAGCCCGGGCCTTCCTCAGTCAGCATAAACAGGCCGAGATCCTTACCCAGACGGCGGTGGTCGCGCTTCTTCGCTTCCTCCAGCATATTGAGATACGCGTCCAGCTCATCCTTCTTCGGGAAAGCCGTGCCGTAAATACGCTGCAACATCTTGTTTTTACTATCGCCGCGCCAGTATGCGCCGGTGACATTCATCAGCTTCATACCGTTGCCCTTGACACGACCGGTCGAATCAAGATGCGGGCCGGCACACAGGTCGGTAAAGTCGCCCTGCTTGTAGAACGAAATGGTCGCATCCTCCGGCAGGTCGTCGATGAGCTGCACCTTGTACGGCTCATCCTTCTCCTCCATCAGTTTACGCGCCTCAGCACGCGGCAGCTCAAAACGCTCCAGCGGCAGTTTTTCCTTGCAGATCTTCTTCATCTCGGCCTCGAGCGCATCCAGATGCTCCTGCGTGAACGAGAACGGCGCGTCAAAGTCATAGTAGAAGCCGTTTTCGATCGCCGGGCCGATTGCGAGCTTCACTTCCGGATACAGGCGCTTGACTGCCTGCGCCAAAATATGCGATACCGTGTGGCGATAGGTGTCGCGGTATTCCGGGTTTTCAAACGTATACTTGTTTTCTTCGGACATAACTATGTTCCTCCTTTGTTTCTTTGCGGGGAGAACAAAAAAGCCCACCCCCGACATAAGATCAGGGGTGAGCTGTTGGACAACGGTTTGCGATGTCTGAATAACCCACGGTTCCACCCTGCTTGCAAGCCCGCTTGCGGGCCTACCGCTCTGGAGTCCGTAACGTGGACGGGACGCCGCGGCATACTGCGTTTTTCAACCGCGGGGCTCGGGAATCGGTACCGCCTTGCCCGCACCTGCGGACGCTCTCAGCCGCGTCGTCCGCTCTCTGACAGATGCTCATGGGATATAGGCAGGATTTCCGTCATCGCCTTTTGCAATAATATATGCTTATATTATACCCCAAAACGGCATTTGTCAACCGTTTATTCCACGGTTGCGTACCGTCCAACGAACAAGATTTCCTGATTGGCATTGTCACGGATAACAAACCAGAAAGGACTGTCCGCAGTAAAGGTGCGCACCAGTGTAGGGCGGGGCGGTTCGGCAGACCCACCGGTGCTTGCTGCCACAGTGACCGCTGCGGCTTCAGTGCCCTTTTCGTCAATGGCGATATACGCCTTTTGCAGCACCGTATCAAGGAAATGCTGACCGCCCGGCAAGCCGGACGGGTCGAGCATCGCGGTCAAGTCTGCTTTATCCCGGTCGTAGGCGGTTTTAACGCCCAGCGCCTGCAAAGCGTCGTCCAACGCCGCACCGTATTCGACCTTGAATTTAGGGACAGAGATATCAACATCGCCATAGGTAAATTCCGCCTGATCGAGCAGCGCCTGCACGTCGATCTGTTGGTCAGCCTTAATCAGGTACATGCTGAAATCCGCATCCCGGAAATATTCCCAGTTATCGCCCTCCGGATTGTCCACCGCATATTTTCGGTAATCCATCTTGAGCGCCTCGATGCCCGGCGTTGCATAATAGCCAAAGCCGCTTGTCTGGTGCATCATATCGACCGTATCGGTCGAACCATCCGCATTTGTGAAGTCCGCCTTATCCGTGCGGCTTTCCGAAAACTCATTTTCCCATGCGGCTTTGAAATACACCGCATTTACCAGCGCGGTGACAAATTCGCGATTGTCCTCGGTCAGGATTGTAGGGATTTTATCGTTTGTCTTTTCGCTTACCCAAGCGTTGACCCGCTCGACCGAATCGGTATTCGTAACTTCCTCGACAGTCGCACGGTAATTTTCATCCATCTTCTCGACGAAGTCCGGCAGGTACGCGCCCTTGCCATCAAACCAGCTTTGGTTCAGCCAGATTGAGTTTGCCGTATCGAGCGACATGATACGCGCGTAGCCATCATAGGTTTCGAGCAGTTCTTTGACGCTCTGATTGAACGCATCCAAATCGTCGATCTGCAAAGCATCAAGCAGTTCGATCTGTGTTTCGCCTTTCGTTCCGTTTGCCAGCATGGCAAGGCACAGCCGCGCCGAATACGGCGACATGACCCAGTTGCCTTCAGGTGAAGCGGCGCGAACCAAGGCATCCGCAAACGTGGCTGCCTCCTCCGGTGTCCAGTAAGCACTCGCGGTCACCGCATTGGCGTTTGCAATCCACTGCGCCGCCTCTTCACCGGAAACTAAACCATCCGGTCGAAAATCCAGCATGTCCTCCGTATCGATCACGCCATACATCCAACAGTGCATAACCCCTTGCTGCGCCCAATCCGCGATGTTGTCCATGGAAGGCGCTCCTGTGCCGCAACCCGCAGGCAAGTCCGTATAGCGATAGTCGAGGTAGCGCCCCAGCAACGCTGCGGCCTCCTGCCGGGTAATGGGTGCATCCAGACGCAGCTTACCGCGCGCTTCCCCTACGCCGTCACCATTTAAAATCCACTTGGCAAACGCCCATTTGACGCCATCCGACGCATCTGCACCGTCAATGAAATAATCCTCCATGTCAATCCATGCGCTATCCTTCACATCCTCACCGGACGAAGCAGCCAACGCATCCAAAAATGTGCCACGCGTAACTGTTTTAGGCAGTTCCTGCATCACATCTGCCACCGGATAGCCGCAGATTTCCGGTTCCTGCGCCGCCCCAGCCGACACAGGCAGGAGCACACACAATCCAACCAACAAAGCCAATATCCTTCGTTTCATGATAATCCCCTCCGTTCTTTTGGTATATTTGGTTAGACGTTCCAATCACCGCCCCCGTTCCCCGCCCAAACAAAAAACTCCCCGTATGGGGAGTTTCGTTTCAGCACTTGAGCGCTTCGTCCTCAATATTTGCCGTAATGCGGTTGTAGAAATCCTGCTTCTGCACCTCATCCGCAAACGCAGTAAACGGCACAATAATTGCCGAAAGCTCGTCTACAAAAACATAATAATGCCCTGCATCCGAGGCAGTGCGCTGCACAGCGGTATACGCATATGTGGTGTGTTCATTCTCGCCTTTCAAGTCGATCTCTTCACCAAGGGTGAGGGTTTTGGGGCCACAAAGCTGCTTATTACGCGCATTATTCAAAATACGCGCGGTATTTTTCACCACCTTGCGCTTCATATACCATGGCGTGCCAAAAAAGCAAAGTGCCGCGAGCGCCAGATAAACCAACACCGACAGTACACTCAGCCCTTTGACCCAGTACATCAACGCGGTACCGCCCAACACAACAAGGGCTGCCGTGGCAATCCGTGTGATCAGAATACTACGCTGCACCATTGCGTTGTTTTCAAAATAATTCAGGCTAAAGTCAATATAATCCTGTTTTGTAATCTCATAATGTAGTTCCATGCGAATTCTCCTTTTCCGGCAGCTGTCTTGCGTGCCTCGCAGACATTATACCGAAAAGCCCCTGTAAAAGCAAGCCAAAGGTAGCTAATTTACCACACTGTCTTGACGCAGTTCAGGCATGACCGTGCGCCGCATTGTCAGGTAACACAGCAAACCGCCGACAAAATTGGAAACCGGCTCTGCCAAAAACACACCGTTCACCCCCAAACCACCGATATGCGGCAGTAACAGTGTAAGCGGTACTACGATAATCGCCTTGCGCAAAATAGAAAAGAAAATCGCCATACGGGCCCGGTTCAACGCCCTGAATACGCACTGACCAGCAAACTGGAACGCCATCATCGCAAACCCAAAAAAGTACAGGTGCAACGCGGGCACTGCTGCATTGAGCAGCGCAGGCTCATAATTGAAAATACGGATAAAAAATGTAGGAAATGCCGCGATCAATCCCCAAATCAGCAGCGTATAACCAAAGCCGAGCTGCGTGGTGAAACGAATCGCCTGCCGTACCCTCGCATAAGCGCGCGCACCATAGTTGTAGCTGATGACAGGTGAAGCACCATCAGAAATTGCCAAGGCTGGCATCTGCGCGATCTGCCGCACCGAATTGATAACAGTCATAACGCTGATATACAGGTCGCCGCCAAACTGACGCAGCATGGCATTGCACGCCCCCTGTACCAGTGAGTCGGTGAACGACATGACAAAGCTGGCCGTTCCCAGCAGTGTAATCTTACGGATGCAAGCGAAGTCCGGCCGGAAACCACGGAAATGCAGGGTAAGTTCAGCTTTTTTGCCGGTCAGGAACCGCAGTACCCACAAGGCGGACAGGCACTGCGACAGTACAGTCGCAAGCGCCGCACCACGCACACCCATGCCGAACGCAAAGATAAACACCGGATCAAGGATGATATTCGCCACCGCACCCACCAACACGGTCAGCATACCAACGCGCGCAAACCCCTGACTGTTGATATAAGGATTGAGACCGAGCGATGTCATAACAAACACGGTGCCCAATAAGTAGAGGATCATATAGGCCGCAGCATAAGGATACGTCGTATCGCTCGCACCAAACAGATAGAGCAAAGGCTTGTGCAGCGCAATGCCTATCACGGTCAGCGCAACGCCCGTTGTCAGCAGCATAAAATATGCGTTGGCCATGACTTTACGCGCGCTGGCTTCATCACCCTGCCCACGCGCAATCGCACACAGCGGCGCGCCGCCAACGCCAAACAAGTTGGCAAACGCAGTCACCAGCGTGATGACAGGAAAGCAGATACCCAGTCCCGCCAACGCAACGGTACCTTCGCCCGGAATTTTGCCGATGTAAATGCGGTCGACAATGTTATAGAGCAGATTGAGCGTCTGCGCAACCAACATGGGCGCTGCCACCGCGAGTATATTCCGGCGCACGCTGCCGGTAGAAAAATCGATCTGCCGCTCTTTCATATATTTCCCCCTGCCATTTTCTTTCTATCGCCAAGACGGCAAGCAAGGGAGGGGTGCCTTGCCCCTCCCTTGCTTATTTGCTGCATTTATTGTACCATTTTCCGCATATTCCGTCAAGCAACGGCATATGTGCCCTCATCTCGTCCGAAAAACCGGCAAATGATAAGTATGCAAATAGCCCAAACCCCTTTGTTGCCTTAGCGCAGCAGCGGCTCAAGCACACGCGCCATCAGCGCAGTCATTTCCTTTTTCGGGATAGGCTGCGGCTCGGTAATCCACTTTTCCAGCATGCCCACCACGCCGATCGCAATAAACCGTGCTACATATACATCCTCCACGCTGCGATAGGGAAGCCCTTCGAGGCGACATTCCTCAAGGATGCCGATTAGTTTCTTCCCAAACCCTTCCACCATACTGTCCTGTGTCAGGGCGGTGACAATTTCGCGATTCTCTTCCAGATAGTCGACCGCCCGGCTGAGCACAGGCTGCAAGGAAGCTGTCTGACTGGGCTGAAGGCCTGCAATCATCGTACGGAAATCCGCAATCATCTCACCCTCAATCCGCTCCCGCAGGTCATATACGTCACGGTAATGTGCGTAAAATGTCCCGCGATTAATATCCGCTTCACGCACTATGTCGGTGACGGTGATACTTTTAAACTCCTTTTGCTGCATCAAGCGTGTCAGCGCCTGCCGCAACAGCTTTTTTGTGCGCCGCACGCGTTTATCCTCTTGCCGCTGCATATTCTTTTCCCCTTTCCGACACATGTTTTCGCTTTTTATTTTCCTGTCTTTACTATACCACAAGATAAAAACATACACAATATCTAATAACCATATTCTCGTTGTTTTTATATGTAGCATTGATGTTGCAAAAAAACAGCACCGCATCCTGCAAGGATGCGGTGCTGTTTTCTATATTACGCTTACTTTGCAGATGGATCGATCTGTGTCAGATACTTCTGCTGATAGAACGCCAACTTTTCCTTAAACTGTTCGGTAGACTTATATTCCTTTTTGGCATATTCATGGGTATCAAATTCCTCTGCGCCCTCGCCAAGCTGAATGGTATAGATCGCAATATTAGCACAGTGATCGCTGATTTTCTCCAAATCGTGCACAATATCAAGGAAGTGGATACCTGTTTGCATCGTGCATTCGCTCCGGCTCAGGCGTTCGATGTGGCGGCTCTTGAGCCGTTCCTTGAGCGTATCGACGACCTCTTCAATCGGCTCAACTGTTCGCGCAACCGATACAGAGCGCGTCACATACCCCTCAACGGTCAGATCAAGTGCCTCACCAACCGCGCCACACATTGCATGCAGCTCCTGCATCGCCGCAGGCGAGAAACAAAGGTCGGACTGCCGGAATTCATCCACCCGGCCAAAGATATTCTGCGCGTAATCGCCAATTTTTTCAAAATCGGACAGCGAGTGCATCATCTCTGCCAGTTGGCGGCGCTGGTCCACCGAGCGGATATTATGGATATTGGTCAGATAGCGGCCGATCTCTACCTCCGCCCTGTCGAGGAAACTCTCATGTTCGCGGAACACATCCTCCTTGGGTTCACCTTCACCAAAAAGCGGGCCAACCGCCAGATGGAAGTTTTGCTTTGCCGCATCACCCATATCCGCAATGCAACGCTGCGCCTGCTCCAGCGCCAGAGAGGGCGTGGTCAAGAAGCGCGGTTCCAACTTGGCCAGCGGGTCTTCCTGCGTCTCACCGGAAGGCACACTCCACGTTGCCAGCTTGACCAACACGCCGGTAAACGGCAGGAACAGGAGCGTGCAAGTGACATTGAACAGCGTGTGGAAGTTTGCGATGCCGCCCTTGTCGATCGCACTGTCCCAGAAAGGAAAACCAACAGTATACTCAATCGCATATATCGCGACAAGGAACACAATCGAACCAATCAGATTAAAATAGAAGTGAACCATTGCAGTACGGCGCGCATTTTTCGAACCACCCAACGAGGACAGGAACGCGGTAATACAGGTACCGATGTTCTGACCAAGGATAATCGGGATGGCTGCGGCATAGCTGATTGCGCCCGTTGTCGACAGCGCCTGCAAAATACCAACCGATGCCGAGGACGACTGGATAATCGCAGTGACACCTGTACCCACCAGCACGCCAAGCACCGGGTTTGCAATCGTGGCAAACAACTGCGCAAACTGCGGCCAATCCGCCAGCGGCGCAACCGCGCTTTCCATCACCGACATACCGATAAACAGTATACCGAAACCGGAAAAAATATCCGCAATATCGCGTGTACGGCGCTTTTTGGCCAGCATCATGATAATGACACCCACCAAGACAATCACATAGGCCAGATTCTTGGGCTTGAGCATCTGCATCATCAGATTCTCGCCGATTGCACTGCCGCTGTCCAGACGCAAGATCTGCGCGGTAATCGTCGTACCGATATTCGCGCCCAGAATAACGCCAACCGACTGCCGCAGCGACATAATACCCGCGTTAACAAAACCGACCACCATAACAGTCGTCGCCGACGAAGACTGGATGACCATTGTAACTACCATGCCCATCAGCAACGCCTTGAACACGTTCCCGGTCATTTTTTCCAGTGTCTTTTCCAGCTTGGAGCCTGCTGCACGCTCCAATCCTTTTCCCATTGTCGTCATGCCGTAAATGAACAGCGCAAGGCCGCCAATTAGCTGCACAACAGACAGCATGTTAAATTCCATGGGTTGCCTCCGTTTCATCTCTTACATATCTTTTACATACCCCATACAAACTTCAGTATACTGTCTTCGACATGTACTGTCAACGAAAAAAAACTTTTTGGAGGAAAAAACTGTGAATCAAGCTTTTATCCTTGTTTCCAGCGGCCAATTTGTTGGAAATTTGTCTATACAACGTTGCCAGTCCACCCTGTATGCCGCCTGCTTGTCCGCGGCAGGAGGCACTGGCGTTTTGTACAGTGGCGGCGCTGCTCCTGCCCTCGCCGCGCGGTGCGATGGGCTTCTGCTTGCAGGCGGCGGCGACCTGCATCCGGCTTGCTATGGGCAGGACTGTGCCGACCTCACGCGCCTTTCTATCGACCCGGTGCGCGACGGGGAAGAACATGAGCTGTTTGAAGCATTCTATGCACGCGGCAAACCAGTGCTCGGCATATGCCGCGGTTTGCAGGCGATTAACGTATTTCTCGGCGGCACGCTGCACCAGCACGTGGAGGGGCATGCCGATTGCTGCCATCCAATCCAGTATTCCAGCCTGCTGCGGCAACTGCTCGATACGTCCGGTGAGGTTAACAGTTACCACCACCAAACCATTGACCATGTCGCGGATAGCCTGTCCCCCGCCGCTCATACACCAGACGGCACAATCGAAGCGCTTGTCCATCCATCCCTTCCAATCCTCGGCGTACAATGGCATCCCGAGCGGCTCGTGCCCGGTGTGTGTGAAGATATAGCGGGAATAAACCATCTGCCGCTGTTCCAATGGCTATGCGAACAGTGCTGAAACAACAAAAGAGCGGGTTCCCCCGCCCTTTTGTCACGTTTTATCCGTTGAGCCACCATACCGCGACGTTCAGATATGCCGCAAACACCAACCACAGCACATAGGGAATCAACAACTTAGCGGCCAATGGACTAATTTTGCGGAAAGCCGCCATCGTCGCCAGCACGAGCGCAATCAGCAGAAACAGCCAAAGCATCGCTGTCCCATACCATCCTGCGCGGAAAAACAGCAGAGGCCAAACGAAATTGACCGCCAGCTGCACGGCGTACAACCGCAGCGCACGCTGCTTTTCCTCCTGCGGCGCATCTGATTTCCACACCAGTACGCTGGCCGCGCCCATCAACAAATACAGGATACTCCACACAACCGAGAACACCCATGACGGCGGCGAAAGCGGTGGTTGCACCAACGCGCCATACACCTCCATGCTTCCCATGGTCAGCCACGCGGCTACCCCGCCCACGGCGAGCGGTAGTCCCAATCCAATAACCCAAACCAGCAGCACACAATCCCTCCCTTTGCGGTCAGGATATGCCGTGCCGCGCAGTTTTATACGTCTTTTTGCATTACAGCAAGCCGAGCGCCATCATTTCGGTGATCGTCAATGCGTTTTCTTCGGTTTCGCCGTCCTGCAAGAGACGAAGCTTTGCGCCGCAGTCCGGGCAGGTGTTCTTGTCATCGTCGAAGGATTTGCCACAGTATTCACAGAATTTCATGGTCATAGCTCCTTTTTCTGGTAGGTGTATACGCTAATGGCATAACAGAATGCATAAATTGCTAAGGCGACAAGCAGCGCTGCTGCCAGCGGCAGGTAAGCAGGCTCAGTTGCTAACCGGTTAAAGCTCTGTTCGAATGCTCCCACCATACCAGGGATGATGTCCAGCTTTACGATTGCCGCCATCACCAGAATAGGAATCCATACCACCCCAATCAGGATATACCGCGACTTCTCTGCACCAAATCGGAACGTCACAGCGAACATCACGCCCATTAACAACAGCGAAATCAACTCGCCCACAAACAAGCTTAACATATTTTCGATCATTGATGTCGATGGCTGAACCAGCGAATTTACTGCTGTCATCGCTGCAGCCAACAAAAGTAGCATCAAATTAACCAATAACCCCAACAAATATTTGCTTTGTACCACTTCGCGTCGCAAAATCGGCAGCGACAGGCTGAGTTTATCCCACCCGTAAGCCTGATCGGACGCGCACAGCGTCGCAGGCAGCAAAATGCTAAGCATCACGACGATCATGATAAAAAACATCGTCTTACCCCATGCAAAAGCAGTAAATGCAAACACCAACAAAATGAATAACATAGATCGAATCGACTGACGGAAATTCAGCCAGTCTGCATACAGCATCGCTTTCATCTTACGTCCTCCCCTCTTGTCAGGAACAGCATCACCTGTTCGATGTTGACCGGCTCGACCGGCCAGCCTTGCGGCACGCCATCCCGCCGCACCAATGCCTCGCAACCGAATGCGCCGACGCGCTTACCGCGCACGGCTGACGGATCAAGCGCGCTAAGCTGGTCGGCCGTGCAGTGCAGCACGCCATAGATATCCAGCAGCGTGTCTCGTGGCTCCGACAGCGCTACGCGCCCGCCGTGGATGAACGTAATGTAGTCTGCAATTTTATCCAGATCACTTGTAATGTGGCTGGACAGCAGAATCGCGTGCGTATCGTCCTGCATGAAGTCATAAAACAGGTCGAGCACCTCGTCGCGCACAACCGGGTCAAGACCACTTGTCGGCTCATCCATAATCAGAAGTTCCGCATCATGCGACATAGCCACTGCGATGTTGGTCTTCATACGCATACCTTTGGAATAATCCTTGATTTTTTTATCCGTATCAATACCAAACCGTTTTAGAAATCCAAAAAACTGCGCAGAGTTCCACTTTTCGTACGCCTTGCCCATCAACACATCCACCTGACGGGCGTTCATCGTGTTGAGAAAACACCCATCCTCGAGCACTACCCCGATATGTTCCTTCACCGTGCGCTCATCAGCAATGTTGTCCCATCCCAGCACACGAATCTCGCCCGCGTCCCGGTGAATCAGATTTAAGATCGCCTTGATTGTAGTACTCTTTCCCGCGCCATTCTCACCAATCAATCCCATCACACAGCCTCGCGGCAGTGTGAACGATACATGATCCAGCGCAAAGCCTTCATAGTGCTTGCATAGGCCGCGCACTTCCAATGCGTTTGCCATGTCAGATCCCCTCCTCATACGTCTCAGCCGCAAGCGCGACAAACTCATCCTTATTCAAACCGCCCAGATGCGCGGCGCGTGCAGCCTCGGCCAGATGTTCCTCCACGCGGCGCAATTGCTCCTCGCGCAGCAGTTCAATCCCCACCGGCGCTACAAAGCTGCCGCGGCCGGTCTGGGTGATGATAAACCCCGCGCGCTCGAGTTCCTCGTAAGCACGCTTGGTGGTAATGACGCTGATACGCAGGTCTTTGGCCAGCAGCCGCATGGATGGCAGCGCTTCGCCCGGTTGCAACTCGCCGCCAACGATCTTGGCCTTGATCTGCCGTGCAATCTGCTCATAGATTGGCGTGCCGTCTGTATTCGACAAGATGATATCCATTGCATCCTCTCCTCCCTTATCGTATATATCAATTATATACAATATAGACGTTATGTCAACCCATTCGCGCAAATTTTTCTGACACGCAAAAAGCCGACCCGGCATATGCCGGATCGGCTTTTCCCCACATGTCCTGTTTTCCGCCCGCCTTACATATGCAAGGCAAAAGAAATCCGTACCTTAAACAAATCACCGTCGACCGAAACCATAAACGTACCGCCACAGGCCTCGACATAGCTCTTAGCGATCGCAAGGCCAAGGCCGCTGCCTTCTGTCGAGCGTGCCGCGTCCCCGCGGACAAAGCGCTCGGTAATCTCACTCACGTCAAAATCCATCGCATAGTTGGCGATATTCTTCAGTTCGATCACCGCGCTATTTTCCTCTTGCTTTACCGAAATAAACACGCGCGTGCCGGGCATCGCATACTTAATGCAGTTGCCAATCAGATTTTCCATCACACGGGACATCTTGCGGCCATCCGCCCAGATGGGCAACTCGTGCTCCGGCAGGTCAACCTTAATCGTCAGCTTGCCGTCACCAATCGCCTTGTCCTGCTCGCCCAGCGCCTGCCGCACCAACGTACAGGCATCCAAACGCTCGCAGACGATCTGCTCCGCACCCGACTGTACCTTGGAGATATCGAACAGATCGCTCGTCAGATTTTTGAGCCGTAACCCCTTTTGGTGGATGATCTTGGCGTAATCGTTGGCCTCCTCCGGCGTCAGGTGCTCTTGACAGAGCAGGTCGGAATAATTGAGGATAGAGGTCAGCGGGGTTTTGAGATCATGGCTGACGTTGGTGATCAACTCGCTTTTCATGCGTTCGGCGCGCACCTCATTTTGCAGTGCAAGCTGCATGCCGTCACCCAGCGAGTTGATGTCGTCCGCCATTGCAGCGAACACACCTGCAGGCATATCGGTCAGCTTGTAGGTCAGGTCGCCGCCGCGCAGACGCCGCAACGCCTCGACCACGCGATCAAAGCCGTCGATACGGCGCACCAAAAACCACGCCGCTGAAGCAAACCACCCGATCCCCAACATAAGCGGAAGTCCCCAGCCGTAATCAATCATCACACCAAACATAATTCCGAAAATCGCCAGTACGGCCGAATAAGCCAGCAACACCAGAACCACGTTTCGCGTTTTATAATTACTGAAAACCACTTGCCACAAACTATCCTTACCGTTGCCGAAGCTGTGCCAAATATCCTTGCAACGGGCAGCAAACCAGCGGCAAATGCGCTTTACCATGCGCCAGCACCAGCGGATCGTCCGCAGGATAAACGACCGCTCAACAAAGGTACGGTTTTTCAGATTGCGCACGAGCGAGAGCGACAGCTCGACCGCCAGTGCAAACGCACCGGCAAACAAAATAATGCTTGGCGTAAGCAACCACCATATTCCGCCCATTTCCCGCTGTTGCATTCCCTCGAATATTACATAAAGATTGAACGCCCCAGCCGCAATCGGCAACCCAAACAGTAATAGCAGATTAAATTCCACAAACAGACGGTCGATTGTGCAGAGATGAACCATTTCATCCTCGCTAGTGCGCCCGGTGGCAAACAGCAGATAGATATACGCTGCCACCGATATCAAGCACAAAACGACTAGGTTCTGCAACAGCCCCATTAAAACGCTGCGCTGCTCCGACCATTGCTTAGCATATCCCGCCGCCTGCTCCTCTGTAATACGGACAAAAATCACGCTGTTTTCCGGCACTTGCTCCTCCTGATACATTCCTGTTACAGGGTCTTCATAGGAATACTTAAACGGAATAAAACCCATACTCCCGCTAAAATACAACGTGCCATCCGCACGCGCTACGATAAAAAACAAGGCAGATGCTGTCTCTTCTTCTGTCAAATCACCATTTTTCAACACATGGTCGCCCATGCGAGCATAATAATCGCCTATAAAATTCGCCCCGTTAAACCGCCAGTTAAAATCTTCTTGATCTATACCCTCATGCAGCGCATAGTCCAAATCCGCCATCGTCGAATTAACCATGCCATTGAGAAGTTGGGAATCCGAAAACTGGTCTTCCAGACGGTAAACCAGTTCGCTGTCATTCGACCAACGGAGCATATCCATTATCCCCAACTCAGCCTGTGCAATCGCACCTACCGTACAGCCGACAACAGCCAAAAACGCAACCAGCTTTACCGCTGCGCTTCGGAAAATCTTTTTTGCCATCATATTTGCTCGCTCCTCTCTATCTTATAGCCTACGCCCCAGACGACTTTCAGGTAGCGCGGCTCCTTGGGGTTGATCTCAATCTTTTCGCGGATGTGCCGCACATGCACTGCGATTGCATTGTCCGACACCGCCTCCTCATTCCACACCTGCCGGTAGATTTCCTCCGTTGAGAACACCTTGCCCGGATGGCGGCACAGCAACTCAAGGATTTTATACTCGAGTGGGGTCAGGCGCACAGCCTCGCCGTCTACCGTCACCGATTTGCTTTCCGTGTCCAGCAGCAACCCACGGATGGCGATCTGCTTTTCCGTCACCTGCATCGCGCCCAGCTGCGTATAGCGCCGCAGCTGGCTTTTGACACGCGCAACCAACTCAGACGGATTGAAAGGCTTGGTGATATAATCGTCCGCACCCGCCGTTAAACCGAGAATTTTGTCCGCATCCTCACTCTTGGCTGACAGCAGGATAATCGGAATATTCTTGCTCTCGCGCACCTTAAGCAGCGTCTTGATGCCATCCATCTCAGGCATCATAATATCAAGCAACAGTAGGTGCACTGGCCGCGTCATTACCACGTCGAGCGCCTCCAGACCGTTATACGCCTTCTCAACCGCATAACCATCCGCCTGCAAAAAAATCGCAATGCTGTCCACAATCTCCTTATCGTCGTCCACCACCAGCACCGTCAGCTTATCCATGACGTCCCCCTCCTCTATGCTCCTATGATACCAAAGGTTTCTGTTGAATTTATTCATAAATTTCTTAAGATTTTCTTTCCCTTTTCCCAGAGGAAAACAAAAAGAGACGCCGTTTGGCGTCTCTTTTTGTTCTTTTGGAGGTACCACCCAGAATCGAACTGGGGATCAGGGAGTTGCAGTCCCACGCCTTACCGCTTGGCTATGGTACCAAATATGGAGCGGCTGACGAGGCTCGAACTCGCTACCTCCACCTTGGCAAGGTGGCGCTCTACCAGATGAGCTACAGCCGCATATTTATGGTGCCTCCGGGCGGAATCGAACCACCGACACGGGGATTTTCAGTCCCCTGCTCTACCGACTGAGCTACAGAGGCAAGTTTTCTTCAACCGATAACGATTGAAGAAATGGCGACCCGGATGGGACTTGAACCCACGGCCTCCAGCGTGACAGGCTGGCGCTCTAACCAACTGAGCTACCGGGCCGAATCGCCGCCGCCGTAATCATCAGCGGCGAGATTTATTATATCGAAACCAATGCCAAATGTCAACACTTTTTTGGCGATTTTTTTATTTTTCTGCTTGCCGCAAAAGCTTCTGTAACTCTGCACGGGTAAACGCATAGATTTTGTCACAGAACTGGCAGGTTACTTCACTTTTTCCCTGTTCTTCCGCCATCTTGGCAAGTTCCGTTTTTCCCATGCTGATCAACGCGCGCTCGACCTTGTCCCGGCTGCATGCGCAACGATAACCAATCGTGTCGGTCTGCAAGAAATCAACAGAAAACCCATCCAACACCGCCAACACGATTTCTTCGGGCGTCATGCCCTTGTCAAGCATGGTCGTCATCGGTTCGATCTTAGCCAGATTAGCCTCCAGCCGGTCAATATCACTGTCCTTAACGCCCGGCATCAGCTGCACCAGCCAACCGCCTGCGCAACGCACTGTTCGGTCGGTATCAACCAGCACGCCCAGCGCACAGGCTGACGGGATCTGCTCACTCTCGGCAAAGTAGCGCGTCAAGTCCTCAGCGATTTCACCATTGACCAACGCGACCGTGCCCGTAATCGGGTCTTTCATGCCAATATCTTTTATGACCATCAGATAGCCTCGGCCGACACCGCCGCCTACGTTCAACTTGCCATCTGCGCGCAGAGGCAATTCGCAGGCTGGGTTTTGCAGATAACCGCGTACCCAGCCGTCCGCATCGCCGACGCACACGATGGTACCCAGCGGGCCGTTGCCCTTGACCTGCACGGTCACCGAACCGTCGTCTGTCTTGAGCTGGCTACCCATAATAGCCGTCGCGGTCAGCGTGCGGCCGAGCGCCGCCGTTGCGACCGGCGACGTATCGTGAATTTGCCTTGCGCGCTCGACCAGCCCGGTCGTCACGGCGGCAGAAATCTGGATGCCCGCATCGCGGGCGATCGCGCGAAGTAATGTATCGCTCATAGGGTTTTAATCTCTCTTTCGTGCGGTAAAGTAGACCCTGTCTTCCCCGCCCCGGACAGGCGAAAAGGACTGGTCCCCATAGGTTTTGATTTCGGCAAAGCCTGCCTGCTTCAGCATCGCGGTCAGTTCCGGGATGGTGTATATCCGTTCTTCGTGCGTCTCCTGCGCGCGCGTCCACACATCGCCATCCTTCTCGAAAATATCGAACTGATAGGCGCACAGGCAGTTCTCGACCGCAGCCTGCCAAACACAGAACACATCCTCGTCCTCACGCACATAGCTGTTGCCATCCATGCGCGCAAACTTCTCCGGCGTGTTAATGTCGAACACAAACAGGCCGGTTTTCGGCTCCAGAAACAGATACACGCGCTCCAATGCGCGCTGCAAAGCCGCCGGGTCGGTGACGTAATTGACGCTATCCAGACAGCACAGGCACACATCCACCGTGCCGTACAGGTCGAGCTGCTCCATTCGCTGGTTGAGGAACAGCGGCCGCGGGGTGCAGTCCATCGTATTCTGCATAGCCTGCATCAGCATGTCCGGCGAAGCATCCACGCCGATCATCTCATAGCCTCGGCGCGCGAGCAGACCGGTCAGCGTGCCCGTACCGCAGGCAAGATCGAGCACCAGCTTGGGCTGCACACCCTCCCGCGCAAATAACGCATCGAAGAATTCCGCCCACTGGGCATAGCCTACATCGTCAGTAAAGCGGTCATAGTATGCCGACAGCGTCTGATAACTATTCATGGTCTTCCTTCAGTCGATCGAGCATTTTGCGGTAGCCGTCCGAACCGTACACCAGACACTTATTGACGCGGCTGATCGTCGCGGTCGACGCACCTGTCTCCTGCACGATATCGCTGTAAATGCGTCCTTCATCCAGCATACGCGCCACCTGAAAACGCTGCACCATCGCGCGCAGCTCTGCGATCGTGCACAGGTCTTCAAAAAAGTCGTAACACTCCTCCACCGTGCTAAGCTTGAGGATGCCGCGGAACAGGATATCCATATCCTCATCCTTTAATTTGCGGTTCAAGTCGATCCCTCCTGCCTGTTTGATCCGCTTGCGATACTTTGTATTATAGCACAACACTTTTATAGTGTAAAGTATGAAAACGGTTGCATTATAACGCAAAAACAGGCCGTATCCTTTCGGATACGGCCTGTCCGTTTTTTCGCAAATGCGAATTACGCCTTGCCGTTGCAGCCGAGCACGTGGATCAGCTTGTGCGCAACCATGTCCTTGACAGCCTGACGGGCGGGCTTGAGGTACTGACGGGGATCGAAATGATCCGGATGCTCGTCGAAGTACTCACGGATGGTAGCAGTGATCGCCAGACGGATGTCGGAGTCGATGTTGATCTTGCAGACAGACATCGTAGCAGCCTTGCGGAGCTCTTCCTCCGGGATGCCGATTGCATCAGGCATCTTGCCGCCGTGCGCGTTGATAATGTCAACAAAGTTCTGCGGAACCGAAGAAGAACCGTGCAGAACGATCGGGAAGCCTGGCAGACGCTTGGAAACTTCCTCGAGCACGTCGAAACGCAGCGGAGGCGGAACCAGAATGCCGTTCTCGTTGCGGGTGCACTGGTCCGGGGTGAACTTGTACGCGCCGTGCGAGGTGCCGATGGCGATCGCCAGCGAGTCACAGCCAGTACGGGTTACAAACTCCTCTACCTCTTCCGGACGGGTGTAGGAGGAATCCTCTGCGGAAACCTTAACGTCGTCCTCAACGCCGGCCAGCGTGCCCAGCTCTGCCTCAACGACAACGCCGTGCTCGTGCGCGTAATCAACGACCTTCTTAGTGATCTCAACGTTCTCGTCAAACGGCTTGCTCGAGCAGTCGATCATAACGGAGGTGAAGCCGCCGTCGATGCAGGACTTGCAGGTCTCGAAGTCCGGGCCGTGGTCGAGGTGCAGTGCGATCGGGATATCCGGGCACTCCTTGACAGCGGCCTCAACCATCTTCACCAGATAGGTGTGATTAGCGTAAGCACGCGCGCCCTTGGATACCTGCAGGACGACCGGAGCCTTCTGCTCCTGGCAAGCCTCGGTGATGCCCTGAACGATTTCCATGTTGTTTACGTTGAAAGCGCCGACAGCGTAGCCGCCCTCATAAGCTTTCTTAAACATTTCGGTCGTAGTAACTAATGGCATGGCAATCTTCCTTTCCTAACAAACAGATTTAGCCTAAGCTCAATTCTTCCTATATTTTATCAGGATGTTCGACCGAAATCAAGTGTATCATCAAAATTGAAAAGCAAAATTTGCTTGCCCGCTACACGCTCCATCCCGCAGGCAAAAAATTCTGTTTTCCATTGATTTCGGACTGGTTTTATGATAACCTTATATTGCAAGAGAATGCAGCGGGCAATCCCTGTATTTCAAGTTTGTTTAGGAGGTTTATCATTATGAGTGAACTGAAAGGCGCTTGCGTCATCGGCCAGTCGGGCGGCCCGACTTCGGTCATCAACTCTTCTGTGCTCGGCGCACTGGAAACTGCGCTGGACAACCCGTCCATCACCCGCGTATTCGGCATGGCACACGGCATCAAGGGCCTGCTGAACGATGAACTGTATGACATCGATAAGGAAGACCGTGACGAGCTGGCGCTGCTGCGCTACACCCCGTCCTCCGCGCTCGGCTCCTGCCGTTATAAGCTGGCCGACCCGGACGTCGACGACACCGATTACAAGCGCATCCTTGAAATCTTCAAGAAGTACGACATCCGCTACTTCTTCTACAACGGCGGTAACGACTCGATGGATACCTGCAACAAGGTTTCCAAGTATATGATGAAGTCCGGCTACGAGTGCCGCGTTATGGGCATCCCGAAGACCATCGACAACGACCTGTTCGGCACCGACCACTGCCCGGGCTTTGCGTCCGCTGCCAAGTATATCGCAACCTCCTGCATGGAGATCCATCAGGACGCGCGCGTATACGACACCGGCATGGTTTGCGTTGTTGAGATCATGGGCCGTCACGCTGGCTGGCTGGCTGGCGCTGCTGGTCTGGCGACCGCGATGGGCGCTGGCCCGGATCTGATTTACCTCCCCGAGACCGATTTCGACATGCAGAAGTTCCTCGCGGACGTAAAGCGCATCTACGAAGAAAAGGGCAACTGCCTTGTTGCTGTTTCCGAGGGCATCCACTACGCCGACGGTTCCTTCGTTTCCGAGGCAAAGACCTCTGCGACCGACGGCTTCGGCCACGCACAGCTGGGCGGCCTTGCCGCGATGCTGGCGGACACCGTTAAGAACGAGCTGGGCTGCAAGGTACGCGGCATTGAGCTGAGCCTGCTGCAGCGCTGCGCAGCACACTGCGCTTCCAAGACCGACGTCGACGAGTCCTATATGTCCGGTAAGGCTGCGGTTGAGAATGCCGTTGCTGGCAAGACCGACTATATGCCGGGCTTCAAGTGCACCCGCGACGAGAACGGTTACAAGTGCGAGATCGAGCTGCTCCCGCTGTCCGAAGTTGCTAACACCGAGAAGAAGGTTCCGCGCGACTGGATCAACGAGGAAGGCAACGGCGTAACCGAGAAGTTCGTCGAGTACGCTATGCCGCTGATCGCTGGCGAGAACGTAGGCCCGAAGGTGAACGGCCTGCCGCGCTTTGCTAAGCTAAAGAAGATCAAGGCAGAAGCGTAATCGTCCTTTAAAAATAGCGCCTTGCGGTGCAAACACGATACAAAAACGGGCAGAGCCGCAAGGCTCTGCCCGTTTGCCTTCCCGAAAGGTGGGATAGAGATGAAAAAGCAGCTTTCCACCCCCGTTCTGGCCGTGCTGGCCATTGCCGCATGGCTGGTGGCAAGCAGCCTTGCCACTTGGCTCAATTACGCTTATGACGACGCCCTTGGCATCAATGCGGCCTATCTGTGGGTTTGGGGGGCAGTAACGCTGCTGATCCCCTTACTGGCCGTTGAATACATCGAACGCGAACCGTCCGACCGCTCGCCCCGCTGGGCAAACGCGCTCATGCTTTTACTATGCACCGGAATCGCCTATCTAGCATTTGCATATGGCAGCTGGTACGTTTGGTATCAGCCGGGCATCTGGTATCTGTGCCTGCTGGCGCTGGTCGGCATTGTGCTTTGGCTGTACCGGCTGCTACCCTTCCGCCGACCCATGCGACCGTGGCAGCCGCGCAGTAAAGCGAAAAATGTCTTTATCCTGCTGCTGGTATTCTATGTTCCGTTTCTCATAGTCTTGCCGCTGTACTTGCTGGTGATGCACCCGGTTTCGATTGCGCAAATCACACCGATTGGTGAAGCCGAGGGCGGCAGATTTATCGGCCGTATTACAGGCGACCGCTCACAGACTCCACTCGGCATTTACTTTTTCGTGGAGGATGATATCGATCGTTGGTATTATTACGATGTGCTAACCGGTGAGCCGGTTGATTATGAGTGATGGGTTACATCACAATTGAGGCTTTGCAAAAAAGCCTCAATTTTTTTGCAGTAATCCCCTCACCTGCTGCGTCAAATGAATAGAAAGGACGTGATGCCGTGGCAACGAATGACAACCCGGCGCCCTCGTATCTGCAGGACGAGGACGGCTTTGCGCGTCTGCTGGACGACTGGGGCGACCGCCTGCTGCGGCTATGCACACTCTACCTAAAGGACGCGCACCTTGCTGAGGACGCCGTGCAGGAGACGCTCATCAAGGCATGGCGCAATGTGGACAAATTCCGTGGCGACGGCAGTGAGATCACTTGGATCACGCGCATCGCCATCAATGTGTGCAAAAGCTACCTGCGCTCCCCTTGGAAACGCCGCCGCGCACCCGCAGAAGAACTCCAACGGTTATTCGCACCGTCGGACAACCCACAGGTAGACGACACGCTCCCCCACGCGATCATGGCACTTTCCCGCCCATACCGCGAGGTCATCCTGCTGTACTATTATCAGGAACTCAAAGCGCGCGAAATCGCCGACAGCCTCGGCGTGGACGTGTCGACCGTCACCGCCCGCCTATCCCGCGCCCGTAAGCAGCTGCGCGAAGCGCTGAAAGGATGGTACTACGATGAATAGACGCAATATGAGGAGGGATTTGGATATGAAACTGCAACATATTACGCTCTCGCCTGCACGCCGCGCAGAAATTCTGCGCAGTATCGAGCCGCGCCACACCCGGTTGCGCTGGACAGCCGCCCGCATCCTGCTGGCCGCCATGCTCGCTGTGCTGCTGACTTTTTCCGCGCTGGCCGCTACCGTACCCGCTTTGCGGGAGGCGCTGAAAAACGTGCTCGGCGGCTTTTCCGAACAAAGCCAGCCGATCACCGGCATCACCGTCGAGGACAACGGCATTGAAATACGTCCTGTGGCCGCGCTGTCGAGCAGCAATCTGGTGCGCGTCTGGGTCGAAGTGCAGGACAAAACCGGCGACCGTCTCAGCGAAGATATGCGGGTCAACGGCTGGCTCGATTATGAACGAGACGAAACCGCCCCTGTTGTTAATAGCTGGACTGGCGGCGCGCACATTGTCCACTATGATGAGGACAGCCGCACCGCGCTCATCGAGATCGACAATATCGGCCGTCCAATCGCAGACGGCACCGAGGTCAACGTATCTTTCAGCAGTTTCCAACCTTCTGCACGCGCAGAGGAAACGGTCGATTTCCCACGTGAAATGCTGTCCGCCACCGGACTGAAAAATATGACGGAGGACATGGGTATACCACTTTTTGTAGACCATATTCTGTTGATCCCTGAACAAACACCATGCGAATTAGAAGGGAGCAACTACGCCCGTCTGTCCTCGGTCGGCTTTGGCGAGGACGGCAAACTGCATATTCAAGTCGCCTTTTTGGGAGAAGCCAACCATTCCGGCAGCAGTTTGTCCAGCCATGCGACCGACGCACGCGACCCCGAGCAAAACTTTGGCGGCGGAAGATGCTTTCAATACAACGGCCAGTGGTATTTTGATGCAGTATACGACATCACCCCAGACGACCTCCCTTATATGACATTCAGCGATTTGAATGGCAGTTATATGCTGCATGACCCTGTTGAGGGAATCTGGTATTTCACCATCGCGGTGGAAACTGCTGATGAAGTGGTCTATCACCCGAATGTGCAGGTCGGCGGCGCACTGGTCGAGGAAATCCGCGTCTCCGAGATTGGTGTCTCTGCGCGTTCTGCCAGCGAAGGCACCATTTTAGGGCACCGCCCCACCTACGCTATGACCAAAGGCGGTGAAAAGTTATATCTGACCGATAACTGCATCGACGGCGGCTGGAGCGTGGACGACATGAACGATCCAAGCAGTTCGGGACACGCCCACGACCAATGGATGTTTGACGAACCCCTTGACCCGTCTGAGATCGTTCTTTTGAACTTTGACGGCGTAGATATTCCCTTACAATAAGCGGAAATCCCCTCCCTTCCAGAGGGGATTTTTCCCGTCCTCTTGCAGGAACATCTGTTCGGTGATATAATGATGCTATTGAGCAAAGGAGGTGCGCGGCATGGAACAACAGACGCTGTTCGGTGGGGACAATACTCGTCCGCTCGCAGCGCGGCTGCGCCCACGTGACCTGTCCGAATTTGTCGGGCAGACGCATCTGCTGGGCGAAGGCAAAGTGCTGCGCCGCCTGATCGAGGGTGACCAAATCTCGTCCATGATCTTCTGGGGGCCGCCCGGCGTGGGCAAAACCACACTCGCGCGCATCATTACAAACCACACCCAAGCAACCTTCATCGACTTTTCAGCCGTCACCAGCGGCATTAAAGAGATCAAGCAAGTCATGCAGCAGGCTGAGGACAACCGCCGCTTTGGCGAGCGCACAATCGTGTTTGTGGACGAAATCCATCGCTTTAACAAAGCGCAGCAGGACGCTTTTCTGCCATTTGTCGAAAAGGGCAGCATCATCTTGATCGGTGCGACAACCGAAAACCCGTCCTTCGAGGTCAACGGCGCGCTTTTGTCACGCTGCAAAGTGTTTGTCCTGCAAGCACTGACAACGGATGACCTCACTTCCCTGCTTGCCCGTGCGCTGACCGACCCGCGCGGCTTCGGTGGTCAGGAAATCGAAATCGAGCCAGATATGCTTGAGGCGATTGCCAACTTTGCCAATGGCGACGCGCGCGCGGCGCTGTCCACGTTGGAGATGCTCGTGCTCAACAGCGACACGGACGGCAAAACCGTGCGCGTCACGCGCGAGACGCTCGAACAGTGCATTTCAAAAAAATCGCTGCTGTATGATAAAACCGGTGAAGAACACTATAATCTGATTTCCGCGCTGCACAAATCCATGCGCAACTCCGACCCAGATGCGGCGGTCTACTGGCTTGCACGAATGCTGGAAGCGGGTGAAGACCCGCTCTATATTGCACGGCGCGTGACCCGCTTTGCCAGCGAGGATATCGGCATGGCCGACTCGCGCGCACTCGAGGTCGCGGTCGCAGCTTATCAGGCGTGCCATTTCATCGGCATGCCCGAGTGCAACGTGCATTTGACCCATGCAGTCGTATATATGTCGCTCGCACCTAAATCAAACGCCTTGTATATCGCCTACGAAAGCGCAAAAAAGGACGCCCTGACCATGTTGGCTGAGCCGGTTCCGCTGGTCATCCGCAACGCACCGACCCGGCTGATGAAAGAGTTGGACTACGGCAAGGGCTACCAATACGCGCACAACACAGCCGACAAACTGACTGATATGCAGTGCCTGCCCGATTCGTTGGAAGGCCGAGAATACTACCATCCAACCGAACAGGGTCTGGAAGCCAAATACAAAGCGCGGCTCGAACAGATCAAGACATGGAAGCAGCAGCACCGCAAACCCAAATAAAAAAGCACCCATTTGGGTGCTTTTTTCATATTCCGTTACTTTTGCAGCGTCTTGGCAAAGCTGTCCTTGAGGGTGACAATGCGGTTGAAGCGTCCCGCTTCCCTGTCCTTGACATAATAGCCCATACGGACAAACTGGAAGCGTTCGCCCTCCTTCGCGTCTTTCAGCGACGGTTCGAGCTTACAGCCGGTCAGCTTTTTGAGAGACTCCGGATTGAGGTAATCCAGATAATCCGTTCCTTCCGGCACGTCATTGACGTTTTCGAGCGTAAACAGATTGTCATACAGGTACAGATCAGCGTCAAGCGCGTGCGCGGCGGATACCCAATGGATCGTGCCCTTGACCTTGCGGCCGTCGGTCGGCATCCCGTTGCCAGTCTCCAGATCAGCCGTGCAGCGGATCTCCACGATCTCGCCGTTTTCGTCCTTGATAACCTCGTTGCAGCGGACGATATACGCACCCATCAGACGCACTTCACCGTCCGGCTTGAGACGCTGGAACTTCGGAGGCGGAACCTCGGCAAAGTCGCTCTTTTCGATATATAACTCGCGCGTAAACGGCACCTTACGCGTGCCTGCCGCCTCGTCACGCGGATTGTTCGGCACTTCAAACTCCTCGCACTTATCCTCTGGATAGTTGGTGATGACGAGTTTGACCGGCTCGGTGACTGCCATGCGACGCAGCGCAGTCTCGTTCAGTTCCTCACGGATGCAGTGCTCAAGCAGTTTGATATCCACCAGCGAATCCGCCTTGGCAACGCCCGCGCGTTGGACGAAGTCCAGAATGGCGCTCGGCGTATAGCCGCGACGGCGCAGCGCGCACAGCGTAGGCATACGCGGATCGTCCCAACCCTCGACGTGCTTCTCGAACACCAGCTGGCGCAGATAGCGCTTAGACATGACCGTGTGTGTCACGTTCAGACGCGCAAACTCGCGCTGCTTGGGATGGTGCGGCAGCGGGCAGTTATCCACCACCCACTCGTACAACGGACGGTGGTTTTCAAACTCGATCGAGCACATCGAATGCGTGATACCTTCGATGGCATCCTGAATGGGGTGCGCAAAGTCGTACAGCGGGTAGATGCACCACTTGTCGCCCTGACGATGGTGATGGGCGCGCACAATGCGGTAGATCGCAGGGTCGCGCAGGTTCATGTTCGGGCTTGCCATGTCGATCTTGGCGCGCAGCGTTTTGGAACCGTCCTCGAATTTGCCTGCGCGCATATCCGCGAACAGCTGCAAGTTTTCCTCGACCGAACGGTTGCGGTACGGGCTTTCCTTGCCCGGCTCAGTCAGCGTACCGCGATAGGCGCGCATTTCTTCCTGCGTCAGGTCATCCACATAGGCTTTTCCGACCTTGATCAGTGCGACCGCGCAGTCGTAGCACGTCTCGAAGTAATCCGAGCCATAAAACACGCCCCCACTCGGCTCTTCGCCAGTCAGCCACTTAATGTCCTCCCAAATGGAGTCGACATACTCCGTGTCCTCCTTGACCGGGTTAGTGTCATCGTAACGCAGATTGAACTTACCATTATACTTTTTCGCAATCGACCAGTTGATGAAGATCGCCTTAGCCGAGCCAATGTGCAGATAACCGTTGGGTTCTGGCGGGAAGCGGGTGTGAATCTGCTCGTTCAGCCCCGCCGCAATATCCGCGTCGATAATCTCGGTCAAAAAGTTATTTACATTTTCCATCATAACGTTTGTTTTCCCCCAAATACCGAATTAAAGCGCCTTTGCGCAACGGTCAAGCCGCTCGAGCACCTTCTCGCGGCCGAGAATCCCCATTACAGTTTGCAGATCGGGGGCATTCTGCCGTCCGGCAACCGCTACACGCACCACCATCGACACATCGCCAACCGCGCCCTTATACTGATCAGGATTAGCCTTATACGCCTTGGTATCCGCAGCATAGCCGTGCTTTTCCGCAATCTGCTTCATCTTTTCAAAGAACCCGTCCGGCGTATCGGACTCGTCAAAGACTGCCGCAAAGTCTGCAAGGATTGCCTTAGCATCCTCAGCGGACACGCGCTCCGGCATGGTGTAATCCGGCTGGAACAACTCGTCGAACATGAAGTCCATATAGCCCTTAGCATCTGACCAGAGCGCCAAATCCTTACGCGGCTTTTTCCCGCCGCGACCAATCGCGAGATAAGCCTTGGAGAAAGCCGGGTCGCGCGTCAGCAGGTCATGGAACGGCTTGTCATTCTTTTCACTCCACGCGGCAATATAGTCGTAAACCATGTCGGCAGACATACGCGAAATAACATTCTTGGAAACGTCATGCAGCTTTTCAATATCAAACAACGCACCCGAACCGCTCATCTTCTTGGTCGAGAACGGGAAGTCATTCATCGGAAGGGCCGGGTTGGCGCGCCGCCACTCCTCAAAGTTGGAGTTTAACAGCGTCATCAGATATTCGAGCACCGCCGGCACCGGATAGCCCTGCTGTTCGTAGAAGGTCAGCGCGAGCTCAGGGTCCTTGCGCTTGGACAGCTTGCGCTTGCCACCGGTCTCAGGATCGAGCTTCATTAGTTGCGCGGTGTGCGCGTACTTTGGCGCTTTCCAGCCCATCGCGCGGAACAGCTGCAAATGCACCGGCAGCGTTGCAAGCCACTCCTCGCCACGCACGACCACGGTCGTACCCATCAAATGATCGTCGACCACATGCGCAAAGTGATAGGTCGGGATGCCGTCCGATTTGAGGATGACCACATCCTGATCGTTTTCCGTGACCTCCATCTTGCCCTTGACCAGATCCTCGTGGCAGATCTTGTTTTCAATGCTGCCCTCCGACCGGAAGCGCACGACATACGGCGTACCCTTGGCGAGTTCTGCCTCAATGTCCTCGATCGGCCGGTCGCGCCAGACGGCATACTTGCCGTAATAACCGAAGTTTTCCTTATTTTTCTCCTGCTCTGTATGCGCCGCCGCGAGTTCGTCCTCGGTGCAGAAGCACGGATAGGCCATGCCGCGCTCAATCAGACTTTTGACAAAAGTCTGGTAGATCTCCGCGCGCTGACTCTGACGGTACGGGCCGTAGAGGCCATTGTCGCCGTCAAGCGTCGCGCCCTCGTCAAACGGCAAACCGAATGAGGAAAACGCCTCGATGATGGTCTGCACACCACCCTCGACCTCACGCTTCTTGTCCGTGTCCTCAATACGCAGGTAAAACACACCGCCCGACTGGTGCGCCAGGCGCTCATCGACCAGTGCGCCGTACAGGTTGCCGAGGTGCATAAAGCCGGTCGGGCTTGGCCCCATGCGGGTGACCTTGGCGCCCTCAGGCAGTTCACGCTTGGGGTAACGCGCTTCGATCTCTTCCGGCGTGGTATGGATTTGCGGCAACAGCAGCTCCGCAAGATGCTTATAGTCCATGTTGTTCACTCCAACTTCCAGATAAGAGCATTTTCGCCCATGATAGGAATATTTTATCACAGCGCAGCGCATGACGCAAGGCAAAAACCGCACCAATCGTCATGCATCGCGCCCTGTGCTTTTGAGCATCGGCTGCCGCAACGACAAAGCGGCATGGCTTTCTCTGCCATGCCGCCTGATTTGCCGTTCCGCCCGTTACGGATTGGCTGTCTTGGGATTGGTGTCCGCACCGGTATCCGCCGTGCCATCCGTTGTGCCGGTATCCGAGCCGGTCATATCATCCACGCCGTTTTTGATCGCGTTGCCCGCGTCATCCACGCCGTTCTCGATAGCGTTGCCCATGTCGTCCATGCCGTTTGCAATATCGTCGCCAACCGTATTGCCGTTGTCGACCACGCCATCCCCGTTCTGATCGGCCGGTGCTCCGTTCTGATTGTCGGTCACGTTGCTATCTGTGCCATTGTCAGTCTCGTTGTCCGTTGTGTTGCCGCAGCCGCAGCCGAACACCAGCGTCAGCGCGGCCAAAAGCGCGATAAGCCTTTTCATTGCAGTTCCTCCTTGTGCATTTGTCCATAGTATAGGAGGACTGCGCGAAATTATACGCAAAAATCAATTTTTTTCAAATGTGTGAGTACGACCGAGGCGGTCAATCCAGTCACCAGCCCAAGCGGCACGCTCATCACAAGCAGCAACGGCAGATAGGCCACGACCGCACCGGTTTTCATCCAAATCACTGCCGCAGCGATCTGCCCGATATTGTGTGCGGCCGCGCCCGCAACGCTCACACCGAGTACCGAGCAAAACCGGCCTTCCACACGCAGCAGCAGCCCCATGGCGGCGAGCGCCAGCAAACCGCCGAACAGCGAAAACAGAAACGCAGTCACGCTACCCATCAGCAGGCTGGACAACGCCACGCGGCACAGCAAGATCGCCAGCGCGTCGCGCCCGGACAGGCGCGTCAACGCGAACAGCGTCACAATATTCGCAAGACCGAGCTTGACGCCGGGTACCGACACCACGGCATCAAGCGGAAACAGCCGCTCGACCAACGACAGCACAACCGCCAGCGCAGTCAGCATACCGCATAGCGTCAGTTTTTTCGGCTGCATGTTCGTTGCCCCTCCCCTTCTTTATGATACAATCGCGTCGATCTCGCCCGTCTCACCCACGAGTTTGAGCACCACGCGGTTGGGCAGACAAACTGCAACCTGTCCCGCGCGCGTCAGCGTGCCCGTGCGCACGCAAACCTGATCGTGGCAGTCGGCGGATTCTACACGCGCGGTTTTGCCTGCGAGCACGATCACATTATGCCCATCAAGGTCGATTGTACGGTCGGTCTCATCGGTCAGCACGACACGCTCGACCAGCACATCGTTCTGCCAAACCTCGGCGTATAGCCGCCCGCCCGCTGTGTTCTGTGCCATAAGCGCCGTCAGCGCGGCAGCCAACAGCAGCACTACGCCGATAATGATGCAATCGCCCCATTTTAGCCTACCGCGCATCGCTGTACCCCTTGTCCTCACCGAGGAAGGTGTAAGTACAGGCCGTAGCAACCGCGTCAGTCGTATACACCTGCTTGTCGCTTGTGACAAATACAGCTGCGATATCATTTTCCGCGCAGAACGCCATGCCCTTGTCCAGCCCCATGACAAACAGTGCAGTCGTCAATGCATCCGCACGCGTCGAGCTCTCATCTATCACGGTCACACTGCGCAAACCGGTATCTGCCGGATATCCGGTTACCGGGTCGAAAATATGATGGTACCGCTTACCGTCCTGCTCAAAATAGCGCTCGTAGTCGCCCGAGGTAACGACCGACTTATCCCGCACCTCGACCGTCGCAATGAAGTCCGCGTTATCGTCCGGGTCGGCAATGCCGATCGACCAGCTACCGCCATCACGCGCCGGGTTACTCCCAAACGCACCAATGTTGCCACCAAGCTGCACAAGCGCACCTGTGACCGCGTCCTCATCCTGCTCAGCGAGCACATCCGCGACCGCATCGGTCGCAAAGCCCTTGCCGATGCCGCCCAGATCAATCTGCGCGCCGTTTTTGAGCTGTACTTGGTTGTTCCCCAGTAAGACGATATTTTCATAGCCTACTTTATCCAGCGCCACGTCAATTTCCGCCTGCGCAGGGACGTGCGCGTTTTCCGTGCCAATGCCCCACAGATCGGTGAGTACCGCCATCGTCGGGTCAAACGCACCACCTGTAAGCTCGGCATACTGCACCGCCGCTTCGATTGCATCATAGGTCTCATCGCTTACTGTGCATGCCGCACCATCCGCGTGATTAAGCCGATACAGGTCACTGTCCTGCCGGGTGCGCGACAGCGCAGGCTCGAGCGTATTGACTTGCTGCTCACAGGCGACTGCAGCCTGCTGTGCGCTGTTGCTGTCTGCGCCATACGCTGTAACCGACATAAATGTATCCATGGCGAAAAAGTCTACCGTGTGGGACGACGTTTTCGCCGCGCAACCTGTCAACACCAAAAACAGCGCAAACACCGCCAAAATCCGCTTCATACCGTGCTCCTTCTTGCAGAAATTCCTGTCCCATTATAATACACCACACGATAATGCGCAAGGCCGGCTTTTCTTTCTGCAACGGTTTGTGACTCTGTCACAGAAGCACCCCCGTACCTGTGGTATCATACAGTCACAAAGAAAAAACACCGCAAAGGAGAATGAACGATGGCTGTACTGCATATCACGAAAGATAACTTTGAAGAGCAGGTTTTGCAGAGCGACAAGCCCGTGCTGCTCGACTTCTGGGCAAGCTGGTGCGGCCCGTGCCGCATGGTCTCCCCGATTATTGATGAAATCGCTGAGGAAAAGAGCGATATCAAGGTCGGCAAGATCAACGTAGACGAACAACCCGAACTGGCCGGCGCGTTCCAGGTCATGAGCATCCCGACGCTCGTGGTCATGAAGAACGGCAAGGTTGCAAACCGCACGATGGGTGCGCAGCCCAAGGCACAGATTCTTTCCTTACTTTAACTCCTTTCTACTTTACCACCCTTTTATTTTCCCTTATTCCACATTATGTGGCAAAAGCGCTGTGGCCTTACGGCCACAGCGCTTTTGCGTATTGCCCTAATATCAACCGAGCACGACCTTGTGGAAGGTCTTTTTACCCTTTTTCACCATGCGCTCCTGCTGGAAGAAGTCCTTGTCCAGCATCTGCTTGAAATCCGCAACTTTCTCGCCGTCGATCGAAACGCCGCCGCCCTGCACGAGCTTGCGCGCTTCGCCATTGGACGAGGCAAGGCCGCACTTGACCAGCAGTGTCAGTACACCGATCTGACCGTCGGTGAAATCTGCGTCGGTCAGCGTAGTCGTCGGCATATTTTCGCTCGAGCCGCCGCCTGCAAAGATGTTCTTAGCGGCCTCCATCGCCTTGTCAGCCTCCTCCTTGCCGTGTACCAGTTCAGTCAGCTCGTAAGCAAGGATTTCCTTGGCCTTGTTCAGCTGTGCGCCTTCCCACTTGTCCATCTCCTCGATCTGCTCGAGCGGCAGGAAGGTCAGCATGCGGATGCAGTTGAGCACGTCCGCGTCGTCAACGTTGCGCCAGTACTGGAAGAAATCGTAAGGCGAAGTCTTGTTCGGGTCCAGCCAAACAGCGCCGGACGCGGTTTTGCCCATCTTCTTACCCTCGGAGTTCAGCAGCAGCGTAATGGTCATAGCATGCGCATCCTTGCCCAGCTTACGGCGAATCAGCTCAGTACCGCCCAGCATGTTCGACCACTGGTCGTTGCCGCCGAACTGCATGTTACAGCCGTAATGCTGGAACAGGTAGTAGAAGTCGTAGGACTGCATGATCATGTAGTTGAACTCGAGGAAGCTCAACCCCTTTTCCATACGCTGCTTATAGCACTCGGCGCGCAGCATATTATTGACCGAGAAGCATGCACCTACCTCGCGCAGCAACTCGATATAGTTCAGATTCATCAGCCAGTCGGCGTTATTGACCATCTGCGCCTTGCCTTCGCCAAATTCAATAAAGCGCTCCATCTGCTTTTTGAAGCAGGCACAGTTGTGCTCGATGGTCTCAACCGTCATCATCGAGCGCATATCGGTGCGCCCGGACGGGTCGCCAACCATGCCCGTGCCGCCGCCGATCAGCGCGATCGGCTTATTGCCTGCCATCTGCAAGCGCTTCATCAGGCACAGCGCCATAAAGTGACCGACATGCAGGCTGTCCGCCGTTGGGTCAAAGCCAATATAAAACGTGGCCTTGCCGTTGTTGATCATTTCGCTGATCTCCTGCTCATTGGTCACTTGCGCGATTAACCCGCGCGCCTTGAGTTCTTCGTAAACTGTCATGTGAATTTCTCCTGCATCTATTATAATTTTTATACCGTTATCCTATGGCGTGAGCCGCTCACGGGGCGCGCTCCTTATACCGCTCGTCAATAATGACCATGCGCTACCCCTCCTGCCGCGCCGCGTCAAGCAGTTCCTCTGCATTGCGCCGCGCAGCATCCGAAATCTGCTCACCGGACAGCAGCCGCGCGATCTCATCAACACGGTGCGCCCGATCCATCGGGCTGACCGCGGTAAAGCTGCGTCCGCCCTGTACCGATTTGGCAATGCGCAGATGGTGGTCCCCCATCGCCGCAATCTGCGGCAAATGTGTTACGCAAAGCGTCTGCTTTTTCTTTGCAATCGCAGACAGTTTGCGCGCAATCTGCTGCGCCGCGTGGCCGGAAACACCGGTGTCGATCTCGTCAAAGATCAGCATACCGACCTCCTCGCCCGCCGTCAGCACATTTTTAAGCGCCAGCATGATGCGGCTCAGCTCGCCGCCGGACGCCACCTTGGAAAGCGGTTTTTCCGGCTCGCCCGGGTTGACCGAAATCTCAAACGTCACCGTATCGAACCCATGCGCCGCAAGCTTCGTACCCGTATGCACCGCCACGCGCATTTTCACCTTGTCCATGTCCAGACCGGCCAGTTCACGCACGATTTCCTTCTCCAGTTTTGCCGCCGCCGCGCGCCGCCGCGCCGTAATCTCGCCTGCCAGACGCTTGGCTTCTGCCAGTTCCGCACGATACTGTTCACGCAACGCATCACGCCGGTTGTCCGAATCGGCCAGCGTTTCCAGTTCCGCCGTAATACGGTCGTGATAGGCTGCAATCTCCCCGAGCGTGCCGCCGTACTTCTGTTTGAGGCGGTAGATCAGATCAAGCCGCTGCTCGACCCACTCCCGCTCCGCCGGGGAAAAGTCCAGATTATCGCTGCGGCTGACCACGCTATCTCGCAAATCGGCGGCCAGCAGGCGCACCTCCTCGGCCTGCTCGGCCATCGTGTCAAACGCTTCCGAAACTTCATGCAGTCCAGCCAGCGCCGCCGCTACCTGATCGAGCAGCGCGCACGCGCCGCCCACCTCGTCGTCACCGTTCAGCGCCAGCCGCGCCTCGTTCAGCGCGCCTGCAACCTTGCCTGCGTGATCGAAATACGCTTTGCGCTGGGCAAGCGTTTCATCCTCGTCCGGCTGCAACGCCGCCTGCTCGATTTCCTCCTTGTGGAAGGACAGCATGTCAATGCGCTGCAAACGCTCCTGCTCACCGGTTTCGAGCGCTGTAATCTCACGCCGCAGGGCGAGCAGCGCCTGATACCGGGGACGGTACTTTGCAAGCAGGCCGTCCAGCCCGGCGTAACCATCCAGATAGTCGATGTGATGCTGCTCATCGAGCAGCTTCTGTCCGTCGTTCTGACCGTGGATATCGATGAGAAACGGAGACAACTGCCGCAGTACCGATACCGACACCGGCTTCATATTCACCCGACAGGAGCTTTTTCCATCTGCCGTGATCTGCCGCTGGATATGCAGCGTGTCCGGCTCGTCGCCTGTCAGCGAAAGTTCTTCGAGCAGCGCAACCAACCCATCCGACAGATCTGTAAACACCGCACTGACAAAGCCCTTATCCGCGCCCGCGCGCACCAAATCGCGGCTGACACGCCGGCCAAGGATCGCGCCAACCGAGTCGATCACAATCGACTTACCTGCGCCGGTTTCACCGGACAGTACGGTCAGCCCATCTTCCAGTTCGATATCCGCCCGCTCGATGACCGCAATATTTTCAATGTGGAGTAATTGCAGCATCGCCGCTTCCTCCCCTTTTTACTTCAAAATATCCTGCGCCTGCTGGCAAAACCGCATAGCACTCTCGTTGTCACGCATAACGGCAAACACCGTATCATCGCCGCCCAGCGTGCCAACCACATCGGAAGCACGCATTGCATCAATTGCCATAGCAGCCGCCTGCCCCAGGCCGGGCAGCGTTTTGATGACCACCATATTCTGCGCAGCGTTGATCTCCGTGACGCACTCACGGAAAATGTTGCGCAGGCGGGAAGTAAAACTATCCGCCGCGCCCGCAGTAGCCGCTGTGTATTTATATTTGCCGGTCTCTGCTGAAAGCGATTTAATCAGCCGCAATTCCTTGATATCGCGTGAGACCGTTGCCTGTGTGGTGTTATAGCCCAGTGCGCGCAGATGATCGGTCAGATCCTCCTGCGTTTCGATCTCAAACCGGTCGATGAGTTCAAGGATTTTTGCCTGTCGTTGAAATTTCATGTTCCGCCCCCTGTCAGAGCTTTTGCTGCAAAATCTGATAAAAACTTAGTCCTTTAAGGCGCACCAAATGGGTACGCAACGGCGAGCGCGTGATCTCAACACGGTCGTCCGGCCGGATAGCAAAACCCTGCCCGCCATCCGCCGACAGGAACACCTCGCTGCCACCTTCGCAGGCCGCACTGAGGGAAATCCGTCGTTCGGGCGCAAAGACAAACGATTTTGCCGTCAGCGCATGCGCACAGATCGGGATAACCGCTATGTTCTCCGCACTCGGCTCAATCACCGGCCCACCCGCAGACAGGCCGTAGGCCGTTGTGCCGGTCGGCGTGGCGACAATCAAGCCATCGCCGCTGAAGTGCGTGACCTGCTCGTCATCCGCGGCAAAACGCACACGCACCACGCGGAACGCCGTGCCTTTGGCCAGCACGATATCATTGAGCGCGTCGTTCTCATATACCACACGCCCTTGCCGCTGCACTGCAACGTGCAGCATCATGCGGCTGTCGATCGTATAATCCCCATCGAATAGCTTTTCCATCTGGTTTAATTCGACCGGTTCCAGTTCAGTCATAAAACCAACATGGCCGACATTGATGCCCAGCATCGGCAGCTCCTGCTGCGCGGCGGCACGCGCCAAACGCAACATGGTACCATCCCCGCCCAGCACAACGGCCAGATCCGCCAGACGCACCGCGTCGCCTGTTTCGATGTAATCCACATCCTCAATCCCGGACGTTGTCGTGCGGAACTGCAACGGCAACATCAGCCGCACCCCTTCACGCCGCAACCGGTCGCAAACCTGCGGCAACACAGCACGTGCGCCTTCCTTGCGCGTGTTGGGATAGATAAAGATCGTTTTCATCTGTCTCAGCCGTCCAATTCGTCATGTGCCTGCTGCACGACCATCCGCAGGTCGGGTACGCTGTCCTCGCCTTGCTTGAACAGATAGCCCAGAAACTCTATGTTGCCCTCCGGCCCTTTGATGGGCGAGAAAGTCACATCGCGTACAGCAAAGCCTGCTGCGTGCGCGTTTTCAACAAACTGTTCGAGCACCTCAAGGTGAATGGCTGGCTCACGGACAACGCCTTTTTTGCCGACCTTGCCCTTGCCCGCTTCAAACTGCGGCTTGATCAGACAGGCAACACGCCCATCCTCGGTCAGCAAGCCGGAAACGACCGGCAACACCAGCCGCAGCGAGATAAACGATACGTCAATCACACATAGGGACGGCGTGCGGTCGAGCATGTCAGGCGTGACATAGCGGATATTCGTGCGCTCCATGCACTTGACGCGCGCGTCCTGCCGCAAGCTCCACGCGAGCTGTCCATACCCAACATCAATGGAATAGACGTAATCCGCGCCGCGACGCAACAGGCAGTCGGTAAAGCCGCCGGTTGATGCGCCGACATCCATCACAACCAGCCCTGCAGGGTCAATGTTAAAATAATCAAGCGCCTTTTCAATTTTCTTGCCGCCGCGTGATACAAACGCGTTTTCGTTGCCACGCACCTCAAGCTCAGCGTTTTCATCCACCATATCGCCCGCCTTGCCTGCCTTCTGACCCGCAATGTAGACAATGCCCTCCATAATGGCGGTTTTTGCGCGTTCACGCGAGGGGCACAACCCCTTTTCAAATAGCAATACGTCCAGACGTTTTTTAGCCAAGGCCGTCTTCCTTTCCCTGTTGGTTGTTCATCACAAACGCTGCAATGCCTGCCGCATCTAATCCGCAATGGTGATATAACTCGCCCACGCTGCCATGCGGCAAAAAACGGTCACCGGTATTCAGCCGTTCTGTCTGACCATCACGACGCGCCGCGACCCATTCGCCCAAGCTGCCGCTGTCGACCACATCTTCGACCACGACCACGCGGCCAGACAAGTCTGCCGCCTGTTCGTCGAGCGCTTCGTCAAGCGCCGGACTAATCTCATTAACCTTATAAACTTGTGCCCGCACACCCTTTTCCGCGAGTACCTCAGCCGCTCCAATGACTTCATTGACCAACACACCGTGCGTGACCAATGTGACCTCGTATCCGGCTGCCTCACGCACCCGGACCAACGCCCCATGCGACGCATCCGTGCGGAAGGCACCCTCGCCCCCACGTGGATAGCGGATGGCAACCGGGCCTGTCTCATGATACAGGGCATGCGACATCATGCTGCGCAGTTCAGCAAAATTTGACGGGCAGAAAATCTTGACGCCCGGTATCGAGCGCAGGAACGCCACATCCAGCACACCGTTGTGTGTCGCGCCGTCCGCACCGACAATGCCTGCGCGGTCGACACAGAACACGACATGAAGATGTTCGATTGCCACATCGTGTACCAGTTGGTCGTAAGCGCGCTGCAAAAAGGTGGAATACATCGCCACAACCGGCACAAGTCCCTGTGCCGCCATGCCGGCTGCCATTGCGACCGCGTGCTCCTCGGCGATACCGACATCAAAAAAGCGATCAGGAAAACGCTGGAAAAACCGCGTCAGTCCAGTGCCGGACGGCATAGCCGCCGTGATCGCACAGATGCGCGCGTCCTTTTCTGCAAATGCGCACAGTTCGCGACCAAAACTTGCAGAGAAGTCCTCTTTTTTACTGCCCTGAAACACGCCGGTCAGCGGGTCAAACGGCGACACGCCGTGGTATTTCTCCGGCTCACGCTCGCTTGGCACATAACCGCGCCCCTTTTGCGTCATTACATGCAGCAAGACCGGTTTTTTCATCTTTTTGGCCTGCGCAAGCAGCTCGCACACACTTTTGAGGTCATGCCCATCGACCGGGCCGAGATAGGTGAACCCCATCTGTTCAAACAGCGATGTCGGCAGCAGCAGACGCTTGAGGCGCGCCTTGCAGCGCGAGATCGCGCGTGAAATTGCATCGCCGCCCGGGATACGCGCCAGACGCCCCTTCACTCGCGCTTTGGCGTGCAGGTATCGCGGGCTGACGCGCAGACGCGACAAATGCCGGCTCAGCCCGCCGACATTCTTTGCAATGGACATATTGTTGTCATTGAGCACCACAAGCAGCGGCTCACCCGACGTGCCTGCACTGCTAAGCGCCTCATATGCCATGCCACCAGTCAACGCGCCGTCGCCAATCACGGCGACCACATGGTATTTCTGATTCTTGAGCGTGCGCGCATGCGCCATGCCCAACGCAACCGATACCGAATTTGAGGCATGCCCCGTCACACAAGGGTCGGCGACGCTTTCCTCTGGCTTCATAAAACCGGAAAGACCGCCGTACTGCCGCAATGTAGCAAAGCGGTCACGGCGGCCGGTCAAAATTTTATGGATATAACTCTGGTGGCCCACATCATAAATGATGCGGTCACGCGAGGAATCGAACTCCCGCTCAAGCGCAACAGCCAATTCGACCACGCCAAGGTTCGAGGCCAGATGTCCCCCCGTGCGCGAAACCGAATCGACGATAAACGCGCGCAGCGCCGCACACAACACGCCCAGCGTGTCGTATGATAAACCGCGCAAATCGGCAGGGCTTGTGATATTGTCCAGAATCCCGTACTTTTTCATATCGTTATTCCCACCACGGAAACGGTTTTCTCTATTTTTTGCCGTCAAGCGAAACCGGCAACACACTCAGGATTCGCCCGCAGATTGAAAGCACACGGCTGCTAAACGCGATTGCCACGCCCTTACCCGCAGCCTTACCACCAATGGTCAATGCGGAAATCATGCCGGTGATCAAAAGCGAAATCAGCACCACCTGCACACCGTTCATGCCCGCAGTGATGTTCGCCACGATCAGCGCGCCCGTCGCACCGGACACGATGCCGCAGATATCGCCGACCACGTCATTACAGATGCTGGAAACCTTTTCCGCATTACGCGTCATCCAAACGGCCTCCTTGGCGCCGCGCACGCGGTGCGCCGCCATCGAGTGGAATTCCTTTTCCGTCGCGGAGGCAGCGGCAATGCCGATCATATCAAATACGATGCCCAGTGCGATGAAGAAAAACAACACCACAAAGGACAAAAATGTACCCGAACTGCCCAGCGCCTCGTTAGACAGGTAACTCATCACAACCGACAGCACAAAGCTGACCGGCATGATGGTCGCCACCCACTTGGTGTTGACCAGCCGCGGCTTCTGGGACGGTTGGTTTTTCTTTTTCGGTTTATCCGATGCTTGCAAAGAAATGCTCCTTATTCCAAAGGTCATATGACCACTTTATCAAAAAGTAAGTGACGGCAGGCCGAGTTAATCTTGCGGCTTGAGGTTCGGTTGGCTTTCCCCGCGGACTGCCACGCGTCGCCGTCGTGGGGGTTTCCCATTAAAGTCCGTGCCGGGATGTTACCATCACCGGGACCGAATTGCCACTGAGTCCGCACTGCAATCCTCAGCCTGCCTCATTGCTGAATAGCCTAGGTGATTTCCACTGCAGGCAACACGATTCTTAGCCTCTTTTGCAGACATGGTTTCAACCGTCAATTCCCATCCCTTCCTGGCCGGGAAGGCACGGGCGGATACGATATCCACCATGGCCACGCAAGGCAGGCTACACTGCACACAGCGTTTTGGCATCCATGCGGGCCACCAGCCAAACGGCCGGCGTTTGCCGCGCGGCTGCCGCCGCACCGCAATACAGGTTTCATCCCGTGCCGTTGGACATCCATCAACCCCAAAAGGGATGCTATAGGTGTCCGACAGTCGCGGGTCTCCACGGCAGGCGGGTCGGTACTTCATGCCATTGAAGCGCGCCCGCAAGCCTTAACCTCCAGCATCCACCCCAAACTGGGCGTAAGAAGCAAACACCAGAGACTTCATCGATATGCCCTTCTACGGATTTTTAGGCCCGTCCTGGGAATCGTATGCGCTGACTAGGATACTACGTCACTTA
>DWZQ01000035.1 GCA_019117485.1 Candidatus Agathobaculum intestinipullorum | reverse complement strand
CTTAACCTCCAGCATCCACCCCAAACTGGGCGTAAGAAGCAAACACCAGAGACTTCATCGATATGCCCTTCTACGGATTTTTAGGCCCGTCCTGGGAATCGTATGCGCTGACTAGGATACTACGTCACTTATCAATTATTTTACCACAGAAAAACAGTATTTTCAAGAAATCCATATAAAAAACCGCGTTCAGTTCGTGCGGTCGGTCAGGCTGCGCGCCAGCTGGACAAGAAAGGCGCTGTCCGGCAGTGACGCAACCGCCTGCACAGCCTCCTCCGTCAATGCAACCACCTGCCTGCGGCACTCATCCAGCCCAAGCAAGGACGGGAAGGTGGACTTTTCGCTCTTTTCATCCTTGCCGACCGTCTTACCGAGTGTTGCGGTATCGCCCTCAATGTCCAGCATATCATCGCGGATCTGGAACGCCAAACCAAGTTTTTCGCCGTAGGTACGCGCAAGCGTAAGCATATCCGCATCATCCTTGCCGGCCGCGACGCAGCCCAGCTCGCACGCCGCGCGCAGCAGGCAGCCGGTCTTGAGCCTTTGCAGCAGGCGCAACTCATCCAGTGAAATTTTACGGTGCTCCGCCCCCATATCCAGAACCTGCCCGCCGATCATACCGTTCATGCCCGCAGCCTGCCCCAAAATACGGATGCAGGCAAGCGCGGTCTCGGCCGACACGCCTTCGGCGGCAGCCGCAGTCTCAAACGCTGCAGTCAGCAGGCCATCACCCGCAAGCACGGCGGTTGCTTCGTCGAACGCCTTATGGCAGGTCGGGCGACCGCGGCGCAGGTCGTCGTTGTCCATGCACGGCAGATCGTCGTGAATGAGCGAATAGGTGTGGATCATCTCGAGCGCGCACGCGAACGGCAGCGCCTTCTGGATATCTCCACCGCATAAGCGGCAAAATTCCAGCACAATGACCGGCCGCAAGCGTTTGCCGCCCGCCATGGCAGAATATTTCGCCGCTTCAAAAATGCGGTCGTAGCCTTCCCCTGTCTCACGGGCCAGAAATTTCTCCAGTGCCGGTTCAATGACCGCGATATCCGACTTTAACTGCTCTGCAAACGTCATTTCCCCGCCTCCTCTGCATCAAACGGTTGCTCGGTCAGCTCGCCCTGCATGTTTTCCTGCAAAACCGTTACCTTTTGCTCTGCCTTATCGAGCAGCTTTCCCAGTGCCGCGGACAACTTGGTGCCCTCCTCGAACAGCTTGATACTGTCCGCAAGCGGCGCCTCGCCCTTTTCCAGCAGCCGGACGATCTCCTCCAGCCGCTCCATCTGGCTTTCAAACGTCTTTTCCGCCATCGTTTTGTTCCTCCCTGATCTCGGTCACGCGGCAGTTCGCCGCGCCTTTGGCAAATCGGATATGCAGCCGATCGCCTGCTTTCAGCGCTGCTGCATCAGTGACCACCGCGCCACGCACACCCTTGGTCGCAACTGCATAGCCGCGTGCAAGTACGCGCAGCGGACTGATTGCGTCCAGCGTGGCTACCGACCGTGCAAAACGCAGGCGACGCCGCTGCACGCCGTCCTTGCCCGCCCCCAGCAGGCGGCGGCGCAGCAGATTCAGCTTCTGCTGCTCGTGCGTAAGATACGCAGGGAGCGACGCAAGCAAACGGTCGGTTAAGCCGTCAAGCAGCAGGCGTTTTTCTTCGATATAGCGCACCGGCGTGCGCACTTCCAGCCGCTGCTGTAAAGTTTGCAACTGGTACAACCGTTGCCGTACCTGTTTCTGCGCTGCGGCGTGCAGCCGTGTGTCAAGTGTGCGCACCGAAAGCGCATACTCCGCGCGGTCAGGCACCGCCAGTTCAGCTGCACCGGACGGGGTGGGCGCACGTAAATCGGCAACAAAGTCCGCAATCGTCACGTCCGGTTCATGGCCGACTGCCGAGATCACCGGGATCTCGGACGCAAAAATCGCCCGTGCGACCGTTTCCTCGTTAAACGCCCACAGATCTTCCATTGATCCGCCGCCGCGTCCGCACAGGATTACGTCTGCGTCGCCAATCGCATTGGCAAGGCTAATCGCCCGCGCAATACTATCTGCCGCGCCCTGTCCCTGCACCTGCGCCGGATAGAGCGTCACCTCGGCGAGCGGCCAGCGGCGACCTAAAATGCGGATCATGTCGCGCACCGCCGCGCCGGTTGGCGAAGTTACCAGCGCCACTTTGCGCGGCATACGCGGGATTGCTTTTTTGTATATGGGGTCAAACAAACCCTCGGCCTGCAATTTGGCTTTGAGTTGCTCGAACGCGAGGTTCAAAGCGCCCGCGCCGTCCGGAATTACCTCGGAAATATAAAGCTGCACCTGACCCGTGCGCGGGAATGAACTGACGCGCGCCCGCACAATGACCTTCATGCCGTTTTCCAGACGGAATTTCAGGCGCATCGCATCCGAACGGAACATCACCGCGTTAATCGACGCACCTGCATCCTTCAGGCTCATGTAATGATGCCCCGAAGAATGCGCCTTATAGTTGGAGATCTCGCCTTGCACGAGCAAATTGCGATAACCTGGCACGGCATCGAGCATCTCCTTGATTTCGTTATTCAGTTGGGTGACCGAATAAATTGTACTCACATTTTATCCCTTTCGTAAAGCCGCGCGGCGAGCACCGCCACACCGACCGCATTGTCGCCAGACAGCACGGGCTCGGCAAACGAGACGCGCGCGCCGAACGCCTTTTCCATGCGTTCGCGCAGCACGCGGCTGGCCATCACACCGCCCGCGCACAGCACCGGACAGTCGTACTGCCCCATCGCCTGTTCTGTCGCCTTAACGACTGCATTGGCCACTGTTTCCAGTGCAAACCGCGCCATCTGCGCCGGTTCTGCGGTCTTGTACTTATTTTCCACCTGATTCTGCATGCCGGAGAGTGAAAACCGGCAGTCCGCCACCTTGGGACGATAACCTTTTTCCGGTGCAGCCTGAACCGCCAGCGCGTCAAGTTCCGCACCCGACGGAAACGACAACCCCAGCAGCGCACCCGCGCGGTCAATGAGCTGACCGGCAGCAAGATCGGTCGTACCTCCGATGCAGGAACAGCACGGCAAACCATCCGCACCGGGCGTGACATACAGCAATTCACTCGTGCCGCCAGACAGATGCCAAGCCAGAAAAGGCTCGTCCAGCAGGCTGAGTCTCCCTGCGCTCAGCGCCGCAGCGGCGATATGCCCCTGCTGGTGTGAGACGCAAAAAAGGGGTACAGATAGCAAATGCGCCGCGCTGCGCGCGACGCTCTCCCCCGCCAAAAAGCAGGGCATATAAGACCCCTCGACCGCGCGCGGGCGGGTGCTCACGCCAATGGCGCATACCCCGCCCTGCGGCAGGGCTTCAATCTTCTCATGTAGATGCACCGTATGCTGGAATAATGCATCCGACTGGCGCAGACCGATCGCGCCGTCCGGCACAGTCAACAGACCGCCCTCGTTTTTCCAAGCGCCGGTTTCCGCGTCATATACCGCTGCTGACGTGCGGTAATTCGAGGTATCGATGCCAAGAAAGCGCTCAGGCATCGGTATTCTCCGGTGCCGGTGTGTCCGTTGATGCGCCTTGCGCGCGCGCCGCCGCACCAAGCACACCGTTGATAAACGCCGCCGCTTCGTCGGTATCGTATACCTTAGCCAGCTCGACCGCTTCGTTAATTGCAGCGCCGACCGGCACGTCATCCACATAACGCATTTCATAGAGCGCCAGACGCAGCACCGCGACCGTCATGCGCGACATGCGGCTGATTTTCCATCCTTTGGAATAGGCTGCAATCGTCTCATCCAACTCCGCACGAAGCGCGGCTACACCCTTGACCACCGCACGGATATAGTCGGTCTGGGCGGGCGACAGTTTGCCCGCATACAGCGCAATATCGCCGCTGATCGAAGCCATAATCGACTCATCCAACCGTTCTTCCAAATTTTCTTCTTCAAACTGCTGGAACCCCATCTCGAAGATCAGGTGCAGCGCAATCTCCCTTGCTTTTGTTCTGCTCATCACACTCACGGCGGCAGCTTCCTCCCATATGTCTGATACGCCTTATTTTATCCTATTTTCGCCAAAGTTGCAAGGTGATATTCGGGAAAAGCAAAACAGAAAGCATGCCGCTTGCACAATGCAAGCGGCATGCCTCTGTTCCCAAAAAATGCAGCCCAGTGTTCTTCAGCTTTCAAATACCTGCTCGGCGTAATGGACTGTCGCCATTGCATCCCGCGCATAGCAGTCCGCGCCGATCGAATCGGCGTATTCCTGCGTCAGCACTGCGCCGCCAACCACGATTTTGGTATCCGGTTTCTGTTGCCTCAGCAGCTGAATCGTGTGCTCCATGCTGACAACCGTCGTTGTCATCAGTGCGCTCAGGCCGACGAGTTTTACCTGCTCCTGAACCGCCGTGCGGACAATCACCGCCGGATCGACATCCTTGCCAAGGTCGATGACCTGATACCCGTAATTCTCAAGCAGCACCTTGACGATGTTCTTGCCGATGTCGTGAATATCGCCCTTGACCGTCGCAAGTATGATCTTGCCGCGGCTCTGCTGCGGCGTGCCCTTCATCGCGTCTTTAATGACTTCAAACGCGGCTTTGGCCGCTTCCGCGCTCATCAGCAGCTGCGGCAGGAATACTGTCCCCTTTTCAAAGCCCTTGCCCACGCGGTCGAGCGCGGGGATCAACTCGCGATTGACCAGATCCAACGGCGCGGTGTGCGCAAGCGCCTCGCGCGTTGCCTGCGCCGCACGTTCGCTCAGACCGCGCTCAATGCTCTCGCCAAGCGACATCGCAGCGCCCGATGCCGCAGCCTGCGGCGCGGCAGCCGGCTGATTGCCATAGGCTGCAATATAACCGCTGCATTGTGGGTCCTGATTGGTCAGCGCGAGAAACGCGCGATACGACCGCATCATTGCATCCGCGTTCGGGTTGATAATTGCGCAGGACAGGCCGTTTTGCAACGCCATGGTAAAGAAATTTGCGTTGATAATCTCGCGCTGCGGCAAGCCGAACGAAATATTCGATACACCCAAAATCGTATTGCCGTGCAACTCATCGCGCACACGGCGCAGTGTCTCGAGCGTGACAAGCGCCGACGCGCTGTCCGACGAAATCGTCATTGCAAGGCCGTCGATCACGATATCCTCCCGCGGGATATCATAGCAGGCCGCCGTCTCATAAATGCGGCGCGCAATCGCGACGCGCCCCTCGGCCGTGTCCGGGATGCCGTTCTCATCCAAGGTCAAGCCAACTACGACACCGCCATACTTCTGCACGAGCGGAAATACCGCGCGCATACTCTCCGCCTTACCGCTGACCGAGTTGATCATCGGCTTGCCGTTATACAGACGCATACCGCGCTCCATAGCTTCTGCATTCGAGGTGTCGATTTGCAGCGGCAGCGCCAGCACGCTTTGCAGCCGCGTGACCACACGCGCCATCATATCCGGCTCGTCAATTTCAGGTAGGCCGACATTGACATCCAAAATATGCGCGCCGCTGTCCTCCTGCGCGAGACCCTCGGACAGGATATATTCGATGTTGTTTTCGCGCAGCGCCGCCTTAAATTTGCTCTTGCCGGTCGGGTTGATGCGCTCGCCAATGATGACCGGCGTTTTGCCGATCTCGACCGCCTGCGAGAAGGACGAAACGACCGTGCGGTGCTTTTTCGTGACCGGTGCGACCGGCTTTGCGCGGCAGGCCTCGATCATACAGCGGATGTGGTCGGGTGTCGTGCCGCAGCAACCGCCCAGCACCTGCACGCCCACGTCCGCAATCCTGGCCATGAGCTGCGCAAACGTGTCGGGATTGATATCAAACACGGTCTTTCCGTTTTCACTGCGCGGCAGGCCGGCATTCGGCGTGACGATAACCGGTTTGGAACTGACTTCGGTCAGCCGCCGGACAATCGGTTCCATCTGCGCAGGGCCAAGCCCACAGTTAACACCCAACGCATCCACGCGCAGGCCTTCCAGCATAGCGACAACCGATTCCACCGTGCCGCCGGTCAGCATCTTCCCCTTTTCGTCAAAGATCACCGTGGCGAACACAGGCAGATCGCAGTTTTCCTTGGCTGCCAGCACAGCCGCCTTGAGCTCGTAGCTGTCGCTCATGGTTTCGATCATCACCAGATCGGCGCCAGCCGCCGCGCCGATACGCACGACCTCGCCGAACAGGGCGACTGCGTCCTCAAACGGCAGGTCACCCATCGGCTGTAACAGCCGCCCGGTCGGGCCAATATCCAGTGCGATACAGGCGTCGTCCCGGCCGGACAGCGCACGCGCCTTTTTCGCGTGCGCGACCGCCGCCTCAACGATCTCGCGCAGGTTTTCCGGATATTTGAGCGCATTCGCGCCGAATGTGTTCGTGTTAATAATATGGCAACCCGCTTGCAGATAGCCGCTGTGCAGCGCGACAATCTCGTCCGGATGGGTCAGGTTCCAAGTTTCGGGCAACTCGCCGGCTGCAAGACCGCGCGACTGCAGGATCGTCCCCGTGCCGCCGTCAAAAAACAGCCATTCGCGCCCCAGTTTTTGCATGATGTTCATGGTTATCTCCTAAATGCACAGTCTTGTTTGCTGCACTCCTCACAGCCCTTGCGATGGCATGGCTGCGGTGTATTCGACAGTCCGATCACCGCCGTAACCGATTTGATCGGCACGAGAAGGCAGCTTTCCGTTACGGTCAGTCCGATCTTGCGCGGCGTATCCAGCAGACGGCTGATATCGCGCTGATGCTCGATGCGGAAGTCGCCATAGCCCGGACTAAACCGCGGACGGCAATACAGTCCGACCCGCTCGGCCTCCTCGCGCAACGTGTCGTTCACCTCGTCGCAGTACGCTTCGATCATAGCGGCGGCAGCCGCCTGATAGAGCACCGCATCGCTCATGCGCACCGCGCTTGCACGGGTAATCAGCCGGTCGACCGCCAACCCCAGCGTCGCGGCCATCAAATAGACGCTTGTGCAGCCCTTGAGTGTACGCGCCAGATTCTTACTCCGGATGAGCACACCGCCTGTTTTCATCGTCCCTTCGGCCAGATGGGACAGTTCAAACGCCTGAAACACCGATTTGGGTGCGGCGGCGCTTTGCAGCTCGGCAATGCAACGGTCGAGGTTTTGTTCGACCATTTCATCCGGCTGCGCACCACGATAGCCCAAATACCGCAGCACTTCGCTGCGCTCAAACGCGATCACTTGAGAATCTCCGACAAGCTGGCCTGAATGCCTGCGGCAATCTCCGGCTTGTTCATCGAGTAAACATGGATATGGTTGACCCCGTTGGCGATCAGGTCGATAATCTGCTCGGTGGCGTAAATGACGCCCGCCTGCTTCATCGCATCCGGGTTATCGCCAAAGCGGTCAACAATCGCCTTGAAGCGCTCGGGCAGATAGGTGCCCGACATCGAAGTGATGCGCTTGATCTGTTTGACGTTGGTCACCGGCATGATGCCCGCAATGACCGGCACCGTAATCCCCTTTTCGCGGATGCGGTACAGGAAATTGTACAGGATGTGGTTGTCAAAGAACATCTGCGTAGTGAGAAACTCGCAGCCCGCCTCCACCTTCTCCTTGAGGTGCAGAATATCCTCGGTCTTGTTGGCCGCCTCGACATGCCCCTCCGGGTAACACGCGCCGCCGACGCAGAAATCGCCCTGCGCCTTGATATCACGCACGAGCTCAGCCGCGTAATGGTAGTCGTTTGCCGGCGCACCGCCCTGCGGGATATCGCCGCGCAGCGCCAATACATTCTGAATACCGTGCTGCCGGAACTGGTCGAGCATAGAAGAAACATGCGCACGCGTCGAGGATACGCAAGTCAGATGGGTCAACACGTTGACGCCATACTGCGACTGCAGATCGGACGCGATATGCACAGTATGTTCGCTCGTGCCGCCGCCTGCGCCGTAGGTAACGCTCATAAAATCCGGGCGCAACGCCGCGATTTCCTGTGTTGCGCGCGCAACCGATTCATAGGTACTGCTGGTTTTGGGCGGAAACACCTCAAACGACAGCGTGACCTTATCCTGCTTTAAAATCTCTGATATTTTCATGGCGACGATCTCCTGTATTTTTGCTTTTTGAATAGTATAGCACAAATCCTGCCTTTATTTCCAGCATTAAATGCGCTATACTAAAGGCAACTGGAGGGATGCTCATTGACTGCGCTGCTGAAACACTGCACCCTATGTCCGCGCGCCTGCGGCGCCGACCGCACCAATACGCGCGGCCTGTGCGGCGCAAACGACCGCATCGAAGCCGCCCACGCATCTCTCCATCTATGGGAAGAGCCGCCCATTTCCGGTAAAAAAGGTTCGGGTACAGTGTTTTTTTTACATTGTTCGCTCGGCTGCGTATTTTGCCAGAACCGGCAGATCAGCCGCCGGGACGGCTACGGCAAGACGCTCTCCCCCGCCGAACTGGCGCAAACCTTTCTGGCCCTTGCGCGGCAGGGCGCGCATAACATCAATCTGGTCACGGGCGCACATTATGTCCCGCAGATCCTCGAAGCGTTGACGCTTGCCCGGCAGGATGGCCTGCGCATCCCGATTGTCTACAATTCAAGCGGGTATGAAAGCGTCTCCACGCTCCGACTGCTGAACGGCTACATTGACATCTATTTGCCCGATTACAAATATTACAGCAGCTACTACGCTGCGCGCTACTCGCACGCAGAGGATTACCGCGAAATTGCAGTAGAAGCAATTACGGAAATGGTGCGCCAAACGGGCGCGCCGCAGTTCGACGAAAACGGCCTGCTCATCTGCGGCACGGTTATCCGGCACCTGGTGCTGCCCGGACTTGCGGGCGACACCGCACAGGTGCTGCGTGATATCGCTCTCCGCTTCGGCGACCGCGTACTGGTCAGCCTGATGCGGCAGTATACACCATTCGGCATGCAGGACTGGCCAGAGCTTAACCGCACGATCACGGACGAGGAATACGCAGATGCCTGCGCGCTGTTCCACGAACTCGGCCTCGGCGGTTTTTTCCAGCAGGACGAATCCATTAGCGAGAGTTTTATCCCAGCCTTTGACGGCACTGGATTGGAGGAACATGACAAATGAAAACCGTATTATCCATCGCCGGAACCGACCCGACCGGCGGCGCCGGTATTCAAGCCGACCTGAAAACGGTCGAAGCGCACAACCTGTATGGCATGAGCGTCATCACGGCGGTGGTTGCGCAGAATACGCTGGGCGTAACCGCCGTGCAACCGGTCTCCCCCACCCTCGTCGGCCAGCAGATCGACTGCGTATTTGACGATATCCGTCCGGATGCTATCAAAATTGGTATGCTGCACAATTCGGAAATTATCCGCACGGTAGCGGCGCGGCTGCGTGCACACCATGCCGACAACATTGTCCTTGACCCGGTGATGATCTCCTCCTCCGGACACGACTTGCTGCGGCCGGACGCCGTCAAAGCACTGGTCGAAGAAATCTTCCCGCTATGCACACTGGTAACGCCCAACTTAGCCGAAGCGGCCGCACTTTCCGGTGTGCATATCGCAAATAAGGCGCAAATGGAACAAGCCGCGCAGGAAATCGCTGCTATGACGCAAGGCGCCGTACTCGTCAAGGGCGGCCACCTGTCCGACTGTGCAGACGACCTTCTTTATGCCGACGGCCAGTTCCACTGGCTGCCCGCCCCGCGCATCCACAACCCGAACACGCACGGCACGGGCTGCACACTATCCTCTGCCATCGCCTGCGGATTGGCGCAAGGCATTTCGCTGACAGGCAGCGTCAAACGCGCAAAGCGGTACCTGACTGCCTGTATCCAGTTCGGCCTCGACCTTGGGCACGGTTCCGGACCGTTGCAGCATAAAGTCGACTGGGAATAAGCCTTCGTATAAAAAACGTCCTGATCCGACCAGATCAGGACGTTTTTTATTTACTTTGCTTCCAACGGCGCGTCACAATACGGGCAGCGCGCGCCTGCCCTGCCGGTCAGCGGCAGGTACGGCTCCGTATGCGTAATGCACTTTGGATTAGAGCATTGGATGCCGTGTGCGCCGATATCCTGATGGCCTGCACGGATAAACGGCAGCTTGGACAAGGTCAGCAGCAGCGCCATTCGCCCGAACATGCCGAAACGCGCCTGCCGGAAATAGACCGCACGCGGGTCATCGTCCACATCCTGCGCAATCTCATCCACGCGCGGCAACGGATGGAGCACCAGCATGTCCTTTTTCGCGCGCTTCAGCTTTTCCGAGGTCAGCTGGTAGTTGCCCTCGAGGTTTTCATATTCCTGCGCGCTCGAAAACCGCTCGCGCTGGATGCGGGTCATATACAGCACATCCAACTCAGGCAGCACTTCCTCGATGCTGCGCGCCTGACAGAACGGCATGTTATGGCTTTTCAGGAACTGCACCATATAATCCGGCAGGGCGAGCACATCGGGCGAGATGAGATAAATTTGCACGTTATGATACCGCTCGAGAAAATGGAGCAACGAATGTACTGTGCGGCCATATTTCAAATCGCCGCACAAGCCGATTTTCATGTCGTCTGCCGAGCCGCGATACCGCAGGATAGTAACCATATCGGTCAGCGTCTGTGTCGGGTGCAGATGGCCGCCGTCTCCCGCGTTGATCACCGGCACGGACGAGTAGAGGGACGCTGCCTTGGCCGCGCCCTCGCGCGGGTTGCGCATGACGATCATATCAGCGTAGCTCGAAACCATATTGATCGTGTCCTTAAGCGTCTCGCCCTTCGTCGTCGAGGACGAGCCGGGGTCGGAAAAACCAACCACGCTACCGCCAAGGCGCATCATCGCAGTCGAAAACGACAGGTTGGTACGCGTGGACGGCTCATAAAACAGGCTGCCGAGCACCTTGCCGCGGCAGGCGTCGGTATAACCCTCGGGACGGTCAATGATGTTGGTCGTGAGCTTGTATAAGTCGGAAAATTCCTTTTCCGTCAGGTCACATAAATCGATAATATGACGCATGGGTTACTCCATCCCTTTCTCTTTTTCCTACTTATCATACCACAGGCAAAAAAGAAAGGAAAGGGCTATTTGCGCATCGCGTCAATCGGGTCAAGCCGCGCCGCGCGCACTGCGGGCAGCAGACCAGCCGCTGCACCACAGGCAATGCACAACGCCAGCAGCGCAGCAGTGAGCCAAAGGTCGGGGATGATTGTTGCAAAGGCATACAACATGCCAAGCACCGCACCCGCACCCAGCAGTCCCCCCGCCGCACACAGCAACGTGCTTTGTAGCAGGAACAGCCGCCGGATATCGCGCGGCTGCGCGCCGATCGCGAGCAGGATACCGATTTCCCCTGTTTTTTCCTGCGCGGCAGCCAGCATACTGCATGTGACGCCGATGAGCGCCACGCACAGCGTCACCCCGCCGACCGCCGTGAACAACCCCACGCCTAATTCCGCCATACGGTTAACCGTATCCGCCACGCCCGACATATTTTGCACGCGTACCGTGCCGTCTACCTGCACACGGTCGGTCAAATAGCGGCTGATGCGTCCGCTGACTGCGGACAAATCCGCACCAGACATACACTGCACGAACACCTGATCTGCGCTTTGCGCTGAGGTGGCCAGACAGGCATATGGAATATACACAAGATGCGGCGCCAGAGAGGCAACCGCGGTACCGAGCGCACTCGTCTGCGACCTCACAACACCGCAGACCGTAAAATCCTGATCACAGCCGCCCAACCGCAGCCGGATGGTACGGCCGACAATGTTATCCCGCCCATAGAGCGCCTGCGCTAACGTATCCCCCACCACCGCGACCGGCTGCGCCGCCTGTGCCTGCGTGCGTGTCAGCAGGTCGCCTGCGAGGACGTCCAGTTGCATCACCTCGCCCAGCCGTTCGTCTACCCCGAGGAACAATACGTTTTCGCTCGCGTGCCCGGCGCGCACCGTGCCGGACTGCGCCTTGATCGGCATCACACAGTCAACGCCCGAAACTGCCTGTGACATTGCATCCGCCACCGTCGCACTGAGCGCTTGCCCCGCGCCCCGATCGTCCACATAGACGGTCAGGCCGCTCACCCCCAATGTGCGGATACCCTCGGACAGCTTTTGCTGCCCCAATAAGCCGAGCGCCGCAATTAGCAGCAATGCGCCTGCACCCACCGCAACCGACAGCGCGCAAAGCACAGTACGCAGCCGGTTCTCGCGCAAGTTGCCCACCGCCAGCCGAAGCAGATCACGCACGCTCATACGGCCACCTCTACCACCGCGCCATCCTCCAATGTGTCCGGCGGAGACAGGATGACAACAGCGTCGGGCGTAAGCCCTTCGCATACCTCAATCGCGCTTTCCAGCAGATAACCTGTCTGTACCGGGCACTGGACAGCGCACCCATCCTGCACACAAAACACATATTCCTGTTCACCGCGCTGACAGACCGCTTCCAGAGGCACGGCAATCGCGTCCTCATGCTGATCGGTAAAGATTTTGACGGTCGCGGAATAGCCCGGCCGCAACCCGCCGGTGCTGCCGGACAGGGCAAGCACCGCCTCGACCGTCGCCTCGCCGCTCGTGCCGGTCAGGCTGACTGCGCGCACAGCTACCGGCGATATGCTTTGTAGTTTAGCTCCATACGTCGCATCTGCTAAGGCCGAGACCGTCACGTTGGCCTGCTGTCCCAGCTCCAGCTGGCCAGCATACAGCTCCGGACACTGCACGCGCACCTGTAAACTGTCCAGATCAGCGATGCGCACACAAGGCACATCCGCATACACCGTTTCCCCTGCCGCAGGCAGCGACAGCACGGTGCCAGTGACCGGCGCGCGCAGCACGCGCGCTTCTTCCGCTTGTACAGACTGCGCCTGCCCGCCGGACAGCGCGCTCCAAGCGGACTGTACGCTATCTGATAGCGCGGCTGTGGCCGCAGCATCCGGTTGCAGCGTACACAGCACATCCCCTTGTTCTACTGTGTCCCCAACCGAGGCATAAACCGCACCGACCACCGCATTTGCCGACGGACTCAGCACCGTACTGTCCGCCGCCTCAATCTGGCCTGAAACCGTGACGCTGTTGAAAATATCCCGCACAGTGACCGCACGGGCCTGTACCTGTACCGGCTCCACCTGTCTGCTGCTATGCAACCAAAGCATACCGCCCAGCAGGACGGCGGTCACCGCCAGCACCCAACGCGCCCTTTTCTCCATATAACAAACCGACCTCCTGCCGCAAACTACCCTTAGTCTGCGGAAAAAAGGCCGGTTTTAACCATGCAAATACTGGGGGATTTTCAAAGCACCGCGCGGATCGCATCACCCACGGTTTTAACGCGCACAATGTTCATTTTTTCGGTCAACGCACCATCCACCTCCTGCATGGGCATCACGCAAGTGTGGAAGCCCAAACGGTAGGCTTCGTTGATGCGCTGTGCGGCATTGGCGACGGCGCGCAATTCACCTGTCAAACCAACCTCGCCAAAGCTCATCACGCCCTCTGGCAGCGGCTTGTCACGGAAGCTGGACGCGATGGCCAGCACCATCGGCAGGTCTACCGCAGGCTCATCCAGCCGCATGCCGCCAACCACGTTGACATACACATCCGACGAGGAAAGGAACAGGCCGCAGCGTTTTTCCAAAATTGCCAGCAGCAGCACCATGCGGTTATAGTCCACGCCCGCCGCCGTACGCCGCGGCACACCGAACTGGGTCTTGGCGGCAAGCGCCTGCACCTCGGCCAGCAACGGACGGCTACCCTCCATCACGCAGGCAATACAGTTGCCCGATGCGCCCTGCGGATGACCAGCCAGCATAGCTGCCGAAGGGTTTTGCACTTCGACAAGGCCGTGCTCGCTCATCTCAAACACGCCGATCTCATTGGTCGAGCCGTAGCGGTTCTTGGCCGCGCGCAGGCAGCGGAACGGGCCGTTTGCCTCCCCCTCAAAATATAGCACGCAATCGACCATGTGCTCCAAAATCTTCGGGCCTGCAAGCGTGCCCTCCTTGTTGACATGGCCGACAATGAAGATCGTAACGTTCCTGTTCTTGGCATATTGCATCAGGCTCATTGCGCATTCCTTGATCTGGGTTGCGCCGCCGGGTGCGGCCGTCAGGTCGCGTTTATAAACCGTCTGAATCGAGTCGACGATCAAAATATCCGGTGCGAGCAGTTCGGTTTCCGAAATGATCTGCTCCATATCGGTTTCGGCAAGGATGTACAGATCAGGCGAGGATATTTGCAGCCGCGCCGCGCGCAGTTTGATTTGCCGCAGCGACTCCTCACCGGAAACGTAGAGCACCCGCGCCGCCTTACACATTTCCTGACACATTTGCAGCAACAGCGTCGACTTGCCGATGCCCGGCTCGCCGCCGACCAACACAAACGAGCCATGCACTGCGCCGCCGCCGAGCACGCGGTCTAACTCACCCATGCCCGAATGGAAGCGACTTTCGTCCCCCAGTTCGATGTCGCGCAGCAAAGTCGGCCGGGATGCGCCGCGCGCAAATTCGCCCGTGCCGCGCGCTGCGGACTCAGGCTTTACCTTGTATTCGCTCATGGTGTTCCATGCGCCGCAGGACGGGCACTTGCCGAACCATTTGGGGCTTTCATACCCGCAGTCGCTGCACAGATACACAGTTTTCTGTTTCATACTTCCTCCGTCAGCCGCCATCGTATCGTAAATAGCCTGTCACGACACTCGCAGCAAGTTTTTTGTGATAATCCGCATCCCCGAGCAAAGCTTCCTCCGTCGGGTTGGACAAAAAGCCACACTCTACGATCACCGCCGGGCAGGACAGCACCTTCATCAAATATATGCTCTGCTCGGCGGGACGCGCCTGCCGTGTGTTCGTCGGGTCGCAGCCTACAATCAGCGTATCCTGTAACAGTTCCGCCAATGCGCGGCTGCCCGCGTGGTTGGCCGAATAAAACACCTGTGCGCCATGATATTGCGGGTCACTGAACTTATTCAAGTGGATGCTGAGAAATACCGGATTATCCTCATCCAGCACCACTTGCTCACGCGCTTTGATATCCGCTACCTTGTTTTCGCGCACCGGGCGGGACGGATCATAATCCAGCGCCTGCCCGTCCGGGCGGGTCATCACCGTCGGCACGCCGAAAAATTCTGCCAACAACTGCACGCGCTGCGCAATGCTCAGGTTGATATCCTGCTCGGTCGTGCCGTTTGCACCGACCGCACCGCCGTCGAAGCCACCATGTCCGGCGTCGATCACCAGCGTTCGCACCGTACGCCCACGCGCCAGTGTCTGCACCACCCGACTGCCACCCGTCCATGTTAACAGCCCTGCCGCCAATAACAGCGCGACGATCAGCACCCCTTTGCCCCATCGCTGTTTCACAGCGCACACCCCCGTTCAGAACAGGATATGCGCGTTACTTGTCCATTATAATGCGTATTTCGCGGTCAGGCAATCCTTGTGTTGTGTATATGTGTAACTTATGTTATGATAAATATATCAAGACAGGAGGCATGACAGATATGAAACAAAATCCCCGGCTGCTTGCCGTTATCGACTATCAGAACGACTTTGTTACCGGCGCACTTAGCTTTGACAGCGCTTCTGAGATCGACGAAGGCATCGCCCATCTGGTGCAGACGTATCTGGCGCAAGGCGACCATGTGCTCTTCACCTACGATACACACGGCGACGACTACCTGCAAACGCGCGAGGGACGTGCACTGCCTGTACCGCACTGCAATCCCAAAGAAAGTGGCTGGCGACTCTATGGCAAAACGCAGGAGCAATGCTGCGAGACCTGTGCCAACAGCCAAATCCATACCGTGTGCAAAGGCACATTCGGCATAGCGCCGGAAGATGTCATAGCCCTTGGACGTGAACTACCTGACCTGCAAGAAATCTTGGTCGTCGGCGTAGTGACCAATATGTGTGTCATTTCCAATGCCATACTGCTGCAAGCCCAATGGCCGGAAGCACAAATCACCGTCGATGCCGCTTTATGCCGCGGATTCGATCAATCGCTTCACGAGAAAGCGCTTGATGTGATGGAAAGCCTACAGATGCAGGTCATCCACCGGTGAGTTTGTGATGGGTTGCACTCCCCCGTTACAATAAGCCATAGCGTCGGCATAGATCGAGCGTATTCATCACAGTTAGCTTGCGCGCAAACAGTTCCCGAAATCGCACCGACTTTTCTTTTCCTGCATTCCGCTGCGCTTCCAGTTGAGATGCAATTTCATCTTTCTCGGCTAATAATTGCTCCAGCATATCCTCCATTTTGCCCAAGCGCTGTACTGCCACCGTATACAACTCTGGTGAAAGGACGTAGTTATCCCCTTCTTTTTTCGTCAATCGCTCCATTGCATAATCCTCCTTGCCCATAACCGAAAGCATGTCGCACTCTGTTTGCCAATAGTATAGCATATTCCAGCCATATCCGCGAGTGGAGTACATGCATAAGTGACAAGCTTTTTCCCATCCATGCAAATATAGCCGAACCATCACATACCATATAATCACCCACGCGATCCCGTCCCGGATTTCGTCAGCGAAGTAGCTCGCTACTTTATTGAGTGCTGCCATGCCTCTGCCTCCTTCCTGATATGTGCAACGGTTACAATGTCCTCAACTTCATGCTGTGTTATGTATGTGTCGTCTGGGCTCAGTCCGATAAAGTTCAGCAGCGGATCGAAACCGTCGAGCATAAGGCTGGTGACTGCTGCCGCATTGAGCCTGTATACGGTTATTTCTACAATGCAAGGGCGTTCGTCTGCTTCCAGCACCGCTGGGAATGACGCACGACTTAAAAGGGTGGCGTCATATCTAAAGTCTTTCTTCATTTCTGTGGTTTCCTTTCTGCGGCGTCATGCCTTCATGGCTTCGGCAAGATCCGAGTGATCGGCTTCGTCGGATTTTCTTCCGCGCCTTTTGAAGTTTTCCGCAAGGCGGCGCTGGGCCAGTGTGGCGCTATACTCTCGCCGCATGTTCCGATCGAGCCCTCCGGTTTCGCCTCTTTTCAGTTCCTTATAGACGGTAGCCACATGGACGCCGATCTGGTCGGCTATGTCCTGCACGCGGTCGCCTTCCAGATAGAGAGCCTCCAGCGTTTGCCGGTCTGCCAGTGTTAAATATCTGTATCCGCTCACATTTTCACCTCCTTTGCGGGGCCCTTGCCGCACCCGGCCACTTTGTAAAATCTGCATTGTTGGGCGTGCGCTTCTCAACCGGCTTTCACGCGA
>DWZQ01000004.1 GCA_019117485.1 Candidatus Agathobaculum intestinipullorum | reverse complement strand
CCCGTATCAAGTGCGTACAAGGCGGCCGAACCACCTGACGCGAGTTCCACGTCACGCCGTACCAGCGGCACTTCCAGTACCTCTTCTGTCTGGGCATCGTTCCATTCCTCCAAATTTGTCTGTTTCATCTGCACAAATGCTGTCGTGTCCGTGTCGGGCACCTCCATTTTTGGGTTATCGTCCGCGCAGCCTGCCGGCAGAAGCAGCACCCCTGCAAGACAGACGGCGATCAAGCCGCGGAATTTCATTCTATCACGCCTCCTAACGCATTTCCTGTCCGATTACGCAGAACCGGTAAGACGGTTCGTTCGCAATACAGGTGAGCATGGTGATCTGGTTGCCGGCAGTGGGATTGAGCACATCGGTATCTGTTGCAAGGATGCGTCCGGCAAAGGTCACCCGGTAAGTACGTGTGCCGAGCGAAGTCTTATAGGTGACCACATCGCCAACCTGCACATACTTGAGGTTTGCGAAATACGGCCACGAACCGCGGTTGTGGCCACACAGCGCGACATTGCCGTTCCAGACACTTGTCCCGTCTACATGGCCGGCGCCTTTCTGCATGCTTTCGTATGTCGCACCGGGATAAACATAGGCAAAAATGCTGCGGTTGCCGATGGATACCGCGCCAAAATGCCCGTTTGTGGTGACAAGCTGGCGCTGCTCGGTGTAGCCGCCGCTCATGCCCTCCAGCCGGTTAAACGACAGGCCTTCCAGACCGTTCAGCGTTTCGTCCGTGGCGATCTGCTTTTCCACCGCGCTGCCCCATGGGTCGATGTACGACCCGACCGGAATGATAGGCGAGCCGGTACGCGGCGTGGTCTGGTCTGCATCAGTGTCCATGCTGTCCGACGGCACGACGATCGTGCTGCCGCCCGAATCGTCCTTACTGTCCAGATCGAGCGCGTGGTTGCTGGACGTCGGGGTGTAAAAGTAGTTGTCATAGAGGTCTGCGTCATAGCGGTACTCGAGCGCCGAGGCCAGCGGCGGGCTGAGTGCCAGCAGACAGCAGGCCAATGCGCCGTTGATGGCGCGTTTGATGACATTTTTCATCGTGTTCAACTCCTTTTTGCAAAAAATTCCCCGTCTTTGAGGGATAAACCACACGAAGCGGTTCTCTTGACAAAGACGGGGGGTATGTTATAATAATGATAAAGAAGGGCGCTGCATAGCGGTTGACCTTTAAGCTAACTTAATGGATAAGCTAACCGCTTGGTGCCAGCCGAGCGGTTAGCGCACTTTTATGAGGAAAATATGTAGCAACAAGATTGCCCATATCAAAATTCTTACGAACTTCTTCATAAAGCATCACTCCTTTCGCAAGGAGTGGCCAACCGCTGTTTTGCATCGCCCGGACAATAAAATTGTCCACGCAAATTATAGCATACAAGATGTTTACCGTCAATTTGTAGCCGACTCACAGCCTTTGCAGCCGTTCCACCCAGCTTGACAATAATCGTTTCAGACGGTATAATAGATACCAGTAAGACGGCTACCTGCGCCAACAGGCGGTCGTTCCTGTACTCGATTTTACGTCGAGGAAACGCCGCTCTCTTGCTTACAGGGGGCGGTTATTTCTTTCTATACATAAAGCATAGGCCGATGATGCCGACGATCAGCAACCCGAACTGGAACAGATCGGAATATGTAACCACGGTATCACCTCCATTCGGAGGAACAACCTGCCGTCTTACTGGCTATATTATGATAGCATATTATTTGTTTTTCGTCAATTTAAGCCGCCTTTGGGCGGCTTTTGTCATATCTGCACCTGAAATGCGTAATCACTGCCCACAAACGACTCCACCACATGGTGCTGGCCTTCGCCGCCGGTCTCGATGGCGATGTCCCGGCCAACCAGCCGTTTGGCGAGACGCCGACGCAGGATCACCGTGTATTCGGTTTCCTCATGCCCCTGCAGCGCGGACAGGCGCAGCTTGGGCGTTCGTACCCGCACATACTGTCGGCTTACAACGTCGTGGATGCGGCGCTCTTCGTTATAGACGTAAACACGGGCAATGTGCCAGCGGATATACCGCCAGATCAGCAGCAGAACGAGCAAGACCGTAAGGCCCATCGCGATTGCGAGCTGGGATACCGTAATATCCGGATTCAGCCCCGGCAGCACCGGAATCTTACTGCCCGTATACGTCACAGTATAGATCACACTACCAATACCGGTTTTGGCGGCCTCGCCCTTATATACCGCTGTTGCCTGATAGCCATCTGCCACCTGCCGATTGGTATACGTCGTCTTGCTGTACGTCGCTGTAGCCGTCCACGAGGCAGGCACATCCGAATCCTCTACATTGGCGGTCTCAGACCAACTCAGAGCCGTCAGCGGCAAGGTCAGACCGTCCGACTGCACGCTCGCTGGCACCAGACTGCGGTCATTGTAGGCCAGCGCATACGTTTTTGTGACCGTATGCGGATGGCTGTCCGTGACCGTGCTGTAGCCGGTTGCCTCCACCTTGATGCTCTGCACATCAAGAAGCAGCTCGCCGGTGTAGCCGTCCTTGCTGTACGCCCGTGTCGCCGGAAACTGATCGATCACATCCGCAAGCTCACTGGACGGTGCTTCCACCGTAACCGTTTCCTCCATCGGCAGTGTGTCCGTCGTCTCCTGATCGGATTTATCCATACGCTGATAGCGGTACCAGTAGCCGTCATGTGAAAACGGTTCCTCGCGCAGCAAGGCGGGATCGACCTCCGGTGACAGTTCAAAGGTCTTAGTGAGTGTCGGCACGCCGTTGATCTCAACCATCTCGGTGCTGATCGGTTCAAAACGGACTTGGTCTCCTTCGAGCAGTACCTGTTCGCTTTCCTGTGTAGCGCCCGCCGCGCTGAAAAGCAGCGCGGCGAGCACAGGGGTAATGATCCACCGGATCTTTTTCCTGTTCAGCATATTTCAAAACCCTTTCTGTTAGAATCCGGTCTGCGGCAACGTCGGCTTGGTATAGGTGGGCGCACGGTAGATCTTGGTCACCCATGTGCTGGTGGAGTTGTCCCACTCGCCCTGATACGAACCGCCCGCATCCGCACGGTTGATGATGTTGTAGCCGCCCGACATATATGCCGGCACATAAACCAGCAGCGTCGCCTTCTCGGTCATCTTGAAGCCGGCCGGTACTGTGCCGAACTCAAAGCGGATGTCGGTGACATATTCGCCGGACGCCAATTTGAGCGAGCCGCTGTCGATCTTGAAGGAGTACCGATTAGTCGAGAGCAGGTTATCCGCTAGCGTCCGGTAATCATTCACGTTGGTCTTATAGGTGATCTTGTACCAGACACGGGCATTGTAGGTGCCGGTTGTGAGCGTGCCTGCACGGACGGCGTCGGTCGGGATACGGTCGTGCCAGAAGAAGTTGTCCAGCGGCACATTCGAGTTATTCGCGATGTTCGTGAAGTCATACCGCATATTCGAGCCGGCATCTACCGTGTAGTTGCCGGTCTTTTCAATGCTGGTGTTGATATTCGCGGCATCGTTGTACATTTCGATCTGTACCACGTCGCCCTCCACCTTGAGCTTGACCTCGACCTTCTCGCTGTTCAGCTGATAAAAACGCGGCGCCTGAATTTCCTGCACATAGTAGCGGCCCAGCGGGATCGGGTTCGATGCGGCAATGCCGCGGGAATCCGACGTCATGGTGTCCACCACGCGGCCGGTGTCGGCATTCGTGATCTCAAACACCGCGCCCTCGAGCAGGCTGCCCTTCGGTTGGTTTGTCACCGGGTTATCCTGTGCGGACTTTTTGACCACCTGAATCTGACCAAGGATCGGGGTGTTTTCCACGACAAGCTCGGTCGTCTCGCCGCGGCGGATGCGGAGTGTACGCACGGTATCGTCCAGCACATAACCTTCGGCAGCAGCGATCTCTTCCACCTTGATCTTGATCTCACTCTTGCCGTCGGTCAGCAGGTCATCCAGTTCAATGTAGCCGTCCTGATCGGTACTGTACTCGCCAATCAGATTGTTGTGCTCATCCTTGATGAGGAAACGCACACCGTAAATGCCCTCGCCGGTCACCGCGTCGATTTTTTGATGCGCACACCGGCAAGTTTTTCGTTCTCAAAGGTCACGGTCGCGAGCTCGCCGGCCTTGACAATCACATTCTGCGGTTTCGGATCCAGTCGATACCCCTCCGGGCAAGAGACCTCGGTCACAACATAGACGCCGTCCTCCAGACCAGTCACGGTGGCAAGGCCGAAGGAATCCGTGGTGTAGGAGCCGACCATCTCGCCGTTTGCCTTTTCCACTGTGAAGGTGCAGCCATCCAGCGGCTGGTTCGTGCCCTTGATCACCTTGCGAATCTGCAGGCCGTAGGCGCGCTTATTGGTAAATGTCATTTCATATTGGCCGCCCGCCTTGACCTCGATGGTCTTGGGCATGTCCTGCAAAATGTAGCCATCCGGCGCCTTAATCTCAGTCACGATCAGCGTGCAGTCCTCTAGCCCCGTCAGGGTGATGACGCCATTGGCGTCGGTCTCCGCGCGGTCTTTGACGATCTCGCCGTTTGCCTTGGAAATCGAGAAGATCGCGTTTTTCAGTGGCTGACGGGTGTCCTCGTCAATCTTCTTAATGGTGAAGCCGCTCTTTTTCGTATTGGTGAACGTGACTTCATAGGTCTGTCCGGCACGGATTTCCACAGTCTTGGGTGTCTCGTCGATTGCGTACCCATCCGGGGCTGATACCTCCGTGATTATAAATGTGCCAATATCCAACTCCGGCAGATGGATTATACCGTCTGCATCAGTCGTGACGCTCTCGCGCACAACCGAGCCGTCCCCGCGCGTGATCTTGAATATAGCGCCTTGCAGCGGCTTCTTCGTCTCGCTGTCGATCTTTTTAATCAGCAGACCGGGCTTTTTAGTGTTCTCCACGGTAAGCTCGGTGTCCTTGACCGTCGTATGCTCGATCTCCAGCACTTCATCGTTCAGGATGTACTCTTTCAAAGTCTTGACTTCCTGCACTTTGTAAGTGCCTGCGGGCGCATTTTTGATCTCAATGCGGCCATTTTCATCCGTGGTGTAATCGCCCAGCAG
>DWZQ01000034.1 GCA_019117485.1 Candidatus Agathobaculum intestinipullorum | reverse complement strand
AACAACGGCTTGCCCTCGTTCTTTTTCATCAGCTCGTGGTAAAGATCGTCCTTCTCCCAGCTCTCGAGAAAACCCGGCTCACGCTTGGGCAGGCCTGCGCGCATCGGGAATTCGGTTTTCGGCAGATTGATCGTCTGGTTGTAATCCTGCTGCATTGTGCAGTGTTCAGTCCTTTCGCTTGTTACTTTACTTCCTTGGGGTCATAGTCGGCGCCAAATTTCAGCTCACCGAAATCAAACTTACGGGTTGCATCCTCCAGCGGCTCATCCGCCTGCACGGACGTACTCTCTGGTTGGATAGGCTGCTGAGCAGGTACCGGCTGCGGTTGCGGTGCAGCCTGAGGCGCCGTTGCGCCCTCTTGCTGCATATGCACCAAATCCTCAGCCTTGGCCAATTCGACCAGCGCTTTGGCCTGTGCCTGATATACCGAAGAAACGCGTGCAATAAACTCCAGCGTATTCTTTTTCGCGGCTTCTAATTTTTGCTCTTCAGCAACAATCTCGTCACGCGTATTTTTCACCTTATTTTCGGTCTCGCTCTTTGCGGCGGTAACCATTTCCTGCGCTTCTTTCTTAGCCTTATCAATCGTATCCTGCGCAATGGTCTGTGCGCTCATCAGCGCGCGACGCATACCGTCTTCCACGCCGCGGTACTCTTCAATTTTATCGACAAGCACCTTCATCTTGGCTTTGAGCGCGGCATTTTCCTTCTGCATGGCAGCAAACTCTTCCGCAACGCGCTCAAGGAATGTATCCACCGACTTCATGTCGTATCCACCGAAAACCGCTTTTTCAAAGCCGATTTCCTGAATTTCCTGCACCGTCATATGTTTCTCCTCCGTTTTTTTATCGTATGCCATACTCACGGGAAAATGGCCGGGCGCTGCCCGACCACCTGAGTTTTACCGTTTATCCGACAGGCTTATAGCATGTAGAGTATCTGCTCAAGTGCGATCAGAACCAAAAATGCCAACATAAACGCAAAGTCAAACGGGCAACCACGCAGTGCGTCGATCCGGCTGAGCAAGCTTCGGAATGGCTGAACCAGCGGCTCGGTCACAAGACATAAAAACTCGTAAATCTGTGAGGCACTGCCCTGCACGAACCAACTCATGATCGCCCGTGCAAACAGCAGGAATTCCAGAATCCGCAGCAGGCTACCGACCACATAAACAACAATCGTATTCACAATTGCACGCCCTTAAAAATACATGCCGCTGCTTTCCAGCTCATCAATCAAATCCCCCATGATATCCACGTTATAGGGGGTGATGATGTAAGTGCTGTTGGCAACCTTTTTAATCTTACCCTCGTTGGCGTAAGCCACACCGCTGAGGAAATCCACCAAACGGCGAGCAATGTCTTTATTGGTCTGCTCGAGGTTGAGCACAACTGTACGTTTATCTTTCAGATGGTCAGCAATCTCCGCCGCATTTTCAAACCGGTCGGGCTTGACCAATACCACCGCAAGTTGTGTGGTGGCATGAATATTAACTACTTTATTGCTACGACGTGACGAAGCCGCTTCTGAAGCCGCGCTTTCATATGCTCTTTCATACGAACGCTCATATGCGGGTGCTGCACTGCTCTTCACCGGCTCTTCGCTGCGCTGGCGGGGCATTTCCTCTTCGTAATCGTCAACGATATCCTCGCCTTTGACCCAATCGATAAAGCCTTTGATCGAACCCATGCAAAGTACCTCCTTATGTTTTAGGGCGAAACGATCTGATATGGCCGTGCACCAAAGATCGCCGTGCCGATGCGCACCATGTTAGCGCCGCACGCAATCGCCGTTTCGAAATCATTCGTCATTCCCATAGACAAATAATCCATATTTACATTATCGTATTTTTTCGTCAAAATGTCAACAAATACTTGATGCATTTCACTAAAGTAGCCAAAGTTCTTTGAGGTTTCATCCGCAATGGGTGGAATTGCCATCAAACCACGTATACAAAGCGATTCTTTCTGCCGCAACAGGCCAATCGCTTCCTCCAGTTCCTCGATCAACAGGCCGCTCTTGGCAGGTTCACGTCCTATGTTGATTTCTAACAAAATATCCTGTTGCAACCCATGTTTTGCAGCTTCTTTTGCGATTGCTTCGCCCAAACGGATGGAACCAACCGATTGGATCAGTGACACCTTGCCCACCAGATATTTTACCTTGTTGGTCTGCAAAGTGCCGATAAACTGCAAATCGGCGCCATCATAGGCGTGCTGCTCATATTTTTCCAATAGTTCCTGAACACGGTTTTCACCGCACACCGAAATGCCGGCGTCAATAGCAGCGCGCACATGCTCCGCATCGTTCATTTTGGAGGCTGCTACGAGTGTAATTTCTTTAGGGTCACGCCCCGCGTGCTCTGCTGCGCGCGCGATCCGCTCCTGAACAGCCTTGATGCGGTCGCGTAATTCGCTTTTTTCTTGCTCCGTCATTGCTTCACCACCATATTATTTTGCAGATTTTTGCCGCGGATGATGATTTGATCCTGTTCAACCAGCATGTCGACATTGGTCGCACTCTGTTCCACTACATAAAAATCATCGGCTTCAAACAGTGTATTGATAATCTTAAATTTCTGGAACGAGCCGCTCAGGATGAATACGCCGGTCTGCTGCACAGTTTCACCGCTGCTGTTCGTTGATTCCTGAATACGCACGGCTTTTTTAGGAACTTTAAGTCCGGTATAGGTGGCGAGAATAATCTCAATCGGCTGCTGCCGCATCGACACCATCTCGCTGTTAAATTCGGTTCCCTCCAGCACAAGCAGTGCGGTGTCCGCGCCCCGTTCCTTCAAAACTGCATGTACAGTAACCGGCGTTTCCAACGATGCCTGCGTAAAGTTCACACGCAAACTCTGACCCTCGCTAAAGCGATTTGCATCCTCGGCTGTGATCTCAGAAACCAGATACCAACTAAACCCCTCGATTATCTTACCCAAGCTGGTATTAGACTTGTCCGGTTGACTCTCGGTCAACTCATGGAACTGTGCGATCGATAAGTCCTCCAGAGTGTCCAGCGTCAGCACATCCTCATACCCATCTACGACCTCAGAAAAATAACCTGAAGTCGGCGCGGTTAACTGTGTGGTGTGCCCAGCCAGCTGCGCATTTAGACTGCTCTGCTCCAGTAACAGAGCATCGCGCTCCGCCGTGATTGCCGCAGTGTCTGCATTACCGGCCTCGCGGCGCAATGCAAGCGTGCGCAGTGTGTTGGATGCGGAGGAAAGCGCACTGCCTGTGCCGCTTTTCGCCTGTGCTGCCATTTGCTGCAATTGCAAAATAATCATCTGGTCAAGTTTGGCTGCATCCGCACCATCCGTTGCGGATTGCAGTGCGGTGTCGAGCAATGCAATCCGATTTTCCAATGGTGTAAGTTCGCGGCTTAGCATCAGTGCCTGCTCATCCGAATAGACAACAGCGAGTGCGGAATTTTGTTGCACACGCTCACCGCTGTATACGATGTGCTTGATAGTATCCCCGGTGCTGCCGGTAATTGCCGTTTCGTCCCGAAAAAACCAGCCATCGGCTAAGATGCTATCGTTGACTGTTACTTGTACGGCGGGCGTCGTTTCGGTGGTAACTGAAAATGCGCTGATCACCTGCCACCCCAAGAGAATGATGATCACGGCCGTTACGATCACAAAGACCGGGCGGCCGTTGGGCAGCATACGTCTGCGATGCTTTTGTTTTGGTTTTATGTGTTGTGTGGCTTCGTGCTGCATAAGGGAACCTCGATGTATGTTACTGTCCCGCACGCTCCTCTCGCGGTGCGTACAGGTCGACGCGGTTCTGCGGAATCAGGGTTGATATCGCATGCTTATAAACCATTTGCTGCTTGCCTTCGCTTTCCAGAATGACTACAAAGTTGTCAAACCCACGCACAATACCGCGCATCTGAAAGCCATTGGTAAGGAAAACTGTTGTATGCATGGCCTGCTGCCGCAGTGCGCACAGCATCCGATCCTGCAGATTGATCTCGTTTTTCACAATGATTCCTCCTATGTTTTACATATTCTGGAATTATTGTACACTTTGATTTTGCAGATATTCTGTCGCTTCCTGTAAAACAGATGAGAAGTCCTCATCCCTATTATAATAAATCCAGTGGATGCTGTCATCCCTTTTTAGCCATGTCAGCTGTCTTTTTGCATAATTTCGGCTGCGCTGTTTGAGCAAATTAACACAATTTTCAAGGGAATCTGTTCCATTTAATACGTTAAGCAGCTCTTTATAGCCGATTGCCTGCGCAGCTGTGCCGGTTAGCACACCGGCATCGAACAAACGTTTTGCTTCTACCAGTAGTCCGTCTGTCAACATCTGGTCGACGCGGCGGTCGATACGTTCATAAAGCGTTTCGCGTTGTGCGGGGCAAACGCCAATCTTGACAGCTTGATATTTGGGTTGGGGACGTTTATGGCGGCGATTGAACTCCCCAATGGTTAAACCCGTCTGCTCGTATACTTCGAGCGCGCGGATGACACGTTTCAGGTTGTTCGGGTGCAAGCGATTGGCGCTTTCGGGATCTACCTGCTGCAGCGCTTGGTGGACGGCAGTATTGCCCTGTTCCATCGCCATGCGTTGATATTTTTCGCGAACCGAAAAATCGGTTTCGTCACCCGAAAACACGCTGCACTCGATCAGCGCATCCATATATAAACCGGTACCGCCTACCACGACCGGGAGCATGCCACGAGATAGGATATCCTGCGCAGCCGCATCTGCCAGTTCCACATATCGCGCGACCGAAAACGGCTCATCCGGTTCGCAGATATCCAACAGGTGATGCACAATGTCCTGCCGTTCGGCAACTGTCGGTTTTGCCGTACCAATATCCATGCCCCGATAGATCTGCATGGAGTCTGCCGAGATGATCTCAGTATTCAGTTTTTGCGCCAGTGCTACCGACAGCGCAGTCTTGCCGCTCGCAGTCGGTCCACAAATGCAGATCAAACGGTTTTCCATGCTTTTCCCTCATTGATTGACGCGTTTAAACATTTTATCCAACTCATACTTGGTCAGCCGCACTGTGGTTGGCCGTCCATGCGGACAGGAACGGACGTTTTCGTCCGCCAGCACCCGGTCACACAAGTGCTGTAACTCGGTCAGGCTGGTTGGTTTTCCAGCCTTGATAGCCGCTTTGCACGCGACTGTATGGATCAAATCGTCTAACCGGTCTGGTACAGCCGCGCGGCTATGGAGCAACTTGTCAGCCAATTCACTGATGACTGACGGCACATCTGCGCTATCCAAATAGGCCGGAACACTGCGCACCGCAAAGCTGTTTTCACCGAACTCATCAATGACAAACCCAGCCTGTCGGATCTCGTCCAACCCAGCTTGCACCGCGGCGGATTCCTCTCCGCTGAGTTCGACCACCACCGGCGTGAGTAATTCCTGTTGCGGCATATCAGCCTGTTGCCGTAATTCATTGAACAAGATGCGCTCATGTGCGGCATGTTTATCAATCAAAACCAATCCATCCTGATCTTCTGCGATGAGATAGGTTTGGAAACATTCGCCGATTACGCGCGCGCCGCTGGAAAGCAGCGCAAAGCTAGGCGCAGACGGCGCGGTGGTACGGTCCGGCACAGGCGTGGTGGGAATCGGTTCTGCGGATTCGACCGACAAAACCGGCGTTTTTCCCGGCACGGCTTCTGTTTTGACCGGTTCGATCCCCTGCATCGGCTGCTTGGGTGCCGATGGGATGTCCACTGTATTCTGCTCCTCGTGCAGGATGCGTGGCGCCGCTGCATACAGACCTCGTTCTACGGGCTTGGGCGTGCGCGGTGGTACTGCGACAAGGAAATCTTCGAGAACCGGTACTTCGGGTACCTTTTGCCCGGGTTGCACCGTCTTGGAAACCGGTGCCGCAAACTGCTGCTGAACACACTCTATCACAGGATGCTCCGAGATGGTTTCCGGTGGCTCGGCCATCTTCTTTTCTTTATGCGTCAGCTGTGGGATATTATCCCCTGCTGCGAGTGCATTCTTGCAGGCAACATAAACCGCTTCAAACACAGGTTTTTCCTGCGAAAACTTAACTTCTGTCTTGGCTGGATGGACATTGACATCCACCGCGCTAAGAGGTAACTCCAAAAACACCGCGCCGGATGGATATTTACCTGTAATAATGGTGTTGCGATACGATTCTTCCAGTGCAGCCTGCATCAGGCGGCTCTTGACATAACGGCCGTTGACAAAAAAGTGTTGCATCGAACGATTTGGTCGTCCGGCATGCGGCTTCACAATATAACCATGCACCGTCATGCCATTATGCTCGGTTGTGGGTACTTCGAGCATGTTAGCCGTCATATCCTTACCGAATACGGCAAACACCGGCGCCATCAATTTACCCTTGCCGTCCGTCGAAAACACCTGCTTGCTATCCCGGATCAGGCAGAATGCAATTTCCGGATGGGAAAGTGCCGCATGCTGCACAACGCCAAGAATATAACCTGCCTCTGTGAAATCCTTTTTGAGAAATTTCATGCGCGCGGGCGTATTGAAAAATAGGTCGCGCACAACCATGGTCGTGCCCTCCGGACAGCCTGCTTCCTCCTGCACCTGAATGTCACCCGCTTCGAGGTGCAGATGCAACCCCGCAATCGAGCCCTTTTGACGGGTGAACAGATCAATCCGCGTAACAGAAGAGATCGCAGCGAGCGCCTCACCACGGAAACCCAGCGTACCGATTGCTGCAAGGTCTTGCTCCGTACGCAGCTTGCTGGTCGCATGGCGGCGGAATGCCACAGGCGCATCCTCCTCCGACATGCCGCAGCCATTGTCTGCAATGCGTAAGTAGCTGATACCGCCGTTTTCGATCTCGACGGTAATGCGGGTCGAGCCAGCGTCGATCGCATTTTCAATCAGCTCTTTGGCTACCGAAGCCGGCCGCTCAACCACCTCGCCTGCCGCGATCAAATCAGCCAGATGCGGGGATAATTCGTGAATGATTGCCATTTCAGCGTCCTTTCCAACGGGATAACATACTGTTATAGCATTTTCTTCAGCTCATACAGCGCATTAAGAGCCTCAATCGGCGTCATGGTATCCACTTGCAACGCGCGTAACCGCTGTGCGACTGCATTGTCTGCAAGCGTTTCCATCGTGATTTGAGGACCTTCGTCCTCCTCGGTCAGCTCATGTAACTCAGGCCGCGGCATGGTTGATTCCAGATCGGCCAATACGGCCTTGGCGCGCTTGATAACCGCGTTCGGAATACCTGCAAGCTTGGCGACCTCAATACCATAACTGTCATCCGCGCCGCCGCGCACGATCTTGCGCAGGAAAGTGATATCGTCGCCGCGTTTTTTGACCGCAATGTTGTAATTCTTAACGCCTTTGACCATTTCTTCGAGTACGGTCAGTTCATGGTAGTGCGTGGCGAACAGCGCCCGAGCGCCCACTTTACGTTTGTCTGCGACATATTCGATCACCGCGCGGGCAATCGACATCCCGTCGTAGGTCGAGGTACCTCGGCCGATCTCGTCCAAAATTAGCAGACTGGATTTCGTCGCGTGTTTGAGGATGTCCGCCACCTCGCTCATTTCGACCATAAAAGTAGACTGGCCGCTCGCCAGATCGTCCGACGCGCCAACGCGCGTAAACACGCGATCAGCTACGCCAATATGTGCAGAGGAGGCAGGGACAAACGAGCCGATCTGTGCCATGATCGTAATCAGTGCGACCTGCCGCATGTAGGTGGATTTACCGGCCATGTTCGGACCCGTGATGATAGACACACGGTTTTCACCGCCGTCCAGTAATGTATCGTTTGGGATAAAAAAGCTGTCGGCCAACATTTTTTCAACCACTGGATGACGGCCGTCATGAATTTCAATTTTGTCCGAGAAATCAACAACCGGACAGGTATAGTTATTGTCGCATGCGACTTCAGCGAGTGCGCACAGCACATCGAGCGACGCGACTGCTTGTGCGGTTTTCTGCACGCGGTGTACCTGATCGGCAATCTGGTCGCGCACAGAGACAAACACTTCGTACTCCAGTGCGGTTAGCCGTTCCTGCGCACCGAGTACGGTGCTTTCGAGCTGTTTCAGCTCCTCGGTAATATAGCGTTCTCCATTGGCCAGCGTCTGTTTACGGATGTAATAATCAGGCACTGCGTCAATATTCGACTTGCTGACCTCAATATAGTAACCAAACACGCGGTTGTAACCGATTTTCAGCTTGCTGATTCCGGTTTTTTCGCGTTCGGTCTGCTCGATTTCCGCAATCTTGCCCTTGCCGCCGGATGCAAGATCGCGCAAATAGTCAATTTCCTCGTTGTAGCCCGTGCGGATCATGCCGCCCTCGCGCAGCAGGATCGGCGGTTCATCCACAATCGACAGTTCAACCAGCGCATGGATATCCTCCAGCAAATCCATGCTCTGTGTAATCTCACGCAGCATCGGCTGGGAAAACTGCGCCGCTTGTGCCCGAATCTCGGGCAGGCATTCGATCGCAGCGGATAGCGCACGCAGGTCGCGGCAGTTCGCGGTACCATAGGTGATGCGGCCGATCAGCCGTTCCATATCGAACACCTTTTTGAGTGCGTCGGACAGCGCGCTGCGCGCGATCACATCATCGCACAGCGCCCCCACCGCCTGTTGGCGGCGCACGATATGCAGCGGATTGTAGAGCGGTTTTTCCAGCCACTGCCGGATGAGACGCGAACCCATCGCCGTCTTGGTGCGGTCGAGCACCCACAAAAGCGTCCCCTTTTTCTCTTTGGTACGCATGGTTTCACATAGTTCCAGATTGCGTCGCGCAATCAGGTCGAGTTCCATGAACTGTCCCTGATGATAGACCTGAAGTCGGCTGAGTGCTGCCAAACTGGCCTGTTGCGTCTGCTCCAAATAGTCCAGCAAGCCGCCGAGACACTGGACAGTCTGCGGTAGATCGGTCAACCCGGCAGCGTCAAAATCCTCTATACGGAAATGTCCGCGGATATGCTCTGCTGCGCGCTGCATTTCAAAGCACTCGTCCGGCATAGGCTCGATGAGCGCTTCCAGACGTTCTTTCAGAAAGGTTAGAAACGCGTCCGCAGTGGCGGCCGTACCGCCAACCAGTACTTCACGCGGGGAAAACCGACCGAGTTCGCTCGCAATCTCCTGCCAATTTCCCGAACCGGTTGCGTAAACCTCTCCTGTTGTAATATCCGCAAAACAAACGCCGATACCGCCCTGCTCAGCATAGACGCAACCAAGAAAGTTGTTGCGTTCTTCTTCAAGCATAGACGCTTCGACAACTGTGCCCGGCGTAACACGCCGCACAATTTCGCGCTTGACCAGCCCTTTGGTGAGCTTTGGATCTTCGACCTGTTCACAGATGGCAATTTTATAGCCTTTGCGCACCAGTTTTGCGATATAACTCTCTGCACTGTGATACGGTACGCCGCACATCGGTGCGCGTTCCTCTTGCCCGCAGTCGCGACCGGTTAGTGTTAATTCAAGTTCACAGGAAGCCAGCTTGGCGTCCTCAAAAAACATTTCATAGAAATCGCCCAGACGATAAAACAGGATATAATCCTTGTTTTTATTTTTGATTTCAAAGTATTGCTTCATCATGGGCGTGAGTTCGGCCATGGTGTTTCCCTCTTTCTATAATTTGTGAGCAAACAGGCAGCGCAAGCTGGTTTTCTCAATCTTCGCCTCGATAAATGAGCCGATTTCGAAACCTTCACCACGCACGCAGACCAACAGGTTGCCCTCAGTGCGCGCAGTGAACGGATAGTCCGGTCCCTTTGCAGTGCCGTCGACCAAAAGACGCAACGTCTTGCCCTGATAAGCGGCCTGCCGGGAGGCTACGATCTCATCCTGCACCTTAAGCAGACGTTCAAAGCGGCGCTGCTTGTCCTGTGGCGTTGCGTTATCTTCATAGGAAGCAGCGGGCGTGCCCGTGCGCGGCGAATACAGGAAAGTAAACAGCAGATCGAATTGCACATCTTCGACCAATTGGAGTGTCTGTTCGAAATCCTGCTCAGTCTCACCCGGGAAACCGACGATAATATCACTTGACAGCGTGATATCCGGCATTTTTGTCCGCGCGTCTGCAATCAAAGCGCGATATTCCGCTGCCGTATACCGTCGGTTCATGCGGCGAAGAATCTCATCGCTGCCAGATTGAAACGGCAAATGCAGCTGCTTGGCTACCTTGTCACACTGTGCCATCGCGTCAAACAGGCGCGGTGATGCATCTTTCGGGTGGCTGGTCATAAACCGCAGCCAGAAGTCGCCCGGAACGGCGTTGAGCCTACGCAGCAGGTCTGCAAAGTCGATATCCAATCCTAAATCCTTGCCGTAAGAGTTGACATTTTGACCGAGAAGCGTGATTTCCTTATATCCTGCTGTGATCAGCTCACGCAACTCTTTTTCGATTTCCTCCGGTCGGCGGCTGCGCTCGCGTCCACGCACATAGGGGACAATACAGTAGGTGCAGAAATTATTACAGCCGTACATGATCGACAGCCACGCCTTTGGCCCCTGTGCGCGCAACACAGGCAGACCTTCAGCGATGTCGTCCTCTCCGTTGATGTCGAACACGCGCTTTTCCCCCGTGAGTACACGGTACAACAGTGACGGAAACCGCCAAAGCGCATGCGTTCCAAACAGCAGGCTGACTTGAGGATAGCTTCTCTTGATTTTTTCGACATTTTTCTCCTGTTGCGCCATGCAGCCGCACAGTGCAATGATGACCTCGGGCCGTCGTTTTTTCAGGTGGCTCAGCGAACCGATATTGCCGAACGCGCGGTCTTCTGCGTGCTCGCGTACCGCACAGGTGTTGAAGAGGATAAAATCCGCTTCGTTTGCGTCTTCAGTCATCGTATAACCCATCTCACGCAGCATGCCGCGGATGTGCTCGGTATCCGCCTCATTCTGCTGGCAGCCGAATGTATGGGTATAGGCGCGCAGCTGTTTGCCGTTGTTCATTGACGCAATCGCATCAATATAGGTAAACTGGCTTTGCAGTTGTTCATCGGAAACGGTAACAGGCATCTAAGTGCCTCCTTTTATCGGAATGGAGTGCCGTCTGCGGTAAAGACGTTCAAACGGTGATAAGCGCAAAAGGGAATGTCGAACTGCGGCAGGTATTGCCGGATAGCGCGGGTCAGATATTCTGGGCTGAGGTTATCGTTGCCCGCCGCGGTTGTGACGACCGCCGTGACCCCATGTGCGCTCTCAGTCAGGGTCAGGTCGCGCATCAAGTCTTTCATGTTGATCGTCTTTTCGCCGCGCTTGCTTCGTTTGACAATCTCAACCTTACCACGTCCGAACAGCTCGCGCACCGCAGGCAGGAAGCCGGATGGTACACCGTCCTCGAACTCCCAGGTGATGCGGTACTGCGACCACGCGATCGTGCCGACCTTCATACCGCCATCCTCAAGCGGATAGATCTCGATCGCGCGCAAGCCTTCTGGAAAAACATCGTTGAGTGCCTCGACGGCGTTTTCCGGCACGGCATCCGCTGTAATGTTGAAATCCAAAAACTCACACTCGCCCGAGTAGCCGGTTGAAAGCGGCAGCGCCACCGACACATAAGCATGCTGGTTAAACCCTTCTGTAAACCACAGGGGCATCTGGCAGCGCGCCATGGCACGCTGCATGGTGTGCATCAAATCAAGGTGGGAGATATATTTGGCTCTCCCCTCTTTGGCAAACTTCATGCGTGCTTTAAACATGGCATTTGCCTCCCTTCAGCAGGGCATTCGCGCCACAGCCCGCGCACTGGTGCATACAGTCCGGCGTGATGGCCGCTTCGCGCGAACGCTCCCACTCGCGCTTGAGGTGCTCCTTACGCGTACCGCAGCCGATGTGATCCCACGGAAACACCTCGTCAAGCGGCCGCTGACGGGCTGCGTAAAACGCGGGATCAAGCCCGCAGTCGGCAAAGGCCTGCATCCACTTGTCATAGTCGAAGCACTGATCCCAGCCATCCATTTTACAGCCGCGCTGCCACGCCAGATAGATTGCTGCGCCCTGTCGGCGGTCGCCGCGTGCGATCACGCCCTCAAGCACGGATGTCTTGGCGTCATGCCAGTTATAGGTCACATTGCGTGTGCGCATGATTTCCTTCATGTGCGCCTGCTTTTCGATAAACTGTTCTAGCGTGTCCTGCGCATCCCACTGGAACGGTGTCTGCGGCTTGGGCACAAAACAGGATGCCGATGCGGTGATACGGACACCGCGCGCACGGTTATTGGTGTTCATGCGCCAGCAATAGGCAACTTTTTTGCAGATTTCCGCGATACCGTCAAGATCCTCAGTCGTTTCGGTTGGCAGGCCGATCATAAAATACAGTTTTACGTTGTTCCAACCGCCCTGAAATGCGATCTCACAGGCGTGCAGCACATCCTCCTCACGGATGTTTTTGTTGATTACATCGCGCAGTCGCTGGGTACCTGCCTCGCACGCAAAGGTTAGACCGCTTTTGCGTGTTTTCTGTACGCGCTGCATGAGTTCTGCGCTGAAGCTGTCCGCGCGTAGGCTGGGCAGCGACAAACTGATATGCCGGGGCTCACAGTAGTCGAGCATACACTCCGTCAGGCCGGATAGGTCGCCATAATCGCTCGTCGAAAGCGAGGAGAGCGAAATTTCCTCATAACCCGAGTTTTTGAGCACCGCCTCGGCCTGTTTGAGCAAGGTTTCCTTGGACTTGGTACGCAGCGGGCGGTAGGTATGCCCTGCCTGACAAAAACGACAACCGCGCGGGCAGCCACGAAACAGCTCGATCATGGCGCGGTCGAATACGATATCGGTGGACGGCACGACAAAACTCTCCGGATAATACATCGTATCCAGATCCTGCACGATACGTTTTTGCACCATGGCTGGCGCACCGTGTGTCGGTGTGACGCAGTCGATTGTGCCGTCCTCATGGTAACTGACCTCATAGAGAGATGGGACATACATCCCCTCGATCTGCGCAGCCGCGATTAAAAACTGCTGTTTACTCCAATGTTCGCGTTTGGCCCTGCGGTACAGATCGGTAAACTCCAGCATGATCTCCTCGCCGTCCCCGATCATAAACAGGTCGACGAAGTCGGCCAGCGGTTCCGGATTGTAAGCGCAGGGGCCACCGCAAGCGACAAGGTGCTTGAGTTCCGTACGGTTCTTAGCTAGCACCGGTATGCCGCCCATATCGAGCATGTTCAGAATATTGGTAAACGACAGCTCATATTGTAGTGTAAACGCGATAATATCAAAATCGGTCAGCGGGTCGCCGCTCTCCAAACCATAGAGCGGGATACCAGCTGCACGCATTTCGGCCTCCATGTCAATCCACGGCGCACATACACGCTCGCACCAGATTCCGTTCTGGTCGTTGAGCAAGCCGTATAGAATACGAGAACCGAGGTGTGACATGGCGACCTCATAGGTATCTGGGAAACAGAAAGCGAACCTCAGGTCAACTTCTGCCTTATTTTTCATCACCGAACCCCACTCGCCGCCGACATAACGCGCCGGCTTCTGCACGCGGGACAGGATGGCTTCCATTTTCTTGTGCAAGGCGGTTTCCTCCAAAACAAAATACGAAACCAGTATACCACAAAATATAAAAAAAGGCCATACCGATTTATCCGGTATGGCCTTGCTCTACGTTTTATTTCGTACCCAGAATACGCGCTGCGTTAAACACAGTCAACACAGTCAGCAGCACATCGGCAGCGATTGCCTGCCACATATAGGCAACGCCTACCAGCGTGAGCAGCGCCAGTACAATTTTGACTAAGATAACAACAACCATATTCTGCAATGCAATGCTATGCGTGCGGCGGCAGATGCGCAGCGTATCGCTCAGCCGCATCAGGTCGTTGGTCATCACGAGAATATTGGTAGCCGACGCGGACTGCTGCGAACCAGCAACGCCCATTGCAATGCCGACATCCGCCATTTTCAGTTCTTCAATGTCGTTAACACCATCGCCGATATAGGCGGCCGTGCCGTCCGTCGGAATGGTGCGCATCAGGAACTCCATTTTGGAAGCTTTTTCTTCCGGTTGCAAGCCGAAGTGCACGGTATCGATGCCGATTGCTTCGGCCGCCTGATGGGTAGGCAGCTCGGTGTCGCCGGTCAGGATGACAGTACGCAGAACGCCCTGACTTTTCAGTTCCTTGACGGCTTCGGCGGCTTCGGGACGCACAGTATCCTCTAACACAATTGCGCCGGCAAAATCGCCTTCATACGCAACGTACACCACCGTACCGCTGATATCCGGCACACCCTTGACGCCGCGTGCAATCATCAGGCGACGGTTGCCTGCCAGCAGATTACGGTTGCCAATGCGCGCACGCACACCGCGACCGGGAAATTCCTCAAATTCGCTGATTTTTTGCGGCACGCCCTGATAAGCAGCTACAACCGCCCGTGCGACCGGATGCTGCGACATCTGCTCAGCCGCAGCTGCCAACGCCAGACAGCTTTCCTGATTGAAATCCTGTGTGCCGTGAATTTCCTTGACATGCAGGTTGCCTTGGGTTAGTGTGCCGGTCTTATCAAATACCGCCATGCGCAACTCAGCCATTTTTTCGATTGCTTCGCTGCCCTTAACATGGATACCTTTCTGCATCAACCGTCCGCTACCGCAAAGGAAGCAAAGCGGCACCGAAATAATCAGCGCGGTTGGGCAGCAAACCATCAGAATAGTCAACGCGCGGTACACCCAGTTAGACATGGATGTGCCGGAATTGAATAACGGTGGGATGACCGACAACAACACTGCCAGAACGATAATCACCGGAATGATATGATTAGCCCCATGCGTCACGCTGTCTTCCAACGCAGCCTTGCGTTCCTTGCCATCCTCCTGCACACGCAGAATCTGATTGACCGCACAGTCTTCAAAGCGCGCTACGGCACGCAATAACAACAGCGAGCCGGTGTACAGGCTGCCAGCAAGCACTTTTACATTTTTAACCACCTGTACCGGTTCACTGTCGCCAGTCAGGACCGTATCGTCCACGGTACCCTCGCCGCGCAGCACAATACCATCAATTGGTATCCGCTCCCCCGAGCGCACCAGTACAAAGTCTCCAATTCGGATTTCGGCTGGCGTGACCTGCCGTTCTTCCCCCTGCATGTTGACAACCGAAGCGCGGTCAGGCACAAAACCGGTCTGTTGGGTAAGGGAATTATGGGTCGTACTTAGCACCAAATCGCTGACTATCTTGCCGACAGCATGCAGCATCAACACCAGCGTCGCTTCCGGGCGGTTACCTAACAGGAAAGCGCCAAGCGACGCGATAAGAATCAGCATGTATTCATCAAAATATCTGCCATGTGTTACATGATAGGCCACCTGTGTGGCAATCGGCAGAACGGTGATCAGGTAGGCGATCAGGTAAAATACCACGCCCACGCTAGTTTGCCGCAGGAATACACCTACAATCAGGAAAATTGCAGCAATGGCCAATCGAATCAACGTAAAACGCATGTCCATTGGCGTCATTGCCTGATATGGAATCTCCGCTCCTGATGCGCTACGCTTGGCGTTTTCACGGCGCAGCCGTGTTTGTTCGCGGCGGCGCATACGCGCATGGTACTGCGCCTTTTCCAGAAGCGACATACCATCCGTCTCATCTGATCCCATACCCAATACGGTCAGTGCAGTTTCGGTAAGCGAGGGGGATGTTTGTCCGTCTGTCTCAGTCTCATCTTCCTCGTTCACCTCGCCGGCCCCTTCTACCTCGGGACCGGCTTGCGCATCTAATTCATCCGGCACTTGCTCATCTATCGCTTCCGCGCCATCTTCATCCTCAACGGCTGCATCTTCGCCTTGTTCTGCAAAATCCTCCGCTGGGGCAGCATCTTCTTCCGTTATCTCTGATTCTATGGTTTCCGACGCTTGCTCGGTTATATCCTCCGTATTCTCCGATAATGGTGCTGCCGGTTCAATGGGGTGAACTGGTTCAACGGATGATGGTGCAAGCGTTTCAACCTGTGCCGCAGTATCCTCCAGATTGCTTAAAAGGTTTTCCAGCAACTCAGTCGGTGACGCGGCACTATCTCCACCGGCCTGTCCCACCGGCTGCTCTGCACGGCGGTTGTTCGTTTCACTCATGCATCTATCCCTCCTGCACATGCGCAATGCCCTGCGCCAGAATTGTCTGGATATGATCATCGCAAAGCGCATAATACACTGTTTTTCCGTTTTTCCTACTCTTGACCAGCCGAGCCTGCTTGAGAAAGCGCAATTGATGAGAAATGGCTGACTGGCTCATGCCCAGCAGGGCGGCAATATCACATACGCACAATTCCTTGGTCAACAGTGCGCACAGAATGCGTAGCCGGGTTTTATCAGAGAAGGCTTTGAAAAAATCCGCAGCGGCAGAGGTGATTTCGTCCCCTGGCATGGCGTTGTACGCGCAGGCAACGGCATCCGTGTGGATAACGTGCTCCTCACAGCACTCAATCTCCGCGTTACGACGCATCTGAGCCAACAAAATCCCTCCCGCAGCATATAGGTATCTATTTAATAATAGTAGCATCGAATTTTATTTCTGTCAAGAATCCTGCAAACTGCGCTGACATGCGGCACACATACAAAAACAAGGCGGATGCCCTGCGGCGTCCGCCCTGTTTCTTATAAAATGATGCAGATCAATCCGCCTGCGCTTTCGTTGATGATCTTCTCAAGCGTTTCACGAATCTTGCCGCGTGCATCGTCCGGCATACGGCTGAGCTTATGTGACAGTTCCTCGCGCACCAGCTCATTGAGCGACTTTCCAAATATGTTGGTCTCCCAAATCTTCTCCGGCTGTTCCTCAAACTCGCTAAGCAGGTAATGCACCAGCTCTTCAGACTGCTTTTCCGTGCCGACGATTGGGTTGACCTCCGCCTTGATATTGGCGCGCATCATATGGATGGATGGCGCTGATGCACGAAGCCGCACGCCGTACCGCCCACCTTGCCGCACAATCTCAGGCGCTTCGAGCGTCAACTCGTCAACCGTGGGCATAACCACACCATAACCGGTCTGGTAAACCTGATCGAGCGCACCGCGCAGCTTTTCATACCGCCGCCGGATATTGGCGAATTCCCCCAGTACGCCGATCAAATCAGCAGCGTCACGCACCTGAATATCAGTCTGCTCGGCGACAATACTGTAAAATACCTGCTCCGGTATCTCAACGCGGATATGCGCGGCTCCAGTGCCTAGCGCAAGTTGGTCGATGTCTACCCTGCCGATATACTCGTTCTCGCTGATCTTTTGGCAAATATCCTTAATATCACGCATCTTTGTACCGCATTGTGCAGCAGTGCGCACGGACTGATAGATGCTCTGCTGCACCTTGTGTTGCGGTGCAAGTGCTCCGATATATCGCGGCAGGACAAAAGACATCTCACAAATCGGAAATTCATACAGTACACGCCGCAGGATATCCGCGATGCCAGTTTCGGTCAGCTCCATACAATTGACCGCGACCGGTTCAACCTGATACTGCCCACGCAGCATGTCACAGACGGCCTTTGCGGCCTCCCCTTCTGGCTCAGCCGAGTTAACCAGCACGAGGAACGGTTTACCCAGCGCGCGTAACTCCTCAATAACACGTTGTTCTGCTGGCAGATAGTTTTCCCGTGGAATTTCGGTGAAACTGCCGTCTGTTGTAACGACCAGCCCAATGGTCGAGTGTTCACCGATCACCTTATTGGTGCCGGTTTCCGCTGCTTCCGCCAATGTCATCGGTTCCTCGCGCCATGGGGTCGACACCATACGAGGCTTATCGTCTTCGGTGCCACCCAGCGATCCTTCAACCAGATAACCGACGCAGTCGACAAGCCGGATACGGCACACACCGCCCTCGGGCAGCGTGATTTCCGCTGCTTCTTCGGGTACAAATTTGGGTTCCGCGGTCATGATCGTCCGGCCCGCCCCCGACTGCGGCAATTCGTCACGCGCCCGCTCGCGTTTATACATGTTATCCATGCCGGGTAACACCATGGTTTCCATGAACCGTTTAATCAGCGTGGATTTGCCCGTGCGCACCGGCCCGACCACGCCGATATAGATATCGCCGCCCGTGCGGGCGCTGATCTGGTTATAAATTTGATGATCCAAAGTATCCCCGCCTTTCAAATCTGCATTGGGATGAGCAGAACAGTGTGAGAAACTGTCTCCGCATCCGCAGCCAGTTCGTTTGCCCGCCGGATCGCGTCCGTTGTCGTGCCACAGTGTTTCGCGATATCCCAAAGCTGTTGTTCCTGCTCAATATAACGCAGCAGCAACGTCGTGCCGTCTGGTTTTTGCTGCTCCTCCCCTGCTTCCATCTGGGTGATATGCCGGAACGCCGTTCGCCCTTCAGCTGACGCCATGCCCGCCGCCGTGATGTGCAGCAGGATACCCGTCTCGCCCGCCGCCGAAGCACGGACGGTCAGCTCCACACCAGACAGTTCACCTGCGGCCGGACAAGATAGGTTCATGGGTAGTAGGCGCTCAACGGCATGCATTTGCTGGTCGTCTGTCAGGTACAACACACGAACGGCTGCTGTTACTTGCAATTCGCCACTCGTGGTGCGCTTGGCGCCACAGCAAACGGCATCTGCTGCAATAATATGTGAAGCGTGTTGTGCGGTAGCCAGCGTTTCGGTTGCCTCCGCTGAAAAGGGAACAAGCGGCGGTGTGGAGTGGAGGGTGATCTTTTGTTCGTTCATCCGCAGTGTGCGTCCCGGCAAATACAGGTCTTTGATCCGGCTCAGTGTGCGCGCGCGACGGATGGTAACCAACGCGGACGCCGATACTGTATAGGATAGCAGGCCATCCTGTTCAACATGACAGTCCATCTCACGAAGCGTCAGCTGTACGCCAACTGCATCGCCATCCTCCGCCTCCGGCAGTTCGACGATTTGGGTAAATGGCGTGGTACTGGTCAGGACACGCACAGCATCATCCGGCTGCAAGGCAAGGCATTGCACAGCCGCCTCCCCTTTCACCACAACCTTGCCATGCATCGCACGGCATTCGCTTGGATGTAACACACAGTTCGCATGCAGCAGCGTGAGCCCCTCGGCCTCCGGCACCGTCAGATCATCCAGGATGGTAATGGGATAGGTGCAGACCTGCTCGGTGAGCGTCACGGCCTCCTTTTCACACAACAGTTCAACGTGTTCGTCCTCCACGCCCTCGGTAATCTCACACTCGGTCAGGCAATACCCTTCCATAGCAAAGCAGAGCTGCACCTTGATGCTCAACTTGCGGCTGTTTACTGCCGCCGCATCGACTGATGCCGCCCGGCACACTACCGAACAAATAGTGTCGGTATCCATGCCGTCGCACTCTTCGATATGCGCAAAGCTGACTGGTATGGTCAGTCGGCGCAAGCCGCCGCCCTTTTCCGGTTCGTAAAGCACCACGACCTGTACCATGCCGGATACCAACAATCGTCCGCTTTGCGGCGACTGGTCGCGCACGGCTGCCATGCCGTAGGCGCATACCACCCGACCGATATCAGGATAGGTGTCCGGCACGATTGCATCCGCAGTCTCGCTGCCGGTCGAGATACGGGCAAACCGTTTATCGTAATAGCGGATGCTTGTTTGATTCAGTTCCATCGAAGCTGTCTCCTCCTTTTCGCTGCACTCCTGTACCAACATATGACTACCCTGTCCGAAATATGAAGCACGCAGTATTTTTCCTCAATATAAAAAACGCAGAGACGGACTGCATCCGGCAGCCTATCTCTGCGTAGGTTAAATTGATACGAATTTGCGGTCTATTACGCTTCGACTGGTGCGAGTAACATTGGTTGGAGTTGGTGTCCAGCGAGGGCAGCGTCCACGGTATCGGACAGACGCGACATATCGGCCACCAGCGAACGTGGCTTAGCGCTGGGGGCATCCTGCCGCAGAGGTACAAAATAGTAATGACGTCGGTTGAACAGTACGCCGAGGTTTGCGGCGCTGCCAGCCAACGCATCATTGGTGGCAACAGCCAACACGACCGGCCGTTCACTGCGCAAATGGCTTTTGACCGCCATCGTGACCGGGGTGTCCGTAATACCGTGTGCCAATTTAGCCAGCGTATTTCCTGTACACGGTGCAACAACCAGCACATCAAACAACTTTTTCGGGCCGATTGGCTCCGCTGCTTGAATACTGTCGATAATGGCATGGCCCGTGGACTCACACAGACGACGGCGCCATGCTCCAGCCGCGCCGAAGCGCGTATCGAGCGTTCCGGCGTGTGTTGACAAAATTGGTGTAACCATGCAGCCGCGTGCAACCAGTCCCTCTAAGACCGGCAAAACGGTTGCAAAAGTACAGAACGAACCGGTCAGCGCAAATCCAATGCGAAGCGGCGTTGTCATAACACACCCTCCTCTTCTAAAATGGCGCAAATCGTCTGATAAATCGCACGAGCCGCCGAACGTGGCGCGACCTTGCCCGGCAAAGACAGTGCGTGCAACACCCGGCATCCGGTAGGCAGTGTGGCGTCCGGTGCGATACCGCCCGGAAGCGAAGCAAGGTCAATGATCAGGCTGGATGGCTGCAATCCGGCCAGTTCAGCTGTGCCAAGCACAGGCGCGGGAACCGTGTTAAAGATCAAATCAAAGCCCGCCAGTTGACCGGCCAGACGACGGGTGTCCAGATGCGCCATGCCGGCGGATTCGATACGCGCAAAGTCGCGCGGTGTACGCGCGGACACTGTGACAACCGCGCCGAGCGCCTGTAACTTACGCGCGAGCATCGCGCCGATGCGGCCGCAGCCAATCACCAGACAGCGCGCATGATGAACGGTATAATCGGTTTGCTCCATGGCAAGCTGTAATGCGCCTTCACAGGTTGGAACGGCGTTACGGATAGCCAGTTCATCGCGCGCTAAGTAATCAATCAATCGAAGGTTGTTTTGCACCGCGCGGGCATGTACCCAGAACGGCGCCGCACCGGCCAGTGTCAACGTTCCGGGCGGGATGGCATCGAGCACGTCCACCAGCGTATGTGCTGCGCTGGAAAGCGGAGCGTTGAGCTGGTCGCTGCCGTGCAGCACGGGCAACGGCAGAATTACCGCCTGCACGTCGGCAAAGCAACTGCCCGGATCGCTGGATGCAGCGCATCCGCCGACTGGATGACGCTCAAGCGCAAAGGTATGCACCGTATGCCCGTCAGCACACAACAACGCTGCAAGGTGCGCCTGCCGGATATCACCGCCGACGACCGCAAAAGCCGCCGAATGATTCATGTAAACTCCTCCTTAAACCATGGCAATGGGAATGCGGGATAGGCTTTGTGTCATCCTATGCAGGAGCATCGTGCATTGTTTTCCGCTTCAATCGTTCAAAAACATACATTTTTCGAGTTAATGTGTATTTTGCGCATCATTTTCCATGTAACACAGCAATTTCATCTCATATTGAGCTTTTTCTCGCACAAAATACTATCAGCAAAACCCCAAAACAAACAAAACAAAGGAGAGAACAATCATGACCAACACGAAAAACGGCTCGAATCAGGGTATGGTACCGGAAGCACGTGCAGCAATGGACCGCTTTAAGATGGAGGCGGCAGCCGAGGTTGATGTCTCTGTATCATCTTAAAGTGTATCTTAACTTAACGCTATTACATACCGGCTCACACAGCAAAATGTCAGATCAGAGCATCATCTATCCCCCTCTGGCATAGCAAAGCACCCCATTTATGATCCCGTACTAAGTACGGAATCATAAATGGGGTGCGTTTTATTATCTGTGTTAGCAGGGAATGAAAAATTACAGTTTAGCCAACTCTTGCGCAATCAGCTTATTGATTACCTGCGGGTTGCCCTGACCCTTGGAAGCCTTCATACACTGACCCACTAAGAAGCCGGTAACATTCTTGCCTGCTTTAAAGTCTGCGACCGCTTTTTCATTTTTCGCAATGACATCCTGCACGATGGCAAGGATTGCGCCTTCATCAGATACCTGCTTAAGACCCATGCGCTCGACGATCGCTTCGACCGTCTCATCCGTCTCAAACATGCTCGGCAGCACTTTCTTGCCCGCGTTGCCCGAGATCGTGCCAGCCTCAATGAGCTTGACCAGATCAACCAGCTTATCCGCAGTCAGTTTGGTATCCGGCAGTTCCACGCCCTTATCATTGAGATACTTGGAGATATCGGACAGAATCCAGTTGGCCGCCGCTTTGGGCTTGACCTGCTTTGCCGCCGCATCGAGCAGTTCCGCCTTGGCGAAGTTATCCGAAATGAGGCGCGCCTCCATTGCAGTCATGCCATACTCGTTCAGGTAACGCTCATACCGTGAAATCGGCAGTTCCGGGATCTCGCTTTCAATCTGACGCATCCACTCATCGTCGATCTCGACTGCGATCAGATCCGGGTCCGGGAAATAGCGATAATCCTGCGCGTCTTCCTTGGTACGCATGACCGTGTTCTTGAGCTTGACATCATCCCAGCGGCGGGTCTCCTGCTGGATTTCACCGCCGTTTTCCACGACCTCAATCTGGCGGGCAATCTCATAGTCGATCGCGCGCACCGCGCCCGAGAACGTGTTGATGTTCTTCATCTCGACACGCGTGCCGAACTCTTCCGAGCCTTCCGGCCGGATGGAAACGTTAACGTCACAGCGGATCGAGCCTTCCTCCATCTTACAGTCACAGATGTCGAGGTAAGACAGCGTAGTTTTGATCATCTCAAGGAATTCCTTTGCTTCCGCCGAGGAATGGAGGTCGGGCTTGGTGACCATCTCGATCAGCGGCACGCCGCAGCGGTTGAAGTCAACAACCGTGCCGTCGATTTCATCGTGCAGCAGCTTGCCCGCATCCTCCTCGAAATGGATGCGCTCCAGACGGCAGGACTTCTTCTCGCCATCGACGTAGAAGAACACCTCGCCGTTTTCGCAGATCGGCACATCGAACTGCGAAATCTGGTATGCCTTGGGCAAATCGGGATAAAAATAGTTTTTACGGTCGGCCTTGCAAAGCTGGTTGACCGTGCAACCGGTCGCCTTGCCCATCTTGGCCGCGTAGTGGACAACCTGCTTATTCAGCACAGGCAGCGCGCCCGGCATACCGGTGCAGACCGGGCAGGTGTGGGTATTGATCGGTGCGCCGAACGAGGTCGAGCACGAGCAGTAAATCTTGCTCTTGGTGGACAACTCCGCGTGCACCTCAAGGCCGATGACAGCTTGATATTTCATTTGTCGATTCCTCCCTTACAGCGCCGCGATGATGTTCTTGAGTCCGGAAGCCTGCTCAAATGCAAGGCCGGCGTTAAGCAGCTTCTGCTCACCAAAGCGCGGCCCGATCAGCTGCATGCCGATCGGCATCTTGTTTGCATCATAGCCGCACGGCTGAACCAAACCCGGCAGGCCTGCGATATTGACCGATACCGTGCAGATATCGCCCGCGTACATCTCGAGTGGGTTGGTGGTCTTGGAGCCGATCTCGTAGGCCGTGGTGGGTGCAACCGGCGTCAGGATGACGTCGCACTTCTCAAACGCGTTTGCAAACTCCTCGCGGATCTTGCGCTGCGCTGCGCGCGCCTTCTTGTAATAGGCGTCGTAATAGCCGGAGGACAATACATAGGTGCCCAGCATGATACGGCGCTGCACCTCCGCACCGAAGCCCTCCGAACGGCTCTTGGTGTAAAGCGCAATCAGGTCATCGCCTGCGTTCGGGGTACGATAGCCATACTTTACGCCGTCAAAACGCGCCAGATTGGACGACGCCTCGGCCGACGACAGGATGTAATACACCGGCAGCGCGTATTCAACCAACGGCAGCGAAATCTCGAACACCTCTGCGCCGAGGTTCTTGTAGGTCTCGGCAGCGGCAAGCACGCTCTCACGCACCTCGTCCGAAATGCCCGCGCCAAAATATTCCTTGGGCAGACCGATCTTCATGCCCTTGATATCAGCATTGAGGTTTGCACGGGTCGAGCCTTCGAACGGGGTCTTGACAGAGGTCGAATCGTGCATCGGGTCGTGGCCGGTGATCGCGTCGAGCAGCATCGCCACGTCCTCGATCGAGCGGCCGAACGGACCGATCTGGTCGAGCGAGGATGCAAATGCGATCAAGCCGTAACGGGACACCGCACCGTAGGTCGGCTTCAGACCAACTACACCGCAGAAGGATGCCGGCTGACGGATCGAGCCGCCGGTATCCGAACCGAGCGACAGCGGTACTTCGCCCGCAGCAACAACCGCCGCCGAGCCACCGGACGAGCCGCCCGGAACACGGTTCAGATCATGCGGATTGTGGGTCGGATGTGCGGCCGAATTTTCACAGGACGAACCCATTGCAAACTCGTCCATGTTAGCCTTGCCGGTCACAACCACATCGTGCGCAGCCAGCTTTTCGACAACCGTCGCGTTGTACGGCGGGTTGAAATTATACAGGATCTTGGATGCGCAGGTGGTCAGCGTCCCCTTGGTGCAGATGTTGTCCTTGACGGCAACCGGGATGCCTGCCAGTGCGGACAGCGTTTCGCCCGCAGCGCGCTTCTTGTCCACTTCCGCAGCCTGCGCGAGTGCAGACTCTTCCGCGACCGTCACATAGCCCTGCACCTTATCCTCGACCGCTTTTGTACGGGCAAAGACATCCTGCGCAAGCTCCACTGCGGAAACCTCTTTATCAGCGAGCATTTTGGAAAGCTCAGCCGCTGTTTTCTCAAAAAGTGCCATGGTTTTCCGTCCCCCTTATTCTACTACACGCGGTACAGCTACGCCGCCCGCCTGAAAGTCCGGTGCGTTCGGCTCGATGAGCTGATCCGGTGTATATTCCTGCACGACCACATCCTCGTGGAAAGCGTTTTTACGCTCGGTGTTGATGACGTCCGTGATGTCGCCAAGGTCCAGCTCTGCGAGCTTGTCCACCATGCCGACGATACCCTGCATGTCCTCTGCAAGACGGTCGAAGATGCCGCCCGTCGAGTCCAGACGTGCAAGGGACGCGATGTGCTCAATTTCTTTTCTTGAAATTGCCATGTCAAAGTTCCTCCTGCTGTATCATATTTTTGAATTCTTCCTCTGTTAAAACCGGGATGCCAAGCTCTGCCGCCTTTTGCAGCTTGCTGCCCGCGTTTTCCCCGGCCACTACATAGCTTGTTTTTTTAGAGACCGAACCGGCCGCCTTGCCGCCGAGGGCTTCGATCAAATCATTGATCTCCTTACGGGTATAGAGCGTCAAACTTCCGGTGGCGACAATCGTCTTGCCTGCCAGCAGATCACTCTTAGCCGTTTTTTCTCCGATGAAGTTGACACCCGCTGCACGCAGTTTTTCGATCAATTCTTTCGACTGGTCGAGTTCGCGCCACGCCGCGATACTTTCCGCCGTGGTTTGGCCGATATCTCGGATCTCGGTCATTTCTTCGACCGAAGCAGCCAGCAGCGCGTCCAGACTGCCGAAATGATTCGACAGAATCTTACCCGCCTTCTGTCCGACATGCCGGATGCCAAACGCAAACAGCAACCTCGACAGGTCGCGTGTCTTACTCGCCTCGATGCCGCGCAGCAGGTTGTTCGCCCAAGTATCCACTTTTTTGCCGAGCGGTAAAAGCTGTTCCACCGTCAGGTCATACAGATCAGCAGCGGATTTCACCAAACCCGCGTCAATCAGCTTTTGCAGGTTGCCTTCGCCGCAGCCGTCAATGTCCATCGCGTCGCGCGAGGCAAAATGCATCAGGTTGCGCAATAGCTGTGCAGGACACGCCGCGCCTGTGCAGCGGATCGCGGCTTCTTCTTCATCGTCATAAACGGGTGCGCCACACACCGGACAGAACTTCGGCATCTCATAGGGCTGCGCGTCCGCAGGACGTTTGTCCAGCGCCACCCCGATGATCTCCGGGATGATCTCCCCTGCCTTACGAACCGAAACCGTGTCCCCTACCCGCACATCCAGCTGACGGATGAAGTCGCGGTTATGGAGCGTCGCGCGCGACACGGTCGTGCCCGCGAGCCGGACTGGTTCCAGTACCGCATTGGGGGTCAATACACCCGTGCGCCCGACCGAAATGATAATATCTTTGAGCAGCGTCTGCTTGACCTCGGGCGGGTACTTATACGCCGCCGCCCAGCGCGGGAACTTGGCCGTCGAGCCAAGCATCTGCCGCTGTGCGAACGCATTGACCTTGACGACCGCGCCGTCGATATCAAAATCCAGTTCGCCACGCGTCTCGCCCATATTCTCAATCTCGCGCTGCACATCTGCAGGGTCGGTATAAACCGGATAGCGCGGACTGACCGGGAAGCCAAGAGACTTGAGAAAATCCAGTGAATCGGTGTGACTTGTCAGCGGTAGCTCGTCCTCATTCTGGATGTTAAAACAGAAAATGGACAGCTTACGCTGTTTTGTGATTTTGCTGTCTTTTTGCCGTAGCGAACCCGCCGCCGCGTTGCGCGGATTGGCAAGCAGCGGCTTTTCGTGCAGTTCCAGCTCGGCATTGAGTGCATCGAACACGGATTTTTTCATATAAACCTCGCCGCGCACGATTAGATGCGGCGGCGCGTTTTCCAGCTTTTGTGGGATATCCTTGATGGTCTTGAGGTTTGCAGTCACATCCTCACCAACCTGCCCATCACCACGCGTCGCGCCGCGGACGAATTCTCCGTCGACGTATTCGAGTGCAACCGAAAGCCCATCAATCTTATATTCAACCACATATTCCGCTTGCCCGACCGCGCCCTCGACGCGGCCGTAGAATTCGGCAAGCTCGTCAAACGAGAACACGTCCTGCAAACTTTCCAGCGGATAGGCGTGCGTCACCTTGACAAACCGCCCGGACGGCGTACCACCGACACGCTGCGTCGGGGAATTTTTATCCGTATATTCCGGATGCTCCGCTTCGAGCGCGCGCAATTCGCGCTGCATCATATCATATTCGTAGTCCGAAATTTCGGGTGCGTCCTCGTTATAGTATTTTTCGTTGTGATACCGCAGTTTTTCACGCAATGCGGTAATCTGCTCCAGTGCGTCCATATATGCACCCCTTCGCATTCCAATACAGGGTATAGTATACCAGATTTTTCGTCTGTCCGAAAGTATTATTTTCCGTTTTCTGACGAATTATCATAATCCGATACCTCACCCAGCAATCCGGAGGTAAGATCATCAATGTAAGTATACCGCTCTGGCACCGTGCCAACGATTACCGTATCAGTCACTGGAAAAGTAGAAACGATCTCTCGGTCTTCCCCGCCAAGCGGAGTGAGGATGCGAAAGCCCGCATGGATCTCAATCAGGATGTTATGTCGCGTCTGATTGATACCGGCAGCAGAAAAAGCGCTGACAAACTCGGCTTCCATCTGGGTCAGGCCCGCCATACCGATATCCACCGACGGCCCCATGCCGGAAAAGAAATGCGGTGCAAACACCGAGCCAAGCGGCACCTCGACCGTGGTATGCTCTAAATCACCGAGCCGCTCGAATAGGCCATTGACCAGCTTCGCCTTGATCTGTCCAATGGCAATGACATCGGTGCGCAACGCGGTGACATGGTTTTCGCTGTCGCGCTCCAGAATAACCATGTTCTCATAGGTCTCCGGATCAGAAAAGACCTCTTCCTGCATCAAGTTATTGATCTCTTGCAACGCGCTGTCCTCACAGACATTTGCAGCATATTCCAGAAATACACGGTGCAGCCGTGCAGTAACCAGCGCACCCGTTGCAGTCAATAGCACAAGCAACGCGGCAAACCATAATCCGCTGTGTTTTCTGCGATATCTGTACCGCCGCATACGCCGCACCCCCTCCGCGCCAGTATACGCCGCAGATATGCAAAAAAGAAGCACCCAAGCGGGTGCTTCTTTGCAGCTTCAGGAATTACTCCTCGTCGTAATCGTCGCCAACCAGCAGCGCACGGATAGACAGAGAAACCTTCTTCTTCTCATCGTTGATGTCGATGATCTTGGCATCGACCTGCTGACCAACCTCAAGCTCGTCCTCAGGTTTCGCGATGCGGTGATCCGCGATCTGGGAAATATGGATCAGGCCGTCCACGCCCGGTACGATCTCAGCAAATGCGCCGAAGGGCATGAACTTGAGAATCTTGACCTGTGCCACGTCGCCTACACCATACTTGGACTTGAACACGTTCCACGGATTGTCCTCTTCGCGCTTGTAGCCGAGGGAAATCTTCTTGTTCTCCTTGTCCAGACCAATGACGAACACCTTGACCTTGTCGCCAACGCTGACAACTTCGGACGGGTGCTTGATACGGCCCCAAGACAGCTCGGAGATATGAACCATGCCGTCCACGCCGCCGATGTCAACAAACGCGCCATAGGAGGTCAGGCTCTTGACCGTACCTTCGTACTCGTTGCCAACCTCGATCGTGCTCCAGATCTGCTCCGCAGCGGCCTTGCGAGCCTCCTGCTGGATCTGGCGGATGGAGCCAACTACACGCTTGCGCTGGCGGTTAATCTCGGTAACATAGAAAGACTGCTTGGTCTTGACCAGCTGGCTCATCGGCTGATCCTTCGGTACGCCGGTCTGGCTGGCCGGGATAAAGACGCGCACGCCGAACGCAGTCGCGACAACGCCGCCGCGGTTCTCCTCGACGATCGTGCCCTCAACAACGGTATGCTCCTCATGCGCCTTTTCGATGGTCTCCCAACCCTTGAGCTGGTCAACGCGTTTCTTGGACAGCGTTACCGTACCCTCGCCGTCATTGACACGCACAACAACCGCTTCGATTTCGTCGCCCGGATGGATGTTGGCCGCCACATCGTAGTTCGGATCGTCCGACAGTTCGCTCAGCGGGATATACGCAGTGTGCTTGACGCCCAGATCGACCTGTACGTCGGTCGTGGACACAGCGACAACGGTACCGGTGACTTTTTCCCCTGTATTTAAAGTCTTGAAGGACTCCTCCAGCATTGCGGCAAAGTCCTCGCCGTTTTCAATTTTCGTTTCTTCGCTCATCATGTTACTGACCTCCTTAATTATCCATGCCGGTGTCGATGCCCCCGCTGTGATACCGACGCGCCCATCCCGGCAAAGCTCCTGCGTAGTAAGCTCAGCGGCATCCTCGATATAAAGCACATTGCGGCATAGTGAACGGCTGATTTCATACAACCGTTTGGTGTTGGAGCTTTTCTTATCCCCAATCACTACCATCTGATCCGACACACCGGCAAGCAGACGAGCCTCCGACTGGCGCTCATCCGTCGCTTTACATATTGTATCAAAAATTTTGAGGTTTGTACACCTTTTTTTTATCAGACCGACGGAAATATTCCAAATCGACCGGTTGACCGTGGTCTGCGCGACGACCGAGAGCGGCCTGTCAACCACATTCTGACATTCGGTAAACGCCCTGGCCTGTGCCTCCCCATCCAGCACAACCGACTCGCCGCACCAGCCCTGAATGCCGACAACCTCCGGGTGGCCTGCACTGCCCAGAATGACAATCAGCCGTCCATCCCGGCTTTCCCGGTCGACAATACGGTGGATTTTTTGGACAAAGGGACAGGTGGCGTCAAACACAGTGCAGCCCTTTTGTTCCAATCTCTGGTATACTGCGCGCGGCACACCGTGCGCACGAATCAGCACGGCTGCTCCGTCAGGTATTTCATCCAGTGTCTGTGCAGTACGCACGCCGCGCGCCTCAAGCCGCCGGATCTCGTGCATATTGTGGATAATTTCACCATAGGCGTAGATAATGCCCTGTTTGCCCGCCTGCTGTTCAGCCATATCGACTGCGCGGCGCACGCCGAAGCAGAATCCGGCGGTTTTTGCAACCGTAACGCTCATACCTGCTCCTTAAGCGCATAAATGCGGTGCAGAATATCGTCCGCAATCACGCCATAATCTTTTTCTTTCGGGTCCGGTATAAAGGGCTTACCAATGACGACAGTCGCCTTACAACGAAACCCCTTATTTTCCGTAATATACATAGGTAAAACGGGCGCTTTTGTCTTAACCGCCAGCATAGCCGCCCCTTTTTTTGTCTCACCTTCGCCCGCACCACGCGTGCCTTGTGGGAAAATGATCAGCTTGCGTCCAGCGCGTACTGCGCCGAGTGCTGTCTTGATCGCAGTGATATCCGCACCCGAACGGTCGATCGGAAACGCACCTAGCGCCGCGATCAGCCATGCAAACAGCCGATTTCCCTCAAATAACTCTTTTTTTGCCATCAGGCGCAGCGGTGTCTTGTGACCCAATGCCACCGCCGCAAACGGCGGGTCTGACAACTGCACATGGTTTGGACATACTACACAACCGCCTTCCGGGATATTTTCCCGTCCCTTGATGCGGTAACCAAAATGGATATGGAAGGCCAGTGCAACGAACGGAATCGCTATCCACTGGAACCAACGATGATATTTCAACTTCATGGCTTATCTTCTACCCTTTCACGAATGATGCGCAATACCGCTTCGATGCTTTGTTCAAGCGATATGTCGCTCGTATCGAGCAATACAGCATCGGCTGCCTGTTTAAGCGGCGCAACTGCGCGCGTCATATCCTGTTCATCGCGCTGCTGAATATCATGCAGCACCTCATCAAATGTAATAGACTGCCCTTTTTCATGCAGTTCCAAATAGCGCCGCTGCGCGCGCGCCTCAGCCGAAGCCGTCAGGAATATTTTGACCGGCGCATCCGGCAGGATCACCGTGCCTATATCGCGTCCATCCATCAGGATATTGCTGTTTTTCGCCATATCCCGCTGTGTTTCCAACAGAAACTGCCGCACCTCGGGCACAGCTGACACCTTGGACGCATACTTCGCAATTTCAGGCGTGCGGATTGCATCCGATACATCCTCCCCGCATAGCAGAATGTGCTGCGCGCCATCCTCATAGCGGATATCCAGCTGAACTTCAGGCAGCACGGCCACAATACCAGCCGTATCATCACCGGAAATGCCTTTGCGGCAAACCGCAAGGCCGATCGCACGGTACATCGCGCCCGTGTCAACATAAACATAGCCCAGCCGTGCCGCTGCCGCGCGCGCGACCGTCGATTTGCCCGCCCCCGAAGGGCCGTCGATAGCAACCGAAATGTATCCCATCCTTATTCCTCCACATGCGCAGCCGAAAGTCCGGCCAAACGGCCTGTCGACCACGCGATCTGCAAATTAAAGCCGCCAGTATAGGCGTCCACATCCAGCACCTCGCCTGCAAAATACAAGCCGGTACATTTTTTCGATTCCATTGTCTTTGGATTGATCTCACGCACACTAACGCCGCCGGTCGTCACGATTGCTTCGGCAATCGGGCGCTTGCCCGATACCTGCACCGTAAAATGCTTGAGTGTATGCAGAAGCGACGCACGCTGTGCCTTTGTGATGCTGTTCACCTTTACATGCGGGTCAATCCCGGACAAGCGCACGACTGTCGGAATCATCTTGCGCGGCAGCAGATCGCCCAAAGCATTGATAAAATCGCTGTTTTTATGTTTGTCAAAGTCACCCAGCAGACGCTTATCCAACGTCTTTTCATCCAGCGCAGGCTTGAGGTCAATCTCGATCCTGTATTCTTTGCTGCCAAAGTGTCGCATGTGCGCGGACGCGGATAGGATCAGCGGGCCGGTCAGGCCGAAGTGTGTAAACAACATCTCACCGAAGTCGCAAAAAATCTGCTTTCCGCCCTCGTACACGGTCACCTGTACATTGCGCAGGCTGAGCCCCATCATCTCGCGGCAGGTATCCCCAGACTCAACCAACGGCACGAGCGATGGATTTGGCGGTACCAGCGTATGCCCGGCTTCGCGCGTAAATCGGTAGCCGTCGCCGGTCGAACCGGTCTGTGGATAAGACGCACCACCGGTCGCAATGATGACACGGTCGGCGTGATAGGTCTTACCACCTGCGCATACGCCGGTTACCCGACCGTCCGTGATGGCAAGAGACTCTGCAGTTTTCTGTATAATTGTAACACCCAGACGTTTAACCCAGGTAAAAAGTGCATCAATAATGTCCGAAGATTTATCTGAAACCGGGAAAACCCGATTACCCCGTTCGGTTTTGAGCGGCACGCCGTGCACTTCAAAAAAAGCCATGACATCCGCGGGGGAAAAGCATCCCAGCGCGGAATAGAGGAACCGCGGGTTGACCGGTACATGCTGCAAAACCGTCTGCGTATCGCAGTTGTTACATACATTACAGCGTCCCTTGCCCGTAATAAACAGCTTGCGGCCAACTTTTTCGTTTGTTTCCAGCAGAGTGACACGCGCGCCCTGTTCGGCTGCTGTACCAGCTGCCATCAATCCAGCTGCGCCGCCGCCGATGACAATAATGTTCAATTTGTCTCGTCCTCCGGCTTTTCATATACGTCGTATTCTTCCCAGATGCGCTCAAGATGATTGAAGGTCTGCTCAATTTCATCGCGGCGGCTCATGCCAACCGCAACGATGAGCGCATTGATAACCGAAAGCGGTGCAACAAGCGAATCGACAAAGCTAGCCATATCGCTGCGTGCCAGCAGCAGGTGGTCAGCCACACGTGCCAGCGGCGATAAGTGCGAATCCGTCAGCGCAATCACACGCGCACCGCGATCACGGGCGTACTGCATCGCGCTAAGTGTGCGCTTAGAGTAACGCGGGAAGCTAACGCCGAATACCACATCCCCCGGCCCAACACGCAACACCTGCTCAAAAATCTCACTGACACTGTTGGTATGTACCAGACGGACATTTTCAAACAGCAGGTTAAAATAGAACCCCACAAAGCTCGACAACGCACTCGACGAGCGCACGCCGAGCAGATAGATGCGTTTGGCGCCAATCAATGCGTCGACCGCGCCCTGAAACGCGTCGCGGTCGATTTCATCCAGCGTCTGCCGGATCATATCCATATCCGCATGCAATACGGTCTGGAGCACGTCGCGCCCGCCCATGCGGTCACTGGAAACCTCCATACGCTGCACCGAAGTCAGCTTGTTGCGGATCATCTCTTGCAGGGCGCGCTGCAAATGCGGATAGCCGTCGTAGCCCAGCTCGGTGGCAAAGCGCACCACAGTTGACTCGCTCACGCCGACGGTCGTACCCAAACGGCTTGCCGTCATAAAGGCAGCCTTATCATAATGTTCCAGAATAAAACGGGCGATCTGCTTCTGTCCCTTGGAAAAACCGGGCAGTTCGCTCTGGATCTTATTGATCAGGTCGTTCATTGTTCCTCTCCCCTGCATGCAAAAGATGCATTTGCCGTTTCTATTTTAAGCGTCTCTTCGACAAAATGCAAGTTGTTTCGCATCAATCCTGCAAATTTGCAGCAATTTCCTGCAGGTACGCCAGTTCCTCTGCCGTCAGGTCGCGCCACGTCCCGCTTTTCAGCCTTGGGTCAAGCGGCAAATCTCCTACCGCCACCCGCTTGAGTCGACGCACCTCCAACCCGCACTGTTCGCACATTTTTCGAATCTGCCGGTTGCGTCCCTCGTGGATGCTCAGACGCAGCTTAGCGCTCTGCGCGTCCTGCTCCAATACGACAACTGTCGCCGGACGAATCCGGTAGCCGTCAATCTCCATTGGCTCGGACAAATGTGGGATGTTGTCCAACCGTCCGCGCACGCGCACCTCATAGTGTTTTTCCACCTCATGCCGTGGATGGGTCAGCGCATGCACCAAGTCGCCGTCATTGGTCAGCAGCAGCAAGCCCTCGGAGTTGTAATCCAGCCTTCCGACCGGTACGACGCGCGCCCCGCAATTCCGCACAAGGTCAGCAACAGTCTTGCGGCCGCGCTCGTCTTTCCGGGTTGAAACATAACCGCGTGGCTTGTACAGCATCAGATAACGTTTTTCCTCAGCGATGCCGATCGGTTTGCCGTCGACCAGCACCTTATCCCGCCGCAGGTCGGCACGGTCGCCCAGCGATGCGGCGCGCCCGTTTACCGTCACGCGCCCATCCAGCATCCACTTTTCCGCCTCGCGTCGCGAGCAAAGCCCGGCCTGCGCAAGAATCTTTTGCAGTCTCTCTTCCATCGGGTGTCCTCCATTTGTTGTCAATACATTATCCGTTGTCACCGAACAGTCTGTCCCACAGCCGCTCGGAAAAGCTTTTTTCTTCCGGCGGCAACAGCACTGCCCCGCCATATACCAGCGCATCATCCGCCAATGGCACGCCATCCAGCCGGTATTCGACACGCCCTGCTGATGCGCTCTGCACAACCGGCGCATAACAGATCCGCTCCCCGTAACGCACCGTTTGAATGCGTTCACGCTCGCCGGGCAGCAAATATGCCGTTACTGTATTGCGTGCAATCAGCGGTACCGTATCCACGTCACCGCCAAATACCTGTAACTGCGTAACGGTATCACCCGCTTCGTGCAGCGTAACCGGCGTATATTGTGCAAAGCACTGGTCGAATAGCGCGATGTGGTCGTTCCAATCGTCCGGGTCGTTGAGCGTCACAACAATCAACGTGCGGCCATTACGCTCGGCGGCAGATACCAAGCAGCGCCCTGCCGCCTTGGTATAGCCGGTTTTCACACCGATCGCACCCTCATACATGCTCAAAAGCCGGTTATGGTTAGTAAACGTGCGCTGGCCAACTGAATACGTTTTGGTTGAGACGATTTGCCGGAATACCGGGTCGCGCATCGCCTCGGCCGTGATAATAGCCAGCTCATGCGCGGTTGTATAATGGTCTGCGCTCGGTAAACCGTTGGGATTATCGAAATGCGTGTTGGTCAGCCCCAGTGCAGCCGCCCGGTCGTTCATTTTACGCAGAAACGCTGTCTGACCGCCGCACTCGCCTGCAATGGCAACCGCAGCGTCATTGCCCGATTCCAGCAGTAGGCCGTAAAGCGTGTCGCGCAGCGTGAGCGTCTCGCCCTCGCGCAGATATATCGACGTGCCTTCTACCTGCGTGTATTCCTTTTTGACGGTGTACGTCCGGTCGAGATCCCCCTCACCAAGCGCCACCAGTGCGGTCATAATCTTGGTCGTTGACGCCATCGGCAGACGCGTATCCGCGTTATGCGTGTACAGCACTTCGCCTGTGTCCGCGTCGATCACCACCGCTGCCTTCGCGCTCAAGGCCCCCGCGACAGGCAGGCATAGCACACACCACAGCAGGCAGCACAGTAATTTTTTCACGTTCACACCACTCCCCTTGCATGACAAAAACCTACTCGGCATATCTGCGAGTAGGTTTTGCGGGGAATGGCGGCCTTATTCGTCGTCTGGAGAAGTCGTGCTGTTATTCGGCTGTCCAGCGATGTCGGCCTTGCCCTTGTAGCCCTCAATAAAGCTTGACACCTTATTGATCGCGCCCGGGATCATTTCGACCAGACGGTCAACCGTCGTGGAAGCCTGCGCATTGACGCCGAGGATGTTGGCGCTGCCATCGCGCGCGATGATCAGAAAGCAGACCGGTGATACCGTTACGCCTGCACCGCCACCGCCGCCAAACGCCAGCGGCGCCTGCGACGAGGAACCGTGCTTCGGCATAAAATCGCTGCCGCCCGATGCAAAGCCGAATGTCACTTTGGATACCGGGATAACGGTTGTGCCGTCCGCCGTAGTGATTGGCGTGCCGATAATCGTATCGACATCGACCATTTCCTTGATCTTCGCCATAGTTTGGGTCATCAAGTTGCTAATGGGATGCTCATTCATGATTTATCGCCTCTTCTTTCTTGATCAGTCGTTTATACATCCGGAATAGCTCCCCGCTGTGCCGCAGCATACACAAAAGTACCCGCAGAGGGCGCAGCGAACAGAACACGGTAAACGCCCAGTCGGTGTGGTCGGCCTCAAAATCCGCATCCACATCCACGTGATACTCCCGCATGTCAAAAGTATTCTCCAAAAACGGGACAATCATGCCGGCCAACGCAGCGGAAGTACCCAGCGCTACGCCGGTTTGGGCAGCGTCATCCGTCCCGATCAATACGCGTACGCGCAAACGACTAATGCATAGCGTGCCAGCCAGTTCGCCCAACAGCCGCAGCGCCAGATCGGCAATTTCCCATACGTCCAGCGCATCCCGATTGAGCGAATAGCGGTATTTTTTCTGCTTCCGTCTTTTTTTCTTTTTTGATTTTTTCTCGCCGGGCGGCGGTGTCTCTTCGGCTTTTTCTTTCCGGTGCTGCGGCGGCGGCCAGATCGGGATACGGACCATGCCATATCGAAGTTCCACACTTACCTCACCGTTGACACCCACCGCTTCCACGCCGGTACGCACACTCAGCAGCAGTATAGCGACCAGCAATGCAAGCAAGAGTAAGCCCAACAGCACCATCAGCAGTATCAATACTACCGGCATACGGCATCACTCCGTTTCCGTTTGCCGCGCGGTTTCAGATACATCGGACGGCATTTGCCCATTCTGTTCGTCCAGCTCCAACTCCATCTGCTCGCTCTCTGCAAGCGCAGGCAGTTCGGGCAATTCGTCCAAACTGCGAATCGCAAAAGTACGCAGGAACGCCTCGGTCGTCCGGTACAAGATGGGACGGCCGGGTACGTCCATACGTCCCGCCTCCTCAATCAGCCCTTTTTCGGCCAAGCCTGCAACCGTACCGCCTGAATCCACGCCGCGCAGCTGATCGATAAATGCGCGTGTCACCGGCTGCCGGTACGCGATGATTGTCAGTACCTCCAGCGCGGCCGGTGTCAGCGATGGCGGGCGACGTGATTCGGTTACGCGGCGCGCCGCATCTGCGTACAAAGGGCGGGAGCACAATTGCAGCTTGTCCTCCAGTCGCAGCAGCATAATGCCGCGATTTTCAAAATCATACAGGTTTTCCAAAGCGCTAGCCGCTTCCAGCAGCGCCTCGCGCGTGGTTTCCAACGCAGCCGTCAGCCGGTCTACCGGCACCGCGTCTCCTGCGGCGAACAGCACGGCTTCCAGTCCAGCCTCCAGTTCGGTCATCGGTTTGTTACTCCCCTTTATCATGCATCAGCGTCAGCTCCATATCCTCGCCGTCACCCTCCAGCCGGATACGACGGTTCTTGGACAGTTCGAGCACGGCCAGAAAGGTCGCTACAATTTCTGAACGGCTGGTGGCATCGTCAAACAGCCGTCGGAATGGCACGCGCAAGTGGTACAGAAATCGCTTGAGGATGGAGGTGATGCGTCCCTCAACCGGTACCGGTTCGCGTCCAACGATGCCGGTAAACGCGCTGGCCGACGGCGGCACACGCCGCTGTGCGCGGCGCAGCATGTTATTGGCCGCACGAATCAGGTCGCCCACCGTCTGGTGATACTCGACTGGGGCGTTGCCCAGATTTTCCGGCGGCTTCACGAACAGATCGCGCCCAAGCTCGCCTTTTTCACGGAAAAAGGCTGCGGTTTCCTTGATGCGTTGGTATTCCAGCAACATCTCAACCAGACTAGCACGCGGGTCTTCCTCTTCTTCCTCTTCACGGCGGGGCAACAGCATTTTGGATTTAATATAGACCAGCTGCGCCGCCATTGCCACAAAGTCACCGGCAACATCAAGATCCATGGCCTCCGCTTCGTGCAGCACAGCCATATACTGGTCAAGAATCTCGGCTATTGGGATATCATAAATGCTGACCTTGTTTTTTGCAATCAGGTGCAGCAACAGATCAAGCGGCCCGTCAAAATGCTCCAAATGAAATTCCATGCAGCCACACCTTTACAGGAACAGGCCCATGAACCGCAGCGCCCAATTCAGGATACCGGAGCTGACCCAGCTCATAATACCGTCCAGCCAGCCGTGCCAAAGGGCGAGGATGAACACCAATAGGATCAGATTTTGATACCGTTGTAGCTTGAGCGACCAAGAAAACGGCAGGAATGCGTCCAACACGCGCGAACCGTCCAGCGGATGCACCGGAATCAGATTAAACACGCCAAGGCCGACCGACATACTTGCCACGATTGATAAAAACAGGCATAGCGTCTGCATAAACGCACTGTTACCGTATAGCCAAATCGGTACATACAAGCAGTATGCAACAAACGCGGTGAGAAAATTCGCCAGCGGGCCTGCCAGCGCAGTCAGGGCCATGCCCCAGCGTCGGTTTTTGAAGTTGGAAATGTTAACCGGCACAGGACGCGCCCAGCCAAAACCAAAAAGCAGCAAGCACAGGAAACCGATCGGATCAATATGTGCCAGCGGCGACAACGTAAGACGGCCTGAGTCATGTGCGGTGCGGTCGCCAAGCAGGCACGCCGCGCCGCCATGCGCCGCTTCATGCACAGACAGGCACAGTACAATTGCAGGCAGCGACAGCGCCAGCGTGATAAACGCAGACTGTAAGTTGCCGCTCAGCAAAGCTCTCCAAAGCAAATTGAAACCCTCCAGACAGCGGCGCACCCTGATACCTGCGTTTGCCCGATTTGACCGGGTTTTTGTCAGGCCGCGCCTGTGTATGATTGAGATTATACCACGTCAGGCGTAAATTGTCACCTCTTTCTTTGCCCTTTGCGTTCACCATGCGCAAAAACAGGACAGTCCCGACCCCATATGTGCTTTATTTTCTTTTTAACGACAAATTAACACTATTTCTGCTATAATTATAGTTGGGTAGAAATGGACTTCTCTACCCCCAATTCTAACGCAGGAGGTATTCCCATGCAATCCAACCAATTCAAAGCACCGTTGTTTCCGGTTTGCCTGCGTGACTTCCTGATTTTTTTCGGTATCCTTATCTGTGCATCTGGCGTTTGCTTCCTGTTGCGCATGGCCGACAGCAGCGCTGGTTTTGCTTCCCCTATCTTTGTGCTGGCTGTGCTTCTGATATCGCGCTTTACCAACGGTTATCTGTTCGGCACGCTTGCCGCCGTCTGCGGTGTGATCTGCACCAACTACATTTTCACCTATCCCTACTGGGCCTTTAATTTCACGATATCCGGCTATCCCCTCACTTTCCTGACGATGTTCTGCGTGTCTATCGTAACCTGTACGATGACCTCCAAGATAAAGCAGCAGGAACAGATGCGGGTAGAAGGTGAAAAGGAAAAGATGCGCGCCAACCTGTTGCGCTCGGTCTCCCATGACATCCGCACGCCGTTGACCTCGATTGTCGGGGCTACCTCGGCGGTGCTGGAAACCGAGTCCCTATCTGCTGCAGAGCAGCGCGCGCTCATTGCCGAAGCGCGCGACGAAGCACAATGGCTGATCCGGGTGGTGGAAAACCTGCTGTCCATCACGCGCATCGGTGACACGCGCGCCCAACTGGATAAAAAGCCAGAAGCGGCAGAAGAGATACTGGGGGAAGCTGCGCGCAAGTTCCGACGTCGCTTTCCCAACATACAAGTGACGGTATCCGCGCCGGACGAACTGCTGCTTGTGCCGATGGACGCAATCCTGATCGAGCAGGTTCTGGCTAACCTGCTGGAAAACGCCGCTGTGCATGGACAAACTGTGCACGAGATCCGGCTCAGCGTCCACCGCACACCAACCTGCGCCTGCTTTACTGTGCAGGACGACGGCTGCGGCATCCCACCCCATGAGCTTCCGCGCTTGTTTGACGGAACGCTCAAGCGCAGCGAAACGCCGTCCGGCGACGGCAAGCGCAATATGGGACTGGGGTTATCCGTCTGTATGGCAATCGTTCATGCACACGGCGGCGCCATGCACGCACAAAACCTGCCCTGCGGCGCAGAATTTACTTTCTGCCTGCCGCTTACTGATGAAGGAGTTTGCCAACCATGAATATTCGAGAAAAGGTGCTGATCGTAGAGGACGAAAAAAGCATCGCGCATTTCATTTCGACCATCCTCACCTCTAACGGCTACGAAACCTTGCAGGCCCGTACCGGTGCGGAAGCAACCGCCATGCTCTCATCCCACTGCCCCGATCTGGTCATTCTTGACCTCGGTCTGCCGGATATGGACGGAATGCAGGTGCTACGCGGCCTACGCGCATGGTCAAGCCTGCCGGTAGTCGTGGTATCAGCGCGCGCACACGAAAACGACAAGGTCGCCGCACTCGATGCTGGAGCGGATGACTACCTGACCAAGCCTTTCGGCACAGCCGAACTACTTGCCCGTGTGCGCACCGCCATCCGACATACCCGTACCACCTCGCCCAGCAGCGAAATTGCCCAACACGGCACCTATACGGTCGGAGACCTGACAATTGATTACAACAAGCATCAGGTCCTGATGTGCGGCGAAAACGTGCACCTGACGCTCAGTGAATTCCGCATCGTTGCCCTACTGGGCAAATACGCAGGCAGGACGTTGACCTATGACTATTTAATCAAGGAACTGTGGGGGCCGCGTGCGGGCGGAGACAACCAGATTCTGCGCGTCAATATGGCGAATATCCGCCGGAAAATCGAGAAAAACCCAGCACAACCGGAATACCTGTTCACCGAAGTCGGCGTAGGCTACCGACTGGCCGAAAAGGAAAGCGAATAAGCCTCGTGCAGCGAAAAAGGCGAAACCCAAGCGGGTTTCGCCTTTTCCCTTCTTTGTAGCAAAATCAGATTCCAAGCTCCTGCTTGAGCGCCGCAATCATCTCCTGATACTCTGCGTCGGTCAGATGTACGGGTTCGGGATTGGTGATGGCAAAGTTGCCGCCGAACTCAAAACCGCCCTCGTACTTCGGGACGATATGGAAATGCAAGTGCGGGTTGGTATCACCAAACGAACCGAGATTAATCTTAGTGCAGCCCCAAAGCTTCTTGACTGCGCCGGACGCTGCCGCCAGGTCGGCCATAAAATCGGTGCGTTCCTGATCGTCGCACTCACACAGTTCCTTCTTGTGGGTACCAAGCGCCAGCACGCAACGTCCCTTATGCGCCTGATCCTTGAACAGGTACAGTGTACCCGCCTTCATATCGCCAACCTTAAACATGATCGCTTCGCGGCCTTCATGATGTTCGTCACAGTAGAAACAGCCCATTGTAAACCTCTCCTTTGCAGAATAATCTGTCTTTATTATACCGCCTGTCTCCTTTGATTTCCAGTATTTTTTACGGACAAACCGCATACAAATTGGTGTCCCACGCCGGCACATAAGGATGGTGTCGCAGATATAGCCGGTAATCCGAACAGAGCGCATGCACCGCTAACGGCAGCGCAAAAAAATCTGCGCTGCGATGGTAGGCAGCAAGGTTGAGCTTCGGACGGTGCTGCCGTATGGTCTGCTCCGCACCTTGCAGTGCCTCATACTCCGCACCCTCCACATCCATTTTCAGATAAGTGCAGGGAGCACCGTCCAACACGCTATCAAGCGCACGCATCTGCGTCTCCTTGCCCTGTCCCGACACACGCGACTGCCGCCCAGCCTGATCGGAAAAACGTAATACGGTATCGCACGACCATGCCCCCGCCTGTTCGCATCGGATCGCACCCACAAGTGTTTGCGCGTAGCCAGTCAACTTGCGGAAGCTGCGCCGATCCGGCTCCAGCGCAGTGACTGACGCAAATGCACCATCCGTATAGTGCAGCAACTCACGAATGGTGTCACCGGTATACGCGCCTAGATCAGCAAAATGTTCTGTATGAGTCGGACGCAGGATGGAGTGAAATGCCTCGTCTTTATCGGTTTCACTTGTACGTAGATACTGCAATTTTCCGGACAGCTTAAACCGCACCGTATCAAGAAACACCCGGCGTGACTGCTCATCAGCCAGCAGGTCAAACGCAGCCTGCATTTCATCCGCTTGGCTCTGGACAAACGCTTCATCAAAAACAGGGCCGGGTACAACCGGTACATCGGGTGCGTATACCGTATAATTTGTATCAAGCGTGTACATTTTGTCCAGCACCTCTGGACGCTGGCTGGCAAACGCGATCACAATCACAATATCCTCGCCAAACTGCGCGAGCGCTTCGGACAATTTGAGCACCTGGAACCCATGGAAGCTGTGCCCACGCACAAATTCATCGCTTGCAAACACGCCGGACGCGCGGATACCATATATGTCGAACTGTGCAAGGATTTTATCCGCGCCGTCCCCCATGCCGTAAAGCAGAATCGGGCGGGTTTCTTCACGCAGTACCGCCCAAACCGACCGCTCCAATGTCCAAAAGTCCATGTATGTACCCCCTTTTTCCGTGCCTATCATTATACTGTGCGTACAGGTCTCTGTAAAGTTGAAAAATCTTTTTCACCGCGTAATTTTCTCATTGCGGTTTATCGCCCGGTACAGTATAATTAAAATAGAGTTCCAATGCAAGGGGGCGCAGCCATGTCTAAACCAAACGGTATTCTGGCAATGGATCCAGAAAATTACCGTGAGATCGACGGTGTTGTATTCGATCTGGACAGTTACGAAAAACACTGCGCGCCCGCTGAACCGGCACCTGAACCTGAGCCGGAAGTACCCGCAAAACCTATCCCCATCCCCGAGGGCATCTTGGCGATGGATCCGGCGCATTACCACGCAATTGACGGCGTAGCGATGGATGAGGATAGCTTCGCGCGGCACAAGCAGCCTCCCACCACAGACGAACCGGAACCGGAAGAGGTTGTAGTCGATGAACCGACTCCGACCGGCGTTTTTGCAGTCGATCCCTATCCGGACGGCTGGTATCCCGCAGAGGACGGACAACCCCCTATTCCAATCATGGGTGGTGCGCTGCCGCCGGTCGAAATCTTGGAAAACGGCGTGCATGTGGTCACTGTAACGCGTACGGTATTTTTACACACTGGTTCAGGGTCTGGATCAGGTTCCTATGTGACCTCCTATACCACCTCATACCGCACCATCTATCTTTCCTCCGGGTCAGGTTCCTATGTATTTGGTTCATGTACCTACCTGGTCGGTGGTTATGGATTGGAGCTGGTTTGATGTTGCGTGCGTTTCACTCCAACTGGACACGCCCATTTTTCGCGCGCTCCTCTGACCGCCCCTATGCGATAGAACCGTTTGAGCTTCTGACCACTGCGCTGTCTGCACTCGCATGGCGGCGGGAAAATGGCCCTATTCGTATGATCTGTGATACAAAGGCCCAGCAGTATTATGACTCGCTCGGCCTTTCTTTTTTGTGGGATGAGGGCGTGCATCCACTGCTCGATGCCATTCCAGAGGACGTTAATCCAATGGCATTCTGGGCGGCGGGCAAGCTGTACGCGCTGTCCGCGATGCCGTCCCCTTGCGTGATGATCGACACGGATTTTATCTGCTGGAAGCCTTTGGAGCCATTGCTCGCCGGTCTGGATGCTGCCGCCATCCACCGTGAAGATATCATGCCGGACATCTATCCGGACGCGCAGGCATTTACCCAAACGCACGATTTTGATTTTACCTCACTTGACTGGACGGTGCAGCCGTTCAACACCGCGCTATGCTATTTGGCCGATAATGCATTTCGCCGATACTACACCGATATGTCCATCCGCTTTATTCGCTGCTCACCCAACGCGGATGATGTGCTGACCTACATGGTTTTTGCAGAGCAGCGGCTGCTTGCAATGTGCGCTGCACAAAAAGGCGTCCGTGCTGCCGCGCTATCCGATCTGGAAGCGCTGTCCACCGGCGCGCAGCAGGGCTATTTTACCCATATCTGGGGCTTCAAGCAACAAATGCGGGATGAACCCGCGCTCTACGAGGACTTTTGCCGCCGCTGCGCTGCACGGCTCAAGCGCGATTCTGCAGACGCGGCCGAACGTATCGCAACCGTCCCTTCCGTCGCCCCCTATTTCATGGACTGATGGCCTCGTTTCTTCGCAACTACAAAAAGCCCGCTGATGCGGGCTTTTTTTGTTTGTTTACGGTACTTTTGTACCCTCCACTCGACAACCGGAAACCTTCTCGCACAAATGGCACAAAGGTTGGCGGTGTAATCTCCAGCGGCTTGTCTAACGGTTGCCACGCCATAAATACGCGCAGCAGGCTATCCGGCTCGGGCGCTATGTCCAGCCTAGCAACATCCTCCTAAACACTTGCATCGCAGCCGCACAAGGCTCCCACCATCAAAGCCGCAGCAATACCAATTACAAACCGCTTCATCTTCCCCGCCTCCTTTTATTCAGTTAGAGGATTATGATATCTGGAAGTACCCACCGCAAGTGGAAAGCCGCGCCAATTTGGCGCGGCTTTCCAACCTCTCTCCCTTTGCTGTGAAACGTCACTTTTTCAGGCGGTTAACATACTCCGTAATGATGTCCGTCGAATATTCGACGCCCAAACGGCCCGCGTTGATACACAGGTCATAGTGGTCACACTTGCCCCACACCTTGCCGGTGTAGTAGTTATAATATGTAGAGCGCTGCTTATCCATCTTTTCCAGTGCAGCCTCCGGGGTCTTGCCTTCAATTTCGTAATCGCCACAGGTCTGGATGCGCTTAACACGATCCTCAATCGATCCGTGGATGAAGAAATCAAACTTGTTCGGGAAGTCCCGCAGCACATGATCCGCGCAGCGGCCAACAACCACACAGGACGAATCCTCCGCCATCTCGCGGATGATATTGGACTGAGCCAGATAGAGTTGGTCAGTCAAACTCATACTGTTCAGTCCGACTGAACCAAACATTGTCAGCGAATACAAAAAGCTGTTCGTCGCACGTTTATCGAGCTGTTCAAACAGTTTTTCATCAAAACCGGTCTTTTTCGCCGCGCGGGTGATCAACTCCCGGTCATAAAACGGAATGCCAAGGCGGAGCGCGAGTTTCTGGCCGATCTCGCGGCCTCCGGTACCGTATTGACGGCCAATGGTGATGATTAAGTTGTTGTTCATAACGCACCCTCCTTACCAGCATACATGCATCCGAATTATACAAATTGCATAATTCATTGTACTGTCAGTATGCACTACTTTATGATTTTTGTCAAGGTGCTTTATCCATATTTTTGCGCTCTCTTAACCATTTTTTGAAAAAACGGCGTAAAAAAAATCGCCGCAGCACATGCTGCGGCGACCATGTTTACTTGATCAGCATCGGGCCGACCTCGTTGATATTTCCCGCGCCCATCGTAAGCACCAGATCATTTGCACCGGCCTCACGTTTGAGATAGTCTGCAATCTCTGCAAAGCTGTCCAACGCAACCGCGCCCGGCACCTTTTGGGCTAAGTCGGACGAATAGATACCGATGGTATTTTGCTCGCGCGCCGCGTAAATTGGCGCCAGCACCGCCTGATCGCACAGACAAAGCGCCTCGACAAATTCGTCGAATAGCGCCTTTGTGCGCGTGTAGGTGTGCGGCTGAAATGCACACAGGATACGGTCAAAGCCCATTTCGCGCGCCGCTGACAGCGTTGCACGCATCTCACTGGGATGGTGTGCATAGTCGTCAACCACGGTCGCGCCGTTCGGCATCTTGCCGACCAGTTGGAAGCGGCGGGACGAGCCTGTGAATTTATTCAGGCCACGCGCGGCAGCTTCCCCTGTCACACCGAGGAACTCAGCAGCCGCGCAGCAGGCCAGCGCGTTTAGCATATTGTGCCGGCCGGGTACGGACAGTTCTACCTTGGCATAAGGCGAACCATCGACCAGCACGGTAAAACGGTAATAACCGTTTACATCGCGGATGTCAGTCGCGCGCACGTCCGCATTAGCGTTCAGGCCAAACGTGCGGATGCGGCGATCCAAACCGTCCACGCAGCGCATGGCATTCGGATCATCCCCATTGACGACTACCAGCCCATTCATCGGTGTCAGTTCTACAAACCCGCGGAACGAGTGGATGATATCGTTCAAATCCTTGAAAAAGTCGAGATGGTCTTCCTCGACGTTGAGCACCACTGCAACCGTGGGCGCAAAGGACAGGAAGGAATTGCAATACTCGCAGCTCTCCGCCACAAAACACCCCTTGCCGCCGATGCGCAGCGTCCCGCCAATGGCAGGCAGATTGCTGCCGACCATGACGGTCGGGTCCATCTGCGCCTCCATTGTCATCAGCGTCATCATCGAAGTCGAAGTGGTTTTGCCGTGCGTACCTGCCAAGCAGACCACGTTTTCATAATCGCGCATCAGGTGTCCCCATGCCTCAGCGCGTTCCATCACCGGAATGCCCAACTCATGCGCGCGAGCAATTTCCGAGTTATCATCATGCACAGCGGCCGTTCGCACGATCAGCGACGCACCCTCCACATTTTCCGCCTTATGCTCATAAGCGATTTTAGCGCCCTTGGCTTCCAGCCGCGCGGTGACATCGGTTTTCAGGCGATCCGAACCGCTTACCGGCACGCCGCGGCTGAGCAGCAACTCGCCCAGTGAATTCATCGACACACCGCCGATGCCGATCAAATGGATGCGTTCCTTGTTTTCAATATAGGGCTTGATAGACAGGGCCATTTCCCCAAATCCTCCCGTTTTCTACATTTTCCACGGGTGCATGAACCGCAACACCCGCCGGCTTTGTATTTATTCTTTCCAGACAAGGTATATTATAGTATAGTTTTGTTAAAATGAAAATAGTCAAACAAAACAAAATCCCGGATTTCATCACAAAAGGAGTATCACATGCAGATTACCGACATCAAATTCCGCCATGTCCCCACTTACGGCAAGCTGCGGGCATTGGTTTCAGTCACCTTTGACGGCGTATTAGCCGTACACGACATCAAAATCATCGCTGGCCATGATCGCCTGTTCCTCGCGATGCCATCCCGCCGCATGCCGGACGGACGTTTTCGCGATGTTGCCCATCCGGTTGGCGTTGCGCTGCGGGAAGAATTGGAACAGCAGGTACTGGACGCTTACCGCACTACGTTCCTACAATGATACGCTGTCCGCATACGGTTTGGTTTGCAATTTTTCCTGCGATGGGGTAAAATAACTCTGATACTAAGGAGAGGTTCCGGTTATGAGAGTATTGATTTTATCCGTCACGGCCGGTTTTGGCCACCACGCAACCGCCAAAGCCATCGGCGATATGTTGACCAGTAAGGGCGCAGAAGTGCAGACCCTGGACGTGTATGCCTATATCAGCAACCTGATCAAAAACACAATCGACAAAGGCTACCTGTTTTCCTCTAAGCACATGCAAACGCTGTACCGGCTAGTCTACCAACTGGCTGAAAACAATGGCGCTGGTTATTTTTCCAATGCGCCGAGTATTATCAATATCATTAACGCGCTTGGCGCATCCAAATTTGCCAAGGTGCTCGCAGGTTATGCGCCCGATGTTATCCTATGCACGCATATTTTCGCGGCGCAAATGGTCGATGAGCTGAAAAAACGTAAAAAGTTGGACGATATCGTTACCATTGGTATCGTAACCGACTATACCCTGCATCCGTATTGGGAAGATGTGCCGCGCGTACAGTACATTGTAACGGCAAGCGAACTGCTGACCTATCGCTGTGTCAAGCGCGGTATTCCAGAGCGCCGCATCCTGCCGCTCGGTATCCCGGTGCACCCCAAATTTAACCAGCATCTGTCGCGCGAGGACGCTGCTGCCCAGCTTGGTATTGATCCGCATATGCGCACCATTCTGCTTATGGGCGGCAGCATGGGCTATGCCGACCATGTGAAAACATTGGAAAAGTTGACCGGCATCGGTCTGCCGCTTCAATTGCTGGTCGTGTGCGGCAACAACAAAAAGATGCTGCTGCGTGTTGAGCAATTTGCTTCCCGTTATGAGGGCAGCTGTGTCGTCAAGCCCTACGGCTTTGTGCACAACGTTGAGGTGATGATGAGCGCTTCCGACTGTATCGTATCCAAGCCCGGCGGTTTGACCGTATCCGAAGCTTTGGCCAAAAACCTGCCGATGCTGCTGGTCGACCCCATCCCCGGTCATGAGGAACGCAACGTTGAATTTTTGGTCAACAACGGCATGGCAGCACTTATCACCAAGCATTTCCCGATTGACGAAGCAGTGTATGAACTGTTCCGCAATCCGGTACGACTACAGACTGTCCGCCAAACCATGCAGGCTGTTGCCCATCCGGACGCGACTGAACGGCTGGCCGAATTTGTATTGCATCAGCAAGAGAAGCCACAATAAAATCACACTCCCCTACCCTATCTTTCATACATTTACATATTTATAATAGTTTAGGCGGCATCCAGATTATCTCTGGTTGCCGCCTTTTATGCAGCCCCGCCATTGCATTCTATAACGACAGGGCACGAATTTTAAATAGCTTGCTGGATTGTCGTATTATTCCAACAGCTGCATCGCTCGGTATAGCATATCGCACGCATCTTGCCGCGTAATCGGATCGCTGTCATCGCGCATTGCCGTCAAGGGACTGATCACATCCAACCGGTCGAGGCTGCTGACCGCCTGCTGTGCCCAGTCCATATCGTCGGATACACCCGCAATCGTATATTGCAGGCCGTTGAGTGATTCTCCTAACAGGTTATTGATGACCACACTTGCCTCAGCCAGCGTGATCGGGTTCTGGCCACGGATTTCGCTCAGGCCGCCGCCTGTTTTGTAACCGTTTACCAGGCCATTTGCCGCAGCTGTGCTGACGTAGGGTTTTGCCCATTCAGATAGGCCCGCGTCGTCTGCGAAATCAGTCTGCCCGGTCGGCTCAACCGGCAATGCGGCCAGCGCTGCCGCCATGGCGATAAACTCGCTGCGCGTGACAGTTTGCGTCGGCCGGAAGAAATAGCATCCACCAATGCACTCGCCCGTCATAATCCCCTGCTCAGACAGGCAAAGCGCCGCATAATGCGCCGGGTTGCCCTCCATATCCGCATAGGTTAACTTGGCACGATTTTTGCCGATGGTAACCGTGATCGTGCCTGTTTTAGCCGTATTCCCCGCAGCATCAACTGCTGTGTAACTGAACCTGTCCTTACCCGTTTTGGCGCCGGGTTTATAGGACAGCGTTGTGCCCTCAATATGCGCTTCGCCAAGGCGGGGCTGCTCGGTTAACTGGTAAAGCACGATATCGCTATCCGCATCTGTACCTTGCAACTCTACCTCAATCGCAATGCCCACGCAGGTTTCCGCCTCCAGATTGGGTACAGCCGGTACGGCACCCGCCGCACCAGCCGTACGGCCGGAAAACAACGCCGCACCCAACAGGAAAATCGTAACCGGCAGCAAAATGGCCGCTGTCAGCAGCCTTTTATCCATTTTCAAACCCTTTCACCCTTTCTGAACGGTTGCTCTGCCCACAGTATGCACAGCGTATCCGGGTTTTATGCACAAAACCGGCAGTTTGCGGCAAATCATCCGTACTCCACCGCTAAACTCATAAAATACGCACGAAACCACTTGCCGAAACCATGCAGATGTGGCATAATTTTAAACAGGAAAAGAACCAGTCAGAAAGGGGTTCCACGATGAAAAATCATCAGTTTGTTCTGGTACTCGATTTTGGCGGCCAGTACAACCAATTGATCGCGCGACGGGTACGCGAGCACCATGTATACTGCGAGGTCAAGCCGTATAAGACACCGGTGGATGAGATCCGTCGTATGGCGCCGATCGGCATCATCTTTACCGGCGGTCCGAACAGCGTATATGAGGAAACTGCCCCCAAATGCGATCCCGCGCTGTTTGAATTGGGCATCCCGGTACTCGGCATCTGCTATGGCTGCCAGCTGATGGCACATACGCTGGGTGGCGAAGTGACCGCCGCACAAGAGGATACGGCACGCGAATACGGAAAAACGCAAACCTTCTACGACACGACCTGCAAGTTGTTCCAAGGCCTTCCCGCCGAAGGCATCTCGTGGATGAGCCATAGCGATTATATGGCCAAAGTGCCGGCTGGCTTCCAGTTAGTTGGCCATACGGCTATGTGCCCGAACGTTGCCATTGCGGATGAGACGCGCAAATTTTACGGTGTGCAATTCCACCCCGAGGTCAACCATACAGAAAACGGCACGCTGATGCTAAAAAACTTCCTCTATGAAATCTGCGGCGCTAAAGGCGATTGGACCATGGAGGATTATAAGAACAACTCGATTGCCTCCATCCGCGAAAAAGTCGGCACCGGCAAAGTGCTGCTGGCGCTCTCCGGCGGCGTAGATTCCTCGGTCGCAGCGGCTCTGCTTGCGGAAGCAGTCGGTAATCAGCTGACCTGTGTGTTTGTCGACCATGGCCTGATGCGTAAAGACGAAGGCGATGAGGTCGAGCAGGCGTTCTCCAAGTGGGATATCAATTTCATCCGTGTGGATGCAGAAGCCCGCTTCCTTGGCAAGTTAGCCGGTGTATCCGATCCTGAAACCAAGCGTAAGATCATCGGCGAGGAGTTTATCCGCGTCTTTGAGGAGGAAAGCAAAAAGATCGGTTCCGTGGACTATCTGGTTCAAGGCACGATTTATCCTGATGTTATCGAATCCGGCGCAGGCGACGCAGCGGTCATTAAGAGCCACCACAATGTTGGCGGCCTGCCGGACTTCGTGGACTTTAAGGAAATCATCGAACCCCTTCGGCTGCTGTTCAAGGATGAGGTAAGACAGCTCGGCCGTGAACTCGGCCTGCCTGAATATCTGGTCATGCGCCAGCCTTTCCCCGGCCCCGGATTGGCAATCCGCGTGATTGGCGAGATCACGAAGGATAAGCTGGACATCCTGCGCGAAGCTGATTTCATCTTCCGTGACGAAGTGGCCAAGGCCGGTTTGGAGTATACGATGAACCAGTATTTTGCTGTGCTGACCAATATGCGTTCGGTCGGTGTTATGGGTGACGGTCGCACCTATGACTATACGCTTGCGCTGCGTTCGGTGACTACAACAGACTTCATGACTGCGGATTGGGCACGCATCCCGTATGATGTACTTGATCGTGTTTCGACCCGTATCGTCAACGAGGTTGGACATATTAACCGAATCGTGTATGATATCACCTCCAAGCCCCCTGCAACCATCGAGTGGGAATGACCGTCAAAAGGTTGCAAACCCGCATGAATACAGGCTTTTTTGCCCGTCGCTGTGGCTCTTGATACTGGATTGATACTATTCGTGTTCGCCCGGTATTCCCAAGAGAATAATCACAAAGGGACAAGCAAAACCGCCCTGCTGAACGACAAATTCAGCAGGGCGGTTTTTTGCTTGTCTTATTTATTTTTCCGCCAGGTGACATAATACTGACTGTCCTTGCTATCGTCACAGGTGTAAGGCCAGTTGAGTTTCCATTCAAAGTATTCGTCCCTGGTGATCTCCCCGGCGTCAAGTTCCTGCTGGCGCAATAGCCATTCGTGCATAAACTCATCTACAAGTCCGTACTGAAAATAAATCCCCACGGGAGGATGGATGGGCCAGTCGTCGTTGTCATTGTAGCGCACGCTGGTATCATCGGAGGCCCCTGTCTTGCTGGGATTGCGGACAAGCTGGAACAGGCGGATAGCGCCTGGGCTGTCCTCGTCCAGCCAAAAAAATGTCCGCATGAAGTCCTCGGCAGAGCCGGGGGCAATAGTGTAGAAGTTCTGGCGGTCTACCCGCAGCGCCTCGGCCATCTTGTCCAGCAGCTCCCGTTTCGGGACACGGTAATTCGTCTCATACTGGGCGATCCGGTTGTCTGCACCCTTTTCCTCCAAACCGATGGCAAGGCCCAATTCCTTTTGCGTCATGCCCCGAAAGGTACGGATTTTCTTGATTTTATCCCCTACGGTCATATCATTCACCGCCTTTGAGGATAGTATAGCGCAAAAAAGCGAAATACGCAAGATATATATTAACAAAAATGCGAAATAAATTCTTGACATTAACATCAGTGTTAATGTATAATGACAATGCGGATATTAACATATTTGCGAAATAAAAATAAGGAGGTGCTGACCATGGAAAAGGAGCTGTTTGTGAGGGCGGAGGAGGTCGCCAGGGAGCTGGGCGTTTCCAAGCCCTACGCCTACAAGCTGGTGCGGGAAATGAACGAGGAGCTGAAGAAAAAAGGCTTTCTCACCATTCCCGGACGGGTGAGCAGGCGCTACTTCGAGGAAAAATTCTATGGGTTGCGGGACAGGCAGTAAGGAGGGAACCACAATGCCGGCATACAAAGACAAGGCAAAGGGCACATGGTATGCGTCCTTT